>PMYL01000021.1 GCA_003170825.1 Acidobacteriaceae bacterium
ATTCGGAGTCGTCGAAAATGTTCATTTCTGCATACCGAATTATTCACTTCTAATTCACTTCCAATTTATATGACAAATCCAGAAACGGGTTGCTACACTCGCGCTCGACGATCCAAAACCCGGAAGATCGGTGTTCAGCCTTTATGTTCTACCGATGAAGGCGACAGCGACTATTTGGTGTTCTTGGATCTGTTCACTCTATCCACATGGTGTTCTTGGACCTCCCCGTGCCGGCGCCGATGTAGTTTTCATCGGCAACAAGGACGCCACGTTCCGCAGAAAGTGAGCGGAACGCCGTGGTTTGGTTTTGAATTGCCTTCGGTTCAAACGCACCGGCACCCCTTCGCGCCGCAGCCAATTCAATAACAATTGTTTTCGGAGTGACTCTTGATGAAAAATCGCACATCTCAAACCACTGTTGCAAGCAAGATGTTGTTTTGCCTGGCTCTCGTGGTGATCCTCTTCTGCGGCTCTTCGGCCTTCGCACAGAACGGCACGATCTTTGGCCCCAACGTTTACGTTTTTGACACCACCTATTCGGTATCGTCGATCAATTCGACGCTCAACACACTGAATACCAACACCCAGTTCGACACCAAACGCTATGCGGTGCTCTTTAAGCCGGGCACGTACAGCGCGGTTGAGGCCGAGGTGGGGTACTACGAGTCCGTCGCCGGCCTGGGCGAGACAACCAGCGCCGTTCATATTAGCGGCGGCTATTTGAACTCGAATCAGACGGATTCCAATGGGAATCTGACGACCAATTTCTGGCGTTCCATTGGGAATATGCGAATTACCGCCCCGTCAGGCGCCTATCAATGGGGCGTTTCGTAGGGTGCGGCCTTCCGGCGCATGCTTGTGGACAACTCGGGTGGAATGGAGCTGACGAATACCTCCTGCGGCGAGGCCAGCGGCGGATTCATCAGCGACTCGCAGATCACCGGGAAAGTGAATGCCTGCTCGCAGCAGTAGTGGTATACGCGCAACAGCTCGATTGGGAGCTGGGCGGGGTATGTATGGAACTTCGTCTTCTCCGGCGTGAAAGGAGCCCCGGCGCAAAGCAACTCATTCGGCACCGCGGCAAATGCCAACACCACGCTGGCCACGACTCCTGTCAGCCGTGAAAAGCCCTACCTATATGTTGACAGCAGCAGCAACTACAACGTGTTTGTGCCAACCGTGCTGACCAACTCGTCGGGCACGGACTGGACCGCCAATGGCGGCCTGGGCACCGGCTACTCTTTGGCCATCAGCACCTTCCTGATCGCCACGCCTTCAACCTCGCTGGCCACGATCAATTCCGCGCTGGCTTCAGGCGAAAACCTGATTCTGACCCCCGGCATCTACAAGTATTCCGGGGCCATCAACGTCACCAACGCGAAGACCATCGTGCTGGGACTCGGTTATCCGACCCTGGTTCCGCAGTCGGGAACGGCGGCCATCACGGTTGCCGACGTGGACGGAGTGCAGCTCGCCGGATTGCTCATTGACGCCGGCCCGGTCAACTCGCCGGTGCTCTTGCAGGTTGGCGTCGCGGGCGGATCGCGCGTCAGCCACGCCAGCGACCCGACGTCGATTAATGACGTCTACTTCCGCATCGGCGGAGCAACGGCGGGAACCGCCGCCACGGCTATGGAGATCGACAGCGACAACGTCATCCTGGACAACATCTGGGCGTGGCGCGCGGATCACGGGACGGACGCGACCTGGACGGGCAATGTCGCCATGCATGGATTGGTTGTCAATGGCGACAACGTCACGGCCCTGGGCCTTGCTGTTGAGCACTTCGAAGAAGAGCAGGTCGTGTGGAATGGTGAAGGCGGCGAGACCATCTTCTATCAGAGCGAAATGCCCTATGACGTGCCCAGCGAGGCTGCGTGGATGGATAACGGCGTTGACGGTTATGCCTCCTACAACGTAGCGCCGACGGTCACCTCTCACCTGGGTTACGGCATTGGCGTTTACTCCTACTTCAATCAGGGAGTGGACATCATTGCCAACAGCGGAATCGCCGCACCTGTGGCCTCTGGAGTCAAATTCACCGACGCGCTTACGGTTTGGCTGGCGGGAAGCGGCCAAATCACCTATACCATCGCCTCGAACAACGGCACGGTTGATAATGGCGGCACAACGGCGCAGTCCGGCGCCATCCTCAGCGATCTAAGCTCCTGGGGTGGTTCGAGCGGCAGTTGCACTGCGGTTCCAACCGTCCCTGAAACGCCATCGGGAACGGGAACGTCTTCCAGCGCAATCAGCGTGACCTGGGGCGCCAGCACTGCCGGATCGGGTTGCACGGTAAGCTACAACCTCTTCCGCAGCACGACCTCCGGCTTTGCGCCTTCGTCGAGCAATCAGATCGCCTCGGGCCTGACGAGCGCGTCGTATGCGGATTCAGGTCTGGCTGCCTCGACAACCTACTACTACAAGGTAGAAGCGGCTGACGGGGACGGCTCATCGGCAGCCTCGGCGCAGGGTAGCGGCACCACGCTTGCAGCTTCTTGCGGCGCGGTTACCGCGGCGCCGACGGGTCTGACGGCGGCGGCAACGTCCTCCAGCGCCATCGGCTTGAATTGGACGGCGCCAACTCCTCCGACAGGCTGCACCGTCAGCTCCTATACCGTGTACGGCGGAACGACAGGAAATCCGACTACCGTAATCGCCAGCGGTGTGACCAGCCCCAGCTACACCAACAGCGGCCTCGCGCCTTCGACGACCTACTACTACAAGGTAGCGGCGGTCGACGCGGACGGCACATCGCCGGCCTCGGCGCAAGCCCAGGCAACGACACTGGCTGGTTCCTGCAGTGCTGTTCCTTCAGCGCCCACCGGGCTGACGGCGACGGCTTCTTCCTCCAGCGCTATCGGATTGAGCTGGACGGCGGTTACTCCACCTGCTAACTGCACCATCAGCTCCTACACCGTTTACGGCGGAACGACGGCAAATCCGACTACCGTAATCGCCAGCGGTATAACGGGCACCAGTTATACCATCACTGGCCTCGCGCCATCGACAACTTACTACTACCTGGTAAGGGCAGTCGACGCCTATGGCATGTCGCCGATCTCGCCGCAGGCACAAGCTACAACTTTAGCTAACATATCCTGCACCACCGTTCCTGCGGCGCCAAACGGGCTGACGGCGACGGCAATTTCTTCCAGTTCCACCAGCTTGATTTGGTCTGCAGATGCCCCTCCCGCCAACTGCACCATCAGCTCTTACAGCGCCTACTGCAGCACAACCTCGGGATTCACCCCTGGCACAGGGAACCTTGCCGCAAGCGGGCTGACGAGTCCGAGCTACACCATAACCGGCCTCGCGCCCTCCACGACCTACTATTGCGTCGTCGAGGCGATCGACGCGGATGGCGCATCGGCGCCCTCGGCACAAGCATCCGCTAAAACTTCTCCAAACTCTTCCTCAACAGAGATCGTAGCCATCAACCTTGGCGGTCCTGCGGTAAGCAATGCAACAGGCGGTGATGCATCCTTTGTTGCGGAGGAATTCTTCACCGGAGGTGGAACCTCTACCTCGACAAGTCCAGTGGTAACAACAGGTGTCACCAATGCCGCGCCGATGGCTGTGTACCTCACGCAACGCACCGGAGCATATACCTACACGATTCCAGGCCTTGCTCCCGGCGCGCAGTACACCGTGCTGCTGCACTTTGCCGAGACGTATTTCTTCGCGGCAGGGAAGCGTGTCTTTAACGTAGCGATCAACGGAACAACGGTTCTTTCCAACCTTGACATCTTTGCACTGGTCGGTGAGAACGCGGCCCTGGTCGAGCAGTTCACGGCCACGGCAAACAGTTCCGGTCAAATCGTCGTCAATTACACCAAAGGAAGCACAAACCAGCCCGAAGCAGCCGGCATCGAGATTCGCGGCGCTGCCAGTGCTTGCACTCTCCTTCCCACCGCGGCACCAACTGGGCTGACAGCCTTGGCTTCCTCCCCCAGCATTATCGGTGTGAACTGGAAGGCAGCTACAGCTCCGCCCAACTGCTCCATCACCTATAACCTCTACGCCAGCACCACCAGCTGCTTTACGCCTGGGCCGAGCAATTTGATCGCCAGCAGTTTGACGGGATTGAGTTACTCGAATACGGGTCTTCTGCCTTCGACAACTTACTACTACGCCGTGGTTGCGGTTGACTCAGTCGGCCTGTCGGCGGCTTCGACACAAGCCAGCGATACGACTCATTCCGCCACGTCGTGCATCGCCATCCCGCCGTCGGCGCCGACCAACTTTGGGGCAACTACGGCTTCCTCCAGCGCAATCGCGCTGAGTTGGACGTCCATTAACACCCCTGCCAACTGCACAAACGTCACGTACAGCATCTACGGCAGCGCAACCAGCGGATTTGTTCCGGCTTTGACCAATCAGATTGCCAGCAATCTGGCGGGGACGGAATTCTACAACACCAACCTTCCAGCTTCGTCAACCTATTACTACGTTATACAAGCGGTTGATGAGGATGGCGGATCGGCTGTGTACTCGCAGCAGGTCAGCGCTCAAACACTGGCTCCTCCCGCCGTATTGACCGCGACGGCAGTCGGCGCCACCGAAGTCGATCTGGTCTTCCCGGAGAGCACACTCCCGGCCCCGGTAACCTACAAGATCTACCGGAGCACAACGCCCACATTCACGCCGGCGGCTTCCAATTCCATCGGCAGCACACAGTCCAATGCCTATCAGGATGTTGTAGCAGCCGCTTCGACGACCTATTACTATCAGGTCGTGGCCACCAGTCCGTCCGGAAACTCGGCGCCAACTGGTCCGGTCAGCGCCACAACGCTGGCTCTCGGCTCGAACGCGCCCTTCTTTGATGCAAGCGGTATTCCGGCCACGCCTGCCGGTGACGTCATGATGTTCAAGGTTCTGAACAGAACAAATGGACGGTATCCGGACGATCAGGTTTGGTGGAGCACCAGCATCAACGGAGTCGCTACCAGCAATACGGTCGCGGCTCAGCCGTACATCGCCATACCCGCAGGTGCTTCGGGGCGCATGAGCTTCTATCTTGGACCCCTGGGCTTGAGCAGCCCGTACGTCGACTTCATCGAGTACACTATCGGCGCTACATTCTTCAATGGCGACACAACGCGCGTCGATGCATTTGCTGTCAAGTTGGCATTCAATCTGACCTGCGCTGACGGAACCAATATCGCGGTTGGCGAAAATGCCGCGACATTCGCCGAAGACCGGTCTGCTACATTCCAGCGCATCGCCACCTCGGTACCTCAGCCCTTCCCAGTGCTGGCCCAGTTGAAGGCTCCGTACTCGATCCCCAATCCTGGGGTCTTGTTCAATGCCGGTGGCGAGTACGAGGATTACTACACCGCGTATATCGATGAGGTATGGGCAACCAACCCGCTCAGCGCCGTTCCGATGGCGGGAGACAATGCAAGCGGCCTGGGGAATTATCCAGGACTTTCCGCCGCAATCAACAGGCACATTGCGGGACCTGGAACCTTTAACTCAGCTGGGGCGGTGGTTTCCAACGCGATATGGGGCAACCCCAACACCTACTATCTGGCAGCTTCGGCGAACTTCTATGCTCAGTTCTGGCATCAGAACGCCATCAACTATCAACAGTATGGCTTCCCGTATGACGATTCGGGCGGCGACTCGAGCGACGTATCGTGCTCGACACCACATACTCTGGTTGTTGCCGTAGGCTGGTAACACGCTAGAAAGGAAACATGGCGAGTCCTCCGTCAAAACGACGGGAGACTCGCATTTTGTATCAGGTCCTCTAATATTACTGTGTTATAAAAATGATGCCGCGCTCAACCTCGAAGTGCAACATTTCGATTTGGGATAATGTTGCATGGGCAAGTTCTATGAACAGTTGAGTTTATCTGAGCGGGTGTACGTTCAGTCTCAGTTGGAGTTGGGTTTCAAGGCGGCGGCAATTGCCGCCGCCTTGAAACGGGGGCCGTCGACGATCGGCCGCTTCCACCCAGTAGCTATCGGATCGACCTAGCACAGCAGCGGGTCCGAGTCGTAGGCCCGGTCCGCGATCACGTGCTTCGGCTTTTGCCGCGGACGGCCTTTCTTTCTGGGGACGCGGACTTCAGCGAGCGTGGTTTCTGCAAGCGTAGCTTCTCCCGGAGAGGCACTTTCAAGCCGAACTCCCAGCGGAAGACCCTGACCGTCGACCAGTGCCATCCACTTCGTGCCCTTGCCACGCTTGGTTTTGCCGACGGCGGCGCCCCCTTTTTGGCCGGCGCGAAACTGCCGTCCAGGAAGGTCTCGTCCCACTTCAACAAGCCCTCATCGTCAAGCGCTCCCAGCAGGGCTCGCCACGCGGAGAGCCAAACGCCTTCCTCTTCCCACTGCCTCAGCCGCCGCCAGCAGGTCGAGGGCGAAAGGAACTCGTCGGGCAAAAACCGCCACGCCGCCCCGGTTTGCAGCACCCACAAGATGCCTTCAAGACAAGCCCGGTTCGATGCCCAGGGACGACCCCGATTGTCCTTGCGCCGCCTTGGCTCTGGCAACAGCGGCTCAATCAACGTCCACTGCGCATCCGTCAACAACTCAAATCGCTTCTTGCCCATACAAGAAATTCAACAAAATGCGGCCCTCTCGCAAAAGTAACTAACTTGAGGCCGAACCTATTTATGAAGCACGCTGTAGGAAGACTGTTAGGAAGCCTTCTCAACTCCTTGCAAGCCAAATTGAATCAATATCTTGCGGGACTTTTGGTGCCGAAGAAGGGACTCGAACCCCCACACCCTTGCGAGTACGTGGACCTGAACCACGCGCGTCTGCCAATTCCGCCACTTCGGCACGGTATACAAGTTCAGCGCTTTCTGCTGAACCGGCAGCAATTCCGAGTCTCGCAAAAGCGGGACCCAGTGTCAAATTTTGTCTGTGAAAACAAGCCGGAAAGGCCGGGACTTTGCGCCCCGGCCACGGCACTTGCGTTGCGCTTACACCAGCTTGGCGTCGAGGACGATTTCGGTGTTGTTGGCAAAGAGCTTGGAGATGGGGCAGCCTGCCTTGGCGTCTGCCGCGGCCTTGTCGAAGACCTCCTGGGAAGCTCCGGGCACATGGGCGGTGGTAGTCAGCGCGATCTTGGTGATGGCGAAACCGTCGCCCACCTTGGCCAGGGTGACTGCCGCTTGGGTTTCTATCTTCGTCGGCGTCAGTCCCGCGCCGCCCAACTGCGCGCCCAGAGCCATGGAGAAGCAACTGGCGTGGGCCGCGGCGATCAGCTCCTCTGGGGTGGTGCCCGAGTCGGCGCCTTCAAACCGCGTGGCGAAGGAGTAGTTCGCATTGCTCAACACGCCCGTCGCCGTCGAGATGGTGCCCTTGCCTTCCTTCAGTGAACCTGTCCAAACCGCACTAGCCTTGCTTGCCATTGTCCCTCCTTGGGGGAATTTGAAATTCGGTTGTTTGTGTCTGGTGCGCCGCCAAGGGGAAGTCCGGGCGGCGTTATGAAGTTGATGCATCAGGAGCCTGCGGGGATGCCGCGGCGCAGAATGCTTTCCTCTTATGCTAATCTGTCGGGCATGTTGCCGCAGCGGCCCCGCGCCCTCGATCCCGATTTTACGGTTGATTTCAGCCACGATGAGGCTGTTGATCCCAACACTCAGCCGAATGCGCCGCCGGTCGATCACCACTGCCAGGTGTGCCCCAATTGCGGACACCGGCTCACCGGCCACCATTGCAAGCTGGTCTGCACGCAATGCGGGTATTACCTGAGCTGCGCGGACTACTACTGAGCACGGACCCCCTTCAGAGCACGTCGTCGTCCCGCGACGCAGCAGCCAGCAGATGCGCACGGGTCAGCACCTTGCGGGCCAGGCCGGTGAGCGCCATTCCAGCCGCTTCGCCGAGCGGAATCCAGCGCCGCTCGCCGCCGGGGACGGTCATTGCGTCGATGTCGTCTTCAAAAACGGTGCGGATGCGGACGTAGTAGTTGACCTGCATGATGGCGTGGCGGACGGTCATGCGCAATTCCTGCTCGGGGACGGCGGGGTCGAGCAGTGTGGGCAGCTCCCACAACCCCGGCATTACGGTCAGCGCGGCGGCCCGCTGCTCCAGCAGCACCTCGCGGCCGCTCTGTCCGGGTCCGTTCTCAGGATTCTGGCCCATCCGCACCGAGAGCGCATGGGCCACCTCGCGGCTCAGCATCGGCGGCCGCGACGGCGTCTTGTGCTCGCCCTGGGTCTCGCAGTGGGAGACCAGCGGGCACACCAGGCACTGGGGATTGCGGGGCAGGCAGAGCGTCGCTCCCAATTCCATGACCGCCTGGTTGAAGTCGCCGGGCTGCGCGGGATCCAGGAGCTGAGCGGCCAGATCGTCAATCTTGCGCCTGAGGGCGGCGCCGCCGCCTTTGCGGCTTCCAGCCTCCCAGCCTTCCAGCCGGCACAGCACCCGCTCCACGTTGCCGTCCACCACGGCCACTCGTTCGCCGTGCGCGATGCTGGCGATGGCGGCTGCCGTATAGGCGCCGATGCCCGGAAGCAGGCGCAGCTCGCCGGAGCTTACCGGCAGGTTGCCCTGGTGATGGCCGGCCACATACTGCGCCGCCTTGTGCAGCATGCGCGCGCGGCGATAGTAGCCCAGGCCGCTCCACAGCGCCAGCACCTCCTGCTCGGGGGCCAGGGCCAGCGAAAGCAGCGTGGGAAAGCGCGCCATGAAGGCCTTGTAGCGCTCGACGACCACGGCCACGCGGGTCTGCTGCAGCATGATCTCCGAGACCCAGATGGCGTAGGGATCGGCGCTGCGCCGCCAGGGCAGATCGCGCCGGTTACGGGCATACCACGCGAGCAATTGGCGGCGCAGGCTGGCGATCTTCGCGGGTTCCCGGTCCTCGATTTCCATGCGCACAGATTACGGCATTTGGCCCCAAGGCTGTCATCCTGAGCATCATCACTAGCGTCAGCGAGTTATGTCTGGATAGAACCCCTGTCGGATGCGCTACAAAAGCTCCGTGCCCCATCCTTTCGCCTTGCCGGGACCCCCGCACCGGGGTGGAGGGACAGGTCTTCGTCCGTGGGGTGGTCGGGCGAAAGGGTGGGAAACCACGAATCCCAACCAGCCGCCTTACCCCAGCAACTCGGCGACGAGCCCCGGCGCTGCCTGGAGCGCCGCGTCGATCTGCGCAGCATCCTTGCCGCCGGCTTCGGCGATCTCGGGTTTGCCGCCGCCGGAGCCGCCTACCAGTTTGGCCACCGCGCCCACCAGCTTGCCGGCCTGAATGCGCTTGATAAGGCCCGGCGTGACCCCGGCGATGAGAGCGATTTTGCCTTCCGGTTGGGCGGAGGCCAGTACCACTACGCCCTCGCCGAGTTTTTGCTTCAAATTATCGACCAGAGTCCGCAACTGGCCGCGCTCCAGCGTGTCGGCGCGGAGCGTTACCAGGCGCACGCCCTTCACGTCTACGGAGCGGGCAAGCGCCTCGTCCAGCGCGCCGGCTGCGGACTTCATGCGGGCTTCTTCCAGCTCGCGGCGGAGGCGCTTGAGCTCGTCTTCCTGGCTGGCGAGCTTGGCGCGGAAGGCCTCCGAAGGGCTGCTGCCGGCAGGCGCGGGGGCAAGTTGCGCCGCGATTTGGGAAACAGCAAAGTCCTGGCGGAAAGCGTCGAGGGAGCCGAAACCGGTGATGGCCTCCAGGCGACGGACGCCGGAGGAGACGGAGCCTTCGCTGACAATCTTCACGAGGCCAATCTCGCCCGTGGCCCGCGTATGTGTGCCGCCGCAAAGCTCGGTCGAAAAGCCATCCGACAACTTCACAACCCTCACATTATCGCCATACTTCTCGCCGAAGAGCGCCATGGCGTGGTACTCGCTGACTGCTACGTCGATGGGCACATCTTCGAGGGTTTCGACGTGCGCATCGGCCAGCACCTCGCGGTTGACGATGGACTCGATCTCCTCAAGCTCCTCATCGGCCACCTGGGCAAAGTGGGAGAAGTCGAAGCGCAGCCGCGAAGGTTCGACCAGCGAGCCGGCCTGCTTCACGTGGAGCCCAAGAACCTGGCGGAGCGCGGCGTGCAACAGGTGGGTTCCGGTGTGGTTGCGGCGGATGGAGTTGCGGCGTTCTCCGTCCACCACGGTGCGGACGATGTCGCCGACCGCAAGGTCCTGCTTGAGCAGAGCCTTGTGCGCGCGAACGCCCTGCACCGGCAGCACGCAGCCCTGGATTTCGGCGACAGTCGTATTCCCATCCGCCGAGGTGAACCAGCCCGTATCGCCCGTCTGGCCGCCGGAATCGCCATAAAAGCTCGTCTGATCGAGCACAACCTCAACCAAATCACCGGCTTTGGCTGCGGGAACGCCTGCGCCGTCTTTCACGATGGCGAGGACTTCGGCGTTTGCGGCTGTGAGTTGCTTATAGCCCAGAAAATCCGTCTTCGGCAGTTCGCGATAAGCCGGGCTGGCGGATTTCTGGCTGCCGCCCTTCCAACTGGCGCGTGCGCGCGCTTGCTCTTCAGCGCGAGCAGCTTCAAAACCTTCATGGTCGAAGCCGATTCCCGCATCACGAGCCGCGTCCACCATGAAATCAAGCGGGAGACCGTATGTTTCAAAGATGTGGAATGCATCTTTACCGGACACGATACGATTCTCGGGAGCAGAAGCCTCGTATTCCTCCTTGAATCTTTCGTATGCGTCATCAGGAACATGCTTCTTGGCCTCGGACAGTACAGCTTCGCGATAGGCGGTCTCATTGTTCAGAAGCCCACTCGTTGCCCTCAGAAGGCGATCTGCCAACTCAGGTTTCCCATTGACCAACCGGTTTATCGCAATGGCACCGGGTATACTGAGCCCACCAAGATAGTCTTCGAGTTCTTTGGCACCACGCTCTAGAACTCGCGTAAACTGCCTCTCCTCCGCCTCAACCACCTTGGCCACGCGCGCAGCTGAATCGATCAACTCCGGGTAAGCCCCCTTCATCAAATCCCGCACTGCAAAAACCATCTGATAGAGAAACGGCTGTTCCTGTCCCAGCAGCCTCCCATGCCGAATGCCGCGCCGCAGAATCTTCCGCAGCACGTAGCCGCGGCCTTCATTCGACGGCAGCACACCGTCATTGATGAGGAAAGTCGTCGCGCGCGCGTGATCAGCGATAATTCTAAGGCTGGCATTACCAACTAGCCCCGCTAACTCGCCAACTTGCCAACTCGCCAACTCGCTACCTGGAGACCCCGTCAACTCCGCCGCCCGCTCAATCAACGGCGTAAACAAATCCGTCTCGAAGTTGGAAACCTTCCCTTGCAGCACAGCAGCCACGCGCTCCAGCCCCATCCCGGTATCGATCGATGGCTTGGGCAGCGGAGTGAGTTTATAGCTGGTCTTGCCCGCCCCATCCACCACCGCACTCCGGTCGAACTGCATGAAGACCAGGTTCCAGATTTCGACGTAGCGGGCGTCGTCCTGGCCAAACGGCTTATCGACTCCGGGGGTCTCGGCGGCTTCGAGGCCCATGTCGTAGAAGATCTCCGAGCAGGGGCCGCAGGGGCCGGTCTCGCCCATCTGCCAGAAATTGTCCTTCAAACCGAATTGAAAAATGCGCTCCTTCGCTACGCCGGCCTCGATCCAGTAGCCCTCGGCCTCATCGTCGCGCCCGACGCCGTCCGCGCCTTCAAAGATCGTCACGTAGAGGCGGTCCTTGGGGATGCCAAACCACTCTGGGCTGGTGACCAGCTCCCAGGCGAAGGCGATGGCGTCGCGCTTGAAGTAGTCGCCAAAGCTGAAGTTACCCAGCATCTCAAAAAAAGTATGATGCCGCCGCGTAAAGCCAACATTTTCAAGGTCGTTGTGCTTGCCGCCGGCGCGGACGCACTTCTGCGATGTGGTGGCCCGGGAGTAGTCCCTGCGCTCGGCGCCGAGGAACAGGTCCTTGAACTGGTTCATGCCGGCGTTGGTAAACAGCAGCGTCGGATCGTTGGCAGGCACCAGCGAGGAAGAGCGCACGCGGCGGTGCCCCTTCGTCTCAAAAAAGCGCAGAAATGTTTCGCGTATCTCGTTCCCAGAGCGGAATTGCATGGCGTAATTAGTGTAATTGGCGGCGCGTATCCCACCCTAGCGGCAAGAACAAAAATGCCGTGCCCCGAGGGCGCCCAGGTGGGGCACCCAGGGCTCATTCTTCGTGCGGCTCTTCGTCCAGATTGTCGAGGGCGGCCAGGGCTTCGTCGGGCACGTCCCACTGGCGCAGGATCTTGTAGATGACGCCGGTGGAGAAGCCGGCCACGACCAGGCGGCGCATGACGCGGGCGGTCTCTTTTTCGTTTTCAGGTTTGCGGATGCGCTTGCGTTCCAGGTGTTCACGGGCCAGGGCTTCCTCGCTGGTCTGGGCGTAGCGGGTTTCGAGGGTCTCGGCGATCAGGTCGGCGGCTACGCCTTTCTGCTGCAAGTCCTGGCGGACGCGGCGCTGGCCCAGCTTTTCGTTCTGCTGGCGCAGGCGGGCATAGGTCTCGGCAAAGGCTGCGTCGTTGAGGTAGCCGTGCTCACGGAGGCGGATGAGGACGGCAGCGATGGCAGCCTCGCCGCGTTCGCCCGGCTCGACGCGGGTCTTCATCAGGCGGCGCAGCTCGGCCTCGGAGCGCATCTGGCGGCCGAGAGCTTTCACGGCATAGGCGTAGAGGCCGGCTGCGTCGAGGAAGGCGCGGGGCTTGGCGGATTTGCGTGCGAAGGCCATAAAGCCAGATCCCATTCCACGGTCCTCATTGCCGATCCCTGGAAGGCGAGGGCGGCAATGATCGGGTACTCTTTCTTTCTCATCGTTCCTGCCCGCCAATCCGAGGTGCGCCACCAGACAGCGCAAACGCAGAAAAACAGTGCAGATTCATAGACTTGCGCCGGCTTCCTGCCTGTTTTGAGCCACTTCCCCGGAATCACCGGCTAATTCTCAGCAACCCCTTGCCCGATTTTGGATAATTCTCAACAGCCTTTCTGCAAAATCCAGGCCGCCCGAATAGTCAACCCCTCAAAAAAGTGCAACCATCCGGGCGAACATCTGCGAAAAATCGCAACCCTCCAGACGAACATTTACCGGTATTCGCGAAACCACCGGAGCGGCCATTTGCGCCCTTCCGATCCCTGTCATTTCGTCCATTGGTCTACCCAGTCGTTGACGGTTTTGTACCAGAGTTGGGAGTTCTGCGGCTTCAGCACCCAGTGGCCTTCGTCGGGGAAGTAAAGCATCTTGCTGGGCACTTTGAGGCGCTGCAGGGTGGTGAAGAGCTGGAAGCCCTCGGCAACGTCGAGCCGGTAGTCGAGCTGGTTGTGGATGACGAGAGTGGGCGTCTTGAAGTTCTTGGCGAAGAGAGCCGGAGACCACTTGCGGAAGGGGTTTTCGGCGTCGGGCTTGCCGTAGTAGTCCCAGGGGTGCCCCAAGAACTCCCACTCGTTGAACCACAGCTCTTCCGTCGTTCCGTAGGCCGATTCGGGGTTGAACATGCCGTCGTGGCTGACGATGCACTTGAAGCGGTCGGTGTGGCCGAGAATCCAGTTGGCCATGTACCCGCCGTAGCTTGCGCCCAGGGCGCACTCGCGGGTCTTGTCGATGAAGGGATAGTGCTGCTCGGCGTAGTCCAGGCCGGCCATCAGGTCGGTGAAGGGCTTGCCGCCCCAGTCGCCGTTGACGCCGTCAACGATGGCCTGGCCGTAACCGGTTGAGCCGCGGGGATTGATCATGACGACGACGTAGCCGTTGGCGGCAAAGAGTTCCGCGTTCCAGCGATAGCTCCACGAGTCGCCCCATGCGCCCTGCGGGCCGCCGTGGATGAGGAGCTTTAGCGGGTATTTCTTCGCGGGATCGAAGCCTGGCGGCCGGATGATGAGGCCCTGGAGATTGGTCTTGTCGGCGGCGGTGAATGAGAAGCGCTCCATTTCAGGCAGGTCGAGTTGGTCGAGAAGGCCGCTGTTGAGATTTGTTAGGTTATCCATCTCTGTGATGTCATTCCTGACAACAGCGTATTCACCCTTTTCGCTAAAAATGCGCTCAAGATTATCGTAGGAATCGAGAACCTCGGGTCGAAAGTCCACGTCTGGATGGATTTCGACGATCTCTGGAGGCCTTTTGACTGTTGTCTTTGCTGCCAAAAGTTTTTCACCGGAGCCGTCGAAGGAACTAGCGTGAAGATCGCTGTACTCCCCTAACCCTCCGTCGACAAACTTGAGCTTGCCGTCCAGTGTTCCGGCGAGAATCTCCGTATCGCCGTGGATGCCAGTCGTAAGATAGATGATCTTCGAGGCATGGGACCATGCAAACTCCTCTACCCAGCGGTCAAGCGATGGGTATAAGTCCTTGATGGTTTTCGCCGCCCGGTCGTAAACCACCAACCGGAAGCGGTCGCTCTCGTAGCCTGCGCGGGCCTGCGAACGCCACGCGAGCCACTTTCCATCCGGCGAGTAGGCGGGGTTGAAGTTGCCGCCTTGCGAGGTGCTAACTGCTACCGGTTTCGCCGCCGGGTTGGTCAGGTCGAGGGTGAAAATCTTTGCGCTAATGCTGATGGCCGGCTCTGCGTCGAGGTTCTCGGTGAAGGCCAGTTCCTTCGAGTCGGGCGCAAAGGCGCAGCCGCATCCGCCGCCCTCCAGCGAGAAAGGCGGAACGTCGTGGGGGCCGTTGGGCGTGAGGTCACGCATTCCACCGCTCTCAACCGAAAGGTAAAAGAGGTGGGACCTCTTGTCGCCGGTGTAGCGGTTCCAGTGGCGATAGAGGAGGTGAGTAAAGATCTGCGCCTTGACCTTGCTCGTGGCGATGGCGGCGTCGCGGTCGGAGTTGCATTCGTCGCCCACTCCAGAGTCATTTGCTGTGATTGCCGGACAGTCCGGGAAGACCGATGAAGTAAAGACGATGGACTTGCCGTCGGGGGACCAAAGTGCGTTGTCGGCACCGGTGGAGATGGCGGTCAGCTTCTTCGGGTTCGCGGTCGCGCCGGTGGCGGGGTCGAAGTCCGCCAGCCAGACCTGTTGCGAGCCACCGCGGCTGCTGAGGAAGAGAATGCGCTTGCCGTCCGGGGCAAACTGAATTCCTGAGTCGCCGGGCTTGGCCACGGCCAGCGGCTGCGGCTCTCCGCCAGCGACCGCCTGAATCCACAACTCTGCTGTTTTGGTGTTTTGGTCCAGATTGACAGTGGTGACGGAGTACGCCAGCCACTTGCCGTCGGGCGAGACGGCGGTTTCGCCCAGCCGCTTCATCGCCATCAGATCCTCGAAGGTCATGGGGCGCCTGGGCTGAGCGGGCTGGGGCTGAGCGGGCTGGGCAAGGGCTGGGGCTGCCGGCGCCAGGGCCGCGATCAAGGCGATGTAGAGGACGAGTGCTTTTCTGTTCATGGGATTTCCTATCCGCGCGGTGGAAACGAACGCATCCGTGCGAAGGAAAAGTGTACACCGGGCGGTGGTGATGAAGAGCGCGCCGGTTGAGTGTTTTGCTTTCCCACCCTTTTCGCAAAATGCGCGAAAAGGATGGGGCACGGCGGATTC
>PMYL01000056.1 GCA_003170825.1 Acidobacteriaceae bacterium
CCATCGAAAAAGCCTGGGCCAAGTTCAAGCAACTGCTGCGCGCAGCCAAGGCGAGAACCAGGGAGGCGCTCGATGAGGCCATCGCCAAACTGCTCCCACTCATCACTGCCGAGGATGCGAAGGCCTGGTTCCGGCTCCCCTTTCAGGCTCTATAACAATAGGAGAAATGCTCTAGGCTGCCATGGCACAACCATTCATCCGATCCGTCACTTCCCGTGTCGCCGCCAAACTGTATTGGTCCTCAAACGTAGCGCCAGAGGAGTACCTATGGCGATAGCTGCGGACTGAAGGACCGCAACGGCAGTCGTGGCACAGCCAACGGCGTTATCACGGGATCCGCGGTGATCTCCATCGACTCCGAGCACTTGAACGCCAGATTCCTTTTTGGCCTTCTTGCGCGACCTGCACCAATGATGACATCGAGATAAAGGCCATGCAGTCCCATTTTGCACAGTCGTGAACGAAGCGGCTGATACCTTTGGTATGCGTTGACCAAACAATGCGGAAACGCGCTTACTTCCACGCACGACCGATGGCCGGGCACCGGATGACGCTGTTTATATGTATGCGTGCTGTCTGAGCTCGCGTTGATCGCAAACAGTCTTCCTGCTTGGAGTTTCTCGTCGAAGCCACCGAGAAGAAATCTACAAGCCAACTCAAAAGCGTCTGAGATATTTTCCCGCGTGAATTGGGAGAAAAATACAAGAAAGATAGCATCGAAGCGGGCTACTCATCCGAATCTTTAGGCATGTGTTCATCATGAGCAAGACGGAACAGGTTGTTGTTCCCGATGGTGTGATACTGGCGCTGAGCGCCATGCCGTTTTTGTGGCCAAGCGGGTCAAGGCAAATTCCAGTACGGAGATGACGATGGAGCCCGCAAATAATGAGTGCTAATAGCGTCGTCATCCCGGCATCAACAAGCCAACCGGCTAAGCCAGGTCAAAATATCGCCTTGACAGGGCTCACGAGTGATGAGGCGCATACTCGTCTTTAAAAAGACGGCCCCAATGCAATGCCAGATACGTCTGCTCATCCGCTGCGCAATGCAGTGGCTAAGTTCTGGGCGCCTGTTCCATGGTTGCTTGAAGCCTCGATTGTTCTGGAACTTGCGCTGAATAAGTATTACGAGGCTGCGGTCATTGCGGCCTTGCCGATCTTCAATGCAGCGCTTGCCTACTTTCAGAAGAGTCGCGCACAGGCTACCCTTACAGCTCTGAAGTCACGCCTTGCCCTCAATGCTTCAGTTCAGCGCGATGGCGCGTGGAAGGCTGTACCGGCCGCGGAATTGGTATGCGGCGATCTGGTTAAGTTATTGCTTGGCGGTGTGGTCGCTGCCGATGAGCATCTGACCGGTGGATCGGTCGAACTCGATCAGTCGATGCTCATAGGCGAATCCGTGCCCATTGAGGCCGGTCCAGGCGTAGACACATATGCAGGGGCTCTGGTACGGCGTGGTGAAGCAACGGCCGTGGTCACGGCTACCGCCCTTGCGGCGGGCTTGGCAAGCTGCCTCAATGGAGGCTCTTCAGGGGTGAGCGCAACCGTCAACGGCGGAACAGTCAGCGTCGTGCTGTATACCTCGTTAGCCCCTTCCTTCTACTATGTTCTCGAAGGAGGGATCGGCAACTCAATCCCCGGCTCTTTTTCGTTCAGCACCTCGGGAACGCTCACCAGCTCCGCCGTTGTGGCCGATGCGGGCACGGTCCAGGTGACCATCTCGAACGGCTCGAACAGTGTGACCACTGCGCCCGTCTACTGGGGCCAGACCAGCACCTCCACGACCCTGGCCACAGCCATCGCCTCGGCCATCAATGCCGTGGCGGGGGGAGAAGTGAAAGCCACTCCCGATGCGGTCGATCCCAGCAACGTCGACCTGTTGAGTACGGGAACCGGCGCCGCTGCCGACTACTCCATTTCCTTTGCGGTGAACGACACTCAGACAACTGCCTATCCCGCCTTGTTTCCCAATGCCTCCTTCACGGTGAATGAGGGCATCATGACCGGCGGGGCGAACCAGGACGGGACGAGTGTCCTCTACGATAACGGTACGCTATCTGCTCTTGTCAATGGCTGTGCAGCGAGTACGGGGTACGGAGGGGGATCGACATTCGCATCCCTGGCGTCCTCTCTGGCCTCAAGCATCAATTCATACTGTCCCACTCTGATATCGGCAACCGCCAGCGGGGCGGTGATCACTGTCACCGCCAAAGCACAGGGAGCGACGGGCGACTATTCGCTCACCTCCGACGGCGGCCAGAATAACGGCCAGAATAGCGCGCTGTTCCCGAATCCGTCGTTCACCATGACGGACTCTGGATCGGCAATGACTTCCTCTACCATCTACGACGGCGGCGGTCTGGTAGCTCTTATCTTTGTCACCCCAGGCCAGGCTCCTTGCTCCCCTGCGGCGGTGTGGGGAAAGGGATCGACACCGGCGATCTTGGCGACTTCTCTGGCAGCAAGCATTTCTAGTTCATGTGGGGGGCAGGTGTCAGCTTCCGCCAGCGGGGCGGTTGTTACCATCACGGCCACAACAGCAGGGGCTGCGTCGGACTATTCGCTGGTAAGCACTGGCGGCCATAGTAGTTCCTTCGCATCGCCGTCGTTCACCATGACGCCTTCCGGATCAGCCTTGAGTGGTGGATCAAGCCCAACCTACGCCGCGGCTACACTTACGTTTGCCGGGACGTTATTGGTGAGTGGTGGGGCATTCGGGGTTGAGATTGGTACCCCAACGGGCGGGAACTCCTGTATGGCTTCTGTGCAATTTGCAACCGGATCGACACTGGCGTCCTTGGCGGCGACTTTGGCATCGAACATTAACAAGGAATGTTCAGCGTTGGTCTCTGCGAATGCCAGCGGGGCTCAAGTCACGGTTACGGCGACACCCAGGAGCGGCAGGCAAGGATAGCATCTACACGTTTCTGGAAGGCTGTAGCTGTAGTCAATCGAATCCAATTCCGGGTCTCACTCTGACGGCTTCCGGATCGGCCTTGAGTGTTGGATCAAGCACAACCTACGCTACGGCTACGCTTACGATTGCCGGAACGGAACAATCGACAGTCCTAAACGCAACCGGTTCGTTCACAGTTTCCGGATCGGAGCAATCGAGCGGTACATTAGGCTCCAACGGAACCCTCTACTCCTATTTCGTTCCGCAGGGTGGTTACGCGCCCAACGGCAACCTTCTGTTACACTCTGACTCGATCATGGGCGACTGGAACTTCAGTTACGACGCGGTGGACCGGCTGGTGTCGGCCATGCAGGTTGCCGCCACGCTCACCTCCACCGAGTACCAGGGCAAGTACGGCTGCTGGGCCTACGACTCTTTCGGCAACCGCACGCTGGAGGCGTTCTCCACCGCGACTTGCTCGAACAACCCCACGCCGCAGGCGTTCACCACCTACCTCGCCAACAACCGGATTTCGTCTTCCACCGCTTCGCCGGCCACGGTGGCGGCGGGATCGTATGTCTACGACCCCTCGGGCAACACGCTCTACGATGGCAACAACCGCTACTGGTACGACGCCGAGGAACAGCTTTGCGCCGTCCAGAGCCAGCGCGTGGCGGGCGCGCCGATCATCCAGTATGTGTACGACGCCGAGGGGGCGCGGATCGCCAAGGGCACACTGGCCTCGGCGTCCGGCTCGTCTACGGCCACCTGCGCGCCGCCGCCGTTGGGCTCATCGAGCTTCCTCTCCAATCGCTATCTCGTCGACCAGGGCGGCGACCAGGTGACGGAACTGAACGGCTCGGGCGTCTGGCAACACTCGAACGTCTGGACGGGCGGCAAGCTGGTGGCCACCTACGACACCAAGGGCATCCACTTCGAGCTGTCCGACCCGCTGGGCACCAAGCGCGTCCAGGCCAACGCGCTTGGGCAGGTGGAGGAAAACTGCACCAGCCTGCCGTTTGGCAACGATGTCGGGAATCCGATTGGGGCAAGCTGCGCCCCGCCGGCCGGCGCGCCCACCACCGCCGACGACGCCACCGAACACCACTTCACGCAGAAGGAGCGAGACACCGAATCGGGGAATGACTACTTCCTGGCGCGGTACTACTCGTCGGCGCTCGGCAGGTTCACCACACCCGACTGGAGCGCGAAGACGGACCCGGTGCCGTACGCCGTCTTCGACGATCCGCAGAGCTTGAACCTGTATGCGTATGTGCGGAACAATCCACTTGTGAGGGTCGATCCGGATGGGCATGGCTGCAATGGTTGGGGATGCCTCGATCAAGCGCAGACGGAAGCAGCAAAACAGTTGAACATGACCGAAGCACAACAAAAGGCCCAACAGCAGGGCGCTGAAGGAGCTGGGGATAAGGCAAAAACGGCCGCAGGTGCCATTAAAGATGGTTATGGAATCGCAAAGGAATTGACTGGAGAGATGAGAGAGGCTGCTCAGTGGCACGCAATCATGCAAAAAGCATTCGATAATGCATTTACACCTCCTTCCAGCGGCTTGGAAGAGGAAAAGTTCTATTACTATTCAGTTTACCAATATGCGCAGCAGCAAGCGATATACCACGGCACGAACGCCGGTTTGTCGATGGTAGAAATTGAGAATGGTATGTTCGAACCACCGGCCAGCTGGTTCATCAAAGTCACAAATGAACTGATAACGTCAGGAATACGAGCATCGGCGAAGGCGAATATCGAGCCTATGAGACAGAAGATGAGTGAGGCACATGATGTCTTTGTGCAACGACTAATTGCAGCCTATGGCTCTAATCAATAGCAAGATAAGCAGAAAGGGAAAGCGAGGTTGACGATGTCGAAACCAGCGCGATACTTGAGTCTTTGGATCTGCGTGTTTGTTGCAGCGCTGATCATTGTTTTTCTCCTTGTCGATTACGCAAGAAACAGCGAATTCAGAACGGCAGATGCATGGCACAAGGCCCACGGTAACATCGTCCTTGTCGGCGGACACAAGCTCAGCCTATTTCAGGATTGGTGGGAAAAGAGTGAAGATGACGGCGGAAAGTTTTTAGTCGTGAAGGCCTCCAGCGATCTAACGCACATATCGCAAAGCGGAATTACGGTTGATCGAAAGGGCGTCGAGGAGAGCAAGAGAAGTGAAGACGAAATTCGCAAAACGCTCGAATCTTTTGTAGATAGCGACAAGAAGGGAAATGATCTCACCCAATCTTCATTGGTCGTTGTCAAGGCTGTATCGACAAATATGTACTGTCTGAAGACGTTGCTAGGTGGGAAGGACATTGAGCTGCGCTGCGATGTCGTTGGGGTACCGATCATTATTAAGTCTATCGGGCCACCGGAAACAGAGAAGGAGATAGAAAGAATCCTCTCGACGTTCGATTGATTCCTCTCTGGGTCGTAGATGTTGAAGGCCCAACAGCAGAGCACAAATAATGACGCGCCAACAGATCACTTTGCAAGTGTTTCGGACTGGCCGACGGGTGCTGGGGGTTTCCATCATACAGGTATAGCTGTCGATAGTGATGACACTCGAGGATTTTCTACGGCTGATCCAACGACTCCTTGGTGGAAGCGATTGTTCGGGGCTCCACAAGGAGCAATGGAAAACGATATTGCGCATCACACCAAGAACGGCGAAGTCGCGCCGCATCCTCCTAATATACATATTCCGATCACAGCCGCGCAGGCTAAAGCGATTCAAGCGGCAATCGACGCCTGAGTTACTAACGGCGGGCGATACAACTTATTATTCAGGAACTGTGCGGGTGCAATAGAAAGCTTCCTCCATGCCGGAGGAGTACCAGGTATCCCCCACAGTGAAGTAAATATTCCAGCCGTTCTACACGTAGTATTATTGATCGAGAGAACTTCGCAATGAACTCGTTCAAGCGACACAGCGCGAAACAAACGAAGAGGAGCGGATGCATGAAATGGATGTTTAGGCGCAAGTGGCTTAGAGCTACAAGCGGAGCAATAAGTGCGTTATTCCTCGTACCTGGCGTTTTTGCTGGAGGTCACAAGGATCACCCGTATAGATATTCCGTCGTGGATGTGCCCGTATCACTCGCGGTCGGAACTGTCCAGACACCTGAGTTTTCTGTTGCCTCGCACTGGTATTGGATCATGATTCAGGTAGAGAAGCCTCTCCCGTTCCGGCAAATGCAGTGCATGATGGGGGTCACTGCGGGACCGCTCGAATCGAAGGATTGCAGTAGCAATGATCCGCTGCTTCGAGCGGACTGGACTGTCTGGGATGAGGGCCATATGGTATCGAGTGGATCGAGCACCACTAAGGCCGATGATAAATATACAAACCAGTACATCTTCAAATTCCTTGGAAGTTTCGCGGGAGAAGCTGGCAAGAAGTATGTCGTGAAAGTGAGATTCACCAAGGATGGCACGCCGCTGAATGTCGCCAATCCGCACCTGATCGTTACCAGGGTAGGATACGAATGACGGCTATTGGGGTTCATCTGGCGATCCTCCGAGTACCTGTGCCGCCCCGATCAAAAGGCACGGTGCTTTGCACCGGGAGGATAGGACACGTCACCTTCTCCGCGCGTATCAAAGCGCAATAGCAAGTGCAATCAATCGCTAATCGGCGTGTGAGCGGACGCGCATTGATTAGCCGAATCGGTGTCCATGCTTTGCATGGGGGTATTTATGTCGCGGTAGGGACGGACCTCACGGCCCGCCCCCCGCACAGATCCGGACGGGCGGATTTCCCGCATCCCCCCTCTTGCCTCAGGTGGTGACGCGCAGACGGTGCGCGGGATAGGGATGGCAGATACGGGCCGGAGGCAGCCAGCGGCGGATGAGCCGTTTCATGCGCTCCCACGAGACGCGTCCCTTTTGGCTTCGGCGTGAGGCCGCCTTGCGGGGCTGCCTTGCTGTTGCTGTGGGGAGTCAGCAAGCGCAGTTGCGGTGCCCAGGAAGTCCTCGTCCCGGCGAGCCTCCCAAAGGACACGCCACTTCGCGTCGGGTGGACTATGACACACTACCCCAGAATGGTTGCTGTAGAGCAACCTTGGGTTTACCGGGAACGTGTTTAGAATCAGGCGGCTAAAGGAAAAAGGCTCGAAAAGCAAGGCGTTTACAGGTTGCTATATGGCAACCATTGAAAATAAAGCAGTTATGCGAAACTCTGCCGATCCAGGTTTACGCAGGTAAACGTGTTGAAAACAAAGGGTCGCGGCTTGGCTGGCCTTTTCGCGCTTACGCGCCGTGTACCCTCCGCTCCGGCATCCGCAAAGGCTCTCCGCTACGCCATCCCACACGAGCAAAAACCGCTCGTGCGGGAACCCTGGCACGCTCCGCCCGCTGCGCGGCTCCCTTCGGTCGGCCTTGACTGATGCCTCCGCTGCGGGTGTTTTTCAGCTATGAAAAGCATTTGCTTTTCATGTTCCCACGGGAACCTGCAAGCTCTTCATGGTGCTGACAACGATGGAGCACCGGGCAGGCTGGGACGCGATGTTCTCGGCGCCGAGATCGGTCACTGTAGTCGAAATTGTAGCTGTCAAAGCACCCCAGAACCACAAGGATCAACAAGATTAGGCAGGAGCATGGTAAACAATTCAATCAAAAGCACTTAAGTTCACTCAATTTCAACAGGTTTCAACAAACGATTTGACCTGCTTTGGGAGCAGATGGAGTCCCCCTCAGTAAGATAAGTAGAATCAATAGTTTGCCGTCTTGACAGTGTTGATCTTTGTTGTTCGAGGAGGATCTGTAGAGTACAAACCGACAACAGTGCATACGTCATCGCCTCCCTGGCCTTTATTTTCAATTATTTGCAGTGAGCCAAATGCAATGTTCTAAAGACAGATGGAGCTACCAATGGACCTTCATCCTGACTCCGCAGGAGGCCCCGCGCCAGGTGCACCTTTACCTCCCGCTTCGTCTCGGCCAGCTTGCTCGCCAGTCTGACGCGCACTCGCCAACTCACCGGGCGTCTCCGCGCGCAACATGGTTTCACGCTGCAAGGCGTGTCTCTCTGCCTTGGTCGCCTCGAAAGCAGCGACTTCGCCCCACTCTCGGCGCAGCGCAAAGAGGCGGTGCAAGCATTCTGGATAGCGTACTTCGCCGCAGGCTGTGAACAAACCGAAATCCATTTCGATGGCACGGGAATTCTCGCCGACGCGGAGCATGGCTGCTTTGGCGGCAAACGATAGCGCATATTCCGGGGAGAGAGGAGCATGACAACATGAGCGGATCGAACTTCATGCAGGGCTGGATGGTGCTCGCGGGATCGCTCGTACTCATTGCACTCATTCTGACCGCTTTCGGGCTCATGCTCGGCATCGTGAAGCCTGCCGATGCCCTGAAGCGCGTTGGAGCCATCCTGGGTATCGTCATCGTGCTGATGCCGATCCCCGGCGTCCTTGTGGGTGCTTGGTCGGGCAATATCTCTGTGGCAACATATCGCTCTGGTCGCGATTGGGGTCGGAGTCTGGCAGTGGCGGCGACCGCGGTAGCCGCTGTGCTGCCCGCTGATCGTGTGTGTTTTCTCTCAATTCGGTTGACAAGGCCGGGGCGATCCCAAGAGAATACACTGCGATAATTATACAAAGCTCTGCGCAGCTATGATTTTTGCCCGAAGAGGCAAGGACATCTGTTGCGCCGCCCTCGTTCAATGGGCGCACGAGCCAATGGTGCTGTCTGGTCCAGGTTCCAGGTTCAAGTGTTCGCATCCATTTTCCCCTTGGAGATTTGCTCCATGTCCGCGGAAGTTTTAGTGTGCCGTTTCAACCGGCCTTCACTGGCTATGGCACCTTCATCGGTGAACGATGACACGAAGACTTCTCGTGGATGCAGCCCGCAAGGCGACTCTTCTCTTGACAGGATCGCGTCTCTCGCCGAAGACGACCCTAAACCCTCAATGCTCACGAGCATCTTCGTCCGGGCTGCTCGTTGTATCCAGGAAAGGAGCCATCATGCGCAAAAAAATCATTCGTCTCTTGCGCCATTGCGTTCACCTCGCGCTTGTCGTCGGGGTGTTGTATATGAGCTAGGCAGCAACTCCCCAGACCGGCCAATCTTTCGGCAGCAGCTCGGATATTCGGCCATTTGCCCCGGCTCCTACATCAGTATCCGTGGCGGACGCAGACCCGCAAGCATATCGCTCCAGCCGTTTCGCCCCGCACTCTTTTGTCAACCTCAGAGCTGTCCTGCGTTCCGGTCGCAGCACCAGGGTGACCTTCAATCAATTCGACACGCTACGGCCTGCGCAGGCCTCCTGGGACGCCCCCGCCAATCCTTCGCCGCCCACTTGGTACTGTACTCGTGACGATCCGTGTTCACCGAACGCCCCCTCCCTCAGTCGATAATTCCTTCCAGAAAGGCCGCCTGGCTCAAAATCAAGCCCCTCTTTCGCCCGGATGGAATTTTGGCGAGACACAACCCAAGTGGTAAGGGAGAGGTCTGCAAAACCTTTATGCGCCGGTTCGATCCCGGCCCGCGCCTCCAATCCTTTCAATAGTTTATAGGCAAGCTCAGTCGAGGCCCAGTCCGCCCCTGTGGGGACTTTTGTGGGGATCCTTTGCATTCCGCCCCCTTTTTCGCCCTCATTGCGTCATGGCCAATTGCCTCTCGAAAGCGGCGATCTGCTGCTCTGCATTGAACCGTTCTAGCTGTGGAGGCTCAAGAGGTTGTTCCGATTCAACCCTGCTCGGGAAGCCGGAGTATTGGATACACGATGCATCTGCATGATTCGACATCAGATCGCTATTTTGGCGAGTCACGGCATAAAGGCCGCAGCGTGAAGTGCATCGCAGCCCGTTCACTCGCGGTCACAGCGGAGGGGTAGCTTTGCCTGGTGAAGACCAAGGCCTCAATGGCATCAGAGTGCGCGGAGGACGACGGTGGTGTCGCCCGCGGTGTTCGCGGAGAAATTTGCGCAGAAGAGAAGGTAGGATCCAGGTCCCCAGTTGAACTGGAAGGAGTAGTTGTTGCTGCTGGACGTGGCGTAGTATCCGTCCGGTGGGGGGACGGCGGGGGGTGGTCCGGTGTCGGTCTCGAAATTGATGCCGAACAGGTAGGCATTGTTGCCGGAGACGGCCGGGCCTCCGATCAGCGCGATGATGCTCTGATTGCCGGGGGTGTTCTGCATGGCAAGCTGCATCCAGCGGGGATTGGCAAAGCCCTGGGCGCAGGCTCCCGGCGCGAGCGAAATTCCCGGCGGCCCGATGGGCAGTTTGGCTGGTGAGACGCCGGGCATGCCTGGACCCATGAGCTGGATTGTAATCGGCGTGTTCTCGCCGGGGCTGCTGTTGGTCACCTTGAGGCTGTTGCCCTTCCAGTTGCGGATCAACACCAGCGCCTGATTGTTGAAGGCCGGCGCTGTGAGCGGGATTGAGGTTGACACAGACGGGATTGAGGTTGACACAGAAGTGAGCAGCAGGGAGCCGGCGTTATTGATGGTTGCTTTGTTCTGGTAGACAAAGATGGTCGAGCCAGTTGGAGTGGGGGAGAGGCTGGCAGACGTTTCGCTCTCAAGTGGGAGGGGCGACCCGTCCCACTGATCGGTGACCGAGACTGGCTGAAGGAGTGCGTATCCAAACGCTTCGGCATTCAGTCTGGTGGGCAAGCGTCCTCGCGTGTCATTAGAGCGCCGTTAGCGAAACCGAGGCGCCCAGGCTTGTTGCCGGCGACATGGCCGCAACGAATACAGTGGCCCCTTGCCAGTTCAACTGGTAGCTGTAGGTGGTCCCCATGGTAGTAGCATAATACCCCGCCGGAGGGGTCACGCCTGTGCCTGGCCCGGTATTCGCGCTGTCATTCAGCGAGATCACGTGGGCGTTGTTACCGGAGGAATCGGCGGGGCCTCCGATGATGACGAAAACTGTAAGGCTGCCTGTGAAGTTTGCGAGGTTCAGCTGCATCCAGCGCGGCAGGGTGGCGCCTTGCGCGGTAGCGAGGGTGGAGAGCTGCACGGTGGTGCCGTTCGTGGGCAGCGGCTGAGGCGTGTTGCCGGGCATGCCGGGACCATACGCTGCGACCCAGATGGGCGTATTCGGAACTCCACTCACATTGGTCACACTCAGATTGTTTCCTCCCCAGTTCCGGACCAGGAGGTACGGCTGAAATTGCAGCGCCGGAGCCGAAAGGAAGGCTGGGACGCTGCCGCCGGAGGTCCACGAAAGTTTGCCGGCGTTGTTCGCCTTTGTCTGATTGACCCACACCAGGACCGCCGAGCCAACCGGGGTCTGTGGAAGCCCGGCATTGTCGTTTCGCTGAAGCACGATGGGCGCGCCGGTCCAGGGACCGACGGAGAAGCGGTCGATGATCTCGTAGTGCATTCCGCGGGCGCGAAGCAGCTTGGGCATGATGATTCGACCTCCTGAGCGCCGCCCGGAAAGTCGCGTCCGGGCGGCGCCAGTAAGTTTACAGAGCGCGGATGCTGATGGAGCCAGCCGCCGAGGTTGAGGGGGATTCGTTGGCGACAAAGATCGCCGAAGATCCCCAGTTGAATTGATATGTGGCCATATTGCCGCTGGAGGTGGCGTAGAAGCCTGCGGGAGCGGGAGTGCCGGTGCCCGGGCCGGTGTTCGCCGCGGCGTTCAGCCCGAAGACGTAGCAATTGTTTCCGCTCGCATCCGGCGGTCCGCCGATGACGACCAGCAGGGTGTAGTCGCCCGAGGTGGCCTGCATGATCAACTGCATCCAGCGGGGGATGGCAACCCCCTGCGCAGCCTTACCGGAGACGAGGCTCACCTGGGTGCCATTCGTCGGCAGATTGGCTGGAGGGGTGGTGGAGAGGCCGGGGCCCACGACGGAGACCCAGATGGGCGTCTTACTCGAGGTCAGGCTGATGTTGGTGAGGCTGAGGTTGTTGCCGCCCCAATTCTTCACCACGATGCTGGGTGCGTTGGCTAGTCCCTGCGCGGTGAGGAAGACCGGTGCCGCGCCGCCGGACGTGAGCGAGAGAGTGCCGTTGTTGTTCATCTTGGCCATGTTCTGATACGCCAGACACAAGGACCCGTCGCTGGTTTGGGGAAGGTTCACATTGTCATTCGGATCAAGCGTGGTGGGTGCGCCGTCCCAGGTGACCGCGCTCTTGTCGATGATCAGAAATTGGTGCTTTTCCTTTTCACTCATGGTTGTCTCCTCTTTCCTTCGGTTATGGGAGCTTTGCACCTTGGTACGCGGCTCCCGGGGGATGACCGTCGCCCGGCGGAGAGGCAATATCTACGCCGGATCAACATCGCTCAGACTAAGCTGCAGCTTGCGCAGCCGGAGCAAGGGCCTGCTGTTTCCGCTGAGTTGCGCGAACAGCGTGACATCGAAGATGAGCTGGCCGCCAACCGGTTGCGGCGAGTTGCCAAAGACGATCTGGTTTGCCGCAGCCCAGGAGCTAATGGCCGCGGCGAACGCAGCGGCGAAGGTATCGATCTGGCCGCCGACGCTCGGGTCGATGTCGAAGGAGCGCGCCAGCACGATCGGCACCAGAGGCGAGATCGGGTTGTCCGCTGGAGGCAGTCCAGCCGCGGCATTGACGGGATACGCGAAGCTGCAGCCGACCTTCAGACGGTAGTTGGAAGAGCTGTTGCCGGCCACGCCGGCGCGGCTCAAGAGCTGGCCGGGATCGGTGAGCAGATCGGAGAGGATGGTGCTGATGCGCTGGCAAAGGCTCGCGGGCGACTGCGGGCAGGTCTTGCAGGCGCCCTGGTGGGGAAGTTGCGCCACGTTGATAACTGCCGAGTTGTCCAGGAACGGCGTCACCGGTTGCGTGGCCTCGACAAACGGTGTCATGTAGACGAACTCGGATTGCGTTGTCCAAGGTGTGCCCTTGGGGTAATCGAGCGAAATAAGGTTGCGCTCGATCTGGATGGCCGGTCGCGCGTTCTCGGCCGAGAGCACGTTGAGGCAGTCAACCTCAAGCTGATGCGTCACCCAGTTATCCACCACATCCGGCACGGCCAGGTAGGTGTCTGTGATGCCGTCAGGCACGGTACCGGTCTGCTGATTGGGGTAGGGAGTAAGGTCGGGGCTGAGTGCAGTAACTGAAATACTCGCGCCGGTGAAGGTCGATTCAGCTTTCTCCCACGTGAGGGTAATGACACGGTTGCTGTCCACGGCCTTATCGGTGACGGTGTATTGATCGGTCACCTGCTGCTTTTCGCCGGCCAGGCCGAATGCGGTTGGCGGCGGCGGGTTCCAGTCGCTGTTTCCGGTCACGTCTCCGACCAGGCTTGCGAAGGCTCCGGCCGCCGCAGAGAACAAGGAACTGGTCGGATCGCCGAGGATCGGCTGCAGAATGGCGTATCCGGCGGTGAAGCGGCACAGCACCTCGAACAGGGTGTACTGGGTGACCGTGAGAGCGTTCGCTCGCAGCTGTGCGTTTGAGCCCGCAACGACTGAGTTATAGGTTATAGAGGCATTTAACTGATCCTGGCTGATCAGCTGCGCCTGGTACTGCAATGTGTAGTGCCATGCGGCAGCCTGGGTGAGCGCGTTGGAGAAGCTGCATTGCTTGTTGGTCGAACTGCCGCCGCCAACACCGGATTGCGAGATGATGGTCGGCGGCGTGGGGTACTGGCGAAAGACGACCGGAATTACGGTCGGCAGCGGGATTTTGGTGCCCGCCTGGGTCGGGCCGATCGGAACCAGGTTAGACGGAAGCCCGCTTCCCGTCGGGCTGGTAATGAGTTGCAGCCACAGTGAGGGACGCGCCTCGTCCGGCGGAGTCGCACCCGCCGGCTCGGTGAAGACCTGGATATGCGAGAGGTTCAATTGAAGCGCGATCGAAACCTCTGCCGAATCAGTGGCGTCCGGAGAGCTGTACAGGAAGGTCAGCAGGCCCGTCTGGCCGGAATTGGGCACCTCGATCTGTGCAGTCGATAAGCCCGCGTTGTCGCCTTGCTTTGCGCCGGCAGGCTGTACCTGTCCATAGAGCGAGATCTGGCCGGCGGCTCCGGCAGGCAGTGTAACGTTCCACTGGACCGGGAACTGCACTATGGTGTCCACGGAATAAGCCGTCATCAGGGCGGCCCGCAGTTGCTGCTCGAAGGCCTCGCGCGAGGCGGTCAGCTGATCGGCGGACCCGGTGAACGGAGCCTGGCTGTTGAAGAGCCAGTCGACCTCATGGCTGCTGTAGCCGGTGGCAAGATGCTCGCGGCCGACGGCAATGGAGGTATAGGCCGGCTGGTTGGCCATGAAGACGGCCGCGGCGGAAGCCGGTTCGAGCACCTGATCGACGGCGGCAAAGAAGTTCCGGTTGAAGACGTCCAGGTCGACATCGACAAACGTCTGCGTCTGGCCAAGCTGGGTAAGGCCTTGCGGCATCTGGGGCATCGGCACCGATCCACTCTCCAGCGAATTGCGCAGCGGCTTGGGCGATGAGTAGAGAGGCTGGCCGGTGGAGCTGTTGATGGTCACGTTGAGCAGCGTTTGGCTGATGGCCCAGAATGACTGCGTGGCGGATGCGGACGGAGCTGAGGGATCGGCCAGAACGCCCTTCAACTTGCGTGCGGTGCGATTTGCCTTGCGCTTGCTTGCAGCAGAATTGGAGCCTCCGGTGGAATCCTGTGCCCCATTCAATCCGACGGTGAGCGCGAGTGCCGGGAATGCGGCTGCAAATGCGGTGGCAAGGGTCGCCAGCCAACCCTGCGCAGAGGATGAAGTGGGCGTGACACTGCTGCTGACGCTCTGCGTGGACGGGAACGTGAGGACGCCATTCACGATCAGGGACGGATCGATCAGCGCAAGGCTGCGCGCAATGCCGAATTGAACGCTGATGCCGAAGGCCGGCGGAAGCGGCGATGCGGTGGCCGGCAGCACTACGCTGAGAGCGGCCGCTGTAGCCGTGAACGGGGGGTTGGAAACGCCATTCGCGACCTGTATCAGATAGGCGATGATAGCGCCCACAAGCGTTTGAATCGATGTCTGCTGATCGCTGGTGAGCGTAACGCTGGCCGGGGATCCATTGGCATTGAGAGAAAGGTTCGACGAAACCGCGAACGAGACACCCGGCCCGCCAATCTGGTCGGCGATGGTGTAGAAGTGCGCGAGCGAAGCTGCCGCCTGATCCTTCGTGATGCCTTTGAAGGCGGCCTGGCTGGGCGTCAATGTAACCTTGACCGTGTTGGCGACGCCGGCGCCGAAATCGTAGGACGCTACGATGCCCTGCCACCGGTCGAGCGGCACGATGGAGTCGAAGTAAAGGTTGGTGTGCTGGAAGTCGAGTTCGTTGGGAAGCTGATTGCCGAACGAATCGTTGAGGTAGAATTCGATGTCGCAGGTGCCTGCGATGCTGGCGTAGCGATTTGGCGGAACTCCTGCGGACAACCCTTGATTGGCTGTGGCAAGCGCGTAAAGAGGCACAAAAGCGACGTAAGTGCGCGGGGCCGTGCTGCTCGAGCCAATCGGAGCCTGAGGTTGGATGGGAGCCGACAAGTTGCTGGCGATGAACATGCCCGCCGTCGCCGCCACCTGGTAACTCATCAGACTGTAGAGCGAGTTGAGTTGCGCCGGCGCCGCGCCTGCTGCCGCCAGCTTCTGGCGCATCTCTAGCTCATCCGTAACGCCGGCGTGTACCGCGGCCGCCAGGAAATGCGCATGCGTATGTTTGCCGCCGTTCTCGGCTGCGAGCATGGTGGGGCTCTGCGACCGCTGCAACTGTGCACCTACTGAGCCGGGCGCCACCGCGGCGTACTGGACATTCAGCGATGGGTCGACCGTCTCGGCATAGTAGACAAGAGATGTCTGCGCACTGAGCAGGACCAGGCTGTTGTAGTACGGCTGCACCTTCGCGGGCGAGCTCTGTGTGTTCTGTGAGCCGTCTGGGTTGTACGTGAGTAGAATCGTCAGCGGCGCGGGCCCCTTGGTGAAGAGATCGGCTGGAAGGTCTTTTCCGGACGCGTCCTTGTAGCGCAGATAGTAGCCCGGCGCGTTGGTGACGCTGGCCTGCTCGAGTATCTGCAGGAAGCCAATTGCGTTGTCGATCTGTGCGCCGACGGCAACCCCCGAGTCGATCGTCGCCATGGCGGCCAGCAGCATCTGCACCGGAGGAGCCGATACCGTGGTGGTGTTCGTCCGCAGCAGGAAGACGTCCGTCGGATTGACCGCGGCCGAGTTCAGTCCCGATGTGACCGCGGCGCTCTGGTACAACACCTGGATGGACGCGATCGGATTGCTTCCCTTCAGTACGTCGAGAATTGCCTGCAGGGTCTTCTGATCGGCCTGACTCGCCCCGCTGATGGCGTAGATATTCGGCAGGAAGCCCGATCCACCGGAGGTCAGCGGAATCTGCTTCGCGCTCAACTGAATACTGGTAGCCCATTGAAAGCTGTTCGCAGGCAGAGTCTTACCGTCCGGCAGATAAGCCGACCCGCCCTGCCGCGACATGACCACCATTCCGGTGGCGCCGGTTTCGTCAGCAGTGAGCTGCAGCATCGCGGATGGCGCCGGACGCAGGCTCGACGTGCCCGAGGGTTGTACCCACGTGGTCTGAGTACCGAAGGAGAAGCTCTGCGGACCGGTGCTGGTGAACGGAATCATGGAAGGCGCTGCCGGCAGTGAAACGGATGAGGACGTAAGTCCGGTGAACGGATCGACGATCACGTTGGTCAACGGATAGTTGACGTTCGCCGCGAGCCAGGGCTGCGTGGTGTCCGGCTGGGTCAGCTGTACGTTGTACTGCGTGGTCACGCCGTTCTGGCCGTTCTGGACCGGGCTGAGCTGGCCCACGGGGAATTGCTGCCACAGGAGGGAGTAGAGCGGGTTGGTCGACTGGCTGACGGTGGCGCCCGGAACCGTGAGCCCGGCCGTGTAGGGCAGGCGTGCGCCTCCGCGGAAGATGCTTGACATCTGTCCGGCCAGCGAAGCGAAGTGACCGGCGCCAACGGCCGCGCAGATCAGTTGATCCAGATTCTGCGAATCCTGGTTGGCGTCCTCGATGGTCTGCAGCAGGAGGTGGACGCCGCTGCGGATCAATCCGGCGAAATACTCGAGGAATATCTGCTGCGAGAGCAGGATGTTCGCTGGCGCCGCCGCCGCGGCCAGTTGCTTCGTGTCGCCCTGCGTCTGGTTCACGAAGAGCTGGTTCAGATACGCGTCGACTTCGTCCAGATAGGTCTGCGAGACGAGATTGTTTGCGGCGAAGACGAAGCTGAGATCTGCGGGCTTGCTGTTCCCGTCCAGGCGTCCGCTGGTTGCGAACTGCGTGAATGGCGGCATGGGAAAGCTCGTCGCGTTGTAGGCGACGCCCGCCGTTCCGTTCAGCACCGTCACCTGCGATCCCGTGAAGACGGCGAGTTGCTGTAACAGAAGACTGTAGTTGAGGAAGCCGACCAGCTGATCCGGTGTCTGGTCGATTGCGCTGAGAGCCGTCTTTGTCACCGGCGAGTTGTACGCCGGCAATCCCAATGACTGCATCAGCGCCCAGGTCGTCATCTGCGCGGTCAGCGCCTCGAACGGGGTGAACTGCGCGTAAGTCGGCGTGGTGGTCCAGGACGGTGTGAACGGGATGGCGAGCGACAGCGCGAAATACGGTGTCCCGGTAGATACACTGTCCGGAAAGACGACCGTAACCTCGGGCAGGAACCACAGCGGCAGGGCTGCGGTAAGGCCGGGGCAGAGAGCAATCGGAGCGGGTGTTGCGGCAGTGAGGCGCGCCGTCGCAATTGCCGAGGCCACCGCGAATGCCTGACTCTGCGAGTTACTGGAGCCGACCAGCGTCCACTGGAACCGGAAGGTAGCGCCGAAGCTGAAGCTGATGGTGATACTGAATAATCCCAGGTTGATGCTGACGCTGACGCTGAGCGAGACGCTGGCCTGCACGTACAGCAATATGCTTCCGTCGAAGCCCGCCACATTCTTTTCAAGATGCAGGATGATGCCGACCGATGCCGACAGCGTAACGTTCACGCTGGCCTTGATGATCTTGAAGTCGATCGACCCATAAATCTGACCGATGAGCCCGAACTGCCCGGTGAGCATCAGTGCATCCGGTTCGCGGAAGATGTCGATCGAGCCGGCCGGAGGGGGCAAGAGGTATCCGGTCGCGCCCTCGATGATGCCGAAGAAGGTGATGCTGACCCCTGCCGAGAGCGGGCCGGAGGTGAAGTCCTTGCCTACGCCCAGCCGGCACGCAAGCCCGAAGGCCAGGATGCTCGCATACTGCGCGATAAAAATGTTGTCCGTCGCCGAGCTAAGGCTTGCGATATAGAAGCCGCCCGCGCCGGTGACAGGAACCGGCCCGACCATGCACTGTACTTGGAAGCAGACGCTCCAGTCATCGCCCTGCGGGAAGCCCAGGTCGAGCTTCCAGTTTCCGTTGGTATAGACGCTTACCGCGAGGGAGGGCAGCGTCACCGAGGCCGCCCCCGCCTGGAATGTGCGCAGTTTTTCCGGCAGAGACAGGTTCGCGTAATAAAGTCCGATCGTATCGGTCACCTTGGTGTAGGTGATCTCGAAATCGAACATGTTCTCGACGTTGAGCGAGAGGCTGTAGAACGGAGTCACGTCGTAGAAAACGATGCCGAGTTGAACGATCTTCAGGATCTTGAGGTCGGCAACAGCGAGCCAGCCGCCATCGGGTTGATAGATGTCGCTGTAGTTCTGCTCGCTGAACGCAGTCCAGAAGTCCGTGGTCATGAACGACAGGAACTTGGCAAATGTGGTGGGCGGGGATGATGGCGACGGACCCACCCGCTGCCCCAGGCCGAGATACTTGATGTCCAGTACGCTATTGCCGTCGTCTGCCGGCTTGTCCGCTGCGAGGACCAATGTGCCGTCCTTGCCTGCTTCCAACTGCGGGGCTTTGCTTTGATCTCCGGATTCGTTGTTGTAGGCGACGATCCATCCGATCTGCAAGTTGCCGTCCGTCGGCTTGAAGAGCGCGAAATCGAGGTTGCCCTGCGGCGGCATGCGCTTGCCGAGAATCGTGATGGACGTATTGTGCATTGCGACGACCAGCATCTGCGGATCGCCGTTCGTGGGGCTCACGTAGCGAAGCACAAACTCCTCGATGAGGAGGTCGATGACGCCCTCGATCTTGATCTCGAGCTTTCCGTCCGCCTCCGGCATCTGCACGCCGAACGCGACACCGCCACCGTTCAGCCAGCCGATCAGGAAACTGAACTTGAACGCCGCCAGCGAACCCACCAGCGCTCCCGCGGAGCCCAGATCGAGGTTGAACAGCAACGCATAGTTGAATGTGTCGGCAACCGAGCTCAGTCCGGGAACACTGCCCAGCGAGAAGTAGTTCAGGCTCTCAAGCGTCTGATCCGCACACTGTGAGTACAGGAAGGACTTCAGCCGGAAGGGAAGCAGCGCAAGCAGGCTGTCGCTTCCTTCGCGCGGCGTCGTCGCGTTCAGGTCGAGGCGCAGATCGCCGGGAGAAAACGTGAGCGTGAGGTTCGAGGTGACGGGAGGCGACGAAAGCGTCAGGTCGAAGCCTACACCGATGCCCAGGTTTGCGAACGCGAGCTTGTCGAAGCTGAAAATATCCAGCACACCGAGCTGATTGAATTTCAGGCTTCCCCAGATTGCGAAGCGCGCGTCGATGTGGATGGTCTTGACGGTCGATCCGCCGCCCGGGTTCGACCCCTGGAACGAAAACTGGAGTTTGTCCAGCGTGATGCTGTCAAGATACTGATTGTCGGTGAACTTGAAATTGAAACTGTGTGTGGTTACGAATGAATAGACGCCTTCGCCTTCAGACGAGCCGCTGGAGTGATTCTGGTATGAGCCCTCAATCTGCACGATATTTGCATCCGCGCCAGCTTGCGACGCGTTGGAGCCGGTCTGAAGATTCACGCCCACGTCGAACAGCTGATTCAGGGTCAGGTTCACCTGGCAGGCAAAGCTGCGCAGTTCTGAGTTGGTAAAGAGCGCGCGGAGATACTCGACCTCGAATCCAAGCGGCACGAATGGACTGGAAGCCGCTGCCTGGTTGCCGGTAGGGGCGGGCTTTTCATAGTCCACCAGCGCGAAGAGCGAGCTCTGGCTGATGAACGGAGCGGGCTTGGAGGGGTCCGTATCGTTGATCTGGATGCCGACATGGTGGGCGCGGAAGCTGTCAACGTTGCTGACCGTCTGGCCATTCACCTGCTTCGTCATGCCGCCCAGCATGGCCTGGATTGCCGGAGGCAGCTGATTCAGCTTCAGGTTGCAGTTGAGTGCGAGAATGCCGGCGAAGTTCTGGTCTGTGACGGCGGCAACGAAGTTCGCATATAACGAGTTCCGATCCTTGGCGACCGACTCCTTTGCATCTTTGATGACGCCCTGAATGTAGGTTTGTGCTTCGGCCGCGATAAAAGAGCCGGTGTTCAGATCGTCTGGGCTGGACCACAACGTGACATTGTCCGTCAGGGCCTCGATCGTTTGTCCGTCGTAGAACTTGAAGATCAGGATGGGCGGAATGCCGTCCGGATTCGCCGCACCCGCCGGCGACAGGGTGAAGATCCAGTCCGAAATATCGATCTCGTCGTCGGGATCGGCAAAGCCGAACAGCGGCTTCGAATCCTTGCCGGTTAGCGTACTGATCACCGCAAAGATGCGGTTCTGATTCAGCGCCGTGCGGATCGCCGGTCCCATGTCCGTAAACTGCAGGATGCCCGAGGGAGACTGTGCAATTTCAAGCCCTGTCCAAACTGGCGGCGTGTCGTCCGTGAGCACGCTCAACAGGCCCTGCGGCGTCATCGCCAGCGTCGTTCCGCCAGCGGCATTGGCAGCCAGCGCGCGTGCCGTCGCGTGCGGTGCAGCGGCCATTGCATTCTTGCGCGTAGGATTGATCGCCCCTGTCTCCATTGCGCGGAAGGGCGTAAGATCGAGGCTCGCCGGAATACCGGCATACGGCACAAGCGGCACGGGCGGCGACGAGACCAGTCCGTTGCCGCTGTTCGGCTGCCACGCCGCAAGCGGCAAAAAGTCCAACAGGTGAACTGCATTCGCGTCCGCATTTCCCGCTGACAGGCTGACCTTCGCGTTCGTGGACTGCTGGAACAGCGGTCCCTGCTCCGGCTGCGAGACATACGCTCCCTTGCGCGTTGCAAACTGCACCCAGGAGGTGACGGTGGTGCCTCCGGAGTCGCTCAACTGCGCCGAAGAGGTTCCTGCAATCCCGCTCGCGTAAGCCGGCTGGCCTGGAACGAACGTCAACGTATCGGCCGACCCCGCGGCCACTCCGGCTTCGAAGAACTCCGTGCCGGTAATGCCGCAGAGCAGGATCGCCGAGCTTTGAGCCGAAGCGGAAGCCGTGCTCTGTCCGTCGATGGCCAGCGAAAACACACCCGCCGGCGCAAGATAGAAGTTATTGTCGTCGGAGACGGTCTGATTCGGGCGATTGCTGAAGACCAGCCTGCTCAAATTTGAGGTTGGCCCCGTCTGCGTGGTGTTCAGGGCGAAGATCTTGCCGTTCGCGGCCGCCAGATAGGAGCCGAGCGTGGGGTCGGTCGCCTGAAAATACGTGCGTTTCCCGTCCAGCGCGTTCAGAACATCGAACCAGAAGCTGAAGTTCAACGGTGTGCTGGCTCCTCCCGGAGCGCGCAGCAATGGGTAATGCAACGCGGTGAGCGGGTCGCCACTCGAGGAAGGGGGTGCAAAGAACATCATGCCGGCTTCGAACGCGTCCAGGTCAGAGGTAGCGAATTGGAAGGCTGCATTGATGGTTCCGGCGGCATCGCCGGTCATCGGAAGCAGCAACTGGCTGGAGGTCGATGGGAACGGCGGGGGGGGCGGTCCGCTGACTGGTTGGATGGTGAGCTGCACAGGGGCGCCACCTGCCCCCGAGTTGTCGATCGTGAACTGGTTGTTGGTGTCGTCCCACCCGATCCCTGGCGTGGCGAATGCGCTCGGTACAATCTGCAAAGTCGCATTGCGGTTGACGAATGAAGCGGTGGCTTCAAGCGTGGGACTTCCACTTCCCTGCCCATCCACCAGGAGAAGCGTAACCGGCGTCACCGCGCCGGCATTGCCGTCCGTGAAGAACGCGAACTGCGCCCCTGGGTTGGCAACAAAGGCTGCGCGCACATTAGAGGCGAATGCTGTCCAGTCGCGAGTGCCGGAAGGAACAAAGAAACAGAAAAAGCCCTGTAATTTCAGGTCAGCCCAGGAAGCCGCGTTCAGCTCGAACGTCGGATCCGTATGCGAGGAAACCTGGAACAGGAAGCCTACACGCGCAGTTGAGGGATTGGCCGCGTCAGCCTCTGTGAGATAGAGGCCGCCCTTGAATAATTTGAAGGTCAACATCGGAGAACTCCCGCCCCGTAAGGGGCGACTGGGGGGCGAATGGGGAGCAACTGGGGAGCAAGCCATGGGGCTTGCATGCTCGGCTTCGAATGCGAACTGGGGAAAATGTGAACTGGGGAAAACGAACAGCGAAACAGTGTTGCCAGCGTTGCAGGTACAGACTACACACAAGACGTTGAACTGCGCAACAAAAATAAACCTATGCCTCGCCAAAATTCCATCCGGGCATGACGAGGGGTCGTTTTGTGGATTTAGAAACAGCTGACTTCCGGGTTTTAGCCTGGCTGAAGGGGCGCGTGAAGACCTCTGAGCGCCTCGAAGACGCCGCGATGCGGGCGACCAAGGGTCGGCGGGCACACCTCTCCCACATTCTCTTTTCAGGTTCAAGGAGGATTTCGAAGCTAGAGGTCAGGCGGCAAGATCGTAACGATGATGCAGACCGCCGAGCTTGGGCATCGATATAACCCTGTGGCCGCTACCGAAATTCATCTCTGCTTCACGGCCGGCAGGGGTTCCCTTCGCCAGCGCAAGATGTGTTCGGTCTTCGTGATAGTAACGGACGTAATCATTCATCAGGCGCTTCAGATGCCGTTTATTCAAAACGATCACATGGTCGAGCAGATCGCGTCGGCAGTTGCCAACCCAACGCTCAGCAACACCGTTCTGCCACGGGCTTCGGAAGCTGGTCCGCTTGGGCTGGATGCCGAAGCTCTTCACCGCCTCGATCATCTCCGCATTGAAGCTGGAGCCGTGGTCGAAGATCACATAACCAGGTACCGAGTCGTAAGGGAACGCCTCGCGCAACTGCTGAATGACCCAGGCGCTGGTAGGATGCTTGGTCACATTGCAGTGCAGGATACGCCGCCGGTCATGTGCAATGACGAAGAAGCAGTGCAGCACGCCAAAGGTCAGCGTCGGCACGGTGAAGAAATCCATTGCTGCGATGGCTTCACCATGGTTGCTCAGAAAAGCCGCCCATCGCTTTGCCGCCTCAGGACTCCTCGGTGCCTTCCGCATCCAGCGCAGGACAGTTCGCTCCGAAATATCGAAGTCAAGCATTTTCAGTTCTCCATGAAGGCGCGGCGCACCCCAAGTCGGATTCTCGGCGACCATGCGAAAGATCAACTCGCGCAATTCCTTGGTAACGCATTTTCTTCCCACGCGGGTCCGATGCCGCGAGAGCCACGTCCAATACAATTTGAATCCTGCCCGATGCCAGCGAACGACGGTCTCCGGCTGCACGAGGACCAGCACCCGCTTCCATCCCGGCCATAGCCGCCGCAAGATCATCCAGAACAATTTGTCGGGAGCAGCAAAGCGCGGCCGAGGGTACCTCTGTTTCAAAACGGAGAGCTGTTGCCGAAGAGCCAGGTTCTCCAACAGCAGGTCGCTGCGGGACTGGTAGATCGAAGGAGCAGGACAAACAGGAGCCTCAGCGAACGCGGCATGACCAACTTGTAGCAGAGACAGATGAAAAGCTCAGCAGGAGGCGCCGATAAATTATCAAGGAAAAATTGTCAAAATTTGTGGGCTGTAGTCGAAATTGTAGCTGTCAAAGCACCCCAGAACCACAAGGATCAACAGAGATTGGCGGACACACGGTAAGCAATTCAATCAAAAGCACTTAGGACCACTCAATTTCAACAGTTTTCCATAAGCGGCCTGACCTGCTTTGGGAGCAGATGGAGTGCCCGAAATAAACCTAGCAGAATCAATGGTTTCGGAGAGACGCGTGTTGAGATCTGTTGAATTTGATAGATTTGTAGACTACAAGTCCGAATGCAGTGCCAACATCTCCATTGTTCTCAATTATTTGCAGAGGTATTTCGTGGTCGGTTCCGAAGACAGATGGAGCCACCTAGAAGGCGACAAGTCTTCGTCGCTAGCGTGGGAGAACCGGGCTATGCGCGAGTATGCCGCCCGGCGTGGTTGGACCATCGCCCTGCAGGTGAACGAAGTCGGCTCTCGAGCTTCCCAGCGGCAACTGCGGGACAAGTTGCTTTAAAGGACATCGCATCTCTACGGCCACTGTCCGGTTTGTACTCAGCGACTGCTAAACCCGGCCCATCGACAAAACAGCCCGAGCGCACTCTTTTCAACGTTTGTGAAAATGATTTTCCAGATCCTGTTCCGCCAATCCAATCAAATCAATAGCGGGCTCCGCCTATCCGGTCGCGCAAGATGGTGTGGCGTAATTTGCATATGTATACTGGCAGAACCAGGACTTCAAGAGCAGACTATCTCTTGGTTGGCGGGCTGCCCAGGTGTCTCCGAGTTAAAATCATCTTCGAAACGGTGCACCAGATGAACTTCTCGAAATCCATGTCCTTGCGACTAATTGGCATCCGCATTCTGCGGATACTGGCCTGTCTTGTGCTTGTCGCAGCAATCACTTGGATAGCCTTTTCTGTTTTGCATGTCAATGCGCTGATTGTTGGCTTCGCGTATGTACTTGCTGTGCTCATCGTGGCTGCAAGTTGGGGTCTAACTGAATCGTTTGTAACTTCTATAGCTGCGACGCTATGCCTCAACTACTATTTCCTGCCGCCTGTTCTATCGTTCACTATCGCCGATCCGCAAAACTGGGTGGCGCTTTCTGCCTTTATGGTGACAGCAATTACGGCGAGCAAACTCTCGGCGAGTGTTCGGAGCCGTGCTACGGAAGCCCAGGCTCGCAGAATCGAAGTAGAGCACCTCTATCAACTGAGTTTGTCGCTGATGCTGGTCGATACGGCGAAGGAACTCGGCCCCCAGATCGCCGTAAGCGTTAAAAAGCAGTTTGACTGCTTCGCGGTTGCTTTTTGCGATGGATTGACAGGAGAGATCCATGTGGCGGGTATCGATGATCAGAGGTTTGAACACGAGATACTCCGCGCTATCGCCATAGGGGAGGACGCGTGGTTTGTGTCACGAAAGGAATCTACTCCCGCGGGTGTAGAGGTAATTGTTGTCCCGGTTGCGCTCGGAGGGAGAATCCTCGGCAGTCTTGGAATGATCGGTCCCTCGTTGTCAGAACCGGCGGTGCAAGCTATTGCGAATTTGGCTGCAGTGGCTATCGAGCATGCCCGCCAACAAATCGCTTTGGCACGAATGGAAGTAGCGCGACAAAATGAGCGGCTACGAACCATTCTTCTCGACGCACTTGCACACGATTTTCTTACTCCCCTCACTTCCATCAAAAGTGCTATCACAACTGTCCGTTCCGAATACAAGCATGAGGCGGAGGAAGACGACTTTCTTGCGGTTGTCGAGGAGGAGGCGGACAAGTTGGGCGAAATGATCAACGAGACCACGGATATGGCGCGAATCGAGCCCGGTAAACCACGCATACGCCGCCACCAGCTCCCGATCATAGCCCTCATTCGCCCCTCTCTTGAGCGCATGAAGAATCTGCTGGAGGGACGTCCGCTGAATATCGAGATTCAAGAGGGTATTTCATCTGTCAATGCAGATCCCGACATGATGGGCCTTGCCCTCAGGCAGTTGCTGGGCAATGCTGTCAAATATTCCCCCCCTGAGACGACCATCGTGATATCGGCGAGTCAGGCCGATGATACAGTCACAATACGGGTTCGTGATCAAGGTCCGGGCATCCCCCCAGATGAATTTGAGTCGATTTTCGAGCGATTCTATCGAGGAAAGAGAATTCAGGAATCGGTAGCAGGAACTGGAATGGGGCTGAGTATTGCACGCGACATCGTAAGCGCGCACCAAGGGAGATTGTGGGTGGAAAATGCACCAGAAGGCGGAGCGCAATTCTCGTTCACGCTGCCCGTCTTCACAGAGGATAAAAAGTCATGAGAACGGCAAAGATTCTCATTGTGGATGATGAACCTCAGCTTCGGCGAGTGATGAAGGCGGCATTAACCAAGCAGGGATACATCATCGGCGATGTCCGAAGTGGCGAAGCAGCGCTGGAGAAGCTGCGAGAAGAACGCTATGACTTGGTCATCCTGGATCGCAATATGCCGGGAATGGGAGGAGTCGAAGCCTGTCGCGCGATTCGGGAGCATTCCGACATTGGGATCATCATGCTTACAGTCCGAAAAGCCGAGGCGGATAGAATCGAGGCTCTGGACGCGGGGGCGGATGACTACATCACAAAACCGTTCAGTATGCCCGAACTACTCGCACGTATTCGAGCCAACCTGCGGCGTGTCCCCCTAGCGCCGCGCCAGGGACCGAACGTTATCACGTTCGATGAAGTTCAAGTGGACCTGGGTAGTCACCACGTTTCAATTCAAGGCAGTGACATACGCCTGACTCCCAAACAGTTCGAGGTTCTAAACTATCTGATCGCGAACCCAAACGTTGCAATTCCTCATGCAAAGATTCTTCAAACGATTTGGGGACCAGACTATGGCGGCGAAGTCGAATATTTGCACGTTCTCGTCAACCAGCTTCGTAAGAAGATCGAGCCCGATCCCTCCAAGCCCCGATATATCCTCACAGAGCCATGGTTCGGGTACAGATTTCAGCCACCCCCCGGCAAAACCTAGCTCCTGCCCCTTCATTGGCAATTCGCGCAGACGAACCGCCTCGCGCCCATACCAATCTGAGCCAATCCCTTTAGGAATAATTTAGGCACCTTTCAGGACTTCATTAGAGATGGAGCCATAACCTTCCTATTGTGCAGGCTGGTGCTAGACAGCCTGTCTGGAAGGTGCGCCGTGGTTGCACTGGTCGTATTAAGCGCGTTTTGTGCCCTTGGCGTTGCATTCATGATCTATGTGTTGATCGGCACTCAGCGCGCTTTGAACCGTCAAAGAAGAGCCAATTCGCAGGGCCAAAAGTCATCTTCAAGATATTGGTGGAGATAAGACATTCGGGCTTGATGGCCTTAAAGGCAAGATTCCGCATAAGGCATAAACCCTGACTACCACTCGGTTTACGGCAGCGTCGGGGATCAACCTCCTGGGAAGTGACAGCCCCGGATGCAGTTCACCAGATGAAAAAGTGAGACATGCTATGCAAGATGTAACGATGTTGCTGTTCACGGTAGTTTTCTTCGGCCTGGCGTTTCTCTACGTCAAGGCTTGCCAGAAGTTGAGGTAACCCATGGATATCATCACTGGATTTGCGCTGATTCTGTCTGTTTTGCTGTTCGGCTACCTCATCACCACCCTGCTTTTCCCGGAGAAGTTCTAACATGTCCGCAAACGGTTGGTTGCAATTTGCCATATTCTCCGCGATTCTGCTGGCAAGCGTTCGTCCGGTGGGCATCTATCTTGCCCGCGTGCTCGAGGGCGAACGCACCTGGCTGGATCCGGTCCTCCGCCCCATCGAACGGCTCATCTACAAGCTGTGCGGCATCCATGCCGACAAGGAGATGAACTGGCGCGAATATGCTTATGCGGTGCTGGGCATCTCCGCCGTAAGCCTAGTGGTGACCTACGGCCTTGAGCGGCTACAGCACATGCTTCCCTGGAACCCTCAGGGACTCGCAGCTGTTGGCCCCGATCTGGCTTGGAACACCGCCGCCAGCTTTACCACCAACACCAACTGGCAGTCGTACGTGCCGGAAACCACCATGAGCTATCTGACCCAGATGGCCGGCCTCGCGTATCATAACTTCCTCTCGGCGGCGATGGGCATCGCGGTGGCTGTGGCCCTGATCCGCGCCATCAAGCGGACTTCTTCCGCCACCATCGGCAACTTTTGGGTGGACACGACGCGCTCACT
>PMYL01000042.1 GCA_003170825.1 Acidobacteriaceae bacterium
AGTCGTGCCCTGACGCTTCTTGCAATCTCCATGGAATTTTGCAAGTGGCTCATGGGGCACCCAGTTTGATTTGCCAGACCAGGGCCACCCGCCTACGATCCGACCTCAAGACCCGCTCATCGCGATAGGGCCGCGATGAACGGGGCACAGCTTCCTATGGCTCATGATGATTCTTCGGGGCCGATGAACGGGCCACCTGCGGCACAGCTTCCTATGGCTCATGGTGATTCTTCGGGGCCGATGAACGGGCCACCTGCCATCACTGTCCGTTGGTCTTGATAGGACGGCAAAGCTGGTACATCAGGCACCCCCCCACCCCTATTTTGTAAACAAATTCCTTGTTTTCTTGAGTTTACGGGCAGGGTTGCGCTGTAAAATCCTGATAACAAAGAAGTTCCCTGCAAAATCGTCCAGGATAAGGAGTTACGCGGAGTTTCGGCCTCTGCCAGCAGCTTCCGGCTGAAAGGCGGCGCGAAGAGGACGTACCGGACGGTGATTTGAAGGAAGACTTCTGAGAATCATTGTGCGACGAAAGGGGGAAATAATCTGCAAGGGACTGGCCGTCCAGGCGGAGGCGCTTCGCGCATGGGGTTCGTAGTATCCCACCCTTCAATCACCCCAACGACGAAGACCTGTCGTTGGGGACCCCGATATCGCAAAGTACGCGAAGGATGGGGCACCCGGCGCATCCCGGCAGCATATAGGAAAGGCCCGTGGCTAAAGACCCCTTCGTTTTATGCATCGGTTCAGGGGACCCCACGCTGCCAGTGATCGAGATGGCAAGCAGAGCGCGGGCCTGGAGTCCCGCATGACAGCCGGTCTGGAGACCGGCGCTACCCGCTCGCCCCCTCAAAGAAGCGCAGACCCCGGAGGGGAAAAAAGTCACTTGGCCGTATAGGTTCCGGGGTCCATCTACTCCGGCTCCGCTCCAGCCAATTTCCTCATAGCGAACCACGCACCCAGGGGCCGAAAAGAATGGCGGAGACGCTCGTTGAGTGCGTTGGGCTGTTGGCAACAACCGGGAATCGTTCCTCATTAAAACTTCTGCGTCGACGCTCCTATAGATCACCAGCGAATTTGCATGATCGACCTAAAGATCAGGCGCATCGAGCTAAGTTCGGGATCGGTCCTGGGATCGGGACAGCTTTCAAGGATTTGGCAGAATCGCTCCTTGATTCTTTCCTTTTCCAGCGGTTCTCCTTGATAGCGCTTCATTGCGGAATCGTAGCCCGTCCATTGAATTGGGCAAAGCTAACCGTTCTCCCCTGTCAGCGCGGTTCGTCCACAGTATAGTTCGATTCCGCAAGCACTGCCGTTGATCTCCGCGTGGCTCAAACCCGTCGGTCCAATCGTTGGGTACGAATGTGCAATGTCGAGATCAGGAAGGGTTAATACGCGAAAATTCTGTGGGAGGCCAGCTTTCATGAGCGACGAGCTGATGCTTTGAATTCTATCGCGCCGCCACTCACTGCTGGATCGCCAAGCATTCTCTCACATGCTCCACAGAGCACATTTCGGTTATAAAGGCAACCTGTGCAAGGCACTTTGGTCAGTTGACGTGAAATCGCCATTGCGCCCGCCGACGGCGGAGACACGACCAAAGCCATCACCGTTCTGGTGCCTGCATCATCGGGCTATCCACCTCCAACGTCGCAATGAATGCCGCAGACGACCGACCCAATTCGAATGTCGGGGTGTTCATCCTGCTTCCCCCAAGTTGTACGCAGGCAACGTTGTAAGGCGTCCGTCCTCGACTGGGCCACCCACTGTGAAATGGTAGAAGCTCTGCCAATCGCGCGAAGAGATGCCGAACACCTCGTGAACCGGATCATCGAAGTAGCAGCCGATCCCGGTCGCACGAATNNCATGTATTCGGCGATCATCCCAAGGCTGTAGGCCCCGTCCCCCGCGATGTCTTGACCGCAGGAGACGCTCGCGGCCAGAGTACGGCAGTCCCCCTCTTTCAGCAGGAAAAGCGGAAGGCCATGCGGACACGACGGAGGGCGTTGCCACAGGAAATCAGGCCGCATAGCCTGCCGGAGTGTCTCGACCTTTTCCGGATCCCGAGCGAGCACGTAGAGACCGGGAGGCACGTCGTTCACGCGGTGCACGAAGAGGCCCAGGTGGATGCGTGGGCGCCATGGTAGGGCGTCCCACGGCATAGATCGGCCGTCTCGGGTGGGTACAAGACGAGCCATCATCCGGAAGAAGGTCGCCGCAGGAATCGCTGTGGACCCGTCCATGCTCACCGCGCTCCTGCGCCCCAGGATGACTTTTTCCGCAGTGAAGGCCCCGGACCGAACTGGCGCCCCGAAGAGCTCTTCCTCCGGAGGGAACCTGGAGAACTCTTCGTCCGCCGCAATCCTCGAACTCGTAGTGGCGGCAGCCACTTGGTCGATCACTGGCCAATCGACGCCGTGCTCGGGACTCAGCACGTTAGCTGTGCCGTACCACTGAGAATTGGCCACTTGGGTTACCAACTCTTTGGACAGGCAGAGGCCTCGGTCGCTGGCCCATTTCTCCCTGACCACAAGCGCCACGAGTTCGGGATGCTCCCGCTCCGCGCCGGTGTAGTCGGCCTCGCGGTCGAGTCCGAGAAGTTGGGCCACGGCAGCGCTACCCACACGGTCGAGGAGGCGGATTTTCCACCCGAGGGCAGCCGCCGCGAATCGCATCGCCCCCAGCGCATGGCCGACATCGTGTTGGCAGTATCGGAACGCACGCTCGCCATACTTCCAGGCCTCCCGCCAAAAAATGGACGACAGCCCCACGAGGAATGAACCTTCCGGAAACGCTGCCGTCAAGGCGGGCCAGACCGAGGGATCAATGTCCGCTCGAAGCTCGAGACCGTGCGCCTTCGATGCGTAGTGGTATACACCGGGTCGGTTGTGGATAGCGTCCAAAGACGGCAAGAGCACGTATCCCTCCGTTGGGTGGAGGTTCCCACTCGACGGATTGGCACGCAGAGACCATGTGGTTCCCTCGAACCGTTTCCAAGCTGTCAGCGAGAATGCGTATCGCAAGAAGAGTGAGATGGAGTCCACCGAAAGCGGAGCCGGCGCCACGTTGTCCGAGACATAGAGCTGCCAGAACGGAAGCACCCGCCCCTCCTCGGGGAGAGGAAGGCGAACCAGCGGCGCTCCGTCGTAACGGCGGAACGGATCTGGCTGTTTAGCCCAATCCAGGTATCCAAGCGAGGCGGCATAACGGTGGTAGTGGTGCTTCGTTCTCTCGTGGTAAGCTACCACGACTTGCTCAGCAGGAAGGTCAAGGTCGTCCCTGTCCGTCTTCAGCGTGAAATCAGGAGGAGTATTTGCTTGCATGTCCATCGTTGCTCTCCCGTCACATGTGGGTAAATGCCTCGTACAGGTGAATTCCGGCATCGAACGCCGGGGAGCTCGTGGCTGAGATCTACCGGACGCTTTGGGAGAACAACCATACGAGGATCCATTCCGCCCTCAAGATGCCTCTCTCAGTATTTGCAGAACAGATTGCAGCGTAACAAAAATCGCCGATCTACTGTCTAAAGAAACCTATCCTTTACACGAAGGACCGGGCTCGGGAAAGCAATTGATAGGTTTCTGGATGTGTGTTCGGCAATCTGGACATTGAGCCAAGTATCTCAGTTGTTGCAAAATCGCCGATGCGCTCAGCGAAATACCGGGGGACGGCGTGACGATTGAACTTTTGAGTTCCGGGTGGGTGACGGGCAAACCGGAAGCTGATCCGACTCCGGCGTTTCCGAGAGACCAATCCAGAATCCCTGCAATCACTTCCCCTTGGCCGGCGAATCCAGGTAATAGCCCGTCTTGTGGCGGATATTGAAAGCCTCCGCCGCGGCCCTGGGGATGGTCACCTGCACCCGGTGGAAGGGCCTTCCAGGCTCTTGATTTTTTGGATAATATCCCAGCAAGTATTGGGTGCGCAGGTCGTCACGGACCCGCGCAAAGGCCTTATCTAAACCGCCTGGGCCGCCGTCGCTCACGTAGTAGCTCTTGCCGCCGGTCTGCTCGGCCAGGGTGATGAGCGCGTGTTCTCCGGCCAAGTCGCGTCCGGCGCTGGCCTCGATGGGCACGTCGATAAGGCTGTAGATCATCACCTCGTTGCGCAGAGCCGCCTCCAACGCCTGTGCATAGGTGCTGCTCTTGGCGGTATCGTCGCCGTCGGAGACCACGATCAGCACTCGCCGCGGCGAGCGTCCCTCTTTTCGGCCCAGCCGGTCGGAACCCAGGACGATCGCGTCGTAGACCGCCGTAGCCCAGTCGCCGCGCAACTGGCTCAGCCCGCGATCAATCTGAGCCACCTTGTTGGTGAAGGGCGTCAGTTCGCGCACGTCGGTGGCAAACTGGAGCAGGCTCATCTGGTCCTGCGGGCGCAGGATCGCATGGACAAACCGCCTAGCCGCGTCCGCCTCCTCGGCCATGTCCTTGCGCACGCTGCTGCTGGTGTCGATGGCCAGGGTCAGGTTCAGCGGCAACTCCGACTGGCGCTCGAAGACCGCAATCTGCTGCGGCCTTTCGTCTTCGGTGAGGGCAAAGTCCTCGCGCGCAAGCCCGCCCACAATGGCGCCGTTCCGGTCGGTCACATTTACAAAGACGCTCACCAGCTTCACGTTCATGTGCAGGGTGATCTCCTGCGCGGCCAAAGCCAGGGGCGCCAGAGCCAGCAACGCCCAGCAGCCGGCCCGCCGGCCAACCTTCGACCCGGCAATGGATAGAACGCGCAGTGGCATTGTTCCTCTTGAACAGGGCAGGTTAGGGTTCGTGGTTTCCCACCCTTTCGCCCGACCACCCCACGGACGAAGACCTGTCCGTGGGGACCCCGGCAAGACGAAAGGATGGGGCACGGAAGATTTCGGATGATCCAACTCGGAGTTCCTATCGTTCCGAACTCATCAACAGAGTTGGAACCACCCCAAAAGAATACCGCCTGCCGGTGAGACGCGGCAGACGGCAACAAGTCCGTGCAGAGACGAAGAAAGCCGGCAGGTTCGTCGGCCCTCATGCCATCAATCGCACCAGCGCCTACGCCACGGCGCCCACCGCAACCTCGGCTTCCGCCACCGGCTGCGTATCGGGATGCGAATCGGGCCTGGCCTTCAGCAGCGGCAGGGCCACGGCAAGCACATCCTCGATGCGCTTGGCGTAGTGCACCTGGACGCCCTCCATCAGCTCCGGCGTCAGGTCCTCTTCCACGTCCTGGCGGTTGTCGGCGGGCAGGATGATGGTTTCCACCCCGGCCCGGCGCGCGGCCAGGAACTTCTCCTTGATGCCGCCCACCGGCAGCACGTTGCCGCTGAGCGTAATCTCGCCAGTCATGGCCGTCAGCGGGCGCACCGGCGTATCGGTCAGCAGCGAGGCCAGCACCGTGGCCATGGTGACGCCAGCCGACGGTCCGTCCTTGGGAATCGCCCCGGCGGGCACGTGAATGTGCAGGTCGATCTCCTTGGTAAAGTCCTCGGCCAGCCCCAGGGAGGCAGCATTCGACCGCACCCAGGTCAGAGCCGCCTGCATGGACTCCTGCATCACCTCGCCGATCTGCCCGGTCATGGTAAAGGCGCCCTTGCCCTTCATCTTGTTGGCCTCGATGAACAGAATGTCGCCGCCGGCCGGCGTCCACGCCAGCCCCACGGCTACGCCGGGCCGCTTGACGCGCTCGGCGACCTCGGTGTCCACGCGTACCTGAATGCCGCCCAGGAACTCCTTGAGCACCTCGCGGGTCACGACAAGCTTTTCCGTCTTGCCCTCGACCACGCGCCGCGCCTGCTTGCGGCAAACCGTGCCCAGCGTCTGCTCCAGCTTGCGCACGCCGGCCTCGCGCGTGTAGTGGCGCACGATGTGGAGCACCGCATCCTCGGGGAATTCGATCTGTTCTGGGGTAATGCCGTTCTCCTTGACCTGGCGGGGAATCAGGTAGCGGAAGGCGATGTGCTTCTTCTCGTCCTCGCTGTAGCCCTGCAGGAAGATCAGCTCCATGCGGTCCAGCAGCGGCGGCGGAACCGTGTCCAGCATGTTGGCCGTGCAGATGAACAAGGTCTTCGACAGGTCGAAGGGCACGTCGAGGTAGTTGTCGCGAAAGGTATTGTTCTGCTCCGGGTCCAGCGTCTCGAGCAGCGCCGAGGCCGGATCGCCGCGGAAGTCGCGGCCCAGCTTGTCCACCTCGTCCAGCATGATCACCGGATCGTTGGTCTCGGCGCGGCGAATGCACTGGATGATCTGGCCCGGCAGCGCGCCGATGTAGGTGCGGCGGTGGCCGCGAATCTCCGCCTCGTCATGCATGCCGCCCAGCGAGATGCGCTGAAACTTGCGGCCTAAGGCTCGAGCAATCGACCGGCCCAGGCTGGTCTTACCCACCCCCGGCGGCCCCACAAAGCACAGGATCGGCCCCTTCATGTCCGGCTTCAGCTCCAGCACGCTCAGATAGTCCAGAATGCGGTCCTTCACCTTCTTCAGCTCATAGTGATCCTCGTCCAGAATCTCCTTGGCCTTGCCAATATCGATCTTGGAGCCTGAGCTTTTGGCCCACGGCAGGATGGCCAGCCACTCGATGTAGTTGCGGGTCAGCGAGTAGTCGGCGGCCATGGGAGACATCCGCGACAGCCGCGTCAGCTCCTTCAGCGCCTCCTTCTTCACCTCCTCCGGCATCCCGGCGGCATCGATCTTCTGGCGCAGTTCGTCCGTCTCGCGCTGGCCATCGTCCTGCTCGCCCAGTTCCTTCTGGATGGCCTTGAGCTGTTCGCGCAGATAGTAGTCGCGCTGCGACTGCTGCACCTGGTCCTGCACCTCGGTCTGGATCTTGGCGCGCAACTGCTGCACCTCGATCTCCTTAGCAAGATGGCTGTTCAAGAGTTCCAGACGCGCCAGGATGCTCGCCGTTTCCAGCAGCAACTGTTTGTCGTCGGTGGTCAGGAAGGGCAGCGAAGAGGCCACAAAGTCCACCAGCCGGCTCGGCTCCTCGATATTCGCGGCAATCGTCCGCAACTCGTCGGACAGCGTCTGCGACTCGGACACAATCTGCTGGAACTGCCCGATCACATTGCGCACCAGCGCCTCGACGCCCGATGTGGCCGCAGGCTCGGTGTCCTCCAGCGTCTCCACTTCGGCCACCATGAACGGCTCACTTTGGCTGTAGCGCACCAGCCGCACCCGCTCCACCCCCTCGGTGAAGACGAACCGGCTCTGGTTGGGCATGCGTACAACCTTGTGCACGGTAGCCAGCGTTCCCACCGTGTGCAGATCGGCGGGCCTGGGTGAGTCCAGCCGGGGGTCAAGCTGTGCGGTTACAACAATCGCCCGCTCTTCGCCCAGCGACTCGATCAACTGGATGGAGCTCTCCCGGCCTACCGTCAATGGCAGCACGGCATGGGGAAACAGAACGGTGTCCCGCACCGGCAGAACAGGGATTCTGCGCACTCCGGGGGAATCCTTTCCTGATGGATTCTTGTGGGCCGGCGGGATGGAATGCTGGTTTGGCATTGAGTATCCTCGTATCAACTTTCCTTCTTTAGACAGCGCAGATTTTGAAAAGTTTCAGAAATCTCTCCTTCCAGGCGATCTTCCCTCCCTTGCTCAAATCACGCGCGTCTCCTTCTGTACGGCCAAGGATCGGGCAGAGTTCCCGTTCCATGGCCTGTGCCGCCGTTTCCAGTTCCACCTAAAACCGTATGAACGGCCAAGGGAGCAGCAGCCCATTACCTGTTTGGATGCACCTTTGCTCGAAGAGTTTATCGGCCAAAGCCGGAGGAAGCTGAGAAAGATACCCCGGCCAAGGGAGGATTGTGCCTATGGCCTGTTCAGTTCTTGCCGGGGTTGCCTTCTTCTTCTTTGATCGCCGATTCGATCTGTTCCCACAGAGCGTCCGGCGGTTCCACGATGGGCAACAACTGGCGGGCAGCCTCGGCGATGGTCTCCAGGTCGGCCAGCAGGGCGCGGCACAGTTCGCAGCTTCGGATATGGGGATGGGAGGCTATAGCCTCGCCGGAGCCGATCAACTCCGGCAACTGGGCCTGGAATGCGGCACAGCTCAAAGGATTGCGTTCTTCCATCATCGCCGTGCCTCCTGCCGGGTATCGGTGCGCAGGGCATCGCGGAGCTTCAGGCGCGCCTTGTGCAACTGGGACTTGCTGTTGCCGATCGAGCAGTCGAGCATGGAGGCAATCTCATTATGCTCATAACCCTCGATGTCGTGAAGTACAAAGATGAGGCGATAACCAGCCGGCAAATCGGCGATGGCGCGCTCCAGGGCCAGCCGGTCGATGGCGCCGGCCAAGGTGGGATCAAGGGTGCCGAAGCTTCTTCCGGGGCCTTCATCAGGAGCGGGTTCCATGGCTTCATCCAGTGAAATCAGAGACAAGCCCTTCCTGCGCAGGTGCATCAGCACGACATTGATAGCCAGCCGGTGCAACCAGGTGGAAAAGGCCGAATCGCCGCGAAAGGTGGCAATCTTGCGGTGCAACTGGAGGAAGGCTTCCTGGGTCAGGTCTTCCGCTTCCGCAATATTGCCCACCATGCGCAGGCATAAAGAATAGATGCGCCTTTTGTGGAGAGAGTAGAGTTGGGCGAAGGCCTGATGGTCGCCGCCCTGGGCACGGGCCAGTGCATCGGCTTCGGCGGGATTGGGTGCGGCCGCGCGTGCAAACGGCACGGCGGGAGAGACCGGGGTCCCCGGCCCGCCGCGGCGGGGTTCTTTGTCGACGGGGCGGGAGATCGGGGCCCCCGGCGCCACGGGCGGGTGCCCTCTGGGCGGCTCGCTGGGGTGAGGGGACAGGTCTTTGTCGACGGGGTGGGAGGCCGGAGCTTGCGGGGCCGGTTCCGCGGCAGGCGGGTTGGGAACTGGATCGGGCGGCTGCGTCGGAAACCTCGAATGGGGCATGCGTTTCCTTGGAAGATTGCTGCGTGAGCCTCGTGCTGCTGCGCCGGTCTTCTTTCCTCGTTAGTATAAAGGGAGCAGTTGAGTTTACGGAGCTTCGGCGAAGGATGACTGGAGCCTGCGCTTTGCAGGTTCTCGCGTTGAAGCTGCTCTGGTACGCGGCGGGGCGTTTTTCCTCGTGTTTCTTGGGAGATTAGGTCTTGAAGGCAAAGACGGGGTCCACAGCGGTGCCGCACCCAGAGGGTTCCCGGCGCCCACTTCGCCGCTGGGGTGGAAAGCCGGCGGGGCAATGCGGCAATCGATACGGGCACGGCGTATTGCTGGCATGCGTTCTTGTCTTCGGTCTCAGCGGGGAAATCCACGGCTGGAGCCAGAATGCGGCCGGGCGCGCCACCGTCGATCACTCGGCACCCACTTCCGCAGCCTTCCTGAGCCCCGCAGCCGTGCAGGGAACGCCAGCGCCCTCAGAGGCCGGCGTGGATTCCCTCGCCCAATGGGAAGGCCTGCCGGTGCGGCGCATCTCGTTCGAGGGGGTTGCGGCCGCCCGGCTTGCCCCGCGGCCCGGCCATCTTGCCCAGGCCGAGGGAACGCCGCTCAGCCGGGAAGACCTGAAAAAGAGCCTGCGCCAGCTTTTTTCGACCGGCCTGTTTGAAACCATTGAGGTGGAGGGATCGCGCGGCCAGGACGGCGTGGCTCTTGTCTTTCGTGGAGCGCCGCGCACGTTTATCGGGACGGTCAGCGTGGATGGAGCCAAGGGCGCCACCGTGAATACGCAGCTTCAGCGCGCCTGCCAGCTTGCGCCCGGCGCGCGCTTTACCCCGGCCAAGCTGAGCCATGCGCTCGAACAGATGCGCCAAACGCTGGCCCGGAACGGGTTCCACGACCCGGCGATTACCCAAACCCTGACGCCGCACCCTGAAGAACAGCTTGTGGATATCGCGTTTCACGTGGTCTCCGGCCCCCAGGCGCGGGTAGGCACGGTCGACGTTACGGGCGATCCTGGGATGAGCGCGGAGGAGTTTCGCCGCCACGCCCACTTGAGAACCGGCGCGCACGTGGACCACGACACCGTCAACCGCGCCCTGGCCGGCGTACTCAAGCAGTACCGGCGCGAAGAGCGGTTGGAAGCCGAGATCAAACTCGAGTCCGAACAGTACGCCGCCGACATGAAAATATCCAACTTCCGCTTTTCCGCCAACCAGGGACCTCAAGTGAAAGTGCGGGTGGAGGGCGCCAGCATGGGCCCTGAGCGCGTCAAGCACGTGATTCCCATTTTTGAAGAGGGAACCGTCGACGAGGACCTGCTGAACGAAGGCAATCGCCGGCTGCGGAACTACTACCAGCGCCAGGGTTACTTCGACGTGAAGGTGGATCACGAGAGGCAATCTTCAAACGCCCAGCAGGTGGTTATTCTTTACAAGGTGCGGTTGGGGCCGCGGAGACGGATGGAACGCGTATCGCTAACGGGAAACCGCTATTTCGATTCCGCGACGCTCATGAAGCTGCTGAGCGTGCATGCCGCCGATGCCCTCGACCGCCATGGCGTCTACAGTCAGGCTCTCGTCTCCGCCGACATCAGCGCCTTGCAGGCCGTCTACCAGAACAACGGCTTTTCCAAGGTGAAGATTGTTCCCGAGACCAGTACCCCTGAAACCAGTGCGGCAGACGCCGGCGCCCCTGAGACCAACTCAGTCGCCGGGAAAGCCAGCGCAGCCAACAGCACACGCCCACTCACCGTGATCTACCGGATCGAAGAGGGAGAGCAACTGCGGGTGGGCACGGTGCGGCTGGAAGGTGCGGAAAACATCGATGTGAAGAAACTTACCCCCTTGCTGAACACCACAGCGGGTCAGTTGCTTTCGCCCCAGAACCTGGCCGGGGACCGGGACGCGCTGTTGACCGACTATATGAGCCGTGGCTTCGACCACGTGCGGGTGGAGGTCGCCCAGCAGATTGAGCCGGCCGACGCAAGCAAGGTGGACGTGGTCTTCCACATCACCGAAGGACCACAGATCTTTGTGCGCGAGGTGCTGCTCACCGGGCTGCATTACACACGTCCAGACACGGTGGCCCGAGCCATCACTCTGCATCCCGGCGACCCGCTCAGCGAGACGGCGCTGACTGAGACGCAGCGCAACCTCTACGAATTCGCTCTCTTCAACGAGGTCGACACGGCGGTCGAGAATCCCACCGGCGGCGAAACCTACAAGACGGTTCTGCTGCAGGCGGTAGAGGCGCGGCGCTGGGTCCTGACTTATGGCGGCGGCTTTGAGGTCCAGACTGGAACGCCGCACTATAACTGCGGCCTCGTCATCCTTAGCGGCGCCCAATGCAATTCGCAGGGCAAGACCGGCGTCAGCCCCCGTGTGCTCGCAGACATTACCCGCAACAACCTCTTCGGGCGGGAGCAATCGATCTCGCTGCGCGGCAACTACGGGTTGCTCGAACAGAAGATCGACTTGCTCTTCCAGAATCCGCACTTTGAAGGCAACCGGAACTTCGGGCTTGCTGTCTCCGGCGGCTACGCCAACAGCCTGGATGTGACCACCTACGTGGCTTCGAGGCTGGAAACCGGAGTGCGCTGGACCGAGCACTTCAATTCGCCGGGATCCGCCATCTCCAAAGCCAACACCCTTGTGTATGAATTCAACTTCCGCCGCGTCAAGGTCGAGGCAGACAGCCTGCAGGTCGACCCTGGCGAGATCGCTGAATTATCCACGGCGGTGCGCGTGGCGGGTCCATCACTCACCTGGATTCGCGATACCCGCGACTCGCCCCTCGATGCCCGTCGTGGCACCTACACCAGCTTCCAGGAGTTCCTCTCCGATAAAGTCTTCGGCGCCCAGGCGGAGTTCAACCGCCTCGACCTGTCGAACTCCAGCTACTACAGCTTCGACAAAGGCCGCTACGTGCTGGCCCGCAACACCCGCTACGGCCAGGAACGGGCCTTCGGCACTCCAAGCGAAGAACTGATTCCCCTCCCCGAGCGGCTCTACGCCGGCGGAGCCACCTCGCTGCGCGGCTTTTCCATCAATGCGGCCGGCCCCCGCGATCCCGAGACCGGCTATCCCATCGGCGGAGCGGGGGCGCTGATCAACAGCACCGAATTACGCCTGCCGCCGCCCACGCTTCCCTGGTTCGCCAACACGCTCAGCTTCGTGCTCTTCCACGACATGGGCAACGTCTTCACCAACGCTTCCGATGCCTGGGCCAGCATCCTGCGCACGCGCCAGCCGAACCGGGATACGTGCAAGAACCCGGTTATTCTGCCCTCCAACACTCCGTCGAACTCGACTGGACTGGAAGGGCCGTGCAGCTTTAACTACTTCTCCCACGCCGTTGGTGTTGGTTTGCGCTATCATACCCCGGCCGGACCCATCCGGCTGGACTTCAGCTATAACCTGAATACGCCCATTTACCCCGTGTTTTATAACTACTCGCTTTCGCAACCGGGGTCTGATCCTCACGTGGGCGAGGCCAGCCACTTCAACTTCTTCTTCAGCCTGGGACAGACCTTCTGATGAGCTGCCGGCCCCCAATTCGGCTCAAGAGCACGCTCGCAATCGCGCCCGGCCTCGCCTGCCTGGATAGCCTCGTGGCTTGTCTAGCCGTGTGCGTGGCCCTGGCCGGGCCAGCTCAGGCACTGGCCCAGGCGCCTCAGCCCGCTGCCCCCGTGGTCCTCGACCGCGTAGTCGCCGTGGTCAACAACCAGGCCATCCTGTCCAGCGACCTCGACGACGAGATCCGGCTCTCGGTTCTTGACCCAGCCGGCGTCGGCCTTGGTGTTCTTACGCGGAAGCGGGCCCTCGAGCAGTTGGTCGCCCGCGCCCTCATCCAGCAGCAGATCCGCCAGGAGGACGCGCAGGCCGCCGATCCCTCCCAGGCCGAGGTTGACGCTCGTCTGGCGGATATCCGCAAGGAAATTCCCGCCTGTGTCCGCCAGAACTGCGCCTCGGAGGCTGGATGGAAGACATTCCTGGCCGCGCATGGCTTGACGCCGGAGCGGGTGAATACCTATCTGCGCTACCGCGTTGAGATTCTGCGCTTCATCGAACAGCGCTTCAGGCAAGGCATTCAAATCTCCCCGCAGGAGATCGAGACTTACTACCACAACACGCTGCTGCCCCAGTACGCCGCGGGCGAAGCGATCCCAGCGCTGGACAAGGTTGCCCCGCGCATTGAGGAGATCCTGCTCCAGCAGCAGGTGAATGTCCTCTTCGACGACTGGCTCAAGAACCTGCGCAAGCAGGGCGAGGTCGAGGTGCTGGACCCGGCGCTCGAAACCCCTGAAACGCAGGGAGCGGGAGGGAAAGGAAGCCAATGAGCGAGCCTGAATCCGCGTCGCCTGTCCCAACGGAGCCGCTTTCGCCCCCCGCGCCGAGCCGCCTGCGGCGTTTCTTCCTGCGCCATCTTCCTCTTACGGTGGTCTGTGCGGCAGTTCTGCTGGCCGTAGCTGCTATAGGCCTCTACTTTTGGGCCAGTTCCGCCGGTTTCGAAGGGCTCGTGCGCAAGCAGCTGATAGCCAGGCTGGAAGCTGCAACCGGCGGGCGCGTGGAGATCGCCTCCTTTCACTGGCATCTGCTCGATCTCGAGGCCGATGCGGACGGTTTGGTCATACACGGGCTCGAAGCACCCGGCGAGGCGCCTTACGCCCGCATCGAACACCTGCGGGTTCGGTTCAGCGTACTGGGCTTCTGGAGCCCGCGCATTCTACTGCGCGATCTCGATGTCTCTCATCCCGGATTCCACCTCATCGTCTACCCCGACGGCTCCACCAACCAGCCCCATCCGCGCAAACCCAGAAAACCGGGCAAATCCGCGCTCGACACCTTCTTCGATTTCAAGGCCGGCCACATTTCCGTCGAGCAGGGCGTCCTGGACTACGACAGCCGCGCCGCCTCCTTCGATTTCCAGGACCGGTTCGTCCCGCTCGACTTCGACGCCAGCGATGTTTCCCTGCTCATCAGCTACGTTCCTGCTATTGCCGGAAACCCCGAGAGCTACCGTATCGAGGCCGGAGCCGCCGATCTGAACCTGTCGCGAAGAAAGTCGCAGACGGTGCACGGCCATATGCAGGCCACGCTTGACCTGACGCGCTCCGCGGCCTATCTGCGTTCCATGCGGATCACCTCCAGTGCCCATGCCGCAAAGGGCCATAAGGCCAACGACCATACTTTGGAGATTTCCGGCACACTCGAGGACTTTGCCCATCCCCGCTGGCAAGTCAAGGCCGCGGGCGATCTGGATATGGAGTTGCTGGACCCGATCTTCGGTTATCCGTTTGCGCCGGAGGGCATTGCGCGGCTTGACCTGACCGGCGCCGGAGAGGTAGGAGTATTTCGCGCCGACGGCAGCGTTCACGTCGACGGCGGCTCTTACATTGGAACCGGCGTCGTCGCCACCGGCGTCCGTCTGGATGCGCATCTTCATGCCGACCCCGGACAGTTGCTTATCTCCTCGATCGTTGCGCGCCTGCGCCAGGGCGGCCAGATCGAGGGCGAAGTCGATCTGAAACGCTGGCTGCCCATCCTTCCCGGCGCCGCCACAATGCAGCCCGCCAGCGCCAGCCCCGGCAAGGCCCACAGCGCCCGCAATCAGCCCGCGATCCGCGCAGCTTCGCCCCAGCCGCCTGCCGATATCACCATTCCCGTCAACGGCAGGGTCGTGGCAAAGTTCAATGACGTTGCTCTGGACACGATTCTGGAGATGGTCTGCGATCCGCCCTTCCAGCATCTGGGCCTGGATGCCCGCATCAACGGTCCCGCCATTGCTACCTGGATCGACGGCGATAACCACACGGTCGCCGTCGATGCCCACCTGAACCTGGCTGCGCCGGAACAGATTGCCGCAAATAAATCCGGGGTCCCCGGCGATGCCCAAAGGGCGCCCACTTCGTCGCTGGGGTGGAATAAAGTTGCTGCCAGCGGACTGATCGACGCTACCTATACCCAACGCGACGGCGCCGTCGATCTGCGCAGACTCGAACTGCACACGCCCGCCAGCGAGTTGGAGGCGCACGGCCATCTGGGCGCTTACCCGCTCACCAGCCCCTCGGCATTTGCCGTCGACTTCCATTCGCGGAACCTCGATGAGTTTGACACCGTTCTCCGCGACCTGGGGTTGAACCGCTACGGAAAGACCGGAGCCGCCGCGTTGCCGGTAGCCCTGGCCGGGCAGCTTGATTTTCTCCATGGGGTGTGGACCGGCTCACTCATCGACCCCCGCATCGCCGGCAACCTCAAGGCGACGCAACTGTCCATTGAATTACTGCCCTTCCAGCCCACCCAGAATGTCAAAGAAACTCATCCGCAAACCGTCCAGCCAAGATTCGTCCGCTGGGATACGGTCGAAGCCACCGGCATCTACGCGGCTGAGCGAATCGTCATTGAACACGGCGTGCTGCGCAGAGGGAAGGCCGAAATCGCTCTCGACGGCTCGCTCGACGCGGCCCCCGGCCGGGGACTGGCGCCGTCATTCGACACCAACTCAATCCTGCACATGCACCTTCGCGCCGGCAAAGTCGGTCTTGACGATCTGCTGCCGCTCACCGGCCAGAACCTGCCCCTGACCGGCATGTTCGATGCGCAGCTTCAGCTCGACGGGCCCATCAATACGCTCGGCGGCAGCGGTTGGGTTGAGCTGGACGGAGGCAGCGTCTACGGAGAACCGATTGCCCGCTTCCGGGCCCAGGGGACCGTGGCCAACCAGGTGGTCAAGCTAACTTCGATTTCCGTGAGCGATGCGGCCGGCAAAATCGCAGCTACGGGCAGCTTCGATCTCAAGTCCCGCCGCTTCCAAGTGGATGCGCACGGCTCGGGCATCGATGTGGCCAGGATCGAGTGGCTCCGCCACCAGGGGCTGGAGGCGACCGGCAAGCTGGGGTTCTCAGTGACCGGCTCGGGCACGCTCGACGACCCGCGCCTGGAGGGCCGCGCCACGTTGAGCACGCTGGTTCTGAGCGGCGAACCGCTGGGCGACCTGGAAGTTATCGCGCACACCGCCAACCGCTCCGTCACCTACGACGCAACCACCCGGCTGGAGGGCGCAGAACTCAACCTTCACGGCCAGACCGCTCTGTACGGCGACTACGCGACCCAGTCCAGACTCGAGTTTTCGCGATTCAACATCGGCGCCCTGCTCAAAATGGCCCACGTGGAGAGCATCAGCGGCGAGTCTTCGCTGGCCGGCACGGTCACCGTGGAGGGACCCTTGGCGCGGCCGGAGCAGCTCCGTGGCGAAGCCAGCCTTCAGCAGTTGGCGGTCACAGTCGCCGGCGTCCGCCTTGAGAGTCAGGGCGGTGCCCACGCTACCCTGGCCAATGCCCGCATCAATCTTGACCCCCTGCACGTGACCGGCGAGAACACCGACCTGCGCGCGCATGGCAGCCTCGCGCTCAAAGACAAGCAGCAACTGGACTTTGCCGCCAGCGGATCCATCAACCTGAAGCTGGCCGAGACCCTCGATCCCGACCTGACCGCGAGCGGAACCACTACCTTCCAGGTCGAAGCGCACGGCCCGTTGAAGAATCCAGGTTTGCAGGGCCGCATCGACTTCCTGAACGGCTCGCTCTCTCTTGAAGACATCCCCAACGGCCTCAGCCAGTTGCATGGCGCCCTCGAATTCAACCAGAACCGGCTGGAGGTCAAGTCCCTGACCGCAATGAGCGGCGGCGGCCTGTTGAGCGTGACCGGCTATCTGGCCTACCAGCACGGCATCTACGCCGACCTGTCGGTCACCGGCAAGGGGATCCGTATTCGCTATCCACAAGGTGTCAGCTCCCTGGCCGATGCCACGCTGCGCCTGCAAGGCTCGCAGACCAACCTGCTGCTCTCAGGCGACGTGCTCATCACCCGCTTCTCGGTCAGCCCCGAACTGGACATAGCCGCCCTGGCCGCACAGGCCGGCGCCATCCAGACCTTCGCGCCTCCAGACGCACCCTCCAACCACATCCGCCTTGACGTACACGTCGTCTCCTCGCCGCAGTTGAACTTCCAGAACGCCTACGCCAAGCTGGCCGGCGACGTGGACCTGCGCCTGCGCGGCACCGTCGCCTCGCCCTCGCTGCTGGGCCGCGTCTCCATCACCGAAGGCTCTGCCACCATAGCCGGAACCCGCTACGAGCTCCAGCGCGGCGACATCTTCTTTACCAACCCGGTCCGCATTGAACCCTCCATCGATCTCAACGCCACCGCTCGCGTCGAGGACTACGACATCACCCTGGGCCTGCACGGAACCCCCGAGAAGCTGGCCGTCACCTACCGCAGCGATCCCCCGCTGCCCGAGGCCGATGTGGTCGCCCTGCTGGCCCTCGGCCGCACTGGGAATCAGCAGCGCCTCTACACTCAGCAGCAGGAACAGTCTCTCGCCAATCCCACCACCGACGCCCTGCTCGGCGGCGCCCTCAACGCCTCCGTCAGCAGCCGCGTGCAAAAGCTCTTCGGGGCTGGTTCCGTGAAAGTCGACCCCAACTACCTCGGCGCCCTGGGCAACTCCACCTCCCGCATCATCGTCGAAGAGCAGTTAAGCCGCTACGTCACCCTCACTTACGCCACCGATGTGGATACCACGGGGCAGCAGTTGCTCCAGGCTGAAGTCGCCATTAACCGCCACGTCTCTCTGGTCGTGGCCCGTGACGAGTCCGGCGTCTTCTCCATGGTCCTCAAAGCCACCCGCCGCTTCCGGTAGGTCTCTGACCGCGTGATTTCGCACTTCAGGGTTCGCGGTTTCCCACCCTTTCGCCAGAAAGAAGGCGAAAGGATGGGGCACGGAGTTGGTACAAAAACAAGCGGTTGGTACAAAAACAAGCGGTCAGAGACCTAGCGCATTTCTCATTCTGCTCTTCCCCATCCAAAGGTGGACAAGAAACTAGCCCAATAGGAGGTTGTCTGCCCCCACCCTGCCCTTCATGCTCAGGGAACCAACATGAGAAAGCTTCCCCTTTCCCTGTTCTTCCTGCTGGCCGCGGCCAGCGTCTACGCGCAAAGCGGCTCGGCAAAGGCCGCTCCAGACGGATTTTTCAACCAGTGGCTGGCGCGCACCTCGGCCACGCAGGCCAAACAGCCCGCCTGGGCTGTCCCGCTGGTCACCACCTACACCGGGCTCATCCAGGTGGCGCGCGCGGATTTCACCAGACAAATTGCGCCCGCTCGCACCGATACCTGGAACTTCGACAACAGCAAGGGCCTGAACCTGGTTCCCTGGGCCAACACCGAGTTGGTTGTCGACCTGCCGCCGTATATCGAGCACAACTCCACGGCCAAGGATGGCTGGGGCGACTTTTCGTTCCTCGCCAAGTACCGCATCGCCAGCGGCAACGAGCAGCACGGTTCCTATACGCTGAGCGCCTGGGTGCTGACCACCATCCCCACCGGCAGCTACAAGAACGGCTCAACGAATGCCAGCGTTCAGCCCAACCTGGGCGCAGGCAAAGGCTTTGGTCACTTCGATGTGCAAACAACACTGGGCGCCACGCTGCCCACCGGCACCCCCGCCACCACCACCTCCGGCCGTCCGGTGCTCTGGAATACCATGGCGCAGTACCGCATCGCCAAGTTCTTCTGGCCGGAGATCGAAAGCAACGCCACCTTCTACAAGGGCGGAACGAACGACGGCAAGACCCAGGAGTTCATCACCCCAGGACTGATTGTGGGCAAATGCGCTTTGCACCCCTCCGAGCCGAAGGCGCGCCCCGGCGTGGCCTTTGGCGCCGGCATGCAGATCGCCACCAGCCATTTCCACACCTACAACCACGAACTGGTACTGACGGCAAGGTGGATCTTCTAACAGAAATGCCGGGGGTTGCAGCCCCGGCATTCCATCCCATCGAGGCTTCGTCCTGCATGAAACTCCGGACCAATCAGCGCCCGGCATCGCAGACCTACTGCTTCACAAACTCCACCACCCTCGGCCCAATCTGCGCGGCGCACTGCATTTGGGCCAGGTGTCCGCAGCCGGGGAAGACCTCCAGTTCGGACTGCGGGACCAGTCGATGGATTTTCTCGCCTTGGACGAGCGGCGTGATGTGGTCCTCAGCACCCCACACAATCAGCACCGGCATCTTGAGTCCAGGCAGCAGGCTATCGGTGGCGTCCTGGCCGGTCAGCATCGTCGCCACTGCCCGTTGAACGATCCACGCTCTCTCTTTGGAAACCCGCAGAATGTCCCGCGCAACAAACGCCGGCACTCTGGGCGGATGAGGCATCAGCAGCGCGTCCAGTTGGTCGAGCGCGGCGGGCGTGGTGGGCGTGAACAGCCGCGTATCCCAAGCCGGCGCCTCGTAGATGCCTGCCGCGTCAAAGAGCAACAGCCGGCGCACCCGCTCCGGATGCCTTGCGGCCACAAGCTGCACGATCCAGCCGCCCATCGAGATACCTCCCAGGTCCACCTGCTTCAACCTCAGCGCATCCAGAAAGCCCACCACAACCTCCGCCTCGTCGTGCATCGCATAGGAAAAATTTGCCGGCTTTTCGCTGCGTCCGAACCCTATCAAATCGGGCAGATAGACGCGGAAACCGGCCTTGACCAGATAGGGCGCCAGGTTGTGCCACTCCTCTGCGTTCCCGCCCAATCCATGCACCAGCACCACCGGCGAACCATCTGCCGGTCCTTCCGCAACATAATGCACGCGATGGCCGGCAACCTGAACCGTGCGGCTCTCCGCGCCTGATAGGCACTCCCGCAAATACATCGTTTCGTTGAAGTAGCTGACCGGCCGCGTCCAGAACCCGATCCCGGCAATCACCGCCAGCCATGCCAGCGCGCTCGCAAACCACAACAGCCTTCGAACCAGCTTCATCGGCCCTCCCGCCTTTCCGCTTGTAGTACCTGCGCCCTCTGCCACCCGATCTCGATCACCCGCACGGTCACCGGGTCAAGCCGGAGCGTCCGCCCCGCCACGGCGGGCAGGCGCGGCGGATGGCTGTTCCACTCCGCCCGTTCCACCCATCGCACCGCGTCTGCATCCGAAGCAGCCTTCAACGCGCCGCCCACCACGCGGCACAGATAATCCGCGATCACGTAATGGTAGCGGACGCGCTCGCCCTCGCGATGAATGCGATCCAACAGCTCGATCAGTTCCACAGGTTCAACGATGAGCCCGGTCTCTTCCCTCACCTCGCGGACCACGCCTGCATTGAGCGGCTCGCCCAGCTCGAGCAGCCCGCCCGGCAGCGACCATTGCCCCCGGAGCGGCTCGGTTCCTCGCCGCACCAGCAGCACCCGCCCCTCATCCACAACCACCGCGCCCACCCCAACGAGCGGCGCCTCGGGAAACTCTCTCTGCATGATCCTCCCCATGCTGTGAACCTCTTTACGATAGTGCTTTCACCGCCCTTCCGTGCAAGCTGATGCTCTTGTGCAAGCAACTAGTGCTGAGATTGTGTGATTTGGTAATTGCTCCTGGACAAGTGCGGGCATGGACGCCCGCACGACAGCCGGTCTGGAGACCGGCGCTACATTCCTGGCATTCCACAATCACGCGGCCTCGGTACTAGCCGCTCCGCACGCGCAACTTTTGCGCCGCTGTATCATCGAAGACAGACGGGGGAACTTCATGGCGGAATTCACGCTGCGTATCGATGGAATGCACTGCGGCTCCTGTATTCGCCGCGTCAGCCAGGCCCTTGGCTCAACCGAAGGGGTCGTCGTCAATGAGGTGCGCGTAGGCGCGGCGCGGTTCACCTCTACAGTTGACCCCGCGCCCGTCGATCTCGCGATTGCCGCCCTCGCCAAGGCCGGCTACACTGCGCGACTGGAATCATAGGTGGCCACGCCTACAACAGAAACGCTCACGCTCCCGGTGCTGGGTATGACCTGCGCATCCTGCCAGCATCATGTGGAAGAAGCGCTGCGCTCGACCGCCGGAGTCGAATCCGCGCGCGTCGATCTGATTGCCAATCTCGCCACCGTGGTTTTCAATCCGGCTGTCGCCGTTCCCGCGGCGCTGGTCGAGGCGATTCGCGGAGCCGGTTACGACGCCGTGCTTCCCCGCCCCAATGATTCCGCTCCAGGGCCACACGCTCACGACCATACGGCTGAGTCCGCGCGGAAAGCGAGCGTAACGCTCATCGCCGGCGCCGCGGCCATGCTGCTGGCCATGCCGCTCGGAACCGAAATGGGTTCGCTGGACCACGCCCTGATGCGCCTGTTCCCCTGGCTTTACGCGCTGCCAACGGGTCTGCTGCGCTGGTTCCTGCTTGTTCTCACGGCGGCGATCATGGCCTGGGCCGGGCGCGGCATCTATATCAACGCGATCAGCGCAGCACGCCACGGAACCACCAACATGAACACCCTCGTGGGCCTCGGAACGGGCGTGGCCTTTGCCTACTCCGCCTTTGCCACAGTCTGGCCCGCGCCCGGTCGCCAGGTCTATTTCGACGCAGTGCTGCTCATCATCGGCTTTCTTCTGCTAGGCAAGGCTCTGGAGGCTCGCGCGAAACGCCGCGCCCTGGCCGCGCTCGATTCGCTCAGTCGCCTGCGCCCCGCGACTGCCCGCCGCATCCGCGACGGTGTGGAAACCGTTGTGCCCCTCGCGGAGATTGAGCCGGGCGATAGCGTTCTGGTCCTGCCTGGCGAACGGTTCCCGGTGGACGCAACGATCCTGTCGGGCCGCACCACCGTGGACGAGTCGATGCTCACCGGCGAACCCACCCCGCTGCCACGCGAACCCGGCGGCCGCGTTTTGGCCGGCTCACTCAACTACGACGGCGCGGTGGTTTGCCGGGCTGAGTCGCTGGGCGAGGCCACGGTGCTGGCGCAGATCACCCGCATGGTGGAGCAGGCGCAGTCCTCGCGCGCGCCCATGGAGCGGCTGGCCGACCGCGCGAGCGCAATCTTTGTCCCCGTGGTGCTGGCTCTGGCGGTGGCCACATTTGCCGTCTGGCTCATCGCCGCGCACTCGCTCACCCTGGCTCTCGCCAACACCGTTGCCGTACTGGTGATTGCCTGCCCCTGCGCCATGGGTTTGGCAGTTCCCGCCGCGCTCACCGTGGCCGTGGGCCGCGGCGCGCAACTCGGTATCCTCTTCAAAGGCGGAGAAGCGCTGGAACGACTGGCGCACCTGGACGCAGTCGTTCTGGACAAGACCGGAACTCTCACCGTGGGCCGCCCCGTGCTGGCCGGCGTTCATCCGCTGCCGGGCCACGCGGAAAACGATCTGCTGCGCATGGCCGCGGCAGCCGAGGAACGATCGAACCATCCACTGGCCCACGCCGTGGTGGATGCTGCGCGAGCGCGGGATCTCGTTTGGCTGCCCGCGGAAGACGTGCAGATTCTCCCCGGCCGCGGCCTCATCGCCAAGGTCGAAGGCCACAACTGCCTGCTTGGCAATGAAGCGCTGTTTGCGGAGTATCTAATCGCGCTGCCTGGCCAGATTCCAGCAGCGGAGCCCGGCGTCACGCGGCTGTGGATGGCTCTCGACAATGTGCCCGCCGGCTACTTCGATGCCCGCGACGCATTGCGTCCCGATGCAGCCGAGGCCATCGCAGCATTGCGCCACGCAGGTCTGCGCGTGCTGATGCTCACCGGCGATTCAGCCGCCGCCGCCGCGCCCATCGCTGAGCAAGCCGGAATCACCGAGATCGAAGCCGGCCTCGACCCAGCCGGCAAGTTGGCCCGCATTCGCGCTCTGCAGTCCGCCGCGCCTGCCCGCCGTGGCGGGGCGGACGGCCTGCGCGTGGCCATGGTGGGCGACGGCATCAACGACGCCGCCGCCCTGGCCCAGGCTGACGCCGGCATCGCCATGGGCACGGGCGCGGACCTGGCGCAGGAGGCCGGCGACGTGCTGCTCCTGCGCGCGCAGCCCTCCGCTATTCCCGCTGCGCTCGATCTGGCCCGCTCCACCGTGCGCGTGATGCGCCAGAACCTGGCCTGGGCCGCGGCCTATAACCTGCTCGGCATTCCCCTAGCCGCGGGCGCGCTCTACCCGAGCTTCCACATTCTGCTCACTCCCTGGCTGGCCGCTGCCGCCATGGCCCTCAGCTCGGTCTGCGTGCTGGCTAACAGCCTGCGACTAAGAGGCTGGCGGCCGGCCTGATGAACCGAGTTCCGGCTGAGAATTGCGGTATCCTACCCTTTCGCCAGAAAGAAGGCGAAAGGATGGGGCACGGAGCTCTTGCGGCACGGAGCTCTTGCGGCACAAGACGCTCCGACACGGTAGACTAACCCCAGAGCCTGTCTGTGCGCATCCTGACCCGTTACATCCTCGGCGAGATTCTTTCCCACACGCTCATCGGTTGCGCGCTCTTCACCTTCATTCTCTTCATGCGCGACCTTCCCCACATTCTGGAGATGGTGGTACGCAACAGCTCCACCTTCTCGAATGTGATGGAGATTCTGCTCTTCACCTTGCCCAACACCTTCAAAGTCACCATTCCCATGGCGGTTCTGGTGGGCATTTTGCTGGGGCTCAGCCGGCTGGCAGCCGACAGCGAGATCATCGCCATGCGCGCCTCCGGCATGGGCATCGGCTACTTTGTGCGCGTCGCCTCCATCGTGGCCATTGGCGGCACGCTGCTGGGGCTGGCCAACTCCATTTTTGTGGCCCCGCGCGCCAATCAGGCCATCCTGGATATGCAGCAGGCTCTGGAAACCTCGCAGGCCTCCTACGAGATCCAGCCCCGCGTGTTTTACGAGGACTTTAGAAACACCGTCCTCTACGTGCAAGACGTGCGCGCAGGTGCGGGCGCGTCCAACTGGCGTCAGGTCTTCATGGCCGACGTCACCGATCCCACCACCCCGCTCATCACCACCGCGGCCTCCGCCACTGTGGTCAACGACTCGACGCAGGAACTGCTCATGCGGTTGCGCAACGGGTCGCGGCACGAAACCGTGGCCGGTCAGCCGCTACAGTACAACATCTCCACCTTTGATACCACCGATCGTCCACTCCAACTGAGCCAGCAAAGCGACATGCACCTGGGGCGCATGGACACGGCCATCTTCGCCCTCCCCATGGGCGCGTTGCTGGAGCGCACCCATGGTCCCGACGCCAGGCGATTCCTGATCGAGTTGCACAACCGCTTCGCCTACCCCGTGGCCTGCCTGGTGCTGATGCTGGTGGGCGTTCCGTTAGGCGTGGCCTCGCGGCGGGGCGGCAAGAGCTCCGCCGTGGTTGCTGCCATTGCGCTGGTCATCGTCTATTACTCGGTTTCCCTGATCGGCACCGCCCTGGGCCGTCAAAACTGGATTCCCGCGTTCCTCGCGGTCTGGATGGCCAACCTGCTCTTCAGCACGGGCGGCATCTTCCTGCTTTGGCAGATGGCCAACGGCGGCCGTGTACTGAACGCGATCACCACCTGGGCCGCGCGTTCCCCCAGGTCCGCCGCCCCGCCCAAACCCAACGGCGTTCCCCTCACCGGCCTCCTGAGCAGGTTTCAACCGCGCCCCCAGCGCGCCGCGGCCCGCGGCGTCTTTCCCCGCATTCTCGACGAATATGTAGTGCGCGAGTTCCTCAACACCTTCTTCCTGGTGCTGGTGGGCTTCGTCCTGCTCATGCTGGTATTCACCTTCTTCGATCTGGTGGGCGACATCCTGCGCAACCACATTCCGCTGTCCACGGTCGGCGACTATCTGATCAACCTCACGCCCAGCATGCTCTATCAGATAGCGCCATTGGCGGTGCTGATCGCCGTGCTGGTCACCTTCGGCGTACTCAACCGCAACAGCGAACTCATCGCCATGAAGGCCACCGGCATCAGCCTTTACCGGTTGGTGGTTCCCATCGTCTCCATCGCCGCCATCCTGGCCGTGAGCCTCTTCCTCTTCGACCAGTTTTATCTGTTCCAGGCCAATCGCAAGCAGGAGGCGCTGCGCAACATCATCAAGGGCCGTCCGCCCCAAACCTTCCTGCACCCCGAGCAGAAGTGGATCTTCGGCCAGCCGCACCCCGGCGAGCCCGCCCGCATCTTTTACTACCAGTTCTTCGATCCAGTCCGCAGCGAATTCGCCAATCTCTCCATCTTTGAGTTCGATCCGTCCACCTTCGCGCTCTCCCGCCGCATCTTTGCCGCCCGCGTCTTCTGGAACCCAGGAACCGGCTCCTGGCGCTTCCGGGACGGCTGGCAACGGGATATTCAAGACGCCAACGTCACCAGTTATAGCGAATTCAAACAAGCCTCCTTCTCTGAAATCCATGAAGACCCGAGTTATTTCACGAAGGAAGAAAGGCAAGCGCAGGAGATGAACTTCGGCCAGCTCGACCGCTACATCGGCGATCTGCGCCAGAGCGGATTTGACACCATGCGCCTCCGAGTCCTGCTCTGGCAGAAACTCGCCTACCCGCTCATCGCCGTCGTCATGGCTGTGCTGGCCATTCCCTTCGCGCTGTCGATGGGCCGCCGCGGCTCGCTCACCGGCATCGCCGTGGCCATCTTCGTGGCGCTCACCTACTTTGTGGTCAATGCCCTGTTTGAGTCCATGGGCAACGTTAACTATCTGCCCGCAGCCCTGGCTGCATGGTCCCCGGATATCCTGTTCGGGCTGACCGGAGGCTATCTGCTGCTGCGAACGCCCACGTAGTGCCAGCTATGAGCCGGATGCCAGAATGAAGTCGCCCTTGCGCGCGCCAGGAACGATCTTCCAGCCAGGCTTCAGCTCAAGCGTCCATCCGTCGCCTTTCAGACTGCTGCCCGCGCTTACGGAGGGAGCGACAACGATCACAGCGCTCCAATCGGACTTCAACAGCGCTCCATTGGTTGCCCGCAGGATGCCCCAATCGTCCGTGATGCGCATCGTCGGGTAGACCGTTCCGGCATTTTCCAGCGGTTGCAGATTGCTCGGGTCAAACACCACATGCATATTTCGGAAGGGAAGAATAAGGACTGGGCCATCCAGGAATTTCGCACGATAGCGCGCCAGCGCCTCCTGACGCTTGGTTTCCCTTTCCATCTCCGCCGCACGAAGCGTCGCGCCATCATACAGGGTTGCTTGCTGCTCCATAACCTGATGAAGATTGGCGGGAAGATAATAGTTCAGTGCCTTCTCCAGCAGGGTGTCATAGCCGTCTCCAGCCTTCAACGCACGATGCCATCCGGGAGAATAACGGTCTAGCAGCAAGCCGTAGGCAGGGCCCGTTGCATAGGGAAAGGAGCGGACAAACGTGCTGGCGTCGCCGAGCCTGGAGATGTCGCTCAGAGCCATCTGGACCTGTTGTTCCTGCGTTGCATTGCCGACCCGCACACCCGTGAACTCAGCCAAGCCTTCGTTCCACTCAAGCGCCTGTTCTTGCGCAGCCGCCCCGGGAAAGAGCCTATAGCGCTCGGCGCGAAAAAGAACGGCATCGCCCGCTGCCTTCTTTCGCTCCCCATCGGTCTGCGCTCTCAGAGCGCGAGCGAGCGCCCGCAACTCGAGTTGCAAGATGTATCGCCCATCAAGCGTATCCAGTTGCGCGTTCTCTTCTCTACCTTGGGGCGCTGGGAGATTGAGCTTGGGTTCGATGCGGTGGAAGAGTTCGTGCGCCATCAAGGTTTTCCGATAGCGTTCCTCAACCGGCAGCGGCCAGCTTATCTGCGTCCAGCGAACTCCGGACCATTCAATCGCTGTATTCGCTACGTTTTGATCCAGCGGCAGGTAGCCAATGAAGATGTCTCCTTCGGCCTTCAACGCTCCATTCGCGTCCGCCTGATTAGCAACGACAAAGCGGCTCTTGGCATCGACAAACATCATCGGTCCGCAGAGCGAGATGCCCCACAGCTCTCCGTGATCGGCCTGACAGAGCGATTGAGCCTCCGCAAAATACGCTCGCGCGGTTTCCGTGGGGATCGGCCGCGCAGCTTGCGAAAAGGCGATCAGGGGCAGGATGGACAACATCGACACAGCGGCGAGACGCAAACATTTCATCGGTTAAGATCTCCCTGCATAAAAACCAAGCTCAGGGTAGCACCAAATCTCCAGGGCGACCTGCCCGTCCCCCGTACAATAAAACCATGTTCCGCGATCTGCGCCCGCTCTTCGGTTATATGCGCCGCTACCGCTGGGGATACCTGTGGGGCACTCTCTCGTGCATTGCCACCAATGCGGCGGCGGTCCAGTTTCCCAGAGTCCTGGGATGGGCCGTCGACAAACTGCAAAAGCACCAGGCCAACCGCGAAACGATTCTCGGCCTCGCAGGCCTGTTGGTCGCTATTTCTCTCACCAAGGGCGTCTTTCTCTATGCCCAGCGCTGGATTCTCATCGGCATCTCGCGGGAGATTGAGTTCGACCTGCGCAACGACCTCTTCCGCCACCTGGAGCGGCAGGACTCGGGCTTCTATCAGCGCTACCGCACCGGCGACATTATGGCCCGAATGACCAATGACCTGAATGCCGTGCGCATGTTGCTAGGCCCGGCTCTCATGTACAGCGCCAACACCGTCTTCTTCACCGTATTCGCCTTGTTTTTCCTGCTGCGCATCAGCCCCTGGCTCACCCTGGTGGCTCTGGCGCCCATGCCGGTGGCCAGCATTCTGGTCCAGTACCTTGGCCACAGGATTCACGACCGCTTCGAGCGCATCCAGGCCAGCTTCTCCGAGATCTCCTCGCAGGCCCAGGAGAACTACTCCGGCGCCCGCCTGATCCGGGCTTTTGCCCGCGAGGAGTCTCAGATCGGCCTCTTCGAGCGGCTCAACCGCCAGTACATCGCCCGCTCCCTGCGTCTTGTCCAACTCATGGGCATGCTATGGCCAACGCTCGAGTTTGTCCTCGGCATCTCCATGGTCATCACCCTGCTTGCCGGCGGCCACCTGGTCCTCGCCCATCGCATCTCACCCGGCCAGTTTGTCGAGTTCAACACCTACATGATTCTGCTCATCTGGCCCATCATCGCCGTGGGCTGGGTGGTGAACCTCTTCCAGAGGGGCACGGCCTCCATCCAGCGCATTGACGAATTGTTGAAAGCCGAGCCGGCCATCGACGACAGCGCCGCCGATCCCGCAATTCCCGCCGACGCCGTGCTGCGAGGCGAAATCGAATTCCGTCATCTGAATTTTGGTTATGGTGAAACTCCGGTGCTGCGCGACATCTCGCTCAAAATTCTCGCCGGTTCAAGCCTGGCCATCGTCGGCCCCACCGGCTCGGGCAAGTCCACGCTGGTCAACCTGATCTCACGGCTCTACGAAGCGCCCGAGGGAACGCTCAAGATCGACGGCCGGCCGGTGCGCGACTACCCGCTGGCCGTGCTGCGCCGCAACATCGGCATGGTTCCCCAGGAGACCTTCCTGTTCAGTGAGACCATCCGCGAAAACCTTGCCTTCGGCGCGCCCCATGCCAGCGCGGAGGACCTGCTGGAGGCAGCCACGGCCGCCCACATTCGTAAGGAGTTCGAGGAATTTCCACTAGGCTTCGAGACCATGGTGGGCGAGCGCGGCGTCACGCTCTCTGGCGGGCAGAAACAGCGCTCGGCCATCGCCCGGGCATTGCTGCGCAGGCCGGCCATCCTCATCCTCGACGACGCGCTGGCCAGCGTGGACACCTACACCGAAGAACGCATCTTGAATGGGCTCCGCGGGGTGGGCGGCCTGCGCGGCTACACCTCCAGCTCCACCACCATCCTGATCTCGCATCGCGTCTCAACCGTGCGCAATGCCGACCAGATCGCCGTGCTCGACCACGGCAGGATCGTGGAGCTTGGCAGGCACGACGAGTTGCTTGCCCTCGACGGCTACTACGCCGGCCTCTACCAGAAGCAGCAACTGGAAGAGGAGCTAACCGTGGCGGGATAGCCGCTCACGCTGTCCAGCTTGAGCCTGCTGCAACATCCGCGGCGGAATCGGCGCCATCGAGGCCGGCCTGCCTGCGCGCGGGCATCGCGATCACTCGCGGCGAAGCCGGAACGGCATTGGGATCCTTCGCCACCTGGCGCCAGGCATCGCGCACGTTGCGCACGCAGTCGATCGCGTGCTCGAACTTCTGCCGCGAGGCCGACTGGGAGGCCTGGAGAATCTGCGCGAAGACCGAGGCATAAAACTCACTGAGCACTTGCGCGGGCCGTCCGCCCACATCCATGCGCAGCCGCGCCTGCAGGTGGATGATGATATCCAGAGCGCGCTTCACGGCGATCCGCCGGGCGGCCTGGTCTCCGCGCTCCACGGCTGAGCTGGCGGCGTAGAGAAAGCGGAGAATGCCGTCATACAGCGCCACCACCAGATCCACTGCCGAAGCGCCTTCCAGTGCATGTTCCCGATAGCTACCCATTCGTATGCCGCTCCTTAGCCGTTCAGGTTCTGGTTATAGCCGGTGATCGCCGAGTAGAGTTCGTTGACCCCTTCCAACTGCGAGGGCAGTTGCTGCATGATCTCGTTGGCTTGGTTCAGTTCATTGGTCAGGCTCACCTGCTGCGCGGAGATCAGGCTGTTTTCCTTGGTAATATCCGCATTCAGAGTGGATTCAATGTTGCTGTCGGATCTCAAGGCAAGCGACAGAATGCCTGTCACCGAACTCGTGCCGGCGTTGGCCAGCGTCGTGGAGAAGGTCTGGCCCCAACTGTTCGCGTTCTGGAAGAAGCCCGCCACGCTGCTATAGTCCGAGTTCAGCACCGAATCCAGGCTCGCAGCGTCGAAGGTGAGCGATCCGTCGTTGTTGACGCTGATGCCCAGGCTGGTCAGGCTGTTGATGTCCGACGAGTTGGTGTAGTTCAGCGTCGCGCTCGTGGTGTTGGTGGTATCCAGAATGCTCGAGGTCACGGTGAGATTGCCTGCCGTGCCTGCTGTATTCGAGACCAGCGACAGGCTCGACGACACGTCGTTGGTCACCACCGAAGCCGTAACTCCGATGTTGGCCGAGTTGATGGCACTGGCCAGCCCGGAGAGCGTGTTGTCGGACGAATTGAGCGTGACGGCCTGCGCCGCGCCGCTGCCCACTTGAATCGAGACGGAGCCGGAGAGCACATCGCCGGCGCTGGGAATCGCCGTCAGAGTTCCGGTTGAGTTCTGCGCGCCTTTGGCCGCCGAACCGGCATAAGTCAGAAGTGTGTCGCCAGTGGCAACGATGCTGGAATTCACGGTCAATGCCCCGCTGGACCCTGCGGTTTGCGACAGCAGCGACAGGCTCGACTCTCCGTCGCTGGTCACCACCCCGGCGGTCACCCCGATCTCGGCCGCGTTGATGGCGCTGGCGAGGTCGGAGAGCGAGCTGTCCGGCGAACTCAGCGTGACGGTCTGCGCTGTGCCGTTGCCCACCGTGATGGTGATGGAGCCGGCGAGCGTGGTATCGGTATTGGTGGAAATCGAGTCCAGGAAACCATTCGGATTCTGCGTGTTCAGGCCGCCCAGAAGCTGCTGTTGCAGCAACGAAAGCGTGGGAGAGCCGAAAAGCGGCTCGGGCTTGCCGGAGCTGTCGTTCCCTTCCTGCGTGTTGACGGCGCCGATCAGCGAGTTGTAGTCGTTGACCATTTGGTTGACGGTGCTTTCGACCCCCGTGTTGTCGTTGCCGATCACCGCCTGAATCTGCTCCAGGCTACTATCCGATTCCTTCGCGCTGGGGGCCAGCAACTGGAAGGTCACGCCGGGAATCAGGTTGGCCACCGTGTTCGAGGCGCTGGTCAGGGCCACGCCGTCCACCGTCAGATGCGCATCTGAGCCCGTCACCGCCGCGGTATAGCCCAGCGAAGCGTTCGAGTTGCTGGCGTCGACGATCGAATTCGAAGTAACCTGGATGTTTCCGCCGGCGCCCGAAGTATCCGAAACCAGGCTCAACCGCGAACCAGAGGAATCGGTCAGCACACTCGCGATTACGCCCACTCCGGACGAGTTGATGGCCGACGCCAGTCCGGACAGCGTATTGTCAGACGAGTTCAGCGTAATGGTCTCGGTCGTGCCGCTGCCCGCCTGGAGCGTGACGGAACCGGAAAGCTTGTCAGAGGCTTTGGTAATGGGAGCCAGATAGCCACTGGAGGTCTGCGCCAGATTCGTCACCGTCACTGTATGCGTTCCCGCAACCGCCGAATTGTTGGCCGCCGTCAGCGTCAGCACGTTGGTGTCGGAGCTGGAACCGGTCTTCTCGGACAAAATGCCCGTAAAGTCGGTGAGCGAACTGAGGTCGTTGGAGAGATTCGAGAACAGCGTCCCCAGACTGGAGATCGCCGTGTCCTGGCTCTCCAGCTTCGTCAACTGGGTCTTCCACGGCGTCTCCACATTCTGCAGATTGCCCACGATCTCGGCCACCGTCGAACTTACATCGAATCCTGCCCCGCTGGTCGGCGACCCGAAACTCAGTCCTACTGTGCCCATCGCACCCTCCCTCAAGAATTCAAGCAGCCGGTGAACCACACGGCCTTGAACCGGATTGGAAATATCTCATGGCTTTGAAAGGGCACGGCTTCAGCCGTGCCGATGGAACAATGAAACGGAAGCGGCCTTGCAAGCAGCGTAAGAACTCTTCTCCATGATGAATCTATCGGCTTTGAAAGGGCGCGGCTTTAGCCCGCGCCCTTTCAAAGAAGGGTTGACGCAAAGAAGGGCGCCCTTCTGGACGCCCTCCCCTGGTTAGTGGTCCGCCGCGGCGGACGCCGGTTTACCCCAACAGCTTCATCACTTCCTGCTGCACACTGTTGGCCTGCGCCAGCGCGGCGATGCCGGTCTGGCTCAGAATCTCGTACTTGGACATGTTGGACGTTGCCGACGCATAGTCGGTGGCCTGCACCGCGTTCTGCGCCGCGGTTACGTTCTCCGACTGTGTGCTGAGCACCTGGCTGACGGCGTTCAGCGTGTTGATCTGCGCGCCGACGTAGCCGTCCTGTGCCGCCACGTCAGTGATCGCCGTGTTGAGAGCGGTCAAAGCGGCCTGTGCGCCGCCCTGGGTGGTCAGGTTGTTGGATGTCAGGTTGGCGCCGGCGCCGTCGGTATAGCTGATGGTGGCGATTCCCCCGGTGGCGTCCGCCGTGAGGGTTGCGGCGGTCTGGGTGTTGGATGTGTCCAATACGGGCGTTCCGCCTTGGACCAGTTGCTGCATGCCGGCGATAGTCGGCGCAGCCGTACCGATCATCCCCGAGATCTCAATGCCGGTGTCGGTGCCCGCGCCGGCATCCCCAGCCGCCGCTCCGGTGGTGAAAGTGGCCGTCAAGCCGCGATTCGAGGCGTTGATGGCCGCGACCAATGCGCCGACCGTGTCCGCGCCGGTGGTGGTTACAGATCCCGTCGAGCCGTCCGGGTTCTTGTAGTTGATGGTCAGATCGCTGCCAGCAGTGAGCGAATCGGTGGTTTGCGCATTCCCGCTGCCGGTAGTCGAAAGGTCGATGAACACGTTGGTGCCGGCGTTGTAGCCCATCACGCCGCCGGTGTCGCCTACATTGGTGGACGACAGCGCGGAAATGGTCAGATTGTCGAGCGACGCGCCCGTTGTCGAAGAGTCGCCGGTGTAGACGCTCACGGTGCCGTGTCCAAAGACTGTGGCCTGGTTGTAGGTGGTGGTTGCGCCGATGTTGTTGATTTCCGACAGAATCGACTGGTACTCCTGGTTGGCCGCCGTATCCTGGCTGGAGTTGAGGGTGCCGTTCGAGGCTTCAGTAGCCAGCGTCACGGCCCGGTTGAGCAGGCTTGTCACTTGCGAGAGGGCGCCATCGGCGACCTGCAACAGACCCACACCCTCCTGGGCGTTGGTCCGCGACTGGGCCAGGGCTGTCGAGTTGGCCTGCAGGCCGTTGACCAGTGAAAGGCCAGCGGCATCGTCCGCGCCGGAGTTGATCTTGGAGCCGGACGACAACTGCTGCAGCACGGTCGACAGGCTGTTACTGGTGTTGTTGAGGTTGTTCTCCGCGTAGATCGCGTTGATGTTATTCAAGACACCCAGGGACATGGGGTTCTCCTTTTGGATGCGTGGATTAGCGGCCCATATCCGAAGGTGCTCCCATATTTTGTCTAACCCTGGGTAGCTGCTTCCGGCTCGGTTACCGCCGCATCTGGCCCCTTCTTCGGCGCGGGAGTTATGGACTTTATCACACCCTGCTTTGTGTCCTGCCGGGGACACTTCTGCCTTGTTTGTTCTAATCTTTTAACCTTTCCCGCCGTCTGCCGATAACACCAGCGAAGGAGTTTTCTGGGCGATGATCGAACTTACCCGGCTCAACGGCACCCCGATCGTACTTAACAGCGATTTGATCAAGACCGCCGAGGCCTCCCCGGACACCATGCTCACGCTGATCAACGGAGAAAAGCTGATCGTCCGCGAGGATTGCGCAGAGGTAACGGAGCGGGTGCTGGCCTACCGGGCGCGCCTGCTGGCGGGCGTGGCCCGGCGCCTGCCCTCTTTGGGCGACTTGCAGCGTGTTGTTTCCATCGCCAGCCTGGACGTTGCGGGCCAGTCCAACGCCGGGCCGGCACCACCGCGGCACGATCCGGCCTTCGGACACTGAAGGATGCAACCGGCGTCTTCCCGCCTGATTCCTGGAGGAGCAGTTCATGGATAAAGCGAGTATCGGCGGAGTCTTCCTGGCCGTTGCCGGCATTATTGCCGGGTTGCTCATCGAGGGCGGCAACCTGGGCCAGATCCTGCAGCCGACCGCGGCCCTGATCGTCTTTGGCGGCACCCTCGGCGCGGTGCTCCTCCAGTTTCCGCTCACCACCGTTGTAGCCGCCTTCCGCAGCCTGGCGCACGTCTTTGCCGCGCCGCGCAAGCAGAATGACCAGCTCATCCGCCTGCTGGTCTCCTTCGCCAACAAGGCCCGCCGCAACGGCGTCGTCTCCCTGGACGCCGACCTGCAAACCATCCAGGACCCGTTCCTCAAGCAACCCCTCATGCTCGCCGTCGATGGCACCGAGCCCAGTGAACTGCGCAAGATCATGAGGGTCAGCCTGGACTCCACCATGGAGCGCGAAGAGCGGCTCCCCATGGTCTTCGAGTCGGCGGGAGGATTCTCGCCCACCATCGGCATCCTCGGCGCAGTGCTGGGGTTGATTCAGGTGATGCAACATCTGGACAATATGCAGGAGGTGGGCCGCGGCATCGCCGTGGCCTTCGTCGCCACCATCTATGGGGTGGGCATCGCCAATCTCTTCTTCCTGCCCTTCGCCGGCAAGATGCGCATCCGCATCCACGACGAACACCAGCGCCGCGAGATGATGCTGGAAGGCGTGATCTCCATCCTCGAAGGCATGAACCCGCGCATGCTCGAGGTCAAGCTGGCAGGTTTTCTCGATGACTCCAACCGGGAAAAGAAGGAGCGCGCGGCATGATGCGAGAGCGGCGCAAGAACAACATCAGCCGGGATCGCTGGCTGGTCTCCTACGCCGACTTCATCACTCTCCTCTTCGCCGTTTTCGTTGTCCTCTACGCCTTCGCCAAAGCCGATCAGAAGAGGCAGGTGCAGGTGTCCGAGTCCATCGACTCCGCATTCCGCTCCCTGGGCCTCTTTCCCGACGCCAGGCGACGGCCGGACAGCGCCAACATTGCCTCTGACGCCACCGAAAAGCCGGTCATTCCCATGAACATCGTCATGGGCGAGGATGTGCTCTCGCCCGCCCAGGTCCAGGAGGACCTCGACCATATCCGCCGCGAAATGGAGCAGAGGCTCTCCAACCAGGTCGCCCAGCACACCGTCTCCATCCAGATGGGACGGGACGGGCTGGTGATCAGCCTGCGCGAGGCTGGTTTCTTCCCCTCCGGCTCCGCAACCCCCAAGCCTGAGACACTCGCCACGCTGCGCCAGGTGGCCGTCTCGCTGGGCCGAACCTCCTACAACCTGCGCATCGAGGGCCACACCGATAACATTCCCATCCACACCGCCGAGTTCGACTCCAACTGGGAGCTCTCCTCGGCCCGCGCCACCCGCATCGCCCGGCTCTTCCTCGACCTGAAGGCCATGCCGCCGGAGCGGCTCTCGGCCGCCGGCTACGCCGAGTTCCACCCCGTAGCCAGCAATGCCACCGCCGATGGCCGCGCCCAAAACCGCCGCGTCGATCTGGTCGTTCTGCCTCGCACCAAAATCGATCTCTCTGTGCCCAGCCTGCCCCACTCCACCGGCGCATGGCGCAAGATCACCGACGACAATTGAGCCTGGCCACCGCTACTCCACGCCCAGAACCTTCACGATCACCCGCTTCCGGCGCTGGCCGTCGAACTCGGCATAGAAGATGCGCTGCCAGGTGCCCAGGTCCAGCTTGCCGCCGGTCACAGGCAGCGTGGTCTCGTGGTGCAGCAGCAACGACTTCAGGTGCGCATCCCCATTGTCTTCCCCGGTCCGGTGGTGCTTGTAATCGGGCCGCGCCGGCGCAAGCTCCTCCAGCCACTTGCCTATATCCTCGATCAGCCCGCTTTCCAGGTCGTTCACGTAAACCGCCGCCGTAATATGCATCGGCGAGACAAAACACAGACCGTCCTTTACGCCGCTGCGCCGCACAATCTGCTCCACTTGATCGGTAATATGTACCATCTCCCGCCGCTTCCTGGTCTCAAAAACCAGATACTCCGTGTGACTTTTCAATTCGCCCTCCCGACATGAGCCGCTTTGCGCAAACAGCAACATCGCAGCTCAGCCTATATCCTAAGGTCAGCCGTGACCGCGACCAAACTTCCCACTGCCGAATCGCTCTCCCAGCCCCTCTTCGAGCGCGGTCTCGACCTGCTCGCTGCCGGCTCTCCTGCTGAAGCGGCCCAGGCCTTTCGCGCCGCCGTCGCCGCCGGGCCAGAGCACATTGAGGCGCATCACGGCCTCATTCGCGCCCTGCGTGACGCGGGCCAGTTCAACCAATCCGTCGCAGCTGCCATGGCGCTGACCGCCCTCACCCCCAGCGACCCGCTGGCTCACACTGCGCTTTCCATCTCCCTGCAACACGCCGGCCACGTGCCCCAGGCCGAAGCCGCCGCCCACGCCCGCGTGCTGGAGTGGAAGATTCAGCTCCAATCTCCGCCGGGCGAGGATTTCCTGCCGTGAACGCCTTCCGCCTACTCAGCCCCGCGGAACGGCTGCGCCGGATATACGATCGGCTTGCCACGGCGTATGGTCCTCAGCACTGGTGGCCCGCCGAGACTCCCTTTGAAGTGATCCTTGGCGCCTATCTGACCCAGAACACCGCATGGAAGGCCGTCGAGCGGTCTCTTGCCAACCTGCGCGAAGCTGGCGCCCTGACCCTCGATGGCCTGCGTTCACTTGGCCTCAAGGACCTGCAGAATCTCATTCGCCCCTCCGGCTTTCACGCCCGCAAGGCGCCGGCTCTCAAAGCGTTCGTGGCCATGCTGGACGAGGAGTTTGCCGGCTCACTTGAGACCCTTGCCGCAGCCCCCACAGAAACCCTCCACCGCCGCCTGCTGGCTCTGCCCGGCGTAGGTCCTGAAACTGCCGACGCCATCCTGCTCTACGCCCTTAACCATCCCGTTCCCGTGGCCGACGAGTATCTCCGCCGCATCGCCCAGCGGCACCGGCTCGTCACGCCCCCACCCGGCCCCAAAGGCTATAACTCCCTGGTCGATCTCACCCGCCAGGCCTTCGCCTCCGATCCCTTAGCCAGCCGCGTCCGCCACTTCAACGAGTTCCACGCCCTCACTGTGGCCGTGGGCAAGGCGCACTGCGGCAGGACAGCCCACTGCACCGCATGTCCGCTCTCCGCGGACCTTCAACGGATACGTTACCCGGAGAAAAGGAAAGCAACGCCGCTCCAACCCTCGGGCCCGATCAGCACGCCTGCTTGTGCGCCATGAACGCCTCCTCGCACCGGCCGGCTTTCTTCTGCCTCGATTGCCTCTGGATCGCATTGACGCACAGTTTATGAAGCACGCTTCAAGCGAGGATTCATAGTAGGATTAGGTACAGAATCCGATCCGCACAGGCTCATCCAGATGTGCATGTGATTCCCAGCTATGAGATGAGAGGCAGAATGACAACTTCCAGCCGCCGGCCGGTCAAAGCCTATGATCGAATCGCTGCGCATTTTCGCATTATGAGACTCGATCACAGCATCAAGCAGCTATTCATTGTCCCTGGAATTGTTCTGGCAATGGCCATGGCTGGAAGCAGCCTGTCGGCAAAGCTCCTGATTCGTATTCTTGTCGGGCTGGTCGCAGCGACCCTTATTGCCTGTAGTAACTATGTGATCAACGAGATTCTGGACGCTCCGTTCGATCGGCTGCATCCCACCAAGAAGAACAGGCCCGCTGCCAGAGGTTTAGTCCATTCAGGATGGGGCTATGCGCAGTGGATAGTTATGATGTTGGCAGGACTGGCGCTGGGCAGTTTACTGGGCCGAGCCTTCGTCTTGAGCGCCGCTGCGCTCTGGATCATGGGATGCATCTATAACATCCGCCCCATGAGGAGCAAAGATATTCCTTACATCGATGTCTTGAGCGAATCTATAAACAACCCCCTGCGCTTTTGCCTCGGCTGGTACTCTGTTGTTACAGCCACGCTTCCTCCGGCCTCTCTGCTCGTTTCTTACTGGATGTTGGGATGTTATTTCATGAGCCTCAAGCGCTTCTCCGAATACCGCCAGATCGCCAATCCCGCAATCGCGGCCAGCTATCGCAGTTCGTTTGCTCACTATAGCGAAGCATCCCTGCTCAATTCAGCGACGTTTTATGCGGCGGCTTCCATGCTATTCTTTGGCGCATTTATGATGCGCTATCGCATTGAGTTAATTCTCTCGTTCCCGGTCGTTGCCTGGCTCATGGCGGTGTATTTCAGCCTCTCCTTCCGGCACGAAAGCGCTGTCCAGAATCCGGAACATCTCTATAGCGAGCCCCTGCTCATGGTTCCTCTTTGCATCTGCGTCGCACTCATCGTGCTCTTGCTCTTTGTAAATGTTCCATGGATAGGAACTATGTTCCCAAAATCAAATCCATGATCTGCCTACGAACGAAGAAGGACTTATGACTCAATCGGTTGAACGTTTTTCTTGCCCAAGGCTAACTCTTGTGGTCCCTTGCCACAACGAAGAGCAAGTGTTGCCTGAAACTGCGATCCGCCTTGTGACATTGCTTGATGTGCTGGCTCAAGGGACGTTGATCGTCGAGCCGTCCATCTTTTTGGTCGATGATGGATCGGTTGACGGCACCTGGTGTGTCATCGAGCGCCTCGCAATCGAACATGCTGGTATCCACGGTCTAAAGCTGTCCCGGAACTTCGGTCAGCAGAGTGCAATCCTCGCGGGATTGCTCACGGCTCCGGGCGACGTGTTGATCAGCATCGACGCCGATCTCCAGGATGACGTGGCGGCGATAGAAGACATGGTGCGTGCCTACATGCGTGGCGCCGAGATCGTATACGGCATTCGGCGCAACCGCCAGACCGATAGTTTCTTCAAGCGCACTACTGCCGAAGGCTACTACTGGCTGCTCCAGACCATGGGCGTAGAATTGATGTTCAATCACGCTGATTTTCGGCTCCTGAGCCGGCGTGTGGTGGAGGAGCTGCGCAGTTGCAAAGAAAGCAACCTGCTGCTAAGAGGATTGATCCCGCAGCTCGGTTTCCCTTCATCCCTGGTCTACTATGACCGCCAAGTGCGCTTCGCAGGAGAATCCCAGTACCCGATCTCGAAGATGCTCTCGCTGGCCATGAACGGCATTACATCCTTTACCGAGCTACCTCTGAAGGCTATCACCGTCCTCGGCATGTTAGTTTCTCTCTTCAGCTTCGGCTTGGCTTTTTGGGCGTTGGTCGTGAAACTTTTTACAACCGCGGCTATCCCCGGCTGGGCTTCCATCGTGATCCCCCTCTATATGCTAGGTGGAATACAACTGCTATGCTTGGGAGTCATCGGGCAATACCTCGCGAAGATATACTCTGAAGCGAAGGCCCGGCCTCGGTTCATCGTCGAGAAGAGCCTGTAGGCGGAGCTATGCCGCCGGGCGCAATGCCTGCATATTGAAAGATTATGTGACAGTTCGTGAAGGACGTATGCATACGAAACGGTAGCGTCCCGCAGAATACATTCGTGAGCCTGTAGCCAGATTTCATCAAAAGCTCAGCTCTTGGTCCACTGAGATCGATTGCCTGGCCAGGTTGAGCTTGTTGCATTTCGGCAAGAACGATACTCGGATGCGAAGGCAAGAGCGCATTGAAAAGGTCGTCGGATGGATTCTTGTTGCTCCACCAATAGAACGGATAGGGCTGGTTGATGTAGATATTGCGGTCGAAATAGGGAAGAATCCCAAAAGCGCCGGCAACATGGCTGGGCGACTCATCGAGATATGTCGCGGCAATTGCCGCTCCGTCCTCGACGAGGGGTTTCAGGAATTGAGCAGCAGCAAGATCGGGGGAGTAGGCGTTGTAATGGTCGAAATGAATCGCATAGGCAGACCAGAGGATTTGCACGCCAACCATATAGATCAGCGCGGCCCGTCCAGCGATTTCGTACCACGATACGCAGGATCCCGGCGAAGGCCAGGTAATCCAGAGCAGACAAATTAGCAGGGGTACGATGAGTCCCCAGTGCCAAAAACCGCCGCATATAACTCCAGAGAAGACGGTAAAAAACAGCACCGGTAAAAGGTAAAAAGAGCTCCGCCGGGCGCTGAAAACGAGGATAATCGCGATCCAGAAAGGGATGGAGAGAATCAGGGGCTGGCAGATCGGCATAACAAGCGGCACCAGGGTAGAAAGAAGGAATGGGGGCGTGTACCCGCGAACAATCGTTATATACGTCAGGTCGCTTGGCGGCCAGGCGGTCCAGAGCGCGAAGGCGTAGAAGCTGAGGACGATCGATACGCACAGCAGGAGTTCGCGCCGGCGCGCAGGGGCTTTGGCGCTTCCCGCGCGCAACTGCTCAACGAGCCACACAATCGCGAGTCCGCCGGAGATGACCGCGGCATGGATCGCGCAGTTGGCCAATAGCCCCAGCAAGACGGCCACAACCAATGGCCTCTTCTTCCACCAGGAGGCGATCGTGAACAGCATCAAGGGCACAAGCACATAACTGCGCGCGACGACGGCGTACTGAAACAGAAGAAAGAAAGTGAATGGCAAAGCGAGCTTGAGATAGCGGGGAAAAGGAGAATTCAATACAAGGAACGAAGTCGACACAACGGCGATTGCACCACAAATCCAGTGCAAGCCGGTATAGCTGACGTATGCGCGATTCAGAATCCAGAGCAGGAAATGCCACAGTCCCGGCGTCCCTTCATAGCGGATATACGTCTGAAACAGCGCGCGAATTGAAAGGGTCCGCGCAAGCTGCCATGCCTGAGCCTCGTCAGCCCACGGCTCATGGTACGGGATGGCAAACGCGACGACGGCCGCGAAGACTGATACCGTGGTCCATTCAGGCCAGCGCGAACGGAGTTCTCTGCGCAAGCCGTCGAGGGTGGGGATGCGGTTCATTTCCGCTCCATAATGCGGATGCCATGGTCATCCTCCACCAGTTTATAGTGGGATTCCAGATAAGGCTCCATAATGAGATCGTTTGGACTCCTGGGCTGCGATCCGGGGAAGCCATCCGCCGCATTAGCTGCAAAAGTGGCCTCCCAAATTATATATCTGACCCGCCTTTGATCCAGGATATCCACAACCTCCTGAAACTGCGAAGGGGTGTTGTAGTTGTACATCAGAATACTGTAGCGTGTCGGGTTCCTTGTCGAGGAAAGGAAATAGTATGTAGGGCAATATGGGTAAGAAAGTATCTCTTCACCAGGCGATGTGTGCTCGTTCAAAAACCTGAGTACTTGATCTGGAGCTGCCCCGGCCATAACGACATTGCCCACGCGCGTCGCCAAGGGGTGGGCCCCCATGGCAAGCACAACGCAGCAATTAAAACCAGCCAGGCCTACGGCGCTGATTGCAAGGATTTGCACGGCTACATTGGCAAGTTTCCCCCGGCTTTCAGTCAGGGCATGAATGCACAGAACTATCAGCAGCGGCGATCCGAATACCAGATGCCAGATGTCACTGCGATGAAATTCCGACAACCATAATGCCCATCCAGAGAACCAATAAAGCGCAATCTCAGGCGTAACAGACTTCCACTTGTATCGGATGCCAACGAGCAACATGAGCAGTGGAAGAGCCGCGACAAAGAGAAGAGGTGTGATCAGGATTGCCGCTATCGCAACGGACCATTTCGCCCCCCCAAACGCCATTACCCAATTCGCCCAGTAGTACATGATGATGCCGTACGCATAGGTTACGGCATTCACTGCGCCGTAGTGCTGGCGCGGGAAGGCAAAGTTCGCGTAATAAAGACTGCTTAATGCTCCCTGGCTCCAGAAATACGCAAGCACAAGGACGATGATGGCAAAATAGCCTACAGTCGACAGTGCTAGCACGGTCAGGGACGCCGAAGTCCAGCGACGCTGAATCCAGAGCCACGCCAACAATGCGCAAAACATCAGCACGCCCTTGGGTTGAAAGATGCACGTCGTTACTCCAGCTAAGGCCCCAGCCGTAATCAATAGGCTGTTCCGGGGCTTGATATTCCATATAACCATGCAGACGACCGACAGCAACGCAAAGAAATTGCTGTCCACATGATGGCTTATGCCCGGCCAGAGGGCGCCCAAATAGGTTCCCGCCAGAATGAGACAGGGCAGTGTCCAGTATTGTTTGCATACCCTGTGGGATAGAAAATATATCGATAGAGCCGTTCCCAGGGATGAAATGAATAAGCAGATCCGTGCCGCCAGGAACGTGACACCGAAGAGCTTAAAGAAAGCCGCCAACCAGTAGAACGTGCCTGGTCCCATGACCTCGAAGAAGTCGCGGGCGAAGACCTGGCCGTGGACAATGCGCACAGCGCCATACAGGAACGAACCTTCGTCCCTTGCAACAAATATAACCCGCATGAATGGCAGTAGGTAGAAGCCGGCGCAGAGCGTAAAGAGAAGATAGCTCCTCCACGGAGCTGACGCTTGCTGCGTTGGAGTATTGGTTGTCTCGGAAGTAGCAGTAACATTCATTTCGCTACCTTAGTGGACGATGCCGGCCGCGGCTCCGGCATGGGGTATGGGGAAACCTCCTCTGATTGCGAATCTGGCTGTACTAGCCAGACATGCCTGTCCTTGTAATAGCGTATGAGTTCCAGATTGTTTGCGGCATCCATCTCCCGCGCCCAGATGACTTTGGAGCCGTCGATGTCCGCGGCATTGTAGACCCACTCATCCCACGGTTCGTGTTGGGGAGAATATCTCACGAGTATGAGCTGTTTGCCGGGGAGCTGTTCCAGTTCGGCCTCAATCCGGGCTCGCTCCGCGCCGAAATTACCTGGGCCCCACCACCAGCAAACCCATCCGCTCAATGGCAATCGGGGAGGAGCGAGATGGAGAGGCTCCCCATATAACCGCAATCCAGCCAACAGAAAGCAGAGTGTCACTGTCAGGCGCACTAACGTCCTGCCTGCAGACCTGCCTTCCGGGTTCCAAAGCCGAAGATGGCGCATGGCCTGCAAGCCAATTGCATAGGCTGCCGCTGTATACGGGGCCAGATAGTGAGGGACAAGAAATACGCCGATTACCACGCCTGCTATCCATATAGGCACGCACAGAACCAGGAAGCGGACGCGGCGATCCAGGAGCACGCGCGGCAGCATGATGAGAGGAGGCAGCAATGCGAGGCCGGTAAAGAGCATCAATCCCACCGCAAATTTAGATAGATTATGAGAGAGAAAGCCAGGCAAGGTTCCCAGTTCGGAGAAGTCCTTTGGCTCTCTCTCGATATAGAAGCGCCGCATTTCTTCGTGCCGGTAGTTTGGCATGGGATGCGGTAACTGCCAGACGTAATAGGGCGCAACGGCATAGGTGTTGCGCGCTATGGTATAGGGCAGGGTAAAGGGGCTGCCGAATGCGCGGTAGTCGTAGTAGGCCATCCACGCCCCAGCGGCCACTAGCAGCGCCAGCGGGAAGGCGGCGCGGCGAACCAGCACGGCCGAACTCGGCCGATTCTTTCCGAAGAAAATCCACCGGCCAAGCACGACCGCAACGGGCAGGCAAAGAAGCAGTCCTTCATAAGGGCGAGTGGTGGCGAGCAGGACGATGCCCACCGCCATCAGCAGGCCGTAGCGAAACCGAGCTGTTTTCATCAATCGGGGCAGCGCGCCCAGCACCAGCGCTCCACCCAGAGCCGAGATGGTACCGCCGCCCGTGTATGTATTGATCCAGTAACTGAAAAGGCCCAGGCGCAGGATCGCCAGCATTCCCCCGAGCAATGCCCAGGTGGGCGGCAGCCATGCCTGCAGCATCCAGCAGATGGCGGCGCACATCAACGCGCAGCTAATCAGGATGCCGTACCAGGGGTGGCCAAACAGCACCTTGGCCGCCGCCATCACCAGCCCCGGCGCGGGAAAGTACATGGACATGTAGGTCGGCTGCATGGTGATGTGGACGCTTTCGAAATGGGTCCACATCGCAGGCGTCGGGTTGGTCAGCCGCCCGTGCGCGAAGGTGTCCGCCGCAAGCAGGAAGCTGAAATCATTCGGGGAGAAAGGATGGGGAATGGGGAACAAGGGAAGAATGGCAAGGCGCAAGAGGAGCGCGGAGAGGCCAACGGCCGCGACCGCCAATCCCTTTCTCCGCGCAAGCCTCCCGAAGACCCGCTCGATGCGCGAAAACCAGGCGGCGCCGAGCCTGGGCCAGGCAAATGCCACCGCGATGGCAATCGCAGTAAGGCCAGCTTCTATCACCAGCAGCGAAGGGCCGCTTCCCGGAGCAGTGGACAGGAGCATATCGGTTCTATTCTATGCCATAACGTTGCGAAGGCGCCGCGGAATTGATCGCGCATTCGACGCAACGTCTCAGCCTGGTAAAGGCCGGATTTGCGACCGAACGGAGGATCGTTGCAATCCTGAACACGGGCTAAAAAACAAGGGAGAGGACGCATCGGCAATTGCATTGCCCAGCGTATCTCTCCCGCGAACGATCGAAAATGATAAATTGTGGCGATCCAACTCTGGTTTGACAAGAATTAGAAGTCGGCGGCCAGGTCGCTGCTCATGGTGCTGAACGTATTGGTGATACCGGTAGCCAAGGTTTTCATGCCGGCAGTTGCACCGAATGCAACCAAGGCAATGACCAGAGCATATTCGACCAAATCCTGGCCGAGTTCCTGCGTCATCAAGCACTTCAGCTTGTAGACAATCTTCAAGCATACGCGGCGCATACAATGCCTCGTTCGACGGGTTAGGTGGAATCCGGCCTTTGCTGGGGAGAGTACGTCTTGCCACCTGGTCTGGTGTGCGTATCTCTCCCGCGAAGGCGCTGGGCTTGACTGTCCTGACGGTGGTTTGGCAGGGATTAGAGGTCAGCGGCCAGAGTGCTGCTGATCTTGCTGAACGCAGTGTTGATGCCCGTGGCCAGCGTGCTCATGCCGGTGACAGCACCAAAGGCTATCAGAGCTACGACCAAAGCATACTCGACCAGGTCCTGGCCTTGCTCGCTGTTCTTCAGGTCCTGGAACTTGATGTACAGTTTCAGAAACATGTTGTTCATGTGTATCCTCTTTTCCGAAAATCGATTTCCCAGCCTCGGGCCAGGTCACCCTCTATGATGCAACTAGTGTAGTCCGCCAGAAATA
>PMYL01000017.1 GCA_003170825.1 Acidobacteriaceae bacterium
CGTGACCTTCGCGTGGACGGGCGGGGCCGGCCCGGCAGCATACCAACTGTGGCTGGGCACCACCGGAGTGGGCTCGAAAAACCTGTATGACTCGGGATCAACGACGGGTACAACCGAGACCGTGAGCGGCCTGCCGACCACCGGGGGGACCGTGTACGCCCGGCTGTGGTGGGAAATCAGCGGAGTCTGGCAGCATGCCGACTACACCTACACGGCACCTTAGCCCATGGACTCAAGGAGAACCGGAATTTCATTTCGGGGTAAGTTGAATCGTAGTTGTCCATTCCCGGCGCTCTACGCCGGGAATGGACGGTGCGATTCTTGTTGCCTACCTGGAGGGCAAGTGTAAGCGTCCTGAGTTCCCCGCTGGACTTTATTGAAGGCAAGCCGTGACGATGGGCACATGACGAGTATTGGCAGGCATGATGCACTTCCTCGGCGGCTCGCTCGGCGCGAAGCGGGTCACTTCCTCTTCCTTGGCGGCCAGCTCGGCGTGAAGATGCGCCAACTCCTCCTGCTTGTGCTCCTCGAAGCGCTTGAACGACTGGCACTCCTTGTCGCGATACATGGCGTTGCGCTGCATGAGGACCTCGAAGTTGACCAGCGAGGCGTCGAACTCCGGTCCATCCACGCAGGCGAACTTGCTCTTGTCGCCGAGCAGCCCACGGCAATCTCCGCTACGACGTTCAACGATACCGGACTCACGGCATCCACAACCTACTACTACGTGGTTGAAGCCACCAACTCCAACGGAACGTCGATTGCCTCCAACCAGGCCAGCGCCACAACCCCTGCTGCGCCTGTCGAGAGCTTCACGCTTGATGTCGCTCCGCCCTCGCTCACATTAACAGCGGGAACCAGCGGGACAGAAACGGTTACGGTGACGCCGGTAAACGGCTTCCCCACCACCTCAACTGTTACGTTCGCCTGCTCCAATCTACCCGCCAACGCCTCGTGTAGTTTTGCTCCGACTTCGGTGCAAGCAGGCAACATTGTCTCAACACTGACGGTAAATACCACGACGGCGTCCGCAGCTCTTCACTTCAACTCCGGTCCATTGTTCCCAGGATCGGCGCTGGCGGTTGCGCTGTGCTTCTTAGGTTGGAAGAAGCGGCGTGGCGTGCAACTCATGCTGCTGCTGGCGGTGAGCGTAATCGGCCTGGCTCTGTTCAACGGTTGCGGCGGCTCCAGTAGGACACCTGTTACGTCAACGGTCACGGTGACTGCAGCGTCTGGCACGTTGCAGCAAACCGCAACATTCTCACTTACGGTGAAGTAAACCATTCCAAAAATCACACCGAACCGCCAAGGCCTCTACCGACAGGTAGAGGCCTTTGTGGTTTAGCCGCTCGACATTATGGCGAGCGACAGGCCAACCTAAACTCTATTTCATGAATCCATTGCGATGCGCAAAATCGTCTTTATCGCGACGCACCCGCAAGTAATGAACAGGCGCGACTGGCTAACCTAAGCGCATGCTAATTGCCCTGCATGGCGATGAAGCCCTGTTCGACATTTGAAGCCGCCATCCGAGCTGTGCTTGGACAGTTCTCGCAGGATGGAGTTCTCGAGGAGGAGATTGTTTCGCGCACAGCGATCTTCGGCCGTCCGGCTTGACGGAAGGGCGCGCGCAGCGTCCCTATGCGCCGATCAGGGCATTCTCGACTTCAGTTTGATCATCTCGCCATCCACAGTAAACCTGCCGTATCCGTGGTGGTGAATGGTCTTCGGATTCTTTTGCGTTGGGTCGATCCAGGCCTTGAGGACCTCAAGAACGAAGAGATTGAACTTGTTAACGAGATGGGTATCGATCACCTTGCATTCGAGGTTGGCGAAACACTCGGCCACCAGAGGCGGCGCTACACACTCAGCTGGCGCCTGCGTCAGGCCGAATCTCTCGAACTTGTCTACATCGCGGCCCGAGCAGTTGCCGATTCCCACGACTATGGGCGCCAGTTCCAGCCCCGGAACGGCAATCACGCACTCCTTCGTTGCCCGCAGTGCGGCAAAGCTGTAATCGGCGTTGCTGAGGACACAGGCTACCCGCGGCGGTTCAAACTCGACCATCATATGCCAGGACATCGCCATGACGTTGGCGCGGCCCTTGCGGGCGGTCGTCAGCAGAACCACCGGACCGGGTTCGAGCAACTGGTAGACCTTCGACAAAGGTAGATCCTTCATCCTATTCGCGGCTCCCGGACACGATCTGCAAGGTTTTGAGATTAACTGAAGCCGAGCACCGGATGAGGCGTGTACGGCTCCTCAAGAGAAGCAATTTCCTCAGGCGTCAGATGCAAGGAGAGCGCCGCCACAGCGTCCTCAAGATGATGCGGCTTGGTTGCGCCAACAATGGGCGCGGTGACGACAGGCTTACTGAGCAGCCAGGCGAGCGCAACCTGCGCGGGTGGAACGCCACGCACTCCCGCAACCTGACCCAGGCGGTCAACAACTCTACGATCGGCTTCTTCGGTTTGCGAGTACATCTTCTTCCCGAACTGGTCGGTCTCGTAGCGTTTGGTGCTTTCACTCTGCCAGGGGCGCGCCAGACGGCCACGCGCCAGGGGGCTCCAGGGAATGACGCCGATGCCTTCGGACTGGCAAAGGCCGATCATTTCCCGCTCCTCTTCCCGATAGAGCAGGTTCAAATGATTCTGCATGGAAACGAAACGGGTCCAGCCATGAAGGCCGGCGAGATAGAGCGCTTTGGCGAATTGCCATGCGTACATGGACGAGGCGCCGATATAGCGCGCTTTGCCGGACTTCACCACATCGTGCAACGCCTCCAGCGTTTCCTCGATCGGCGTTTCGTAGTCCCAGCGGTGAATCTGGTAGAGATCCACATAGTCGGTCTGAAGGCGGCGGAGGCTCTGGTCGAGTTCGTAAAGGACGGCCTTGCGCGAAAGGCCACGGCCGTTGGGCTCGTCGCGCATGACGCTGTGAACCTTGGTGGCGATTACAACGGCTTCACGGCGGGTGTTGTCCTTCAAGAACCGGCCCAGCACCTCTTCGCTGGAGCCGCTTGAATAAACATTGGCAGTGTCAAAAAAATTGATTCCGAGATCGAGCGCCTGGCGCAGGAAGGGCTGGCTCTCTTCTTCGTTCAGAGCCCAGGCCTGTCTGCCGGGTTTCAGTTCGCCTGTGGTGGGCTCTCCGTAGGTCATGCAGCCGAGACAGATGCGAGAGACTTTGAGTCCGGTCTTGCCAAGATTGACGTAGTTCATTGCTACTCCTTGGGGGTTGTGCGGATCGTCCAGGTCATGGCGACCCGTGAAGTTCGGTGCTTCCTCTGAGTATGAGTCTACCGCCGCCGGGAAAGATGCAACGCCTTTACATGGGCAGCCGTATATCCTGTGCAATGAAAGGAATTCAGCGATGAGCGGTCTCACACTCGATCTCAAACTCGATCCGCGGCGCACAGCCATCGTGGTCATCGATCTTCAGAAGGGCATCGTGGGGATGCCGGGGACCCCTATTCCGACGCCAGTCGTCATCGCCAACAGCGCGCGCCTGCTCACTGAAGGCCGCCGGGTTGGCGCACAGCCTGTCCTGGTTCATGTGGGCGGTTCCGCGGATGGAACTGACCGCTTGCACACTGCATCCGACCAGCCCATGCGGACAACAGCGCCGCCTTCGCCGGACTGGAGCGACTTCATTCCCGAGCTAGACCGCCAGCCGGGCGACATTGTGATTCTCAAGCGCCAGTGGGGAGCTTTCTACGGCACGGACCTCGACCTGCAACTGCGCCGCCGCGGGCTGACAACCATGATCTTATGTGGCATTGCCACCGAATTCGGAGTTGAAAGCACGGCGCGCGATGCCTATGAGTGCGGCTACGAACTGATCTTTGCCGTGGATGCCATGACAGGCCGCCATGCGGAAAGCCATGCCAACAGCGTGGAACGCATCTTTCCCCGCATGGGAAGAGTGCGTAGCATGGAGGAGATCATTACGGCCTTGCAGGCATAACCGCTGAACTCGAACCAAAATCCGAAGCTGATGCGGCTGTTCTGCCGCATCGACACGATCAGCACTGTTTTTGCCGGCGGCGGCTATACGGGCAGAGCCGTTTGTTCCACGGGAGGCTTCTCTTCCGCGCGAGCCTTTTGCCGCTTGCGGGACCGGTCCATCAGCTCTTCGATGCGGGCCTGGAAGCGGCCCGAGCGGTCGGCGAGGAAGCTGAACTCCGGCACGTGGCGCACGCCCATGCGCTCCTTCAACTCAAAGCGAATGTAACCCTTGGCGGCCTCAAGGCCGGCGATGGTATCCACTTCGGCCTGGGCGATGTCTTCGACGGCGCTGTCCACGGCCACGTAAACCCGCGCCGACTTGCCGCCGGGGTTGAGCGACACCTCGGTCACGTAGCAGAAGTGGATGCGCGGGTCAACGAGCTCGCCCTCGATTAGGACGCCAATCTCCAGCCGCAGCGTCTCCGCCACACGGTCCTGATGGTGCTTCCGCGCTCTGTGCTCCGGCATGACCCCCTCCTGGTGCAGGTAGACCATTCAGGATAGCAGAGGGGTTCTGGAGGACCGGCAAAAGGAGCCGCGCCGCCTCAGCTCTCGATGTACTCCCAGAAGGAGTCGGCCAGCTCGGCGCCGAGTTCGTTGAGCATGCGGCGGGCGGCGCGTTCCACCTCTTCAATCAGGCCGTGCAGGTAGTCGCGGGAGCGGGAGATGGCCACCACGCCGATGGTGGCCGACTGCCACGTGACCGCCTCGTCCAACTCGGCCACGGAGATGTTGAAGCTCTGGCGCAACTGATCTTTGAGCGAGCGCACCACCTGCCGCCGGTCCTTGAGCGACTGGGCGTGTTCGATGCGGATTTCGAGGGTGAGTTGGGCGACGGGCATGGCGTCACGGCGCTTACACGGACAGTGTAAGCCGATCGCCGCTGCTGGACGCACTTTTTCTCAAGAAAGACTCGCCCCGGCGAACCAGGTGCGGGACCCCGGGAGCCTGCCAAGTTGCCCTAATCCGCGAACTGCGCCAGTTGTTCCGGAGCCGGTTTGGGGGTGAACAGGCTGACCACCACCATGGCGATGATGGCTGCGAAGAGAGCGGGGAAGATGGCGTCGCGCGCGGCCAGAATATGCGGGAAGCGATCCCTCACTGCCTGGATGTCCCAGGCCAGGGTGACTACGGTTCCGCTCGCAATGGCCGCCACCGCGCCCCAGGCCGTCACGCGCTTCGAGAAGAAGGCCGCCAACACCACCGGCGTCAGCGCGGCGGAGTAAATGGTGTATGCCCAGAGCATCTTCTGGAGGATGCTCTGGGCGTAGATGGCCTGATAGAGCGCCCAGCAACCGAGCAGAACGACGGCCAGCCTCGAGACGATGAGGACTCGCTTATTGGATGCCTGCGGAGCGATGTAACGCACAAAAACGTCGTTGATCAGGTTGGTGGCCGGGGAAAACAGGTAGTTCGAGGCCGTGGAGATGACTTTGGCGAAGACCGCGCCGAGCAGCAGCGCGCCCATGAATGCGGGCAACCCGTGGCGGGCCGTGTAGGGGATGATCTCGTATGGCTGCCTGGCTGCCTCTCCGGTGGGATAGAGCGCCGAGCCAAAGACGGCGATGGCCACAATCAGCGTCTCCAGCAACAATGTGCCCAGAATCCACCCGACGACCGAGATGCGCGCATCCCGCTCGGATCTTGCGGAGAAGAACTTCTGGTACATGACCTGGTTGCCGAGCATGAGCAGCAGGACGGGTACCATGAACTCGAGCGCGCGGACCAGGGTGAGGTTGCCCAGCACCTGGAAGTGGGAAGGCGGCAGCGCGGCGTGCAGGCCGGCCCATCCGCCGGCCTTGAAAAACAGCATAGGCGTGGCGATGATGCAGATGGCGGTAACCAGCGAGCCGATGGCCACGTCCATATAGGCCACGGAAGACATGCCGGCCAAAGCCGTGGTGACAATAACGAAGGCGGCAATCATGTAGGCGCCCAGCTCCGGCGTGACGGTGTCTGGAAAGATGAGGTGCAGGACGTTGCCGCCGCCCTTGAACTGGTAGCTGGTGATCCCGACATAGGCGAAGAGGATGGCGATGGTGCCCAGCACCCGCGCCGTCTGGTTGTAGCGGGCTTCGAGCAGGTCGGGCAGCGTGAACTGGGCGAATTTGCGGGCGCGGGGCGCGATGAAGTAGATGAGCAGCAGGCCGAGCCAGCCGCCGGCCGGCTGCCACAACGCGGCAAAGCCGTTCTTGTAGGCGTTCTCAGCCCCGGCAAAGAGCGATCCCGCGCCGATCCAGGAGGTGAGGAGGGTGAGCACCAGGACCACGGCAGGAAGAGACCGGCCGGCCACCAGGTAGTCGGCCTTGGTCTTCACCTGGGAGGTGCGATAGAGGGCAACCGCCAGCAGGGCAACGACAATGACGGCCAGAACGGCGACGTAAAGTTGGGACATTTGCGGGGTTCCTCGCTGGCGTAACCTGGGTTCCCGTCAGTGTACCGGATGGAGGAGCTGTCCGGCACGGGCCGGCATTTGCTGCCCGGCCATTTGACCCCCATCCGGCTAGTTGATAAACTGTATATGCGGGGTGGAGCAGCCCGGTAGCTCGTTGGGCTCATAACCCAAAGGTCGCTGGTTCAAATCCAGCCCCCGCAACCAATCCAGCCTCCACAACCAATCTCTTGGCGCCAACGAGCGGAGCGTGCCAGGGTTCCCGCGCAGGTGGTCTTTGCTCGTGTGGGATGGCGTAGCGGAGAGCCTTTACGGATGCCGGGGCCGAGGGTACGGCGCGTGAGCGCGGAAAAGGCCCGCCAAGCAGCGACCCTTTGTTTTCAACAAGTTCCCCTGCAGCAACTTTTTTAGACTGCTGCATAGCCGCCTTGAGCGCGGATTGCCTCTTAACTGCTTTATTTTCAACGGTTGCCCTATAGCAACCTGTAAACGCCTTGTTTTTAGAGCCTTTTCACTTTAGCCGCCTGATTCTAAACATGTTCCCCCATGGTTACCCAAGGTTGCTCTACAGCAACCATTCTGGGGTGACGTGTCCCTATACTCCCGGTGCAAAGCACCGTGCCTTTCCGCTGGCCGTGCCGAGGATTTCTGGACCGCAGAGATAGCAAGGCCACCCCGGAAAGCGGCTTGCAGTTGGATCGGAACAGCGGCTAAGGGAACAACACTCACTCAGGCAGCGGCACTTCGTAGACAGCCAAATCCGGCGATTTGGTCGGGGCAACGATCAGGAGTTTCGATCCGACCCGATACAGCAGTGGAGCGCCGTTCTGGACGCCTGTGTCCATCTCGTTACCGTCAGCCACGTCAAGGAAGTCCATGTCATGATGCCACGTGATTTTAGGGCCATCTGCCTTTATCAGCAGGAACTGGGAAGAGAGGACTTTATTTCCCCACGCCTCGGGCAGGACGTCTTTCTCGGTCGTGCAGATTCCGCCCACGTAAGCCGGATCACTGCTGCGCCCATACTGATGAGCCGCACACGGCAGTTCCAGTTCCTCCTCGCGGTGGTCGGCGTAGCTGACAACTGACCCCTTGGCGATCATGTTCCCGTAGAAGGCGACGAGCTTTCCATCCCCAAGTGCGATGGCTCCGTTGCTCACGCCTTGTCGGTGCGTGAGTTCCTGTCCGGTCTTTTCACCCGACTCTGTGTACTGCTCCCACAGACCGCCCACAGTGGGCCGGTTTACCCATGTGGTTTTTTTTAGAGGTTGCCAGACGATGGCACTTGAAGTGTCTTGCGTCACTCCAGCGATTTTCGCGTCTGAACCGGGCTTGAGATCAGAGACCCGCAACCTGATAAAACGAAGACCACTCACCTCCGGCTTTCCATACTGGTAGTAGTTCGAACCAAGACATAGCTGGTCACCATCGAACCCGGCGAACATCCGCTGATGATCTTGCGGTGTGAACGGCAGCGCAGTAGAGCGTCTTATCTCTGCGAGATTCTTCGTAGCAAGCAACAGGATCAAGCCTGGCTCGTGCAGCTCCGTATAGGCGAGGGTCTGTCCATCCTCCGACAGGAAGAGGCCTTCCGATGCTCGCGCTCCGTGAACCTTCGGAACAGAGATCGTAACGTGCTGAAGTTCCTTGCGCGCATTTAGGTCGTACGCAACTACCTGAAGCTGGCTAGAGAACCGCAGCAGATCGAAGGATCGATAGGCCGCATAAACAACACCGTCATGCACGGCCATACTCGGCAGCGCGAGCGCCGAGTTGGCCTTCGCCAACGGAATCGTGAACTCATTCTGCCCCAAGCACAAGTTGGACGCTAAGAAAAGGAAGACAAGTAGGCGCATCATGGCAGCACTCGATTCTTTTCGTTGCTCGCAGCGCCACTCATACGGTCATGGATAGTGTCGAACAGGTGAAGGCCGGTATGCACTAAATCAACGCCTGTAGCATTGCCCTCGAAGTGCATCTCCATCTTGCCTGCATTCAGAGTGCCTGCGCCATTCAGGATTACATGGATGTAGCCGTCCAAGTCTTTCCACTGAGTACCGGCGTTATGCGCACCTGAGAGTAGGTCCAGAGCTGTCGTTAACCCGCCCTGTTTATTTAGAGAGCCTTCCATAGCGTTGAACGCGCCTGGTTGCGTTTCATATAAAGAGCCGCGTCCTTGGCAGCTTCCTCCGCAATCGGAAACAAATTTGCCTTGTACTCCGCTGAAAACCCCACTGCCATTGAGGTCCGTTTCGGCGCTATTATGAACGAACTGACCTCCTCCAGAGACTTTGCCATCAGCAGAAGAGAAGTGGAAGCCGCTGTCGTTGAAGGTCCCGCTGTACTTGTTCCCATTCTGATCAACAAGCCCGCCATCCTTACCGTTGCTCAGAATTGTAGCTGTGAATGAGCTCTTACCATTCGCATCTGTGCTCGTCGTGCCAAATATATTGTTTTGGCATCTAGCAGAGGTTTTCCCGCAACCTGTGATGTTGAAGTCTAGGCCGGTTGGATCGGTATTTGTGAGTGGATTGTTCCGCGCGTACGCGTACATATTCCACTGCTGTGGATCGGCCACTCTTTCGATTGTTCCGAACACCGGATCTGGCGACATGAAGCGGCCCATGCTGGAAGCATAGTACCTGGCCTCGAAGTAGTCGTTCCCTGATTCGGTATCTCGTTCTTTGCCGGTGAAGTGGTGTTCGGTGGCGTCGGGGCACGAGGCATAGCCGGGCACACTCACGGGGGTGAGTCCGTCGCCGAAGGGCAGGCCGGTGTAGGCGGAGATGCAGCCGCTGGCGCCGACCTCGACGCGCTTGGTGGCGAGCCAATCGCCAAGATAGAAGTAAGTGCCGGTGTCGTGATAAGTGGCTTGCAGTTGGCCGGCGGAGAAGGCGTTGGTGTGGCACCAGCCGTTTGCCGGGCAGCTCGTCGAATACTCGGTGACCTGCTCGCCGCCGGGCCCCAGCACCCAGCTTGTGGCGGGCGTGAAGTTGGTAGGCGCGAAGTTGCAACTGAAGGTGGCCAGCGAGCCTTTGGCCACCCTGGTCCCCGCCGCATCATACAGATACCCGGTCAGGAGGCCCACATAGTTCCTCACCGCGCACAGCCTGCCCTCGGCGTCGTAGAGATACGAGTTGAGCCCGTCGCCGATCACGTCTCCCGCCGCGTCATACGTCATCGACGCCACCTGGTTGCTGGAAGCAGTATAGTACGCCGTGCTGGAAGACGGCACCGAGTGCGCCGGCGCGCCGCTCTGCGTCATGCCGGTGCGGTTGCCGAAGGGGTCGTAGCCGAAGCCGGTCTGCAAGCCCGCGTAGTAATTCTCCATTCCCGGCAAGGCGGACGCCGTCGCCGACGCCCCCACTAGCCGGTTCAGGTTGTCGTAGGCGTAGGTCCACGTCCCGGTCACCGAATCCGCCACATTCAACAGGTTGCCGTTGGGCGCGAAGCTGCCCGCGTTGGGCATGGAGTAGCTGTAAAGCACCTGGCCGGTCGTGTTCGAGCCGCCGCTCATGTTGGCGGCGCTCACCGAGAAGCCGGGCGTGGAGAAGTGCGCCGTGTCGGTCTCGGTTGCGGTCGCCGTCACTGCCCAGTTGGTCTCCGGCCCGACGAGAAGGCTGGCCAGATTGACGGTGGCTGTGGCGAGGACGCCCACGGAAGCCACAGACGCAAGCAAGCCGCCCCGGAGGACGGCTTGCGGTTGTTCACAACAGCGGCATCATGGGCATTCAACTTCAGGGCTGCTAATAGTGACTTGCGCGTCGCGGTTGCCGATGGACTCTGTCACATTCCAGGTATTGATCTGCATCCGCAAACGCTCATCCTTCTGGATACCGAAGAACGCTTTATCGAAATTGAACACGAAATACACCGTCTTCTGGGGTTCGACCAAGAGGCGTTTTTGTACTGTATCGGGTTCGGCTCCCATGACTGCTAAGAGTCCCTTGCGAGGCTTTGCTGGGACCCACTCTCCCCGGCGCAGAACTTCCAGATGAGCGTCCCCAGAACAAAAGAAATATTCACCTGCTCCGTTTTCACCGCAGTAAGGAATCGCGATTGGCTTGTCGGCGGCATGGACCTCTATTCGGAGACCTATAACCGCCGTGGCTTCGATGTTTGTAATCCCACTGCTCTTTTGCTCTTGTCCAGCACCGAAAGCAACCCTCTCTGTCAAGCACGCAAGGATACCGACGGTCAGGACAAGAACGAGTAATTCACGCACGAACTTAGCATCACGAGGGCTCATTGTTGGGGGTTATCCTTCACTTTCGGGGTCTTCTCGTATTGACTTCCATTAGGGTTAACGTAGATGGACTCTGTTGCACCCATCTGCGTTTGGGCAGCTCCGCCTGCGTCAGGTACGCTTCCGTCCTTGGCCAAGACGTCGGCAAATGCTGCAGCTCCGGCGTCTCCTACTGGGGCACTGACATTGCCGGAGAGACCCGCGAATTCCGTACTCGTGTACTGGGAAGCAAGGTCCTGACTATTGCACGCAAATGCTGCGACGCTCTGCGCGTCGATAGATGACGGTGTTGACGACCTCTCGCCCATGCCTCCTGTAGAGTCCACACCATTCTTGTAGCTGGCCGCAGTGCCTACAGCTTCCTGACCAGTCAATTGAACGGACTTAGCAATGTTCCGCGTGTCACCGGCCACATCGACCGTGTGCCCAACAAAAACAATTTTTGCATCCCCATTCTTCAGGGCATCCAAATACGCTCCTCTCGTAGCTGCCGAGCCGTTCAACACCTTCATGGTATTTCCGTTGGCTTTAGCGTCTCGGATGGCTTTATTCCACGCCGCACCGTTGGTCTTCGCTTCGGGCCGGAAGACGTAGATGTCCCACAACCCATTCGGGTCAACCAAAGCAAGTGGGTTGTTGATGACGTACGCATAGCGATTCCACCGCTGCGGGTTCGGCAAAATGCGCTTCAATGTCATATCCGGATCGGGCGACATCCATCTCCCCATCGAACTCGCGTAGTACCTAGCCTCGAAGTAGTCGTTACCCGATTCGGCATCGTATTCTTTGCCGGTGAAGTGGTGTTCGGTGGCGTCAACGCACGATGCATAGCCGCGCACACTCACGGGGGTGAGTCCGTCGCCGAAGGGCAGGCCGGCGTAGGCGGAGATGCAGCCGCTGGCGCCGACCTCGACGCGCTTGGTGGCGAGCCAATCGCCAAGATAGAAGTAAGTGCCGGTGTCGTGATAAGTGGCTTGCAGTTGGCCGGCGGAGAAGGCGTTGGTGTGCGCCCAGGCGCTCGCCCCGCCGCTCACCGCATACTCGGTGACCTGCTCGCCGCCCGGCCCCAGCACCCAACTTGTGGCGGGCGTGAAGTTGGTAGGCGCGAAGTTGCAACTGAAGGTGGCCAGCGAGCCTTTGGCCACGCGCGTCCCCGCCGCGTCGTAGAGATACCCGGTCAGCACGCCCACATAGTTCCTCACCGCGCACAGCCGGCCCTCGGCGTCGTACAGATACGAGTTGAGCCCGTCGTAGATCACGTCTCCCGCCGCGTCATACGTCATCGACGCCACCTGGTTGCTGGAAGCAGTATAGTACGCCGTGCTGGAAGACGGCACCGAGTGCGCCGGCGTGCCGCCCTGCGTCATGACGGTGCGGTTGCCGAAGGCGTCGTAGCCGAAGCCGGTCTGCAAGCCCGCGTAGTAATTCTCCATTCCCTGCAAGGCGGACGCAACCGCCGCCGCCCCCACCAGCCGGTTCAGGTTGTCGTACGTGTAGGTCCACGCCCCGGTCACCGAATCCGCCACATTCAACAGGTTGCCGTTGGGCGCGAAGCTGCCCGCGTTGGGCATGGAGTAGCTGTAAAGCACCTGGCCGGTCGTGTTCGAGCCGCCGCTCATGTTGGCGGCGCTCACCGAGAAGCCGGGCGTGGAGAAGTGCGCCGTGTCGGTCTCGGTTGCGGTCGCCGTCACTGCCCAGTTGGTCTCCGGCCCGACGAGACGGCTGGCCAGATTGACGGTGGCTGTGGCGCCGCTGCCGGAAGGAGTTGCCACGACGTAGCCGCCCGCCGCCGCGTTGATGGCCGATGCCAGGCTCGACGCCACACTGGAGGCCGTGCTTCCCTGGCCCCAGTTCGCCTGCGCCGCCGCGCCGTTCACGTTCACGGTGACGGACATAGTGCCCGTGTCGTAGAAGGTGCCTCCGGTCTGGCCGCCTTGCAGCGAGGCTCCGGAACTCTGGTACGAAAAGTCGCCCGAGCCGTTCGAATAAGTGGAAACGGTAAACGGATAATTGCCGCCCGGTCCCGCAACCACCGCCGTGATGGTGATCGTGCTGCCGCTGGCCACCGCCGTCACCGGCGAGCCGGAGACGTTGAGCGCCGCCGCCAGCCCCGCGGCAATCGTTGATCCGGTCGAAGTGGAGTTGAAGCTGGCCGCGGCCGTAAAGGGCGGAGATGACCCAATCGTCACGTATATCCAGCCGGAGTCGGGAATCAACGGATTGCCGCAGGTGGTATAGGTGGTGTACGGGTTGGTAATTGTCGTGCATGTTGGGTGCATTCCGTCGCCGCCGGAAAAGCTCACCCCACCGGTGCCGTGCGTTGTCGGCGTGGTTACCGGCGCGGCATCGGTTCCGCTGATGGTGATGGAGCCCGCGCTGGGCGTGCCTGTGATTTCGGCATTGCCCGAGGCGTAGAGCTGATTGTTTGTCCGGCCGCGGTTGTCGTAACCGCGCTGGAGAGTGGCCATGGTTGTCAGGTTCGAAGGATTCACGCCGATGGAGGCGTTTACCAGGCCCATGGGGCCGTAGGCGGGAGAAGAACCGGTCGAGGCCTGGAAGAGCGTTGCCGGATGCGTAGCGCTGTCGGACCAACTGCTGCCGGCGGTGAGCAGCCGCTCCGCATTGTCGTATACATAGGAGAGCATGACCGGCTGGCCCGCGGGCGTTGTCGAGCCGGAAGTTGGCGCATTCGACGGGAAGGTGGCGGAAATCGTCTTGCCTCCCAGGTCGTAGCCGTAGGCCAGATTGTAGGTGGAGACGCCGCAGTTGGCCGGAGTGCATTGCTGCTCGTTCCTGAGACGCCCCATCGGATCGTAGGCATACGTGCTGGTGGTGGCCAGGACGGTCGAACCGTTGCTGACCGTTGCCTGCGTCAGCTCGCCGATGTCGTTGGAGTTCCCCGGAATGGACGATTTGTCGTAGGTAAAGGAGACCGGCGGGGTCGAGTCGGAGTAGCTCTTGCTCAGAACCCGATTCAGCGCGTCATAGGCGTAATTGATGCTGATGCCGCGATTGTCGGTCTTCTTCAAAACGTTGCTGTTGTTGTCGTAGAGGTAGCTGATGGTTCCGGTTTCCGGGTTGTATGCCGACAAAAGCCGCGACAAAGCATCGTAGGTGAAGATTCTCACATGGTCGCCGGACGAGCCGCTTGGCCCGCCCCATTGATTCACCGTGAGCAGGTTGCCCAGCGTGTCATAGGAATAATCCGTCTCCAGGGTGGGCGCTGCCGAGCTGCTCGTGGTCCCAGGGGGCTCCTTAACCTGCGTCAGCCAGTCCGCGGCATTGTAAGTCCGGCGCCAATGATTCCCTACCTCGTCGTAGGAGTCGATCACATTGCCGTTGATCGACCAGGTTTGGGCGGAGCCGTCCGGATTTGTTTTGGTAGTCAGCCTGCCGATCGCGTCGTACGCATACTGCGTCCATCCATCCGTCGCCTGGGAGCTGTTGCAGTGCGGATTGCTGACGGCGTTCACCCTGCTCAACAAGTCGTAGGCCGTGTTCACGGTGAGGGATCCGCAAATGGTGTCAATGGGAGTAGTCGCAGTGCTTACGCTCACTTTTCTCCCCACACCGTCCAAATTGGTCGTCGTGACCTTGTTGGGAGACGGACTCTCGACAACCGTGGTGATGATCTGATTTTGATTTGGATAGGCGTTGGTCGTTGTGCCGCCATCCGGTCTTGTCGTAACCCATGGCCGCATCCGGGGATCGTAGGTTTGCTCGGTCAGATTCTTGTTCTGATCCGACTTTGCGATCATGAGCCCGGTGTTGACATCCTGATACTGCGTCGTCACATGAGAAACGGTGCCGGTGGAGGGCATGGTCGTGGTAGTAAGAAAAGCGGCACCCGAATCAACATTCAAGGGTGCGGCGGAGTTGCTGTAGGTATAGCTTGTCGGAAAGACTTTGCCATCGACTGTCATCGTCGGCTGGCCCAGAATGTTGTAGTCGGCAAAGGTGGTAATTGAGGCAGTGCAAGGTGCCGAACTGGGTCCGGAACATTTGCTGACGCTCGTCGGCAGTCCTCGCAATGTAGTGCCGATTCCGTAGTTCGTGTTGTCGTGATTCGTAGTCCACCCGGCGCTCATAAGGCTGTTTTGCCAGGAGGGAAACTGCTGGAATTGATCGTAGGCCGTCGTGGTCTGCGCCACCAGCGCAGACGCGGAGTTGTAGACGGACACCTGGCTCACGCGGTCGGCGATATTCGCGGCCGAGTACAAGGATGCGTTTGGGCTGGCCGGGCAGGTCTGGGTCTTCCCGAACGGGTTGTATAAATAGCAATACTGCGTGTTGCTCAGCAGCGCCCCGTGAGTGCCGGAACCCGCGGAACCATAGTCGTAAACCACCTTCGAGGCTACGTTTCCCTTGGTTGTTACAGTTGGAGGTCCTCCGGAACAGGATGCGCCCGCAGGAGGCGCACCATCGTAGGTGGTGTCTGTCTCCGTGGTTAATCCCGAAGAATTCCAGGTGAGTATATCGCTTGTGGGCAGATATGTGCCGTTCGCCAAGTAACTTCCATAGAAGGTATAGCCGATGGTTTTCGTAGCAATCGGGTTGTTGGCGGATTGAGACCCGTTGTAGCTGACCTCTTGCGTCACAAGCGGTGAGGGGGAACCACAGTTAGCGTTCAGCGAGCCAAACGTGTAAGCTGTGTCGTTCATGTTGGGATCGGTCACGGTTCTGGTGCTGACTGAGGCGACAGGATATTGAAACTGCCATGTGCTGGACTGCCCGTTCGCGGTTACGGTTCTCGACAGGACTTGCCGGCCCATGATTCCGCTTCCTATCGGCGTGACCCCGCCCCACATGTAGCTGATGGTACCCCCCGTGGGAAGCGTGATGGAGCTTATCTCTCCAAGGCTGTCCGGCAGATAGTTTATCGTATAAGTGTCTCCGTTTTGCAGCATGATCGAAGCCGGCAGATACGTCACCACGGGCGCGGCTGGTGTTCCAATCTGCACGCCGCAGGTTCCAGTATTGCCCATACATAACAATGGGAGATCGATCGTGACAGGCGCGTACGTTATGGAAATGGTTCGAGGTGTGTTGGTCTGGTCCACATAGCTGATCTTTTGCGGCTCGTTGGCATACGCTTCCCCGACCAGGCTCATATTGAATCCCGAACTTCCGGTCTCCATAATTGTTCTGCCAACGGTATCTGTAAAGCAGTATGCGCTTTCGCATTGTGTATAAAAGGGGCTACTTGGTAGTGCTCCTACGCTGATCATGTTGCCATTGCTGTCCTCGACCTTTGCCAGCCCGCTGTATTGGATGATGGGCGGCCCGACAACTTCAGATGTCCCCCCGGGCGGTGGTGAAGTGACGGGGTTCGGAGTCAGCCAGGCGCCAACCATCCCCGAACCGCCCGGACCGCCCAACGTGTACTGCCTGCCATGCTTGTCGGTAAGGCTTACCACACTGCCTGCGCCGGTCAGAGTCAGGTTGTAGCCGGTCGCATCCTGCGAATACGAGTCGAGGGAGATAAGTTCGCCTGGAATGCATGAACCCACCTCTCCGTCAGGATTCGACCCACTCCCGGGCGCTCCAGGACCCAGTTCGTAACCCGAAACCGGGAACGTGTGCCCGGTGCCGTCTGGGTCGGTAAAATTCATGTAGTTCAGGTAATAGAAAACCCCACCCCAATATCCTCCGTTAACGGGCGCCGGACACGTCCAATTCTCCTGATGGGTTCCGAACTTGAGAACGCCGGAGAGCGGATCGCTGACCTGCGCGAAGCCGTTCCTGCCCATGGTGATTTGCGTCCACTGCTGGGGAGAGCTGGCCGATCCGTAGGTGACCTGAGTCGTATTGAACAACTGGGTGTCGTTGACGAAGTGAATGTCGGTGTCCATGCCGATGCCGGGCAGATGAAGCAGGGGGATGTCAACGTGGAGGTTCCCATTCTGCAACTGCACCGAATCGATGGAACCGCCGCTGAACACCCCGGTGGACGGCAACCCGACATTGTTTACGTTCGGCGTGTAGGCCGCTTGGGCAGTGGATGAGACCGGGTGCAGGAGGGAGATGGCGGCGATGAAAGCCAGGACAAGTCTGCTTGCGTAGTTCGAATTCATGAAAGGCGTTCCTCTGTTCTTCGACGCCTGAGCACCATTGCGGGGTCTCACGTGTCTGCGTTGAATGAGAGCCAAGGCTTTCACTTTTGTTTAGCCAGATATTGCCCGGCGTGGCCCATTTTGTCAATGGTTAATTCTATTTATCACACGCCGATGTGCAGGTAACCAGTATTAGTAATGATTTAGGTAATAACTATTCTGACAATTTTCTGGAATCTTCGCGTGTGCTCGGAGCGTAAAGCCAAGCGCATATGGCTCTGGGAGATGATGGCCAGGAGGCGCGGTGTCTGGACTGAAACGGGTCACGGTTGCCACAGCGTCTGCCTCTTTGCAGCAATGTTTCTACTTTATAGCGCGAGAGACGGCTACTCGAATTGGAGCAAGACGATCTCGGGATGGGTTCCTACGCGCATGGGGGGGCCCCAGGTTCCGGCGCCGCTGGAGGTGTAGACCTGCAAGGCGCCGAAGCGTTGCAATCCATAAGTGAATTTGCCGAAGGCGCGGCGGGTGAACCAGGTAAAAGGGAAGAGCTGTCCGCCGTGGGTGTGGCCGGAGAGCTGGAGGCTGACGCCGGCTTGTTCGACAATAGGCAGGCGGCTGGGCGCGTGGTTGAGCAGAATGCTGGGCTGGCTGGGGCGAAGGCGCAGGGCCTCGAGAGTGGCGCGTACGCGGAGGATGGAGGTGGAGTCGCCGTAGGACACGCCCACGATGTGGAGGCCATCGACGGTGACCTTTTCGTTGGCCAGAACCCGGATGCCGGCGCGGGTGAGCGCCTCGAGGTAGTGCGGCAGATCGCCGTACTCGTCGTGGTTGCCGGTGGAGTAGTAGATGCCGAAGGGCGGGGAGAGCTTGAGGAAGGGAGCTGCCAGGCGATCGGGGTCCATCCGGGCGCCGTCAAAGAAGTCGCCGGGAAGGAAGACGATGTCTGGACGGAGGCGGACGGCGAGGTCCGCGATGCGGCGGCTGAATCCGAGGCCGTTGACGTGGCCCAGATGGAGGTCGCTGACGAGGAGGGCTGTGCGGCCGCGCCAGGAAGCGGGCAGGTTAGGGAGATGAATGGGGACGCGCCGGATACGAATCCATTGGGCATTGAGGAGGCCATAGATGCCGGCCACGATGGCCAGGGCGAAGAGGACGGCGGCGATGAGTGGGCGGTTGCGCGGCAGGGTTGAAGCGAGCGGGGAAAGCAGAAGGGCAAGGTTGGCAAGCCAGCAGAGGCAGGCGGCGAGGAAGAAGAAGTTGAGAAACCCGAGCCAGACGGCGGCTATCTTGTAGATCGCGGTGACCAGCAGGTTGGAGAAGCGGAAACTGAGCAGGGCGGCGGCGATGAAGCTGAAGGCCAGCAGGATGAGCGCGTCTCGCAGCGCCAGAGTTGCAGCCGGACTGAGATTGCCCCAGAAGACGACCAAGGTGCGATAGATAAACCAGTGGGCAAGAAACAGGATGGCTTCGATGAAGACGATTGCCAGGACAGGCCAAGCTTTCAAACCGTGGTCTCCTTACCTCAATTCTTGCACGAGCCAGGAATCGAACGCGTGACCGCGTAGGACAGCGCGCGCGTGAAACAATCTTTTTAATGTCCTGCTCACACAACGACGCGCTTGGCCTTTACATTTCGATCCCGTTTTGCCGGTCGAAGTGCACGTATTGCAACTTTGCCTCGGGAGTGTATCCGGCCAGCGAACATGCCCGCTATGTGGAACGGTTGATCCAGGATCTGGCGGCGACCGGGGCGTGGGCGGCGCGGATGAATTTGGAACTGCCGCGCCAGGTGGACACCGTTTACCTGGGCGGCGGAACTCCCAGTTTGTTGGAGCCGGAGCTGCTGGCGCGGCTGTTTGGGGCGATGCGGGCGGAGTTCGACTTTGAGCCGGAGGCGGAGATCACCGTGGAATGCGCGCCGGGGCAGCTTGCGGACGAAACGCTGGAGTCGCTGGCAGCGGCGGGCGTACATCGCGTGAGCCTGGGCGTGCAGTCGTTCATCGACCGCGAGGCGCAGGTGAGCGGGCGGTTGCACAACCGGGCGACGGTCGAGGAGGATTTGCGGCGGCTGCGCGGAGCGGGAATCGCCAACCTGAACGTGGACCTGATTGCGGGACTGGCCGGGCAGACGCCGGCTTCGTGGGAGGAGTCGCTGGCGGTGCTGGTGGAGAGCGGCGTTCCCCACGCCAGCGTTTACATGCTGGAGGTGGACGAAGATTCCCGGCTGGGGCGCGAGATGCTGGCCGGAGGGGCGCGATACCACGCCGGGCTGGTTCCTGCGGACGATGCGATTGCGCAGATGTACTCGCGGGCGATCGAGAGGCTGGGCGCGGCCGCGCTGGGCCAGTATGAGATTTCGAACTTCTGCCGGCCGGGATTTGCTTCGCGGCACAATTTGCGCTACTGGCAGCGACGGCCTTACCTGGGGCTGGGGCTGGATGCGTCGTCGATGCTGCGGGAGGGATTGCAGGCAGCGGATCCAGCGGGACCCGGTTACGTTTTGCGCTCGACAACCACCGACGACCTGGGGGCATTTCTTGAGGGACCGGAACCGGGGTCCCCGCGGACAGGTCTTCGTCCGTGGGGTGGAGAACCGGTGGAGACTGCGTGGCTCTCGCCGGCGCGGCAGCACGAAGAGGCATGGTTTCTGGGGCTGCGGCTGAATGTCGGCGTGGATGTAGCCGCGCTGGAGCGGGAGTTTGGGCGGGAGACGGTGGCGCGGGCGATGGAGACCGTGGGGCGGCTGGCGGAGAATGGGCTGCTGACTTCGGACGGCAAGACGGTTAGGCTGACCGCGCAGGGGCAACTGCTCTCCAACGATGTTTTTCAGGAGTTTCTGGGGCTGGCGGCGGAAGAGAGTGAGATGAGTCTGGGGACGCATGGAGGTTGATGCGGCCTACATCCCAGGTCTCTCCGCGCGGTGGACGAGACCTGGGGCAGCGATTTTTTGGGCGAGGCACGCATCTTTGCGCTGCGGCAGCCACTTCTTGTTACCAAGCGAGCAGTTCGTCGCCGGAGGATGGGGAGAGAAAGGTGACCGGGGCGGCGGAGGAGTACTGGGAGTCGTTGAAGCAGTGGATCGACTCGGGACCGGCAGCCTTGGCCGACTGCAGCGCCTGTTCGGCGTCGCGCAGAACCACCACCGGGGAGCGGCCCTGGCTGGAGGCGATGCCAAAGCACGCCGAAAGCCGGATGGATTCGCCACCGACACGGAAGGGCGAGCAAAAGACATCGACGCGGAGCCGCTCGGCCAGCATGACAGCGTTGACGGGGGTGCAACCGGGCAGCGCCACCAGGAACTCATCCATGCCGGGACGGCCCAGCAGGTCATAACTGCGCAAGAGGCGCGTGGTGCGGCCCACCACCTGGCAGAGCAGATCGTCGCAGGCGTCGGAGCCCAGCCGCGAATTCCAATGGCCAAAGTCGTCGATGTCGAACAGGATCATGCACAGCGAGGATTTCATCCGCTGCACGCGGTCGGTCTCGCGAAAGAGCATGGCGAGGAGGGTTTCGCGGTTGTAGACGCCGGTCAGGCGGTCCATCTGCGCGTTCAGCACCGCGGCCTCGCGGAGGGATTCGAGTTCGCGCGTTCTGTTGAGCGCGCGCAGCACCATGTCGAGCCGGAGCAGCCAGTAAGGGGATTCGGCGGCGCGCAGAATCAGGTCGTCGATGACGCCCTCGGCCAGGCGGTCGATCCATTCCTGGGTGACAGTGTCCGAAATCAGAACAATCGGGAGGCTCTTGGGGCTGACTTCAGCGCGCACGGCCGCGAGCAGCCGGCCCATTTCCATGCCGGACAGGTTGACGTCGAGCAGGGCCAGGGTGGGTGGATCGGGCGCGATCATGGAGGCCAGGGCGGCTTCGGCAGAGAGGACGATTTCGACGCGCGCGCCCGATGCGGCGAGGACCGGTTCAATGGCAGCGAGAAGAGCGGGCTCCGGCGATGCGAGCAGGAAGGTTGGATTGGAGTTGGCGAGCATCCTGGAAGACCTCCATAGTGGATGCATCGGCGATGATTAGAAATTGTTTAGAAAGCTTGAGAAGTTTATGGATGGATTGCAATGACTTTTAGGCGCGACCCGGCATGCCGAAGGTACCGCGTGTGGTCTCGACCAGACGCTGTTGGAGGCCTGCATGGGACTCCAACAACGGGGAATGTGAATAGATGGCTACGCGTGGCCGGTGTCAGTCGACGAAGTCCACCTGGGGAGCGATGGGGATGATGCCGCGCTCGTGGCCCAGATCGAGGAGCTTGCGGATGGCCTGGCGGCCGTCGGGGCCGTAGTCGAGGGTGCGGTCGTTGACGTACATGCTGACGAAGCGGTTGGCGAGGCGGGAGTCGAGGTCGCGGGCAAACTGCATGGCGTAGTTGAGGGCCTGCTCGCGGTGGTCGAGGGCGTGCTGGATGCTGTCGTGGACGGCTTTGGTGACGATGCGCATGGATTCGGCGCCCAGGGAACGGCGGATGGCGTTGCCGCCGAGGGGCAGCACGAGGCCGGTGGTTTCGCGCCACCAGACGCCGAGATCGAGCACCTTGTGGAGGCCGCTGGAGGCGTAGGTGAGCTGGCCCTCGTGGATGATGAGGCCGGCGTCGAAGTTGCCGGCCAGAATCTCGGGGATGATCTGGTCGAAGGGCACGGTGACGGTCTGGATGGCCGGATTGAAGATTTTCAGCGCCAGATAGGCTGTGGTCAGCGTGCCGGGGACGGCGACTTTGATGCGGCCCAGGTCTTCGGGAGCCAGGGGCTTGCTGGAGACGACCATGGGTCCGTAGCCCTCGCCCACGCTGCCGCCGCAGCCCATCAGCGTGTATTTGTGCTGCAGGTAGGGATAGGCGTGGAAGCTGATGGCGGTGACGTCGTAGAAGGCTTCATCGCGTGCGCGCAGGTTGAGGGTCTCGATGTCGCAGAGGGTGTGGTTAAAGCGATAGCCGGGGACGCGGACCTTGTTGGTGGCCAGGCCATAGAACATGAAGGCGTCATCGGAGTCGGGACTATGGGCGATGGAGATATCGAGCATGGCGGCCGGGCTTGCTGCTTCGGAATTCAGGTTGCTCACTGGGAACCAAGGTCCTTTCGACGAAAAACTGCAATGGTGAATGGATGAGGCTAGGGGGTGTGGCGGCGGAGGCGTTGGAAGCCGACGGCCAGCGCGGCTGCAGCGGCAATTTTGAGCGCGTCGCCGGGCAGGAAGGGCAGCACGGCGAGAGTCAGAACCGCCTGAGCCGAGGCGTGGGTGAGGACGGCAAGCCAAAGGGCGCCGCAGGCCAGGATAGCGAGACTGCCGGCGGCGGCGCTGAGGGCGGCGGCAGTGAATCCGCGCCGGGTGCGGCGCCACAGGAACGAAATCAGGGGCGAGGCCAACGGGTAGGCAAGCAGGTAGCCGCCTGTGGGCCCAAAGAGATGGGCCAGTCCGCCGGAAGCGAGCGGGCTGGGCGCGAACACGGGCAGTCCCAGAGCGCCTTCGGCCAGGTATGCGCCGAGGGTGGCCGCAGCCAGGCGCGGCGAGAGCAGCAGGCCCAGCAGCAGCACGGCAAAGGGCGCAAGCGAGAGCGGCACGGGCGTGAAATAGAGAGGAATGGAGACGTGGGCGCAGACGGCGACCAGGGCGCTGCCGGCGAGCACGATGCCGGTGGTGCGCAACCAAGTGGAGGCGGTTGCGGCGGGGGCGGCCATGGAGGCTGAGATTGAGGCCGATTGTGCCGAGAGTTCTTTGTTCACGCGGATTCCCTCAGGGTTCCAGTTCCTGGTCGTTTTCCTCGGCCGGGTCGCGGGCAGGATCAAGGGCCTTGCCGGCGCCCGCAGGCGGCTTGCGGCGGAGCTTCGCGCGCTGGAGCCAGATGTGGCGCGCCACGCCCGCGACTGCAAGCAGCAGCACTCCGAGCGAAACGAGAAGACCCATCATTAACCAGCGCATCGCAGCAAAGAGCGGTTTTCCAATTGATGCGGCCCTGCCGTTGTTTTGTCCGGTCAACAGGAATTGGAAAACCGCTGAAGGCCAGAATACCAGACGGCGTGGTCCCTGCCGCGGGCTTCAGACCCGGCGAAGGGCCGCCTGCAGCCAATCGAGGTAGGGCTGGCTGGCGGCTTCGACCGCGAGAACCAGGAACTCCGGGGTCTGGTAGCTGTGCAGTTCGTGCAGCCGGGCTTCCAGGGCGGCTAGTTGATCGGGGCTGGTCTTGAGCAGCAGGAGGGTTTCCGTGGCGGACTCGATCTGGCCCTGCCAGTGGTAGATGGACTGGACGGCGGGGATCAACGTGGCGCAGGCGGCCAGCCGCTCCTCGACCAGAGTGCGGGCGATGCGGGTGGCTTCGTCGGGGTTGGACGTGGTGGTCAGGACGACGCGGGCTGGAGGGGTGGGATCGGGCATGGGGGTGGTCCACGGTGAGAACAGGTCTGCAACCAATGTATTCCGAAACCCCTTCCACGGATCCGATCTTTTCGCAAACTTGTGCTTCCCCGGAATCGGCGGCTTGCTCCACGGGGCTGAGTAGGGCAGTATGAAGTTGAAGTCCGCCGACCACCCCAGCGACGAAGACCTGTCGCTGGGGACCCTGGTTACGCGGCGGACGCGGGGAGAATGGGATGACGACAGGGATCAGGTTTGGCACCTCGGGTTGGCGGGCGATTGTGGCCGAGGAATTTACGTTTGCCAATATCCGGCTGGCGGTGGCGGGGATTGCCGCTTACGTGAAGACGCAACCGGAGCCGCACCGGGTGCTGGTGGGGCGCGATCCGCGTTTTCTGGGTGAGAGCTTTGTGGCCGAGGCGGCGAGGGTGCTGGCCGGAGCGCGGGTGACGCCGATTGTGATTCCCGAGGCTGCGCCGACGCCTGCCATTGCATACGCGGTCCGCGAGCTGAAGACCTCCGGGGCGATCAACTTTACCGCCTCGCACAATCCGCCGGAGTATAACGGCATCAAGTTTTCGACGCACGACGGAGCGCCGGCGCTGCCGGAAGTGACCAGGCAGATTGAGGCGGCGATTGCGGGGATTGGCTGTGGGAGTATTCCGTTGGGTAGCGCTCCGGCCAGCGGGTTTGAGACGGCCGACGTGAAGCCCGCGTTCATGAAGCGGTTGGCCGAACTGGTGGATCTGAAGGCCATCGCCAAGTCGGGCATCAAGGTGGTCTACGATCCGTTCTGGGGCGCGGGGCGCGGTTATAGCTCCGAACTGCTGCGCGAGGCGGGCGTGGCCGTGGAGACGGTTCACGATTATCGGGATGTTTTGTTCGGCGGTCATGCGCCGGAGCCGGCCGACGAACTGCTGGGCGACGCCAGGGCCAAGATGCGGGAGATGGGCGCGGACCTGGGCATTGCGACGGATGGGGATGCGGATCGCTTCGGCATCGTGGATGCGGACGGAACCTTCATCCAGCCCAACTACATCATTGCGCTGCTGTTCGACTACCTGGTGGAGACGCGCGGCTGGAAGAACGGCGTGGCCAAGAGCGTGGCCACCACCAATCTGATCAACGCACTGGCCGAGTACCACAAGGTTCCGCTGTACGAGACGCCGGTGGGATTCAAATACATTGGCGAGCTGATTATTGCGGACAAGATCGCGATCGGCGGCGAGGAGTCGGCGGGACTGACCATCCGCGGGCACGTTCCGGAGAAGGATGGCGTGCTGGCGGGGTTGCTGGTGGCGGAGATGGTGGCCACCCGCGGCAAGAGCCTGGGCGTGCAACTGAAGGAACTGTTTGGCAAGGTTGGTTCCTTCTATCCGGTTCGCGAGAACTTCCGCTTGACCCCGGAGGCGAAGGCCGCGTTCACTGAGAAGTTGAAGGCCGATCCGACGGAGCTGAGCGGACGCCCGCCGCGGCGGGTGACCAAGGTAGTGCGGACTGACGGGCTGAAGCTGATCCTGGAGGATGGGTCCTGGGTGTGCTACCGGCTGTCGGGGACCGAACCGGTGGTGCGGGCCTATACGGAGACGCGCAGCGAACAGGACATGGAAGCCCTGAAGGCGGCGGCGAAGAAGTTTGTGCTGTCGTAGGCGTGGATCGAGGTTGAATGCCGGACGAGAAGATGCAAGCCGGGAAGAGCGCGGCTGAGGGCGAGGCTGGTGCCGGGCGTGGCCCGGCGCGCAAGCTGGCGCTCGCGTGGACGCTGCGGGCGTGGCGCCCGGCGGGCACCGTGGTGGCCGTGGGGCTGGCGCTGCTGCTTACCTGGCATGTGATCAACGGCAAGCACGGGCTGCAAGTGTGGCAGCAGAAGCGCGCCGAAGACCGGCAGTTGCAGAGGGAGATCAAGGACCTGGATCAGGAGAACGCACACCTGCGCGAACGCATCGAGCGGCTCAAGTCCGACCCGGAGGCGATCGAGCACGAAGCGCGAGAGAAGCTGCACTACGCCAAGCCGGGCGAGGTGATCTATGCACTGCCCGCAGAGACGCAGGCACTGCCGGGAGGGGCGGGGAAGTAAGGGGATCGGGGTTGGGGGATAGCAAGTTAGCGAGTTAGCAGGTCAGCAAGTTAGCGGCATTGTTGGAATTTGCGGAATATCGATCCGCATCCCCGTTGACTGCATTAAAAATCCACATGCGTGCGGACTGAGCCCACCCATGCGGGGCCGCGGTCGCGGTTGTAGCCGGGGTTTACGATGTGCTGCACATCGAGTGCGTAGAACAGTCCGCGCCATGCGTGCCAGTTGTAGTAGCTTTCGACGATGTTTTCGCGGCCGTATCGGTGTAGGCGAAGGACTCGTGCTGGCCCTTGAATCCATCGATCCCTGCGCCGGAGCTGACGGGTGATGAGAGGCAAACCCTCCATCTGGTAGCATCCTCTTTGGAGAACTTTCAGCATGGATGCCCTTAACAGCGCGAGCCTCGGCGCACGGCGCAATGAAGACATCGCACTCGATCTGCTCAAGTTTGTAGCCGCCACGGCCGGCGTGGGGCGCACCGCTGTTCCGGCAACCGGATTCAGCGGCGCCTCCGCGCCCAAGACGGATGAGCAGGTGAACCAATTGCTCGAACTCTACAGCCGCTGCCTGAAGACCGTCGAAGGCCAAGGGCCGGAGCAGGAGCTGGCAGGCAAAGGGCCGGAGCAGCCAAGCATAAGGCCGGAGCCGGAAAGCGAAGGGTCAGAGCAGGCCAGCAGAGCGCCGCAAGGATGGACGGCCCTCTAGTGAGCGAACTCATCGCGCGCGTCGCTGTTGCCGGGGCCGGCGCTTTTGGCAAGAACCATCTCCGTGTCTACCGCGAGTTGGAGGCGGCGGGGCTGGGCGTCGCGCTGGTGGCGGCCGTCGAGCCGGACGCGGCCCGCGCCGCGGATGCCGAGGCCAAATACGCGATCCCCGTCTTCTCAACAGTGGACGAACTGCTGGCCGCCGACCTTCATCTCGACGCAGCCACCGTCGCCGTCCCCACCATGCATCATCATGCGGTAGCCTCGGCGCTGCTCGATGCGGGACTCGACCTGTTGGTGGAAAAGCCCCTGGCCGCAAGCCTCCAAGAGGCCGATGAGCTGCTGGCCTTGGCGGCAAAGCACACCCGCATCCTGCAGCCCGGCCACCTGGAGCGCTTCAATCCCGCGGTCCTGGCCGTGCAGCCGCAACTGCGCCGGCCCATGTTCTTTGAGTCTCACCGGCTCTCCATCTTCACGCCCCGCGCGCTAGATGTGGACGTGGTGCTGGACCTGATGATTCACGACCTGGACATTGTGCTCACCTTTGCAAAATCCGCAGTCCGCGAGGTGCGCGCCGTGGGGCTGCCGATCCTGTCGCCCAAGGTGGACATCGCCAACGTCCGCGTCGAATTTGAGAGCGGCTGCGTGGCCAACTTCACTGCCTCGCGCGTCTCCACCGAGCGGGTGCGCAAGCTGCGCTTCTTCGAGCCTCGCCAGTACGTCTCCATCGACTATGCCCGGCAGGATCTGCTGGTCATCCGCGTAAACGCGGGCAATGCTACGCCGGCCGAATTGATCGCGTCGCTTCCGCCGCAGGTTGCCGGCCTGCTGCCGCCAGGCATTGCCGAGGGAATTGCATCGGGCAAGATCGACCTCGCCAAGATTGACCGGGCCTTGATTGCCCAGTTTGCCGCCATGGCCAAAATCGATCCGGCTCTGATCGCGCAATTGACCAGCCCTGCGGAATCGAAGGGAGGCCTGAGCTTCGCCAAACCTCAGGTCACTCCCGGCGAGCCGCTGCGGCTGGAGATTCTTTCTTTCCTAGAATCAGTTCGAACGCGCCGCCCACCGCAGGTAACAGCTCGACAAGGCCGCGAAGCGCTGGCCTTGGCTCTCGAAATCCAGGCTTCCATGGCCGCCCACGCCCAGCGCGCCGGCCTTCAGGACTTCTTCGCCCCCGGCGCGTAGAACCCACATCCGTTATGGCACTTGATCTGGCTGCTGAATATACTTGAGATTCAGAGGCCAGATCGCAATGCCCATTCGCTGGATGAGTGAAAAGGATGCCTCCGAGTTTCTTCGAAAGGGAACGGAGGGACGGTTGGCTACCTGCAACGGAGCCGGACAGCCTTACGTTACTCCGCTCAATTATTTGTATCGCGAAGGGAAAATCTATTTCCATTGCAAGCTGATCGGACGAAAGCTCGACAACATCGCCGAGAACAGCCGGGTCTGCTTCGAAGTGAGTAAGACTGCGAAGATTACTGTCACGAACGATCGTCCCTGCGCCTGTTCGACTCGTTATACATCAGTGCTGGCGTTTGGCATTGCACGAGTAATCGCCGACGGCGCAGAAAAAACAGCTTTGCTCAATTTGTTGGTTGAGAAATACGCCGCCGGCAAAGCCTTTCAACCGGTCGAGGAGAAAGACTCCGCCGGGTGCGCCGTTGTGGAGATAGGCATCGAGCAAATCAGCGGAAAGATGAACGTCGACCCGGAGTAAGCCGGTTCTCACAGTGAAAGCTGGTCCATCTCAAGCAATCCCCAGCACCCGGTTCATAAAGCCCACAATGTACTTCCAGATCAGGTAATAGACTACGAGCGCGGCCAGGAAGCACGGCGCGATGAGCACATACGACACCTGGCAAGCCTGGAACCAGGTGACGCCATGGGAGCCGAACTCAAGCACGTGCAGACTAGTGGCCACCAGCGCTCCCGCGGGCGCCATCAGGAGCGGCAACACCGCTCCATGCACGCCGATGGGCAGATGCGTGCTTGCGTGTGAACCCAGGTAGAGCATGTTCCACAGCCCGAAGAGCGAGGGCACCACGGCCATAGGAAAGATCATTGCCTGTTCGATGGGAACCGGCGCTTTGAGCACGATGCGCACCACGATAAACAGGGTCAGAAGCAGCGGCAGGACGAGCGTGGGCACAAAGATCCCCGCCAGGTAAGCGCGAAGATAGGGATGGGTATTCATCTTGTTATCCTTTCTTGCGGGCCAGGTGGTCCGCGGGTTTAAGGGAATCTTCGAGTATGTTCCACTGTGAAGCCTACATTCCCTCGGGGGCTAAAGCCCGGTTGATTGTGTCTGGTTCATGTACGGGCTAAAGCCCGTACCCTTCAAAACTCAACTTGCCCGACGCCCCTTTACAGGTAGTAGAGAAGCACGGGGATCGACGCCGGAAAGAAGGCGGCGAGGCCCACAAGGCCGGCCAGCAATGCCCCGTCGAACCAAGCCCAGCCGGACAAGGCCGGCGCGGGCTTGGCGTCCAACCGCCGCAGCACGGCGGGCCACAGATCGCGGCCAGGCTCTGGCTCGCCGTCGACCGGCGGCAGCGCCTGTTGCAACAGATTCTTCATGCGGTCCTGATCGTGTTCATTCATGGTGTAATCCCTTGGCGTTCAAGGTCCTTTCTGAGCAAGCGAAGCGCGCGGAAGACGCGCTGTTTGACGGCCGCGACCGAGATTCCAAGCGCCGCGGCCATATCTTTCTGCGACTGCTCCTCGACCACCGCCAGCGTGGCCGCAATCCGCAACTTCGGCGGCAGCCGCTGAAAAGCCAGCGCGGTCTTGCGCAGGATCTCCGCGGTGATGGCCGGGTCGGCAACTGCCGGAGCCTTCAGGTCGGCGCAGGCTTCCATGGACAACTCGCTCTCCGCCCGCCTCGTTCGCAGCCAGTCAAGCGCCGCGTGGGTGGCGATGCGCCGCGCCCAACCCTCGAACCCACGCGAGGGCTCGAAGCGGGCGTGGGCCCGGTGAATGCGCCAGAAGGTCTCCACGGTCAGGTCCTCGGCCGCCGCCGGGTTGCGAACGATGCGCAGAATCCAGCCGTAAACCGCGCGCTGATGCAGGCGGAAAAGCGTCTCGAAGGCGGCCTCGAAGGTTTCAGGGCTGCGTTGCCGGAACTCGTTCAGGACGCCGCTCAATCCGTTCCGCATCCGCCCTTCCCCTTCTATCTACCCTTACGCGCCTGCAAGAAGAAAGGTTACATCCTGCGGGCCGCGCGCGTTGCCGAAGCCGGTCGAGCGCCCAGAACCCGTCTCTGCTTGCGGGCCTGCGGCGCCAGGGGATCCAATCGGAATAAAGCGATTTTTATTGGAGAGAAATCGCTTTCTCGCCCTGCTTGACAGCAGCCTCCCGGGAGCATTAGGTTGACAGCCGGAAGGCGGACCGGAATTCCACGCCCATAGGACGTGATGAGGACCAGCCCGCCTGTGAGGAATGCGATGAAGAGCCTCGGATTGCGAATTGTAGCGGTTGGGTTGGCGTGTTGCGGAGTGGTGTGGGCGGCCGGGGCGCAGGATGCCCCCAAGCCCGCGGACCCGAAGCCCGCGTATCTGGATACCAGCCTGCCGGCGGAACAGCGCGCGGCGGACTTGGTGGGCCGGATGACGCTGGAAGAGAAGGCCACACAGTTGGTGAATCAGGCGCGGGCCATTCCACGGCTCAACGTGCCGGCCTACGACTGGTGGAGCGAGTCGCTGCACGGCGTGATGCGGGACGGAACCACGGAGTTTCCCGAGCCCATCGGCCTGGCTGCCACATTCGATGCGCCGGGAATCCATGAGATGGCGGTGATCATCGGCACCGAAGGGCGCATCAAGCATGTGCAGGCGGTGCGCGACGGCCACAGCAACATCTTCGAGGGGCTGGACTTCTGGGCGCCCAACATCAACATCTTCCGCGATCCCCGCTGGGGCCGCGGCCAGGAGACCTATGGCGAAGACCCGTTCCTGACTGCGCGCATGGGCGTGGCCTTTGTCACCGGCATGCAGGGCGACGATCCGCGCTATTACCGCGTCATCTCGACCCCCAAGCACTTTGCCGTGCACAGCGGACCGGAGCCGACGCGCCACACCGCCGACGTTACGGTCAGCAAGCACGATGAGCTGGACACTTATCTGCCCGCCTTCCGCGCCACGGTGACCGAGGCCAAGGCCGATTCCGTCATGTGCGCCTACAACAGCATCAATGGCCAACCCGCCTGCGCCAACGAGTTCCTGCTTCAGGATCAGTTGCGCGGCAAGTGGGGCTTCAAGGGCTACGTGGTCTCGGACTGTGGGGCGGTCGTCAACATCTTCGACGGCCACCACTACAAGCCGACCCAGGCCGAGTCTTCGGCCATCAGCTTGCAGCGCGGGATGGACAACGAGTGCGTGGACTATACCACCAAGGTGACCGGCGACCACGACTACAAGCCCTATCTCGACGCCGTCAAGCAGGGCTTCCTCAAGGAGAGCGACATCGACGTTGCCGTCACGCGGCTCTTCACGGCGCGGATGAAGCTGGGCATGTTCGATCCGCCGGAGACGGCGCCCTATTCAACGATCGACGAGAAGCTTCTTGACAGCGCGGCCCATCGCGCCCTGGCCCGCAAACTGGCCAACGAGTCCATGGTTCTGCTCAAGAACGACGGCGTGCTGCCTCTCAGGACCTCAGGCATCAAGATTGCTGTGGTCGGTCCGCTGGCGGACCAGACGCGCGTTCTGCTGGGCAACTACAACGGCACTCCCAGCCACACGGTTTCGGTGCTGGAGGGCCTGCAGAACGAGTTCCCCGCAGCCGCCATCACCTTTGTTCCGGGCACGCAGTTCCTGCGCAAGGAGGCGTCGCCCGTGCCCGCGGCATTGCTTACGACGGACGGCAAGCCGGGCGCCAAGGCCTCCTACGCCAGGTTGGATATGACTTTGGGCCCGAGCGCCAAGCCCACGATCCTTGCCACCCGCGTGGAACCGGGCATCGACGTCTCGGCTGCTCCTCTGCCCATTGAGGTGGCCGGCATCAATCCGCTGTCCATCCGCTGGGAAGCGACCCTCACGCCGCCAGAGACCGGCGACTACAACCTGGGCGTTGAAGGAGACGGGTTCTTCCGCGTCTCGCTCGATGGAAAGGAAGTAACTTCGACCTGGGACACCCACGGCGTCCAAACCAAGCTGGGCCGTGTGCATATGGAGGCGGACAAGCCGGCGCAGGTATTGGTAGAGTACGGCCAGGGAGAGAATACGGATGCCGCGGCTCGCCTGGTGTGGTCGAAGGTCGACCTCAAGCCCAGGCCGGAGGCCGTTGCCGCCGCCAGGGACGCCGACGTGGTGGTGGCCGTGGTGGGCATCACCAGCGAGCTCGAAGGCGAGGAGATGCAGGTCAATGAGGAGGGCTTCAAGGGCGGCGACCGCACCAGTCTCGACCTGCCCAAACCCGAGCAGGATCTGCTTGAAGCCGTGGCCTCGGCCGGCAAGCCGCTGGTGGTGGTGCTCACCAACGGCAGCGCCCTGGGCGTGAACTGGGCCAAGGCCCACGCCAACGCCATCCTCGAGGCCTGGTATCCGGGCGAGGAGGGCGGCTCGGCCGTCGCGGAGACGCTCTCAGGCCGCAACAACCCCGCGGGCCGCTTGCCGGTAACCTTCTACAAGGATGTGAGCCAGTTGCCGCCCTTCGAGGATTACTCGATGAAAGGCCGCACTTACCGCTACTTTGAGGGGACGCCGCTCTATCCCTTCGGGTATGGCCTGAGTTACACCACCTTCTCTTACAGCGGACTCACCGTTCCCACCATCGCGGCGCCGGCGGTCAACCCGGTGGTTGTTGAGGTAACGGTAACCAATACCGGCCGCCGGGCAGGCGACGAAGTGGCGCAGCTCTATCTTGAATTCCCTGAGGTTCCGGGCGCGCCGCTGCGGGCGTTGCGGGGCTTCCAGCGGATTCATCTTGAGGCCAGCGCCGCGCAAAGAGTGCGGTTTGAACTGAGCCCGCGCGACCTGAGCATGGTGACCGGCGCCGGAGAGCCCATTGTGGCTCAAGGCGAGTACGCGATCTCAGTAGGCGGCGGGCAGCCTCATACTGGCGCGCAGGTGCAGACGCGGACCTTCAACATCAAGGGCAAGTTGACGCTGCCGGAATAATCATCGGCAGGCAATCGTGAAATGGGACGTTCCACAAAGGGAAAGCGCCCCATTTCCTTGAGCGAACCAGATTACTTAGCAACTACCCGCTTGCAGCTTTTCGCGGGTCAGCTCGTTCCATGTGGCGATGGCTTCCGGCATGGGCGGGCTGACCACGCCGGGCGCCACTCCCTCAATCGCTGCTTGCGGCTCCACGCGGCCTTTTCAAGCCGGCAGCCACATTCGCTTGACTGGCGCGCTCTCTGCCCCATCGGCGACAATCTTTTCTGTCATGGCAAACCTTTCTCGCCGTAAATTCCTGATCGCCGTCTCCGCCGCCACGCTTGCCGCCGCCGGTCGCCGCGGCGACCTCAGCTTCGCCGCGCCCCGCCGCCAGAGGGTTTTCATCGGCTCCGGCACGCCGAACGGCATCCTGGCCTACGACTGGGACTCCGCGGCCGGCGAACTGACGCCGGCCGGAGTCGCCGCCAAACTCACCAACGTGGACTGGATCACCTTCTCACCCGGCCGCGAGTTTCTTTATGCTGCCTCGGGGGTTGATTCGTTCAACGGCAAGCCGACCGGCGAGGTGGCCAGCTTTCGCGTTCAGAACGGCGAGCTGCATCCGCTCTCCGCCCAGAACTCGGCCAGCGCGGGCACCTGCCACGTGGCCCTGGACCACACCGGCCACGTGCTGCTCTCCGTTGACTACAACGGCGGCAGCGCCTCCAGCTTTCTTATCGACGCGGGCCGGCTGAGCCCCATCGCGTGGACCGAGCACTACACCGCCCACGGCCCCAATGCCGATCGCCAGCAGAGCGCCCACGCCCACTTTGCTTCTTTCTCGCCCGATAACCGCTTCGCCTACATCAACGACCTGGGCGGCGACTGCATTCATATCTACAGCCTGAACGCGGCCACCGCCGAGCTGACCCCGGCCGGAACGTACCATGCCAGACCCGGCGCAGGCCCGCGCACCCTGCACTTCCATCCCAACGGCCACACCGCTTACTCGGTCAACGAGCTGGATTCGACCGTGGACGTGCTTCAGATGAACAGGATAAACGGCAGCCTTGCTTTGATTACGCGCATCGAGCTGCTGCCTGAGGGCTATCACGGCCTTACGCGCGCCTGCGATACGGTCATCTCTCGCGACGGAAGGTTTGTTTACTTTGCCAATCGCGACAATAACTTTCTATATAGCTTCCGCGCCGATGCCAGGTTCGGCAACCTGACGCCCATGGGCCGCTCAAGTTGCGGCGGCAAGACTCCGCGCAACTTTGTGCTGGACCCCACGGAGCGCTGGATGCTGGTAGCCAACCAGGACTCAAACAACCTGAGCGTCTTCGCCCGCAACCCCGAGACCGGAACGCTGGCTCAGGAGGGCAAGAGCTACGCGGCAGCCGCGCCGATGTGCATTCTGTTTAGTTGAGAAACCGGCTGCTCCTGATAAACGGACTGTCTTCCTCTCCCACCCATGCGCCAGAAATAAGGCGCAAGGATGGGCACGGGGAGTTTGTTGCTGGGAACGGAAAGCTGACCGGCCCACAAAGCTCCGTGCCCCATCCTTTCCGCTTTTTTCTGCGGAAAGGGTGGGAAACCACTCCTGCTGACCTACTGTTTGCACATCCTCACTTTAACGAAGACAAGAGAGGGACCTCCGAACGAGCTGCTTCTCGCCGCGCCGCAATCATCTCCGACTCGACCTCGACAATGCCTACCTCGCCCAATGCCCAGGCGCGGAAGCTCGACCAAGGCCACTCCTTTGGCATAGTGCAGAGTCCGCGTTTCACCGGATTTCGATGTATGTAGCGAAGCTGCGTGACAAAGCCTTCGTAATTTCTTACATTGCGATCGTAATAACGAATCTGCCAGAAGGGGAACTCTCCCGCAACACTCTTGCCTTGTTTACGAGCTTGAATAGAAACCTTGCTTTTCAGCAATTGCACAGCATTGGAGAGCATTTTTCCATCAGGCTCGCTCAGTAATAGGTGAACGTGTTCAGGCATGACAACATAGCCATAGACGCGCATTTGGAAGCGGCGTCGCGTTTGCTCAAGCGCAAGCAGAAATGTATCCTGCATTTGCATTTGAGCTAGCAGTGGAAGCCGGTGATAGCAACTGAATGTGAGGAAGTGAGATTGCCCAGAGTGATGAAGACGCTTGAGTCCGTCGGGCATGGAAAAACCTGCCGTTCTATAACGATTCTTACGAGTAATACTACCGCGAAGTTTTGTGGTCTCCCACCCTTTCGCCAGAAAAAAGGTGAAAGGATGGGGCACGGAGCTTGGTCAGATGGTTTGGCTTTCTATTCCCTGTTCCCTGCTTTGTTCACGCGCTCATCAGGGCCGGGATGCCGGCTTCGGTGTTCGCTCCAGCCGGGACCAGATCCTCGGCCGTGGCCGGCTCGGACTCTACCGGCACGTGGGCCAGCTCCCAGGCGGAGCGGTCCTTCAGCAAACGGGAGACCAGGGCCGTGTGCATGGCGTGGCCGGCCCGCTCGGCCACCACGTGGCCCTCGATGCGCCGCCCGGCCAGCGCCAGATCGCCGATCAGGTCCAGCACCTTGTGGCGCACATACTCGTCGGTAAAGCGCAGCGGGCCGTTCTCCGGCCCTTTTGCACCCAAAATGATGGCGTTCTCCGGCCCGGCGCCGCGAATCAGGCCCATGTCGCGCAGCCGCTTCTCGTCGGCCTTGTAGCCGAAGGTGCGTGCCGGGGCGATGGAGGCGCCGTAGGTCTCGGCTGCCAGGTCCACACAGGTTTTCTGGTGGCCGATGGGCGCGGGAAAGTCGATGGCGTATTGGATTTTGTAACCGGAGCCGGGGTAGATGCCGATGAACTTGTCGCCCTCGCACACCTCGACGGGATGCAGCACGCGGATGGTCTCGCGGCGGCGGCGTTGGGTGCGAATGCCGGCGTTGAGAAAGGCCTGCACGTAGGGCAGGGCGCTGCCGTCCAGGATGGGCAGTTCCAGGTTGTCCAACTCCACGATCACATTGTCAACGCCCATGCCGATGAGCGCGGAGAGCAGGTGTTCGGTGGTGGAAATCAGCACGCCCTGGCGCATCAAACTGGTGGCATAGCTGACTTTGGCCACGTTGCGGCCGTTGGCGGGAATCTCAAAGTTGTCTAGGTCGGTGCGGCGGAAGACGATGCCCGATCCGGCCGGCGCAGGCAAAAGGCGCATGGTGACCGGCGCACCCGAATGGAGTCCGACACCCTCAAATTCAATAGGCGCGGCAATGGTCTGTTCCAGGTGGGCAAGGCTAGCCAATATTCACTCTCCAACTGTGTAAAACAGGGCGCAATCGTTAGAGTAGACGCAAATTGGCAGATCCGTCCTGTGGCATTTTAGCCACACTCTGCGCCTGTCAGACCACCTCCACGGTCAGAAATCGGGGGAGAAGGCGAACTTTTAACCGTCGTAGAATCAGAGAGTCTCTGGATTCACCGCTTCAATGATCCCCTGAGAGGCTTACAAATGCCCATAGCCGCCAATCCTCCCATCCCGATGCGCGCCCTGCTGGCCGGAGCCCGGCGCAAGCAGCCCGCGCTGCTTGACCTCATCCAGCAACTGGTGCGCGTCGAGTCGCCCTCGGAAGACAAATCCGCCGTGGATGCCTGCGTTGCGCTGGCCGCCAAGCACGCCAGGGCTTTGGGCGGCCGCGTGAAATTGCACCGCCCCGCCGCGGCGTGCGGGTTTGGTGATGTGCTGGAGGCACGCTTTGGGCCAAAGCCGGCCAAGTCCAGGGCTGGCAAGGCCGCGGGTGAGGATCAGGGCGCGGAGCACATTCTGCTTCTCGGCCATCTGGATACGGTCTGGCCGCTCGGCACGCTCAAGACCATGCCCTGCCGGCTGGGCGAAGGCCGGTTGTGGGGTCCCGGCGCTCTGGATATGAAGGCAGGCGTGGCCATGGCCTTTACCGCCATTGAGATGCTGACGGAGGCCGGCCCTCTGGAGCGGGAGATTGTGCTGCTGCTGAACAGCGACGAGGAGGTGGGCAGCCCCGTCTCGCGGCCCATCACCGAACGACTGGCAGCCGAGTGCGCCGCCGTCTTCGTACTGGAGCCGGCGCAGGGGCTGGCTTACAAAACCGCCCGCAAGGGAACCGGCAACTGGCGGATTGACGTGACCGGCGTTGCCGCCCACGCCGGGGTGGACTTTGAAAAAGGGGCAAACGCTATTCGAGAGCTGGCCCGCGTGGTGGAGACGGTGAGCGGCTGGACCGACCTCAAGCGGGGCCTGACGGTCAACGTGGGCGTGGTGGGCGGCGGCTCGAAGACCAACGTGATTCCGGCGGCGGCATGGGCGGAGGTGGATGTCCGGATTGCCCGCAAGGCCGACGGGGAGCGCATCGAGCGCAAGTTTGCCGGGCTGAAGCCAGTGGACAAAGGCTGCACCCTTGCCGTGACCGGCGGCATCAACCGTCCGCCGATGGAGCGCGCGCGCGGAACCGTCCGCCTCTACCGCCAGGCCAGAAGCCTGGCCGCGGAACTGGGCTTCCCGCTGAACGAAGCCTCTACCGGCGGCGCCTCCGACGGCAACTTCACCGCGGCGCTTGGCATTCCCACGCTCGACGGCATGGGCGCGGTGGGCGAAGGCGCGCATGCCCGCCACGAATCGATCCTCGTCGAGCATCTGGCGCCCAGGACGGCGCTGTTGGCGGGATTGCTGGCTGTGTGCTCAAGTGCGGGAGCACCTGATACACTTCCATGGAGAACTTTCCCGGAGTAAAACAACGCTATGAAACAAACTGTTCTGATTCTGCTGATGGCGGCAAGCGTGGTTGCCGCAAGCGCTCAAACCCCCGCGCCGCCGACGACCGCCGCCACGAAGCCGGCCGTCACTGCCGCCAAACCCGCTGCCCCCGCCGCCAAACCGGCTACGACCGCGGCGAAGCCTGCCACGGCCACCGCCAAGCCGGCGACCGCGGGCGCAAAGCCGGCCGTCACTGCCGCCAAACCCGGTGCCGCCGCTGCCACCGCCGCCAAGCTGCCTCTCGGAGTTCCCGCTCCCGGAATTCCAGCGGTCAAGACCATCAAAAAGACCCTCCTCACGGTTACCCTGCACTACCAGGAGATCAAGATCGGCGCCGGCGCCGTGGCCGAGCCGAACAAGATGTACAAGGTCTTCTACACCGGCTACCGGGAAGCCGATGGAGTCAAGTTCGACTCCACCGACGACCATCCCCGGCCCCCGCTGAAGGACAAGGACGGCAAGCCGGTGCTGGGCGACGACGGCAAACCCAAACTGGACGTTCCGCAGCCCATGGCATTTCCTCAGGGCACGGGTCACACGATTCCGGGCTTTGACCAGGGCTTTGGCGGAATGAAGGTCGGCGGCAAGCGCCGCCTGTTTATCCCCTGGCAACTGGGCTACGGAACGCGCAACATTCCAGACCATGGTCCAGGCCATCCGGGGCTTCCCGCAAAATCCGACCTGATCTTCGACGTCGAGTTGGTGGACGTGACCGATATGCCCGCACAGCCCGCGCCGCAGAATCACCCACCGATGGGTGGGATGCCCGGCGGACAGCCAATGCCGCCGAAGCCCGGAACTCCGGGAGCGCCGCCGGCACCGGCTCAGCCCGGCGCGCCTACACCTGCGGCAGCACCGCCAGCACCAGGCGCGGCGCCGAATGCGGCAGCACCGGCAACGCCCGCGGCCCCAGCGGCTCCGAACGCTGCTCCTGCACCGGCAGCGACGCCAGCCCCCGCGGCACCGAACGCTGCTCCTGCCCCGGCAGCGCCGGCAGCGGCACCAGCCCCCGCGGCACCAGCAACCCCAGCAGCGCCGGCAACCCCGGCTCAGCCGCAACCGAAGTAGGGCCGGCTTTCTCTCGGGTGAGATCAGGCCACGCCGGCAGGCCTGTCCGCTGCGGCGGGCAGTTCCGGCGTGGCCGTGATCAGTTGGCGCGTGTAGGCTTCCCTGGGATTGGCGCACAGCGCCACGGCCTCGCCGGTCTCCACCAGCCGGCCGCGCTCCATCACGGCGATGCGCGTGCTCAAATAGCGCACCAGCGGCATGGAGTGCGAGATAAATAGATAAGTCAGCCCGTGCTCGCGCTGCAAGCGCCGCAGCAGGTTCACAATCTGCGCTCCCACGCTCACATCCAGCGACGAAACCGGCTCATCCAGAATCAGCAGCTTCGGCCTCAGCGCCAGTGCGCGGGCAATGTTGATGCGCTGCCGCTGCCCGCCGGAGAACTCGTGCGGATGCCGCCCCAGCGCCGAATCATCCATCCCCACCTCGCCCAACAGCTCGACGGCCTTGGCGCGCAAGCTGGCGCGGTCCGTCCTGATCCCCGCCTCATGCCGGTGGATCACCAGCGGCTCGGTGACGATCTCCAGCACATTCATGCGCGGATTCAATGCGGCGTAGGGGTCCTGGAAGACAGGCTGCATCTGCCGCCGCAGGCGGCGCCACTGCGCCCGTGAAGCCCGCGCCACGTCGATGCCGTTCACGCGCACACAGCCCTGGCTCGGCGCCGTCAGCCCCAGGATCATCCGCGCCAGCGTCGTCTTGCCCGAACCCGATTCGCCCACCAGTCCCAGCGTTTCTCCGGTCTCGACGGAGAGCGACACATCCTCCACGACGGTCCGCAGTTCCGTCCGCAGCCCCGCCTGTCTCGGATAGCTCTTTGAAACCGCATCCACCTCAACCAACGCCATGGATCGATGGTAAATGCCACCTGCGGTGGGGCAGACGGCGCTTGCGCGCCAGATGGTTCGTGTTACCCGTTTCGATCAGTCCAGCTTGGGGTGCAGCTTGTGGAAGCCGGTAGCCTTCTGGTAGGCCGAGGCAAAGGCGGCCAGCTTCGCGTCCTGGTAATGGCCGGCCAAAAAGGTCAGCGAGACGGGCGTCCCCGGGCCGCCTATGTCGTCGTGGTCGCCGTCGTCGATCGCGGGCGGCTTGGGAGCGTCTGCGCCGCGCAGACCATTGGGCAGAATCAGCGCGGGGTGACCGGTGAGGTTGGTTGCTATCAACTGCGTATCGGTTGACGGAGTGACAATGATGTCCACCTGCTCGAAGAGCGCCGAAACCTGCCGGATGGCCAGGGTGCGCGCGCGGTTGGCCTGGATATATTCGACAGCCGGGTAAAAGCGGGCGATGCGGAAGGCATTGGGCCAGTCTTCGATACCCTGCTCGGTCAGCAGCCGGTCGCGGCCGGAAATCGTCAGGTCGTCGAAGGCGGCGGCAGCCTCGGCGGTAAGCAGAGGAACCATGGCATCGTAGGGCAGCTTGGGCAATTCCACCGGAATCAGCTTCACCCCCATCGCTCGCAGCTTGTCCAGCGCGGCCAGTTCGTAGCGCCGGTCGTAGTCGCGCCGCGCGCGAGCTTCTCTCATCTGGGTATTGCTGTCCTCGCGCTTCTTCTTCTCTTCTGTGGTTTCGTTGGCCTTCGGCTCGGCCAGCTTGAGCGGCGCGGGCGGGTCAAACTCGCTTTTCAGGTAGCCGATGCGCAGCTTCTTCCAGTCGGCAAAGGCCATCGGAACGTCATCTGTATTTGCCACCGCTGTGTCTTTGCCGTCAGGGCCATAGATGGCGTTGAGAATCGTCGCGCAGTCTTCCGCCGAGCGGGAGATTGGACCCAGTTTGTCCATGGTCCAACTGAGAGCCATGGCGCCGGTGCGCGGCACAAAGCCAAAGGTGGGGCGCAGGCCGGTAACGCCGCAGCGCGTGGAGGGCGAGGAGATCGACCCCAGCGTCTCCGAGCCGATGGCAAAGGCCACGCACCCGGCAGCCACGGCGCTGGCAGAACCCGCCGAAGACCCGCTCGAACCCTGCTCCTGATTCCACGGGTTGCGCGTTCGCCCGCCAAACCACTTATCGCCCATGGCCAGCGCGCCCAGCGTGAACTTGGCCACCAGCACGGCTCCAGCCGCGTCCAGCCGCTCGACCACGGTCGCGTCCTCGTCAAACGACTGATGCTCGAATCCGCCCGCGCCCCAAGTCGTCGGATAGCCTTTGACCGCCAGCAGATCTTTGGCACCCCAGGGGATCCCATGCAGCGCCCCCCGGTACTTGCCTGCGGCGATTTCCTCATCCGCCTTCCGGGCCTGCGCCAGTGCACGCTCTTCCATCAAGGTGATCACAAAGTGCAGCTTCGAGTCGTAGCGCTTGAGGCGGGCGAGGTACATCTTGGTGAGCGCGACTGCGGTGACCTTCTTCCACTCCAGCAGTTCAGCGATCTCTCCAATGGACGCGAATGCGAGATCTTCGATGTGCGCAGGCGAATTGGGAATCGAGGAGATGCCGGGACCGACAATGACTTCGCCCAAAGCCTTCTTTTGATCTGCGCAGGCATCTTTCGCCGGTTCTGTGTCGGATTCGGCTCTCGCTGCCGGCAGCGGATGAAAGACAAACGCCGGCGGAACGGAGTTGGCCAGCTTGAGTGCGCGGATAGGCTCATACGAGCCTCGCTGGTCGTTCAGCCCATCCAGCATCAACTTCTTCTGCTCCGCAGTAAACGGCCCAACCCCTGCCAGCAAGGCGGCCTGGTCGAGCATCTCCGCGGTGATCTTCGGCTGCTCATGGGGCTTGGCTTCCGGCGCAGCTTCCTGCGCCTGCGCGGCCAGCGTGTACAGAATCCCGGGCAGCAGCGCGGAAGTAATCCCGGCCCGGCTGCAAGCGGTGAGAAATCCTCGACGATCCAGTGTCATCCCGATCCTTCCTGTTCTTACTCCACCGGGAAGGTTACCACCGCCAGCCGGGAAAGGGCAGTGCTCAGGGCTTGGATAACAGCGCCTTCAGCCGCATCTCGATCGTCTTCAGATCGGTTTCGCCTTGAAACCGCGCGCGAACTTCCCCATTTCTGTCGATCAGGTACGTCAACGGCAGTCCAAGAACTCCGCCGTACAGTTCTCCGAGCTTTTCGTCGCCCATCGCCACGGGATAATTCAGCTTCAGCTTTGCATAGAGTCCGCGGACCAGCGCGGGGTCGTCATCCATCGAGATTCCGATGACCTGCAATCCTTGTGGGCCGTATTGCCGCTGCCATTGGACGAACCTCGGCATCTCAAGCTGGCATGGGGCGCACCAGGTGGCCCAGAAGTTCAAGAGCACCACCTTTCCCCGGAGGCTGGCGAGGTCGAGGTTTCCGCCGCTCAAGTCGCGGCGTGTAAACTCGGGCGCCTTCTTGTTGAGGAGGGACTCCGCCGCGAAGGCAGCTCGCGCGCCAGCGGCGGCGAAGCCGGTCCCCAGCAGCAAACTTGCCATCATGAGGCCTGAAATCCAGGTCCGCGCCCCAGTGGCCGCGTCCGGCCCGGCCAACGCCTCGCCGCGCGAACCGCCGCTAGCGGCCGCGCTCAACCGGGTACCCCTTGTCAACCCAATCCGCTCCGAGGTTGCCGGCGATATAGAGAGCCTTCACGTTGGTGAATCCCAGATCGCGCAGCAGCTTGAACGCGGGTCCGATGTTGGGGCAGCGGCTCCATGGGCAACAGCCGCAATAGAGCACGATGAAGGTCTTCCGGGGGAGCGGCGCCACCCTGTCTTGCAGTTGCTTCAGGCCCGCGGCCTGCGACCCGGCCCCGGCGTATTCGGCTCCCGCGATATGAGCCTCGGCAAACAGCAGGTGCGAACCCACTTGCAACACCAGTGGCTTGTTTGCGCCCTGGGCATGCAACAGGCGATTCAACTCCTCGGGCTGAAGCAGTTGCGTGCTGGGAATTGAAAAGGCGCTGTCAGACGATGGCGCGCCCCCACTGAACTGTGCGTGAATCTGTGTGTGCGCGGCAAGCAGCGTTGCCAGAACGGCGATCGTTCCCGATCTTTGAACCAGGCCAAATCCCATTGGGGCCTCTCCGCAACCAGTCTAACTCCGCAAACACCACCTGCGTGCTACCGCCCGGTTGCGGATACGGTGAAGCGAACGGCTGGTTCTATACGTCGAGGTTCTTCACATCCAGCGCATTGTCCTCGATAAATTTCCGCCGCGCCTCCACGTCTTCTCCCATCAGGGTGGTGAAGATGAGATCGGTTTCGGCGAGGTCTTCGAGCTTTACCTGGAGCAGTGTGCGGCGGTCGGGGTCCATGGTGGTTTCCCAAAGCTGCGTGGAGGTCATCTCGCCCAGGCCCTTGTAGCGCTGCACCGAGTATTCCTTCTTGCCCTGTTCGACGATGTGGGCGAAGAGTTCGCGGGCAGTCTGTTTTTCCACCGGCTCGCGCAGGATGCGGGCTGCGCGGCGGGGTTGTTTGGCGTCCGCTTGGACCTCCGCGCTCTCGGCTTCCGCTCCTTCGGCGTCCTCGGGGCTTGCCTCGACTACGGCTGCGTCCTTGGCGGCGTACTCGATGAGGAAGGGCGGCTCCAGGAATTCCTTGATGAGGATGTACTTGGACATCATCTGTTTGAACTCGGGGCTGGAGGCGAGGGCCCAATCGATGCAGCGCGTGGCGCCCTGCGCATCGGTAAAGCAGACGGACCAGGTGTGGTGCTCTTCGTCCTCGACCGGATCGCCGAGGGCTTTGAACTGGAACTCGTCCGCCAGTTCGGTGAGTTGGGAGTGCAACAGGGCCAGCCTGGGAGGAATCTCGCTCTCGGATTTGGAGGCGAAATCGGCGCGGTGAACGAGTTCGGCGCGGGCCAGCAGTTCCGTCAACTTTTCGTTGCGGATGCGCTTGTCCACCTTTTCGACGAAGCCGAGGTACTCGTTTAGGGTACCCATGAAGCGGGTCAGGCCGGCGCCCTCGATGCGGCTGGCGCTCTCGCCGTGGCGGACGATCATTCCCTCCGACGCGCGGTTGACCATCACCCTCACAAACTCGCGATCGTCCTTGATGTACTGCTCGAAGCGGCCCTTCTTGATCTTGTAGAGCGGCGGCTGCGCGATGTAGATGTTGTCGCGCTTGATCAGCTCGGTCATGTGGCGGAAGAAGAACGTGAGCAGGAGCGTGCGGATGTGCGAGCCGTCCACGTCAGCGTCGGTCATGAGGATGATCTTGCCGTAGCGAATCTTGGTGGCGTCGAAGTCGTCCTTGCCGATGCCGCAGCCCAGCGCGGTAATCATGGCGCGGATTTCCTCGTGGCCGAGCATCTTGTCGTAGCGCGCCTTTTCGACGTTGAGGATTTTGCCCTTGAGGGGCAGAATGGCCTGGAAGCGGCGGTCGCGGCCCTGCTTGGCGGTGCCGCCGGCGCTCTCGCCCTCCACCAGATAGAGTTCGCAGCGGTCGGGGTTGCGCTCCGAGCAATCGGCCAGCTTGCCGGGCAATCCGCCGCCGTCCAATGCGCCTTTGCGCCGGGTCAGGTCGCGTGCCTTGCGGGCAGCCTCGCGGGCGCGCGAGGCCTCGATAGCCTTGTTGATGATGCGCTTGGCGATGGGCGGGTTCTGCTCCAGGAACATGCCCAGCCGCTCGTTGACAAAGGCCTGCACCGTGCCGGCGATGTCGGAGTTGAGCTTGCCCTTGGTCTGGCCCTCGAACTGCGGCTGCGACAGCTTGACGCTGACCACCGCCACCAGCCCCTCGCGCACGTCGTCGCCGCTCAGGTTCTCCTTCATATCCTTGAAGAGGCCGAGTTGCTGGCCGATGGCGTTGATGGTGCGGGTGAGCGAGGTGCGGAAGCCGGACAGATGCGACCCTCCGTCCACAGTGTTGATGTTGTTGGCAAAGCTGAACACGGTCTCCGAGTAGCTGTCGTTGTACTGCAGGGCAATCTCGATTTCGACGTTGTCGCGCGACGCCTCCATCACGATCGGCTTATCGTGCAACACCTGCTTGCCGCGGTTCAGGTGCTTCACAAACTCGGCGATGCCGCCGGCGTAGCGGAACTCGGCGCGCCGGGCGTCGCCGGTCTTGGGATCGGCGGTGCGCTCGTCGGTGAGCGTGATCTCAAGGCCCTTATTCAGGAAGGCCATCTCCCGCAGCCGCTGGGCCAGCGTGTCGTAGTTGAACTCGGTGGCGGTCATGATGCTCTTGTCGGGTAAAAAATGGACTTTGGTCCCGCGCCTCTTGCTCGTCCCCGCTTGGCGCAATTCGCTGGTGGGGGCGCCGCAACTGAAGTCCATCTCCCAGGTGTGGCCGTCGCGCCAGATCTCGACGTTGAACTCCTGGCTGAGAGCGTTCACGCAGCTCACGCCCACGCCGTGCAGGCCGCCGGAGACCTTGTACGTGGAGGCGTCGAACTTGCCGCCGGCGTGCAGCTTGGTCAGCACCACCTGCACGGCCGGCATCATCTGGCCGTTGGGCAGGGGCATCATGTCCACCGGAATGCCGCGGCCGTCATCGACCACCGTGATCGAGTTGTCCACGTGGATGACGACGTCGATCTTCTTGCAATAGCCGGCCAGGGCCTCGTCCACGGAGTTGTCCACCACCTCGTAGACCAGATGGTGCAGGCCCATCTCGCCGGTTGAGCCGATGTACATGGCCGGGCGGAGGCGCACCGCCTCCAGGCCTTCCAAAATCCTGATGTTTTCGCCGGTGTAGCTGTCGTTATCGCCGTGAATCGGGGTACTCGTAACTGCTTCAGTCGCCATAGGATTCCGTTCGCAGGGCTTTCGCTTCGAGCTCCAGACGGGGCGCGGTCTCCAGATTGCGGTTCCGGGTCGAAAATCTGGGACTAACCGCTTGAAAGACGGGGGCTTTACGCGAATTTACCTAGTCTTATTTTAGCATGCGGGGAGGGTGTAAGGGGAGGGACGAGGCATGGCCGCAAAACCGGTTGCCGTCAATAGATTGCCAACAAAGAATATGACGTTAGTAACCACGCCGTCACTCGTTGTTTATTTGTCTTAAATAGATGGACTTGCAGACAATTTTCCTCTATGATTTTAGCGTTAGGAAGACGTTTTTCCTGTCAATTCAAATCCGAAGGGTTACTAATTATGAGACTCGCCATCCGCATCTTCGCTCTGTCCGTTGTCGTCGCCGGCGCCGCCGCCGCTGCCACCACGTCCAAGTCCGCGCCCGCTGTTCCCAGCCACCAGTCGGCCACCGCCAGTTTGCCGACTCCGGGATGCGGGCCCTACATGCCTACTTGTTTCGCGCAATCCCCCACTTCCAGCAAATAGACGCGAAGGGTAATGGCACGAAAGTTCTAGAAAAATCCGTTTTTCGGTTGAGCGGTGAGGCATTTGGCGCTATTATGAGAGTGTTCTCAGGATGGTGAGTAGGCCTTTATGCCTTTAAATCTCGCAATGTCCGTGATGAGCGTGGCGGAGTTCCTTCTGTGGGCTGCGCTTGGCTTCCTGTTCTGGAAGAAGAACCTGCAACAGCGTTTTCCGTCAATGAGCGCCTATCTGGCGTTGCGCGTAGTATCGACGCCGGTGCTGCTAGTTCTTATCTACGTTCAGTCGCAGCCGTGGGGACGCCATCTCTTTGTGGCCTACTTCTTCACCTATTGGGCGGTATACATCGCCAGCGCCGTGCTGTTGTTCTTCATCTGCATAGAGGTTTTCCGCTCCGCGTTTTCGGCGTTCTCAGGGTTGATGAGGCTCGGGACCGTGGTCTTTCGCTGGGCAGTTCTGGCCTCGGTGATCGTTAGCCTGTCTACGATCTCTTTCGCGCACAGGGGAATTCTCATCATTCCCGACATTGCTTATGGGTTGATGCGCTCGGTCAGCATCGTTGAGTTATGCCTGCTTGGCTTCCTGTGCCTGAGCATGAATGCGTTGCGTCTCTCCGTCCGTGACATGACCTTCGGAATCGCCCTGGGCTTTGGCCTGATGTCCGCCAACGACTTCGTTCATTCGTTGTTGGTTTCAAAGTTCACTTCGCTGACCGCCCCCTTGCAGTTCGTCTATGAGTCGGTGATTCTGTTCGCGCTGGGCACCTGGGTAGCCTACTGCGCGCTGCCTGAGTCGGCCCGTCAGCCCGTGGTCATGCCGGCGAACTCGACCATCTACCGCTGGAACGAGATTGCTTCCGCGCTGGGCCACACCGGAACCCAGGTTGCCGCCCGGCAGCCCGCCAACAGCTTCTTCCTCACCGACGTCGAGCGGGTCGTCGAGAAGGTGCTTACCCGGAACCTGAAGGGCCGCGAATCGGAGACGTTAGAGCACATTGGTTAACGGCAAAAAGGCCGAACCCCAATGCAGAGGGCTGACCCGGATTTCGATTGAGCGGCAGGACATTCGGCGCTATTCTGAGATTGTTCTCAGAATAGCGAGAGGCTTTTTATGTCTTCACAGACTGCGATGTCCCTGATGAGTGCGGCGGAGTTTATGCTTTCGGCCGTACTCGCCTTCCTGTTCTGGAAGAAGAAGCTGCATCGCCGCTTCCCTGCGATGGCGGATTACCTGGCCTTGCGCGTGGCGTCGACGCCGGTACTGCTTGCTCTGTTGACAGGCCAAGAGAGGGTGTGTGGCCGCTATTGGGGTGTGATGTATTTTTCGATTTTCTGGGCAGTGTATTTCGCCAGCGCGGTGTTCCTCTTCTTCATCTGCATGGATGTCTTCCGCTCGGCGCTTGCGGCGTTGCCAGGACTGATGAGGCTGGGGACCGTGATCTTTCGCTGGGCGGTCCTGGCCTCGGTGATCGTTAGCATCTCTACGATCTCCTTTGCACACCGGGGAATTCTCGTCATTCAGGATATCGCCAACGGATTGATGCGCTCGGTCAGCATCCTTGAGTTGTGCCTGCTTGCCTTCCTGTGCCTGAGCATGAATGCGCTACGCCTCTCGGTGCGCGATATGGCCTTCGGAATAGCCCTGGGCTTCGGCCTGATGTCAACCAATGACTTTGTCGTATCATCCTTGATATCCCGCAACACAACGCTGACGGATCCCTTGCAGTTCGTTTACCAATCGGTGATTCTGGCCGCGTTGGGCACCTGGATAACCTATTGCGCCTTGCCTGAGCCGGTCCGCAAGCCGGTGATGATGCCGGCGAACTCGACCATCTACCGCTGGAACGAGATCGCTTCCGCCGTGGGCCACGCCGAAACCCAGGTTGCCGCGCGGCAGCCCGCCAAGAGCTTCTTCGCCTCCGATGTCGAGTTGGTACTCGTGACGGTGCTGAAGCGGAGCCTGAAGGACAGGGAATCCGAAACCTAAGGAACCTCTGATTAAGTTCCACTACGCATTGAGCTTTCCCTCTGGGGCTAAAGCCCGCGTTGATTTTGCGCCATTTCTGGCACGGCTAAAGCCGTGCCCTTTCAAAACAGGGACTTGTTCAGAGATTCCCAAGTATGCAAAGATGAACACCAAAAAGGCCGAACCCGCCGGGGCCGGCCTTTTCCATTTTGGCGCAAGCTCGTTCAACCGACGCCACCGCACACAAGAAAAGGGCCACGGGGACGCCGTGGCCCTTCCTGTTGAGTTTGAGCCTTCTTACTCGGCTGGAACCGGCTCGATCGAGGCAAATCGCCCGCGGTTGCCGCGGTCCACAAACTTCACCCGGCCCGTGACCTTGGCGAAGAGCGTGTCGTCGGAGCCCCTGCCCACGTTGACGCCGGGCTTGATGCGGGTGCCGCGCTGGCGCATGATGATGGAGCCGCCGGTAATCAGTTCGCCGGCAAAGGCCTTTACGCCCAGCCGCTGCGCATTGGAATCGCGTCCGTTTGTGGAGCTGCCTCCACCCTTCTTATGTGCCATTGCCCTATCCCCTTCTCAATTTGCTGCGCTGCCTCGGTTGGCGGCGGTGTAGGTCACGCCGTCGGCCTCGATGGCCTTGATGCGCACCTCGGTAAAGTTCTGCCGATGCCCCTGCAGCTTCTTGTACTGCTTCTTCCGCTTCAGGTGGAAGACCAGGATCTTGTCTCCGCGGCCCTCCCCGAGCACCTCGGCGGTCACCTTGGCGCTGGCCGGCTGGGCCAGGGTTCCGGGCTCGCCGCTGACCGCCAGCACATCGCTGAACTCGACGGTCTTGTCCTCTGAAGCGACACTCTCAATCTTCACCACGTCGCCTGGAGCGACCCGGTACTGCTTACCGCCGGTGCGAATAACCGCGTACATAACCCCTCCAGCGCGGCTCCCGCTGCGGCGGGTGCGCTCATGCATCCAAAATAGCTCGGGCGGAAACTTCTGCGCCGCGGTACGCTCAAGCCCGCAAACTTCGGGCGAACGTCCGGCTCCACGGCAACAGGCAGGAATCGCCAAACTAGTGTAGTGTACCGGCTTTGTGGGCCAAAGGTCAATTTGCACTGACTACGATGCACCCCGGCCGCATCGGCCAGAGCCGCCGCAACCCAGGCAGCGTAAACCCCCAGCGCCGTTCCGCCTGCTGAAACAGGTACACGGTCAGGAGGACGAAGATCGGCTCCAGCGGGTTGCGAAAGCGCGATCCGGCGTTGATGAAGTAGTAAATGGCCGGCAGCAGAACCACGGCCCATGCGAACAGGCCCGCCGCGGGAAGCCTGCGGCGCAGCGCCAGCAGCAGGCCGAGAATCCCGGTAATCGAGCCGAAACAGTGCGCCACTTCGCGAACGTTCTCCGCCGCGGCAGGCCCGGTGGTGTGGGGCACGCCGGCCCAGAACATGTAGAACCGCAGCGCCGCCAGCTTCCAGAAATGCAAGGGATAGGCTCGGGCCCACTTCCACGCCAACTGTCCGCGCATCCGCACATAGGCCAGTTCGCCCATCCGCGCATAGAGCTGGTGCTCCGGCGCCGCCTCCATGGTGGGCACGGTCGCTCCCCACGGAAAGCCCATCGACTCCGGCGCCCAGGCCATGGCTGCTTCCGCGCCAAAGTTGCCCCGCGTGGGAATGAAGGCGTGAAACACCAGCGCGTTGCGCACCACCCAGGGCGTGGCCACCGCAACGCACGCCGCTGCCGAGAGCAGTGCCAGGGCCGTACCCTTGAGCAGATTCTGCTTCTGCGGTAAGCCGGCAAGAATCCACACTCCCTGGATGGGCGCCATCAGCAGCAGGGTCGGATTGGTCATGGAGATGGCTCCCCACAGCAGTCCGAACAGCGCCCAATCCCGCGCCCGGTGCGCTTCAGCGGCGCGCCCGCCTGTGCCCCGCATCCTCATGCCCAGCACCAGCACCGCGGCAAAGATCATGGTGGAGAGAGACATCTCCCACACCCACTTCACGCCGTACTGCATGATTCCGGGGTAGAGCGCCCACAACCACGCCGCCCAAAGCCCGTTGCGCCGCCCCGCCACGCGCACTCCCATCTCAAAGACCAGCGGCGCGGTGAGAGCCTGGAATAGGCTGTTGAGGACCATGATCACCCACGCCGACAGCGCCGAGTAGATGCCGAAGACCTTGAAGATCGCGGCCAGCAGCAGCGTGAACCCCGGAACCATCCAGGCGGTCGGGCCGGTGTCGCCGCTGAACGGGGAACTGTACCCGTGCCCGCCCGCCACCGACGCTGCCACCCGGCCCGTCTCCCAGGCAAATTCGAAGTGGTGATTGTAGGGCGTGATGCGGTAGGTGTGGGCCAGGGTGATATAGGCCACCCGCACCAGGAATGCGGTCCAGAAGATCGCCCGGGGCGCGCGAAAGCGGTCTTCGGAACAAGGCGCGGCAAGCTGGCTCATGAAATCCACTTTAATAGACGCAGAATCCCCATCTCCGCCGCCCGCGAGTGTGCTGACACATTCTGCCGCGCCAGGATAGCCTCGCGGTTCTCCGCATAGTACCTGTAAGCCAGGGTGAGCATCTCGCTGTTGGTCACCGTGGGCCGCCAGCCCATCGCCTTCCGGATGCGGGTGGTGTCGAAGACGAAATCCTCGGCGATCATCCGGTAGTGATAGGGGCCCAGCGGCGAGATTTTCAGCCTGTGCGCCAGCCGCATGGCGGCCAGCGCCGGCGCTTTGGGCAGTGAACGCACCCGCGAACGGCTGCCGGCCTCGGCGATGACGGCCTCGTAGCACTCCCGCAGGCTGGGAACGTTGTCGCTGCCCACGTGGAATGTGCCCGAGCCTGCAAAATCCACTGCCTGCACGCATGCCTGCGCCAGATCGCCCGCATGGATGAACTGGTAGCGATTGCCGCCCGAGCCAACCACCCACACCGTCTTGTTCTCGCGGATGAACTCGAACAGAATCGCCAGCAGCCCCAGCCGCCCGCTGTCGATGATCGTGGGGCAGCGCAGAATCACCACATCGAGGCCGTCCGCAAACTGGCCCAGCAGCTTCTCGCCGGCCAGCTTTGACTCCCCGTAGACCTCCGCCGGCGCGGGCGGATCGTCTTCCCTCACCGGACGCCCCATGTTGCTGGCCCACAGGCAATTGCTGGAAGTGAACACCAGCTTCCGCACCCCCGCCTCGCGCGCGCACCGGGCAATCACGCCGGTTCCGTCCACGTTGCTGGTCCACAGCAGTTCGCGTTCCATGCGGCCGTGCGCCAGCATCGCGGCAATATGAAACACGGCGTCGAACTTGTGCGCGGCAAACACTCGCCGCATGGCCTGTTCGTCGCGAATGTCCGCCTGCAGGCTGGTGAGCGCGGGATGCCGGGCCGTGTCCGGCACCAGGTCCACGCTGACCACCTCGGCTCCGTCGGCCAGCAGCCTGTTCTTGAGAATGCCGCCAAAGAAGCCGGCCCCGCCGGTTACCAGAAATTTCGCCATAGCCGATCCCGTACCATGCCCTTTTCAGAACCCGGACCCAGGCCGGCAGAGGCGGGTCCGATTCGTCCCCATCATATCATTCAGCGGATAACCCATAATCAAATCAATGGTTTGAGAGAGGAAATCCGGGCCGCTCCATCAGCGTTGCGGCGGAACGACGTAGAAAAGAATGGCAAAGTAGTGGGCGATGCTGCCGGCCAGCACAAACACATGCCAAGTGGCATGGAAGTAGCGCAGCCGGTCGAAGGCGAAGAACAGAATGCCGAACGTGTACGCCAATCCGCCCGCGCCCAGCCACATCACCGCGCGCCAGCCGATTGCATGGGCCAGCAGCCCGGCCGCAAAGATCCCGAACCAGCCCTGAAACAGGTAGACCAATGCCGACGCCACGGCGAACCGGTCTACGGCGAAGCTCTTGAACATCACACCGGCCACGGCCAGCGACCATTCAACGCCAAACACAAACCATCCCACCGGCCCATGCAGCGAGACCAGCGTGAAAGGCGTGTAGGTGCCGGCAATCAGCAGGTAGATGGAGGAGTGGTCCAGCACTCGGAACACATGCCGCGCCCGCGTCCGCACCAGCGAGTGGTAGAGCGTGGAACACACGTAAACAAGCACCAGGGTACTGGCGAAGATCGTGCAACTGGCGATCTGCCAGGCGGTTCCCCGCGTTGACGCGGCAATCAGGTAGACAGCGCCCACTACGGCGAACATGGCGCCTATCCCGTGCGTAATCGCATTGGCAAGAATATCGCCCAGTTTGGTTTGGGTTTGCACAGGTTGATGATAGTCCGCGCCGGATAGGAGAGCGCGCCGGCTCGGATCGCTCAAGCGCGCCGGATGAGATTGGCGTCCCCCACGGGATTTGGACCCGTGTTATCGCCGTGAAAGCCGGCCGCGGGCCGGGAAGCAAAGGCCGTTCCCGCCGCAGGACGCATCCCCTTGCCGGGCATTTGGCACTCTTGCTCCGCGCTGTTGGAGTGAACGATCGCTCATTCCGAGACTCCCTCGATCGGAGTACAAGGCCGTTTTCCGGCTGGACGGAATCCTGGCGACCCACTGTGCTATTCTGGTTCTCTCCCGGATAGTACAACCCATTGGGAGTGGCTCACCGTCACCTCCTTATACTTTTCGTATGCGCAAGCTACTGGCTCTCGTTCTGGTTCTACCGGCGCTGGTTCTCACGGTCCTGGCGCTTGGCGGTCCTTTGCCAGGCCAGGAGCAGCCGCCCTCGCCGATACGTTTCGAACTCAAGAAGCTCCCGTTTCATCTTGAAAACGACGCCAGCCCCGCCAAGAACCCTCCGGAAACCATGGCCGGCGGCGTAGCGGTCTTCGACTATAACGGCGATGGCCGGCCGGATATCTTTTTCACCAATGGCGCCGACCTCGCGACCATGAAGAAATCCTCCCCCAAGTACTCCAACCGGCTCTTTCGCAACGACGGCAACGGCGTCTTTACCGACGTGACGGCAGAGGCCGGGCTGGCAGGCAGCGGATTCGATATCGGGGTCGCTGTCGGCGACTACGACAATGACGGCTTTCCGGATCTTTTCGTCACCGGCGTTCACGGCAACACGCTCTACCACAACAACGGCGACGGAACGTTTACCGACGTGACCAAAAAGGCCGGCCTGGATAAGTGGAACGATCCGGAGTACGGCCCGTTGTGGGCGGAGGCGGCGGTCTGGGTGGACGTGAACAATGACGGCCTGCTCGATCTGTTCATTGTCAACTACCTGCAATGGAGTTACTCCGACCAGCCACGGTGCCTCAATAGGGGCGTCGCGGACTATTGCCACCCCCGCTACTACAAGGGGCTTCCCAACCAGCTCTTTCTCAATCAGGGCGACGGCACCTTCAAGGATGTTTCCAAGGAGTGGGGTATTCGGGACCACGTGGGCAAGGGGATGGGCGTGGGCATGGCGGACTACGACCTGGACGGCAGGCAGGACCTGTTTGTGACCAACGATGCCGAATATCACTTCCTTTTCCATAACATGGGAAACAAGTTTGAGGAAGTGGCTTTTCAGGCCAATGTCGCGCTGCCGGAGGATAACGTGTTCATCTCCGGGATGGGCCTGGATTTTCGCGACATCAATAACGACGGCTATCCGGACATCGCCTATGTCGCGCTCAACAACCAGACGTTTCCAATCTACCTGAACACCGGGAAAGGCGATTTCGTCGAAGTGACGGCGCCAAGCGGTATGCGCGCGCTCAGTATGCCCATGGCGGGCTACGGAGCGGCGCTCTACGACTTCGACAACGATGGCTGGAAAGATCTGTTTGTGACGCGAGGACACGTTCTTTCGACGTGGGCTCCCGGAGCCACTATCAAACAGCCAAACGCTGTCTTTCGAAATCTCGGCGCGAGCGGGAAATGGGCAGCCCTGACATCCGAGGCGGGCTTCGTCAACTCGACTTCCGCCCGCCATCGCGGGTGCGCCTTCGGCGACTTCGACGGGGACGGCCGCATCGATGCGGTGGTCACCGCTCTGGACCGGGACGCTGAATTGTGGATGAACCGCAGTCCTAACGCCGGACACTGGCTGGATATTGCGCTGCGCGGCGTGAAAAGCAATCGCGACGGCATCGGAGCGCGCATCAAGGTCGTAACCAAGGCCGGGGTGCAATATAATCACCAGACTTCGAGCGTGTGCTATGCCTCATCGAGCCTGGGACCTGTGCACTTCGGTCTCGGCGCGGAGACTCGGGCGATAAAGGTTGAGATCGATTGGCCCAGCGGAATCGTGCAGACGCTCGAGAATGTCGGCGCCGACCGGATCGTGAAGGTTACAGAGCCCGTTCCCACGCCGACAGCCCCGAAATAAGAAGGCCGGGGCATCGATCCGTTACTGCCTGGGTGGTCCCAGCTTCGGCTGTTCGGCTTCGATCCGCTGCACGATCGCGCGTTCCCGCAGGCCATCTTCCGGGCGGTGCAGCTTGTAATATAGCGCAGCCAGATCTACGTGCGGATCGAGCCAGTTGGGGTCAGCTTTGACAAGATCTTCCAGTGTATTGACGGCGGCTGTGTAGTTGCCCAGGACGCTGTTCAGTTTCGCCATTTGGTAGCGCGCCGGCGCCGACTTGGGACGAAGCTGCAGCGCGAGTTCCAGAAGAGGTTTCGCCGCCTCGATATCCCTTTGACCCAGCCGGATGGTTCCCAGGTAAAGATTGGCGTCGAAGTCCATCGGATCCGCGCGCAGGGCGGCCTGCAACGCTGGAACGGCCGCTTCCTCATCTCCCATCCAAGCCCGAGCCGTTCCCGCCAGCGTATAGGCTCCGGGAATCGATGGATTCAATTCGAGAGCGGCGTCCAGATCGGCGCGAGCTTCGCTGTACTCTTTCCTGCTCAGGCGCGCGGCTCCCGCGGCGACGTAGGCATCGGCGGAATGAGTCGCGCGCGCCACTCTCTCCATGCGCGGAACTCCGTCGTCGTCTTTTCCGGAATGGATCTGGGCATAGGCGAGGACGTATTCCAAATCCATATTGCTTTCATGGCCCGCCTCGAGCGGGGCCAGCAATTCGACGGCGTCTGCTTCTTTTCCCAGCTTGAGGTCGGTATAACCCAAAAACACGGCTGCCGATAAGTCGAGAGGCTTGGCCGCATGCAGGGCTGCAAACTCCGCATGGGCATGCGAAAAGTCGCCCTTCGTATAGTAAGCTCGCGCAAGATTCATGCGTATGTAGTAAGCAAGCTCCACGTTATTTAGAACAGCCGCATTGTCCTGTATGCCGGAAAGCACGAGCGAGTCCTGCTCGATGGCAGCGTCCAACTGTCCTGTTGCGGCTAGAGCCACACCCAAGTTGGCTCGCGCTTCGGTCAGCCCTGGTTTTATCGCGAGAGCCTTCCGGTAGTTCTCGATCGCGGTCTGATAATCGCCGCCTTGCTGCGCGGCAAGTCCGCCTCGCAATAGCTCATCCGCATTTGTTGAGGGGGCTTGCTTCGGCGCTTGCCCGGCCGCTGCCTGCAGACCTGCCACAAGTAACAGAAAGCAAACGAATCGCATGCTTGCTAGGATAGAACATGCCGGTCATTTCCGCGATAGGCGCTCGGCCACGAGCGTAATCCGATACCTGCCGGGAAATGGCATTTAGGAGACTGCGGCGAAATTCGTTGAACGGCGGATTCAAGGTCCAAGTGCAACAAAGACAACCCGAACAGGATCAAGCGGTTTCACCCTCTGCCCGGTGAGCAATATGCGGATGAAATAGCGAAAAGGGCCATGGATGCAGCTTCGCGGCATGTCTTGAGCCATTCGAGCGAGGTCGGAATCCATCCATAGTTGGGGAGGGTGGAGACTGGCGCCGGCCTTGATGCGGTACTCTGATTGCGCTACCTGCGCATCGCTTGAGTTTTCCTAAAACCTGTGGAGGCGCGCGGTTTTGCGCAGGCTGGATTCTGTTTGAAGGAAGTTTCACCCGCTCCCGTGGCCCAAAATCATGCCAATTCGAAGGATGCAGCGAGAAAAGCCGCCCGGCGCTCGGCCTGGGCTTCCGCATCCACCGGTGCGCGCGGCGCGCGGCGCGTGCTCGGAGCGGTATTGCTGCTGGCCGGGGCGCTGTCTGGCCTGGCGCTGGAGCCTTCGACGCCGTTGGCGAACTATGGCCGACAGGCATGGGTGATGGAGAACGGGCTGCCGCAGAACACGGTCCAGGCGCTGGTGCAGACGCGGCAGGGGTTTGTGTGGCTGGGGACCGAGGTGGGACTGGTGCGGTTCGACGGGAATGGATTTCAAGTCTACGACAAGAACACGACGCCGGCGCTGCCTGGGAACGATGTGCGGTGTTTGCTGGAGACGCGGGACGGGGCGCTGTGGATCGGGACCAGCGAAGGACTTGCGCGGTGGAAAGATGGGACGGTTGCGGCGTTCACGACGAAGGACGGGCTGCCGGGGAGTGGGATACGAGGGCTGGCAGAGGCGAGCGATGGTGCGGTCTGGGCTTATACCGACGCGGGATTGGCGCGGCAGAGTGGAGGGCAGTTCAGGGTAAAGAGCTTCTGGGTTCCAGGGTCAAGGGTTACAACCGTTTCGAAGAGCGGACAGAGCAGTGCATGGTTGGACCCGGGCCTAAATGCAGGGAACGACTGGAACCAGCCTTCCCCGGTAGCGGGGCTCCCGGTGGATGCAAACGAATTTTTCGCTGAGTTGACGAATGGAGACATCGCAGTTGGGGTTAAGGACGCAATTGTTGTGATGAGCCGGGCACCCGCTACAGATACGCGGCTCGCTGCGGGGAAGGAGCTTCCGGGAAGCAAAATTCAGGCGCTGTTTGCGGACCGCGAAGGCACCCTGTGGATCGGGACCAATGCAGGGCTGGCGCGTATAGATGGGGGCAAGGTGCAACTGCTGCCGGTAACCGATCCGTTGGCCACGGCGAGTGTGCTGGCGCTGATGGAAGACCGCGAGGGCAATCTGTGGGCGGGGACCGAGACCGGCGGGCTGCACATTCTGCGCGATCAGCGCTTCCGCACCCTCGGTGCGCGGGAAGGACTATCATCCGACGCTACGACCACGGTGGTGGAGGATGGGACGGGGACGCTGTGGGTGGGAACCAGCGGGGGCGGGCTGAATGCACTCGACCGGAGCGGGGCCGGGTTGGGCGCGGGCAAGGTGCGAACTTATTCGGTTAGGAACGGCCTCGCGAGCGATGTGATTCTTTCGCTGGCCGCGGCTCCTAACGGCGACCTTTGGGTGGGAACGCCGGATGGGCTCAACCGCATTCGCAAGGGCAAGATTGATGCTTTTACCTCGGCGGACGGCTTGCCGGACGACTTCATCCGTTCCCTGCTGGCAGACGCCGATGGTTCGCTGTGGATCGGCACGCGGCGCGGGCTGACGCACTGGACGGATCGGATGGCTGGGACGCATTCCGGCGCGCACATGGAGACCTATACGCAGGCAAGCGGGCTGGGCAGCGATCTGGTGGGCGCGATGGCGCGTGACTCGGCCGGCGATTTGTGGGTGGCGACGCTGGCGGGGCTGTCCAGATTGGAAAGACCAAGTGGGCTGCACGGGGGCGCGATTGCCAACTACACGACCGCCAACGGCCTCTCGAGCAACGTGGTGACGGCGCTGTTGCCGCGAAGCGACGGGACACTGCTGATCGGCACGCAGGACCATGGGTGGAACCTGTGGAATGGGCGGAGTTTCACGGCCGCGGTGGGCAAGAGTTTTGGGGGGCTGGAGCAGACGACCATTCACGCCATTCTGGACGAAGAGGGTCCGGGGGGCGCTGGGCATTTGTGGTTTGCCACAGGCAATGGGATTGCCAGGTGCGACTGCACCAGGTCGGGCGGCTGCACGCATTGGATCGAGTTCGGCGCGGCGGATGGGCTGCGCAGCCGCGAGACGGCGACCAACAGCCATCCATCAGCCTGGCGCTCCCGCGATGGCCACTTGTGGTTTGCCACGCCGAAGGGCCTCGTCGAAGTCGACCCGGCGCACTTTCCGGTGAACAACGTTCCGCCACCGGTCGAGCTGGAGCGCTTTGCGGTGGACGATGTGGCATTGTATGCAGCGGGCCCTTCGGTTGTGGTTCAAGCAGGGCACGTGCACTTCCAGTTCGACTACGCGGGGCTGAGCTTTGTTGCGCCGCAGAAGGTGCGCTACCGCTATATGCTGGAGGGCTTCGACCGGGACTGGACCGAGGCTGGGGCGCGGCGCAGCGCTTACTACACGAATATTCCGCCGGGGCGGTACACCTTCCGGGTGCAGGCGGCGAACAACGACGGGCTTTGGAATACGGAGGGCGCGGCGCTCACGTTCGAACTGCGGCCGCACTTTTATCAGACGGCGTGGTTTTATACCTTGCTGGCGGCATTGGCGGTGGGGATGGTGGTGCTGGTGCAGAGGCGGCGGCTCAAGCGGGCGGAAAGCGAGTTTCGCGCCGTGCTGGGCGAGCGCAACCGCATTGCGCGCGAGATCCACGACACGCTGGCGCAGGGGTATGTGGGCATCTCAGTGCAGTTGGAGGTGCTGGCGGAGCTGCTGCGCATGAACAAGGCAGAGGCCGCGGCGAAGCATCTGGACCTGACGCGCGGGTACGTGCGCGAAGGGTTGGCCGATGCGCGGCAGTCGATCTGGGCGCTGCGGTCGCAGGACTTGGGCGAGACAACGCTGCCGGTGAAGCTGCGGCGCATGGTGGAGCAGGCCGGGGGCAATGGCTTTGAGTCGCGATTCGGTATTTTCGGCGCTTATCGGGCGTTGCCGGCGAAGACGGAGCGCGAATTGCTGCGCGTGGCCCAGGAAGCCATCCATAATGTGAAGAAGCACGCAGGGGCGAAGAATCTGTTTGTGCAGTTGGAGTACGGGCGGGGCGAGATTGCGCTCGAGGTTCGGGACGATGGGCGCGGGTTTGCTTCGGGCGAAGAGCCGGCATCGCCCGCGGGGCACTATGGACTGACCGGGATGCGCGAGCGCGCGGCGGCCATTGGCGGAGTACTTGAGGTGACGAGCGAGTCGGGCGCGGGAACGACAGTGCGGCTGCGAGCGGCGGCGCCTAGAGAGCAGAAGGAGCAAAATTGACAAAGGAATCGATTCGCGTGCTGGTTGTGGAAGACCACCACGTGGTGCGCCAGGGACTGGTTGCGCTGCTGAACGTGGTGGACGGCCTGGAGGTGGTGGGCGAGGCCGCGGACGGCGTGGAGGCCATTGCGCAGTTTCGCAAGCACCAGCCGGCTATCACGCTGATCGACCTGCGGCTGCCGCGGCTGAGCGGCGTCGAGGTCATCGAGCGCATCCGCATGGAGACGCCGCAGGCGCGCTTTATCGTGCTGACCACGTACGACGGCGACGAGGACATCTATCGCGCCCTGCAAGCCGGCGCGCGGGCCTATCTGCTGAAGGGCATGACGAGCGAGGAGCTGATTGCGACGATTCGGGCGGTTCATGCGGGGAAATCGCACATCCCGGCGGCGATTGCCGAGAAGCTGGCCGAGCGCATGGGCACCGAGGAGCTGACGCCGCGCGAGTTCGAGGTGCTGGAGCAGATTGTGCGCGGCAAGAGCAACAGGGAGATCGGGATCGAGCTCGCAATTTCAGAGGCTACGGTGAAGACGCACATCAACAGTTTGCTGGGCAAGCTGGGCGTGACGGACCGGACGCAGGCAGCGACGGCGGCGATCCAGCGCGGGATTGTTCCGCTCGAATCCCTGAGAAAGCCGAAATCATGAAGAATAAGCCAATGAGAAAAGCGATTTTTTGCGGAGTGTTTTTGGCGTTGATCGCTCCGCTGGCGCAGGCGCAGAAGGCGGCGTGGCGGCAGGCTACGGATGCGGAGTTGGCGTCGCTGTTGCCGGCTCGTGCGCCTGTGGAGAAGGAACACATCGAGACGGAGATGCGGACAGCTTCCGGCATTGTGAACAGTAAAGGGCACTTCATTGCCGGGGTGGTGCTGATTACGCCGGGCTACTCCGCCAACGGCAAGTATTCGCACTATCTGCTTGTGCAGGTTCCGGTGCGGATCGGCGGAATTGCGCTGAAGCCGGGGGAGTATGTTTTTGGATACACGCACACAACAAGCGACGTCCTGAGTGTGCATTTCCACGAGGCCGCCACCGGCGCACTGGCGGGCACCACGGACGCGCATCTCATCGCCGGCTCCAGCCGTGTGACGAGCCTGCACATCTGGCCGCCAGGGGATAAGGCGCTGATTCAGATCGGGCGGTTTGGGATTCCGTATGAAATCGGCGAGAAGTAATCGGCGAAGAGCGTGAGACATCAAAGGCCCGCGCAATGCGGGCCTTGCCGTTGATGCCGGATTGATGGAGGAGGCTACTTCTGCGCGGTCAGCACGCCTTTCTGTGAGCCTGGCGCAGGCGGGTTGACCTGCGCGTTGAGGTAGTTAGTGAGGTCGTCGATGTCTTGTTTGGTTCCGACCATGGGAGGCATGAAGCGGCGGTAGGGCGAGTCGGGCTTGTTTTCGTGGAGCATGACGATGAAGTTGCCGATGTTGGCGCGGTCGCGGCCGGCAAGCAGTTGGGCGAGCGGCCGGTAGCCATTGAGGGTGTGGCAGGAACCGCACTCGCCGCGGAAGATGGCCTCACCACGGGAGTAGCTGTAGGGGCGGTCGAGCGGGTCGGTGTCACCTGGCGATGTGAGCATGTCAAAGCCAGTAGGACGACCATTCCACCAGACCCACATCGAGTGCGCCAGATAGCCTTCCTGATTGATTCGGTCGACGTAGGGGACGCGCACGCCGTTCGAGTACATCCAGCGGCCGATGACGTAGGGCTTGCGCAGCATCTCGCGGGCGTATTCGCCGGAGCCTGTGGCGATGAGGGCCAGAAGCAGGACGGCCAACGCGTGCGAAAGATTGAATTCCACCGGATTGCGATAGGCCAGATAATAGGCGACGCCGACGATGGTGGCTGAGGTGACGATGATGACCAGGGCGATGCGCGTGATGATCGAAAAGGTGCCGGCGTTGATGGTGTCGATGCCCAGGATGAGCAGGGCGCGCTGCGACGCGGGGACCATCCTGTAATACCAGATCATGAGGAAGGGCATGGCCACAAAGGAGGGAACGAGCCACTTGACGCTCCACTTGACGAGGCTGGTCTTGAGCGCCGGCTGCTTGTCGCCGTCGATGCGGCTGGCGCTGATGAGCGCCCAGACGCCGGCCAGCGAGGCGCAAACGCAGGTGCGCAGAAAGAGGCTGGGCCAGTAAGTGGGGTTGAAGAGGGCAAACCAGAACTTGCCGGCTTCGTGGCCGGTGCCGGCGACGGCAAGCCACGCATCGCCCGGCGTGAGCATGAAGGAGAGAATGCCGTTGATGATGGCCAGGGTGAAGAACGAGGCCCCGGCATAGACCCAGCCCACGGTCAGGTGGAGCTTGGGATCAATGCGGTTCCAAGTGTAGTAGTAGACCGCGGCGGTGCTCAGCTCGACGATGAAGAAGACCCACTCGATGGCCCAGCCGAAGACGAAGTTGTGAATCAGCGTGCTGGTGGCCTCGGGATGGGTAAGGCCGATGGCGAACCAGATGCCGACGCCGGAGATGGTACCGAAGACTCCGGTGAGGATGAGGAAAAACTTCGAGTAGCCGACCAACTGCGCGAGCCATGCGGCGCGGGTTTCGGGGTCGGTCATGCGCATTGCCTTGCGCTCGGCCAGCGGCAGATAGAGTCCGCCGCCGACGGCGAAGAGCGCAATCATCATATGGAAGATGGCGATGATGCCGATCACCCAGCCCGAGCCGAGATAGGGAATGTTCCAGAATGGATAGTTCATTTTTAGCTCCTAGCTTCTAACTGCTAGCTCCTAGCTTCCATCTCATTTGTGCCAACTCCGAGCGATTTGATTCAGCACAACGGGCTAGAAGCTAGAGGCTAGTAGCTAAAAGCTGCTTTACCGAATGGTCCAATAGCCGATGACGGTGGTGGCCAGCAGCGCGAAGACCGCCAGCAGTCCGAAGTAGTGTGCGGCGCGGGCGCGCTGACCGGATTCCTTGTTGATGTCATAGAAGGGAATCAGAATCCACAGCACGATGCCGAGGGTGAACAGCAGAATGCCCGCAATCTCGCCGGGCTCGCCTTGCAGCCACTTGACCATGCCCAGCAGCTTGAGCATCTCAAAGGGGCTCATGAAGTACCACTCGGGATGAATGCCGGCGGGGGCGGGAACGAGGGAATCGGCCTGCTTGCCCAGCGCCCACGGGAACACCGAAGCCAGCAGGGCGAGAATGTTCAGCGAGATAAGCCACATGGCAAGGTCTTTGCGAACGAAGTTAGGAAAGGACGGCATGTTCTTGCGCTGCTCCGGCGGCAGGGCTTCAACGGACGGAGGCACGGCATTACCGTGGCGTTGGACAAGCCAAAGGTGAAACGCGAGCAGGGGCAGGAAGATAGCGGGCAGCACCACCACGTGCAGGGCAAAGAAGCGCTGCACCGTGAACTCGCTCACATCCGGGCCGCCGCGCAGCATGTTGGCGACGGCGGGACCGACAAACGGAATCACCGCGGGAATCTGCAGGCCGACTTTGGTGGCAAAGTAGCTCAACTCATCCATGGGCAGCAGGTAGCCGGAGAAGCCGAAGACCGAGGCAATCCCCAACAGCGCCATGCCGCTGAGCCAGCCGAACTCGCGCGGCTTGCGGTAAGCCTTCATGAAGTAGACCGAGAACATGTGCACCAGGATGGCGAAGATCATCAGGTTTGCGGACCAGGCGTGCGCGGAACGGATGAGCCAGCCGAAGTGCATGACGAAGGTGATCTGGCGGACCGACTCGTAGGCCTCCGCGCCGGGCCGGTAGTAGACCAGCAGCAGCACGCCGGTGAAGCACTGGACGAGGAAGAGGAAGAGCGAGATGCCGCCCCAGTAGTACCAGAAGGATTGGGCGTGGACGGGGACGGTCTTATGGCGCGCAAAGGCGGCCAGCTCGCTGAGGCCCAGGCGCTCATCGATCCAGTGATAAATGGTCTTTGAAGTCATGCCTTTTATCCTCTCCCGGCTTCCTCTTGCTCAATCTCCGCTAGATAAGCATCTGCCTTTTGAGGCGAAATGCCCTTGTACACTCTTAGCAACCAAGCACAGTCGCAATCAAATCCAAGACGCACCGCCTGAACGAGTTTCTGACGCTGTTGCACATCCAGATTCATCGAAGTCCCATTCCAAATCTCATTCAAATCCAACTCGGAACGTTCTTCTGGGACTATGACAATGGATGGGCATTCCCGTTCTAGCTGCTGGAGGAATACCGGCAGAATGGGACTATACCATTTCCATTTCATAATGAGACGTCCTTTTTCATTGTCCACGTATACCTGCTTACCTGAATCAAGCAACATAGTGCTACAACCAAGCCCTCCAACGCTACACGGCAATGAACGGATGTCATTGGAATAACTTTCCGCGACCGTCTGAGTAGGTTTGATCACCAACGATTCGACTATTTTGGGCTTAGGCCCGTATAAAAACACTTCGACAGTTCGGGCGGATATCGAAGCGATGTCCGAAGCTTCAAGCATGAGGACATCCGGCTCATTGAGGTCACCTTTCCCCCATCCTCGTCTCGCAAAAAGCCGAACGTACATCCGGTCAGCACCGCCCGCAATAACCCAGTTCAGGCGGGCGGATCTTCCGCGCCAAAGCAGAAACACATTTAACACAAGAAAAACAGGAATGTCGAGCCAGACCGCAGTCCGTGTCGAAACAATGAGGCTTAAAGCGAGTGCGATCAACAGGCTCAGTACACACGCAATGCACGCGAGAGTCAGCGCGGACCAAACCACGCAAGCCAGTGCTCCCGCCGATGCGACGATCGTAGCTACTTCCGGTGAGTCAGATCGTACGAGTTTCATCGTTTTTTTGAACTCCTTTACTAGAATCCAAATGCGCTTTTGCGTTACGCGCGAGAAACTTCCACGCCGGCTTCGTTGACGGCCACTTTGAAGAGTTTGAGCGGTTTGGGCGGCGGGCCGCTGACGTTGGCGCCGGTGTAGGCGTTGTAGACGCCGCCGTGGCAGGCGCAGTGGATGCGGTCGGCCTGCGGCTCATACTGCACCGTGCAGCCCAGGTGCGTGCAGACGGCGGTCATGGATATCCAGCGGCCGTCCTCATGGTGGATGAGCATGGCCGGAGCGGCGCCGAACTTGAACATGAGCACCGAGGCCAGGGGCAGCTTTTGCGCGTCCTTCAGCGTGACCTCAGTGACGGCGGTGGCGCTGAGGGCTATCTCTTCGGGCGAGGCCAGGTAGCGGTAGATGGGATAGGCGAGGGCGGCAGTGTAGAGCAGTCCCGCTGCGCCGGCCGCGGCCAGGAAGAAGCGGCGGGTGGTGGTTTCACCGGGTTCCTCGACAAAGGGTTGCAGATGCGTCCCTTCGGGTAGGGCAATTCGTTCGCCTGAAACAATCGGATCGCTCATCATCAAGCCGCCTCCATAACTTTCCTTGCGCGCGCCACCACGGACACGAGCCATCCAATGACACCCAGGCCGGCAACAAAGAGGACCAGGAACAGACCTACGACCCACCAGTTGGTTTCAACGGCGCGATCCCACACGTCGTAGCCTTTGCTGAGCAAGGTCAGGTCGCGGACGCCGTCGCGATAGACGGTGAAGGCGATCTCAGTAAGGACAGCGAGCAGAACGGCGGACCAGGCCAGCCATGCGGAGGAGACTTTGCCGAATCCGGCGATTGCGCCCACCAGAACAGCAACCAGCACCAGAGCCATCCAGCCGTAACCGGCAAAGCCCGCGAATTTATAGAGCGGATGGGTTGCGAGGCCAACCTTGACGACCGCGGGCTGCACACTGGCCGCCCACAACCCGGCAGCCAGATAAACGATGCCGAAGCCCGCGGCCACCTTGCCGCCGAGGCCGGCGACGAAGCGCTTCTCATCCGCGGTGAAGGTGCTGCGGCCGGCGAGATAGACCAGCCAGAGTCCGCCGATGAACAACCCGCCGGCCATCATCAGCAACCAGCGCGGGGTGAGCGTGGGGTCGCCCGTGGGCAGATAAGCGCCCGCGGCCGAGGCGGAGTACATATCCCGCCAAACCTCGGGGCGCAGCATCAGCGTCATATTGGTGGAGAGCAGCCGGGCGATGCATCCTGCCAGCACCCACGCGCTCAGCCCGACCCACCATGCCGAGCGCCCTGCCTCTAACCGCGCGGTGAACCGATAGAGCAGCCAGTAGGCCAGCATGAGGAGGCAGATAATCGAGATCCAATAGAGGCCGATGAGGACGCTACTGGTGTAAAGCGCGCGGCCATAAAGCACCTGGGCAAACAGCAGCGGCGGCACGGCGAGGTTGATCACGAAGGTCATGACCATCGTGAGCCGGCGGGCCAGCGCCCTGGCGGTGACCATGGAGGCCGGCGAGCTGCGGAAGAGACTGAGCAGAACCGCAAGCAGCAGTCCGCCCAGCAGCATTTCCACGGCGACAAAGTGCAAGGCCAGGGTGACGATATGGAGGAGTTTCAAGAGCCATATCGGGGCCGGCAGAGGAATGGGGTCTACAGCGGGAAAGAGAGGCATAGCACTCCTGAAAACCTGGAGGTGACTCTGAGTCTAGCCATGGCCTGAAATGGTGGGATGTGACGGGACTCACGTTTGTGGAGAGGTTGTGAGGCAGTGAAAAACTTCCATTCCGAGAGGAAATCCGGCCCTGATTTGCAATCTTGGCGCGGGGAGTGTTTCAATCTGATTATTGAAACAGGGGTGCTCCACGAAGTGGGGCTGAGAAATACCCTCGAACCCGATCCGGATAATACCGGCGTGGGAAGTTTCCGAGGCCAGGCGGCCTTCTTCCTCGAATCGCAGCGTGAGTTCTCTTGTTTCATGGAGTTTTAAAGAACAAGGGGAGACCATGCTCGAAGCCGCAGCCGCCGTCACGGCGCGCATCCCATCTCAATCTTCCGCAAGGCCCGAGTCCGCATCCAGCGCGCGGCGGCCTTGCGACTTCCGCGCGGGAAAAGCGCAAGTGTCTGCAATGGGACGCGGCTCTTTGGTGAAAACGTGGATGCTGTTCTGCTGCCTGGGCGCTCCGCTTTGCGCATTCTCGCAGAGTACGGCGCCGCCGCCGGCCAGCACAGTTCAGGCGCCCAACACGCCGAAGCCCGCCGCGCCTGCGCAGGTTCCGCGCGTTACGACCACGGTCGTGGTCCACGGCGAGGTGAAGGACGATTACCTTCCCGATGCTGTCACGGTGGGCACTCTGGATGGCGCAACGCTCAAGGAGACGCCGCTTTCGGCCACGGTGGTGACCCGCGAGCTGCTCGAAGACCAGGGCGCGCGTTTGCTCTCCGACGTGGTGAAGAACGACGCGTCGATCGGCGAGGATTACGCGCCGGTGGGCTACTACGGCGACTACGAGATTCGCGGCTTCACGATCGACCTGGCCACGGGACTCCAGATCAACGGCATGACCATCGCCGGCGAGCAGGATGTGCCGCTGGAAAACAAGGAGCGCGTCGAGCTGCTCAAGGGCATTGCCGGCGTGGAGAGCGGCGTGGCCTCGGCGGGCGGGCTGATCGACTACGTGACCAAGCGGCCGGCCACGGTGGAGGCCGTGGATCTGGCCACCGATCATCGCGGGACCGCTTACGGGGCCGTCGATCTGGGCCGGCTGTTCGGCAGCCGGAAACAGGTGGGCGCGCGGATCAATTTGGCCGGCGAAAAAATCGAGAGCTACGTGAACGACGCCAATGGCTGGCGCGCCGTGGGCGCGGGCGCGGCCGACTGGAAGATCAGCCCCAGGGCGATTCTGAAGGGCGACTTCGAGTACCAGCACAAGGTGGAGCGCTCGGTATGCGGCTACCAGTTGCTGGGCGGAACGACCGTGCCCGATCTACACAAAGTAGCTCCAAATTACGAGCAGGTATACCCATCGACGATGCTGGGCGAGCAGTCGTGGGCCAAGCCCAACACCTTCGATACATTCAACACCGGGGCGCGGCTGGACTATGATTTGGCGCCAGCGTGGCGGGCCTTCGCAGCGGCGAGTTATAGTCATTCGCTCATTGATGACAACGTGGTCTATGCGTATGGCACGCCATTCGATGCGAGCGGCAACGTTGACTGTCCTGGTGCGCCGAACGCAGCTGCCTATTTTTTCTGTCCCGCGGTCCCCGGCGTCAATGACGGCGGAGACTACGGAATCTATGATTACCGAGACCCCGGCGAACTGCGCATCGACGCACAGGCCGAGGCGCTGGTTACTGGCCACATCAGGACCGGAGTTATCACTCACGACCTGACCGGCGGAGGTGAACTATTCCTGCGCAGTGTGCAGCAGCCCGGTTATTACACGGTTGCAAACCTATCTACACCCACCGTTACTGACGGCGCGGTGTACGACTACGTCGGTTCGGAGAACATCTACCAGCCCATCGCTACAGTTCCCCTCGGTACCGCCGATTCCTTCGAGTACCCCCTTCAATCCGCCGGCCCGCGCAGGCTCTGGGAAGACAGTCACCAGTCGGCCGCAGTAGTACAGGACCGGATTCATCTGCCCGGCCACATTCAATTGTTAGCCGGGGGACGGGAAGATTCCCTGCGCGACAACAACTACTCCCTCAGCGCCACCAGCCCCGGAACGCCGCCCATCATCACAGACAAGCTCCTCTGGCTGCCGCAATACGCGGTCACCTACAATCCGGCGGAAAGCCTCACGCTCTATGGCAACTACGGAGTGCTGCTTTCGCTGGGGCCGCAAGGGCCGTGGTGGGTGGATAATGCGAATCAGTTTCTGGGGCCGTTCATGACCAGACAGGCTGAGATCGGCGCGAAGTATGAACCGGGCCAGCGCATCCTGCTGACGACCGCGCTCTTTCATATGCGCGCGCCGTTTTTCTATCCCAAGGTGATCCAGGCTCCCGACAGCTTTTGCACGGCAAGTGAATTCAATGCTCCCGGCGATCTGTGTTTTGAATCCGAGGGCCGCGAGACGCACGACGGCATTGAGTTGAACGCTGAGGGAAAGGCCGCGAGCTGGTTGCGGCTGACGGCTTCGGCGGCGGCGATTCGCGCGCTCTCCGACGACACGGGCACGCCGGCCTTCGACAACAAGCAGGTGCTCAACGTGCCGCATCTGCGCACGGCTTTATTTGCCGATCTCGCACTGCCCCACGCCCGCGGACTGCACCTGATGCCAGGATGGGGCTACACCGGACGCAAGGAGGCCACGCGCGACGACGCGGTGAGCGTGCCCGGCTACAATCTCTTCAATCTCGGCGTGCGCTATACGCCCGGAGGCGAGCAGGGGCGCGTAACTTTTCTGCTCTATGCCGACAACATTACCGACAAACGCTACTGGAAAGATACCGGGGCCAGCTACGGCGATACATTCATCCACCTGGGCGCGCCCACGACGGTGCGGCTCTCGGCCCATTACACTTTTTAGGTTCGCAGGTTCAGGTGAAGGATGATTCCGTGATGAGCACAACTGCAAAAGCGCACGGCATGGACGGCACGCTGGTGGAGCCCGACTGGGCGCCGCTCGCGCTGGCCGAGGTGCGCGCGTTGTTGAGCCAGTTTCCAGAATGCGGCGAGCCGATTGAGATTTTGTCCGTAAGCCCGCGGCCGTTTTCGGCGGCGAGCGTGGTGGCAACGCGCGGCGGGCGGGTCTTCATCAAGCGCCATCATCGGACCGTGCGCGATGCGGAGAGATTGCTTGAGGAACATCGCTTTCTTGCGCATCTGCTCGGCGCAGGAGCGCCGGCGCCGAGGGTCTTTGCGACGGCTTCAGGCGAGACGGCAATCCAGACCGGCGAGTGGACCTACGAGGTGCATGAAGCGCCCGAGGGCGTGGACCTTTATGAGGACGCGCTTTCCTGGACGCCGTTCCGTTGCGTGGCGCACGCGCACTCAGCGGGCCAGGCGCTGGCGCGGCTGCATCTTGCGTCGGAGGGGTTTGCCGCGGCGCGCCGCAAACCGCGCCCGCTGGTGGCCAGCTTCACGATCTTTGCCGCGCAGGATGCAGGCGCGGAAATGGACCGTTATCTGGCCGCGCGTCCGGCGTTGGCTGAGGATGCGGCTGTGCGCCGGGCCTGCGATCAGGCGCTCGAACTGCTGGCTCCGTTTCATGCGCAGCTTCTGCCGCTTTTGCCCGCGCTCCCGGAGCTGTGGACGCACAACGATCTGCACGCCTCGAATCTGTTGTGGAGCGACGCCGGGCCCGAGGCGCGGGCCACGGCGATCATCGATTTCGGGCTGGCCGACCGCACCAACGCGGTGCATGACCTGGCCCACGCAATCGAGCGCAACATCGTGGAGTGGCTTGTGCTGGTGGAGGGGAAACAGAGATCAGGGATCAGGGATCAGGGATCAGAAAGCAGGTTGACCGGTGCGGCAGATGTACCGATACATTTGGATCACTTGCACGCATTGCTGGCCGGATATGACTCGGTGCGTCCGCTCTCGAATGAAGAGGCCGCGGCGCTGGCGCCGATGACGGCGCTGTGCCACGCCGAGTTTGCGCTGTCTGAGGCGGATTATTTTCTGGGCGTGTTGCACTCGGAAGAGAAGGCGCGCCTGGCCTGCGAAGGCTGGCTGGTGGGCCACGCGCGCTGGTTCCGCGGCGCGGGCGGCAGAAGGCTTTTGAATGCGATTGAACAATGGGCCGTAACCCGTAACCGGCGTCCGCAAAAAGTTGGAGAGCAATGATCTGGCTTGCAATCACAAACTACCTGGCCGCGCACTGGTTGGAGCTTGTGGGCGCTTTAACAGCGGCATTAGGCATCTGGCTCACTACGCGCAGGCTGCTCATCTGCTGGCCTGTAGTGTTGATATCGATCTTTATTTATATGGTGGTGTTCTTCCGCGCTGGACTCTTCTCCGATGCATTGTTGCAGGTCTTCTTTGTGGTTTTCACGATCTACGGATGGTGGAATTGGTGGCGGGGAGTGCGCGAGGAGGGCGAGGTACGCGTAGTACCACTTGCGCTGCCAAGCATGGCAACTGCGCTGGTCTTGGGATTGGCCGGCAGTTTTTTGCTGGGAACACTGGCCAAGCGCCTTCATGCTGCACTGCCTTATCTGGACGCCGTGCTCATGAGTTACAGCCTGGTAGCCAATTGGTGGCAAGCGCGCAAGCACATTGCCAACTGGTGGCTGTGGATCATCGTGGATGTAGTTTACGTTGGCGAGTATTTGTACAAGGATCTATGGCCCACGGCGTTGCTTTATGCGGCATTTGTGCCTCTGGCCGCACTGGGCTTGCGCGATTGGCGGCGGGAGGCGGCGGCCAGTTAGATTGCGGCCTGCACTACGTTGTACAGTGGTTCGCCGCTGATGTAGCGGCGCAGTTCGCCGGCCGCGGTGCGCAGTGAGCGAGGGGCAAACTGCGGGCTCGATCCGCCTACGTGGGGCGTGAGCAGCAGGTTGGGGCAACTCCACAGCGGGTGCCCATCCGGCAGCGGCTCGGGATCGGTCACGTCGAGGGCGGCGCGAATGCGGCCCGCATGGAGCGCGTCAACCAATGCGTTTGTGTCCACGATGGGGCCGCGCGCGGCATTCACCAGCAGCGCGCCCTGCTTCATCAAGGCAAGCTGGCGTCTGCCGATGAGCCAGCGCGTCTCCGCGGTGGAGGGCAGGATCAGCACGACGATCTCGGCTCGCGGAAGGAGGCTGTCCAGGTCGCTGACGGCATGGACGGGGGGCTCGCTGCGCGCGGTGTGGGCCACGCGTAGCATCTCTACATCGAACGGCGCAAGCATGCGCTCAATCTCCTTGCCGATGGCGCCATAGCCCACCAGCAGCACCGTTTTGCCGGTCAGTTCCTCGAGCATGACGGGGGGATAAATCGAACGCGTGTCCCCGGTGATGCCGGCGTAGCGCGCGCTGGCCTCGAAGCGGCGTTTCCACTGGCCGGCGCGCTGTAGATCGAGATAAAACGGAAAGTACTTGAGCATCGCCAGAATGGAGGCCACGGTCCACTCCGCCGTGGAGATGTTGTGCGCGCCGTGGGCATTGCAGATGGTCACGCGCGGCCCGACCACGCCGGGAATCCACTCCGTGCCTGCCAGCAGCGCAAGCACCAGACGCACCCCGCGCAGATGTGGCCAGGTCTTGATAGCCCGCGCGGGGTAAGGATCGGGAATCCAGACGTCGATGTCTATTTCATGGTCCAATGAATTGGGCAGCGGAATGAGTTCGACTCCCTGGGGAAAGTCGCTGAACAATTCCGCGGCCAAGGTTTCTGGGTATCCGACTCGCAGCATGGGTTTGACCAGCCCGACCGATGCGGGCGCCTCAATCTTATGCTAAATGGACAGATTCATTCCAGGCCTGCGCGCAAGCTGATAGCCTTGATTGAGCTTACTCGGGACAAACGTGAGACTGGTCACGTTGGGAACGGCCTGGTCAGGCGATCCTGTAATCATGAGACTCTGCGGATTGCATCCATGCGCCTGAAGGCAAACAAGACGTGGTCCCAGCAACTGCTTGACCTCAAGCTGCGCCTGGAACCTATGCATCGGCCTGGGCTCTTTTCCTGGGAGCGCCAGCGGCTGCTGATTCACGCGGCAAAAACCGCACTGGCTGCGGCTCTGTGCTGGTGGCTGGCGCTGCGCTTCGGGCTGCATGACGGCTACTGGGGCGCAATCAGCGCCATCATCGTGCTGCAATCCAACATGGGCGCCACGGTTACCGCCTCGCGTGATCGGCTTTTGGGCACGCTGATCGGCACGCTGCTTGGATTTTCGTTTTCGCTGTTCGGCGTGCTTCCATGGAACTACATTCTCGCCGTGCTCGCGGCGGTCATCGTCTGCGGTTTGCTGGGGCTGCGCAGCAGTTCGCGGCTGGCCGGGGTCACCATCACAATTATCATGCTGGTGCAGAAAGCTGGTTCGCGCTGGGGCCTGGCGCTGGACCGCGTGGGCGAAGTGGTGCTGGGCATCGTGGTGGCTCTCGCCGTGACCACGCTGGTGCTGCCTGACCGCGCACGGCTGCGTCTGCGCGACGGCCTGGCGCAGGAGTTTCTTGTGCTGGGGGCCTTCTTCGAGGCGATCCTGCAAGATTTTCGCGGCGCGCCCGCTGAGAACCTGTCCACACTGCGCAACGATGCGCTGGCCATGCTGCGCGGCAACAACCAACTGCTGGAGGCTGCGCGCAGTGAGCCCTCGGGCGGTCCAGGATGGCGCGAGGGCCTGACAACGCTCTCGCAGTTTGGCCGCTCGCTCTTCGACGCACTGGTGGCGCTGGAGTTCTCAGTGAAAGACACTAACGAGTTTGGCTACGCGCAGCAACTGGAGCCGGCCCTTGGACAACTGACCGTTGACATTCGCACCGGATTCCACCATGTGGCCGGCTGCATTCACGCATGGCGCTTCCATGTGCCGCCACGGATGAGTCTCGAAGAGGACATCGCCCAGCTCGAAGAACGCATGGCCGCGGTGCGGCCCACGGGCATCGGATTCTCCCAGACCGAGATTCTGCGCGCCTATGCCGTGCAACTTCATTTGAAACAGATAGCCCGGCTGCTGCGTGCCTCACGGGTTGAGACCAGCCGGTCCGTCGGTGAGACAGAAGAGTAGCAGAACCCACTGGGTGCCCCACCCTCGCCGCATTTTTGTTTTTGCGGCTAGGGTGGGATTCGCTGCCCATCAGACCGCGAGCAACTCGGTGTAGACCGCCATGCCGACCACCGCATCGGCGCCCAGCGCATCCAGCGCATCCACCTCCTGCTGGCTGCGAATGCCGCCGGCTACGATGAGCTGCCTCTGCGTGAGCTTGCGCAGGCGCGCGGCCGTCTCGATGGGAAAGCCCTGCATCATGCCTTCGCCGTCCACGTGCGTGTAGAGGAACGCGGCGGCATGGGCTTCGAGTTGCGGAATCGCTTCATCGGGCGTGAGGGCTACCTGCGCCTTCCAGCCCTTCACTGCGATGCGCCCGTTCTTTGTGTCGATGCCGGCCACCACGTGCTCGGAGCCCACGCTGGCGGCTAACGCGGCGGCAAATTCGGTATTCACCGCGCCCTTCTCGGAGAAGAGCGCGGAGCCGATGATGACGCGCTTTGCACCCGCATCGAGCACTTGCCTTGCGCGGTCGATGGAGTGGATGCCGCCGCCGGCCTGGACTGGCAGCCGCTTTGCAATTTGCGCGACAAGTTCTGAGTTGTTGCCCTGGCGCATCGCCGCGTCCAGGTCGATCAACTGCACCAATGGAAACCGAGAGAACTTTTCGATCCAGTATTCAAAATCGTCAAAAGCAAGGCGCAACTTTTCGCCTTGCACCAACTGAACGATGCGCCCGCCCAGCAGATCGATGGAAGGAATCAGCATGGCAGCCTCACCGATACGCCGGCTTTGGCCAGCTCTTCTTTGAGCGAACGCGCGCTCGATACGCCGAAGTGAAAGATACTGGCCGCAAGCGCAGCATCGGCCTTGCCGCGTCCAAACACATCGACAAAATGCTCCACGGTTCCCGCGCCGCCCGAGGCGATAACGGGAATGTTGACGGCCTCGCTGACGGCTGCGGTCAGCTCGCAATCAAAGCCGGTGCGCGTTCCGTCGCAGTTCATTGAGGTCAGCAGTATCTCGCCTGCACCGCGCTGCTCGGCTTCGCGCGCCCACTCGACCACCCGGCGGCCGGCCGGCTTGCGTCCGCCCTGCACAAAGACCTGCGCGTCGCGCACGGGGTCGGCGGCCTCGGGATCGCGGCGGGCGTCGATGGCAACGACGACGGCCTGCGCGCCGAAGCTGCGGCCGATGGCGTCGATCAAGGTTGGGTCGGCGAGCGCGGCGGAGTTCACGCTGACCTTGTCCGCTCCGGCCTCGAAGACCTGCGCCGCGTCGTCTGCGGTGCGAATGCCGCCGCCGACCGCGAAGGGCACGAACAGTTCCCGCGCTGTGCGGCGTACGGTGTCGAGCAGCGTTTGCCGGCCTTCATGCGTCGCAGTAATGTCGAGCAGCACAATTTCGTCCGCGCCCTCGCGCGCATGACGCGCGGCCTGTGTGGCCGGATCGCCCGCATCGATCAGATCGACAAACTGCACGCCCTTCACGACGCGGCCACCGTGAACATCGAGGCAGGCGATGATGCGCTTGGTGATCATTTGCTACCTCTTCACCACGTGGCGTGCGACGAGATCGCTCAGCTCGGCACGTTGCTCTGTTGAGAAGACTATCGTCGGTACAAAAAGAAATCGCAATTCTGTCAAATAGAAGAGGGTTATCTTTTCGTCTTGTGCGAACCTAACAATTGCATTCCAGAGGAGCTTGGCTTCGCTAGATCCGGGCATGCTGAGATGATGCGCTCATCGTCAATATCAATCGACAAATACTGGTCAGTCTGAGACCGAGGGAAGAGACCTTTGAATTGCCTCTTGATCGCATAAGAGCGAAAAACCGGCAGTAGGGAGAAGACAACTGGAACGATCAGCAAGCCAGGGGGATTGCGGGCAAAGTAATCTTCCTGCGTAAAAAACAGGAAGACCTCAGAGCAAAGAACCAACATGCCGATGATTGGCATCACCTTGAACATGAAAAAATGTGACGATCGCCGATTGAACTTCTGACGATTGTGAAGCGCAAGTGCTGCCTTGTAGTCGGCCACAGTGAGCCTATAACTAATCTGCATTACCTTACCTCCAGAAAATTGCGGAGAATCTTGAGCCCGGTTGCGCCGGACTTCTCCGGATGAAATTGGACGCCCATCACGTTGCCGCGCTCGACGGCCGCGGCAAAGGGCTCGATGTAATGCGTGACGGCTACGGTGTCGGCAGTGACGGGAGCCTTGTAGGAGTGCGTGAAGTAGACGTACTCACCCAGCTCAACGCCAGCCAGAAGCCGCGTACCTTTCCGCACTTCCAGCGAGTTCCAGCCGACGTGCGGGACTTTTTCATTGCTCTCGGAAAAGCGCGTACACTGCTCGGCAAAATGCGCGAGCCCCGGCTGCAGCGGCGCTTCGCTTGAGCCCGCATAGAGCCACTGCATCCCCACGCAAATTCCGAGGAAGGGCACGCCACGCGCAATCGCCGCGCGAATCGCGGGCGTGAGGCCGGTCGCATCGAGCCGCTCAGTGGCCGCGAAGTGGCCTACGCCGGGAAGGACGATGCGCTCGGCGGCTTCCACAAGCGTAAGATCGCCGTCGGTCACGACCGCCTCAGCGCCCAGGTGACGGAGCGCCTTGAGAACGGAGGTGAGGTTGCCCGCCTTGTAATCGATCACCGTTACGCGCATCAGAGCAATCCTTTCGTAGACGGCAACATCTCGCCCAGCTGTTTGTCGCGCGAACAGGCTACGCGCAGCGCGCGCGCAAAAGCCTTGAAGATGGCCTCGATCTTGTGGTGATTCGAGCGGCCGTACATGGTTTTCACATGCACGTTGGCGCGAGCGCCGCGCGCGAAGCCCTCGAAGAAGTCGGTGACCAGCTCGGTTTGCAGGTCGCCCACCAGCCGAACGCGCACTTTGGTTTCGACGGCGAAGGCGGCGCGTCCGCTTAGGTCCACGGCTGCAATCGCGAGGGTCTCGTCCATGGGCATGAGGAAGTAACCGGCGCGCAGAATGCCGCGTTTGTCGCCGAGGGCGCGGTCGAAGGCTTCGCCGAGCGCGATGCCCACGTCTTCGACGGTGTGGTGCTGATCCACGTCGAGGTCGCCGTCGCACTTGAGTTCAAGATCAAAGGCGCCATGGCGCGTGAACAGCTCCAGCATGTGATCGAAGAAGCGAATGCCGGTGGAGATTTTGTATTGGCCGCTGCCTTCGATTGTGAGCTTGATTGCAATGCGCGTCTCGGCGGTATTGCGCTCAACGATGGCAGCGCGCGCTCTCGATTCGATTGCGGATTCAGCGTTCTTCTTTCTGTTTGTCATTGCGCCTCTTTTCCGGCCCGCAGTGTGGCCAGCGCTTGGTTGAGAGCGGCGACGGCCTGCCGCATCTGCTCTCGCGTTCCAATGGTGATGCGCACGCGACCATCGCAGCCCGGATCGCTGGAGCGATCGCGCACCAGTACGCCTGCAGCGCGCATCAAGCGCACAAACTCCGCGTGCTGAGGGCCGATGTCGACGAGAATGAAATTTGCTTGGCTGGGCCAGCGGCGGATTCCGGCTTCATCGAGTGCGGCCTCGAAATCCCGGCGTGCTTCGAGCACTTCGCTCACGTACCCGTCTAGGTAGGCTGTGTCTTCGAGCGCGGGCGGCAGGCAGGCCAGCGCCAGCGAGTTGACGCTGTAAGGAGAAAGCACACGCTTGACCCAGCGCATCAGCTCCACTGGACCGGCGAGGACGCCTATGCGCAAACCGGCGAGACCGTATGCCTTCGAGAAGGTCCGCGCCACAATCAGATTGGGCACGATGCCGATCAAGTCGATCACCGTTTCGCCATGGAAATGGAAGTAGGCTTCGTCCACCAGCAGCACTGCGTGCGGCGCGCGATTTGCAATTTCGACGAGTTGCGCGCGCGTGACCACGCTGCCGGAAGGGCTGTTGGGGTTGGCGATGGCGATGATTTTCGTGCGCGGAGTAACGGCAGCGATCAGACGCTCAAAGGGGAACTGCAAATCGCCCGCGGCGAGCACGGCGACCACGCGCGCATCTGTCGCCGATGCGTAGACCTCATACATTGTGTAGGTGGGCACGGGCAGCAACAGTTCATCGCCTGCTTCGAGGAAGGCCTCGAAGAGCACATGAATGGCTTCGTCCACGCCGTTGGTGAGCGCTACCTGCGCTGCGGCGAGACCGAGATGCGCGGCAACGACCGCCTCCACCGGCTCGCGCTCGGGATAGCGCGTGAGAGCGCCGGCAGAGATGCGCCCCAGCACTTCGCGCACTTTGGGCGAGCAGGCGAGGGTGTTCTCATTGAAGTCCAGGCGCAGCGCATCGCGGCTGCCGAGCGGAGGGTGATACTCCTTCATCGCCTGCACGCGGGCGCGCGGAGTTGGGTTGCGTGTTGTAACGGATTCAACCACGGGACCTCCTTGTGCGTGGGTTCTTGCGCAGGCGGGCGCGAATGGCTTCGGCGTGGCCCACGAGGCCCTCGGCTTCAGCCAATAACGCGACATGCGGCCCGAGCGCGCGCAAGCCTTGCGCACTGTACTCCTGCACCGTGATGAGCTTGACGAAGTCGTTCACGCTCAAGCCGCCGCGCACGCGCGCCATTCCGCCCGTGGGCAGTGTGTGATTGGGTCCGGATATGTAATCGCCCATGGGCTGCGCGGACCAGCGGCCCACAAACACCGAGCCCGCATTCTCAACCCATTCGAGATCGCTTGGCGCGTCAACCGTCAAATGCTCGGGCGCAAGGCGATTGGTAATCTGCCGCGCCTCGTCCACGCTGGACGAAATGATTACGAGGCCGTTGCGATCGAGAGCCTGGCGCGCGACGGGATTGTCGCGGCTGCGCAGCTTTGCTTCCGCAATCATCTCTTTGGCAAGTTCGGCGCGCGTGGTGATGAAGATGGCCAACGCCTCGGGATCGTGCTCGGCCTGCGCCACAAGATCGGAGGCAATATCGGCAGCATTGCCGCATTCGCTGGTGACAACAATTTCTGTCGGGCCGGCCAGCATGTCGATGGCGCAGTCGAAGGCCACCAGGCGCTTGGCGGCGGTGACGTAGAGATTGCCCGGCCCCACGATCTTATCTACGCGCTGGAGGCTCGCGGTTCCGTAGGCCAGCGCGGCAATTGCATGCGCGCCGCCGAGACGATAGAACTCCGTGATGCCGAGCAGGTGCGCGGCGGCCAGAGTCTCCGGCGCGGGCCTGGGCGAGACCACAGCGATGCGCTTGACGCCCGCAACCTGCGCGGGAATGGCGGTCATGAGGAGCGTGGAGGGAAGCGGATGGCGACCGCTGGGCACGTAGCAACCCACGGAGCCGAGCGGGCGCACAAGCTGGCCTGTGGTGAGGCCGGCAACGGGAGATGCATTCCACGAAGACGGCAGTTGGCGCTGGGCAAAGCCGCGAATCTGCTCAGCGGCCGTGGACAGGGCCTCGCACAACGCGGGTTCGATAGCCTCCCACGCCGCGGCCATTTCGTCCTGCGTCACGCGCAACGCATCCGTGCCGGCAAGCCCGTCGAATTGGGCCGCATAGCGCAGCAGAGCGCGGTCACCCTGTTTGCGCACATCGGCGACAATGCGCTTGACCGTGGGCAGCACGGCGTCAAGCGCCGCGCCGCCGCGTCGTTCGAGCGCGGCAAGAACTTCTGCTGTTTGCTGTGCACCGCGGCCTTTTGTCCGGATCAGTTTCATTGTTGATCTCCGCGTTAGAGCACAACCTTGTTGAGCGGATATTCGACGATGCCCGTGGCCCTGGCCGCTTTCAGGCGCGGAATCACGTCGCGCGCCACGCGCTCATCGACGATCGTGTTGACCGCGACCCACTCCGAATCACTTAGCTGGGAGACGGTTGGCGAGTTCAACGCCGGCAGCACGGCCAGGACTGCTTCGAGGTCCGCGCGCTTGACATTGAGCATCAGTCCCACTTGCGATTGCGCATCGATGGCGCCGCGGAGCATGAGGGCAATCGACGCGAGCTTCTCGCGCTTCCACGGGTCGGCGAGAGTGGCTTTGCCGGCGATCAGATGAGTCTCGCTCTCCATCACCGTGTCGATGATTTTGAGATGGTTGGCCTTGAGCGAGCTGCCCGTCTCCGTGACTTCGACGATGGCGTCGGCCAGCGTGGGCGGCTTGACTTCCGTTGCGCCCCAACTGAACTCGACCTTCACGTTGACGCCCTTGGCGGCGAAGTAGCGCTTGCTGACTTCGACCAATTCTGTGGCGACGATCTTGCCTTCGAGATCTTCGGCCTTCTCAAAGCCGCTGCCTTCAGGAACGGCCAGCACCCAGCGCACCTTGCGGCGGCTCTGCTTGGCATAGGTGAGGGAGGTGACGCTGGTGACGTCGAGGCCGCTCTCGACAACCCAGTCGATGCCGGTGAGTCCCGCGTCGAGCACGCCGTGATCGACGTAGCGGGCCATCTCCTGGGCGCGAATCAACATGCACTCGATCTCGGGATCGTCGATCGATGGAAAGTAGGAGCGGCCGTCGGCGTAGATGTTCCAGCCGGCGCGTTTGAACAGAGCGATGGTCGCATCCTGCAGGCTGCCCTTGGGGATGCCGAGTCTGAGCTTGTTAGCCACGTATTTCCTCTTTCTTATTGTCAGCTTCCCGGTTGGCTGCGCCGAGCGGGAGCGGCTTGGTGAAGCAACTGACCGTGCCCTCGTGGCACACGAGGCCATCGCCCTCCACCTCGACGCGGAAGAGCAGCGTGTCGTTGTCGCAGTCGGTGGAGGCTGAGACGACGCGCAGGCGGTTGCCGCTGGTCTCGCCCTTCATCCACAGCTTCTGGCGGGTGCGGCTCCAGAAGGTTACAAAGCCGGTTTCCAGCGTTTTGGCATAGCTGGCGGGATTGAGAAAACCCAGCATCAGCACTTCGCCCGTGCGCGTATCCTGCACGATGCCGGGCACCAGGCCGTCCATCTTGTCGAAGTCGATTGTAGCCGTCATTTTTCCTTGATCCTGGTTGAAATTTTGGTTTGGAAGCATGAAAAAACCCGCTGGCGTCGGTCGCCGGCGGGCTTGGGTGTTTCTTGAGATCTCTCTGGCCGTTTACATCAGGCCATGGCAGTCCGCCGGCATGGAGGTTCCATGATGGTGGTGATGACCGTGATGGCGGTAGCTCTGCATCTGTTTGAAACCCTAAGGGAAAACCCCGTGCGCTGTCAAATGTTCGGTTGTGGATGCTAACTCGGATACGCTCCCGTAATGTACCCCTCCAGCGCCTGAATGGCTTGCGCCTGGCCGGAGATGACCCATTTGACGAGGTCCCCGATGGAGATGACGCCGACGACGGTGTCATCCTGCAAGACCGGGAGATGGCGGAAATGGTGTTCCGTCATCAGGGCCATGCATTCGTCCACGGTGTGCCGCGGGCTGACGGAGACGACTGGGGCGGTCATGATCTCGTGGACCTTGGTTTTTTTGGAGAGATGGCCCATCAGGACGCCTTTGCGGGCGTAGTCGCGCTCGGAGAGTATGCCAACCAGGCGATCGTTCGAGAGGACCAGTAAGGCACCGACATCGTATTCGGCCATCTGCTCGAGGGCTTCGTAAACCGACTGGTCAGGCGCTATCGACAAGACCTTGTCTTTGGCTTTGCTCCTGAGCACCAATCCAATCGTGTCCGTGATTTTCATTTGCTCCTCATTGACTTCGGCGGCTCAGCACCGGTGGGTACGCGCAATCCCCCCGGCGGCAGAGATTCAATATAACCCATCCGGGGCACGCGCGAACAGAGGATAAATGGATGGGGTCCCGAAGCGTGGGTGAAACGGGCGGGTGACCGTTGCGGACAGCGCAGGGCAAGGCAGAGAATGGAGCGGTGCGAGCAAGAGTGCGATTTGCGGCTTTGACGGTTGCGATGCTGGGCGTTTGCCTTGCCGGAACGGCGCAGTACCAGGATCGAGACACTCATGGTGTACCCAAGACATCTGAAGCGGCCCCGCCGCCTGAGGCGCGCATCGACATCAATCACGCGACTGTCGATGAGCTGCTGAAAGTTCCCGGCATGACGCGCAGTTGGGCTGGGCGCATCGTGCGCTTCAGGCCCTACCGCACCAAGCAGGACCTGTTGGAGCGCGGCGTGGTCACCAGCCAGGTATACGACCGGATCAAGGATTACGTGATAGCGCACCGGGAGGCGCAATAAGGACCGCAGGGAACCTTACAGGAACATGGCTTGAGTATAAGGTGCGGCTTTAGCCGCGCAGCCTCCAATTCTCAGGCTATATCAGCTTCTAATCAGGTGTTGTAAACGAAAGCGATCGACCGTTCAAGAGATCGCCTATTAATGGCCGCCGTGCTGGCGCAGCAACTCCGCGATGGCCTTATATTCCTCCTTATGTTCCTTTGGGCCGAACCTAATCATAGTCTTCTCGTATTGTAACGGCGTACTGCCTTTGTGACCCTTGGCATTGACATCGGCATTATGGGCCAGCAGCAACTCTACCATATCCTTGTGGTTAAATATCACCTCTGTGTTCACCATCGTAAAGCCGTTATTATCCTTGGCGTTGACATCGGCATTATGAGCCAGCAGCAACTCCGCCACGTCCTTGTGGTTCCCTACCACCGCTATATACAACGGCGTATAGCCTATATTATTCTTGGCGTTGACATCGGCATTGTGGGCCAGCAGCAATTCCGCCACGTCCTTGTGGCCTATAAAAGCCTCTAGGGACAATGGCGTAAAGCCGTCGTTGTTCTTAGCATTGACATCGGCATCGTGGGCCAGCAGCAATTCCGCCATATCCTTGTTGTCCGAAGTTAGCGCTGAATACAAGGGCGTAAGGCCTTTGTTATCCTTTGCATTGACATCGGCATTGTGAGCTAGGAGCAATTCCGCTAGATCCTCGTGGCCCCAACGAGCCGCCAAGTGCAACGGCGTATTGCCGTCGTTGTTCTTGGCATTGACATCGGCCTTGTGAGTCAGCAACAATTCCGCCACATCCTTGTGACCTTTAATCGCCGCATCGTGTAATGGCGTATCGCCATTATCGTCTTTGCTGGAAACAAGATCAGGATTGTCATTGAGCAGCGCCTTGACCGCTTCCAAATCACCCTTCTTAGCCGCATCATGAATCGGTCCGCTGAAGGCGGGGCTGCAGAAGGCCAGCGCGACCAGCATCACGGCGGCGAGGCGGGAAATCGGGGAGCGGCGGAGTCGGGTAAAAAAGGAGCGCAGATTTCGTTGCAGGGAGAGGGACCGGGAATCAGGATTCGAAGACATGTTTGTTTCCTTTCTAGAGAGCTTTGCTAATGATGGCAAGAAGTATAGCGCTTCTCATGTTGGATTTGCAGGCAAATGTCCAGTATTTATCCACGCTTTCCATGCGCCACAAATGTGCGGTTTCCCACCCTAGCCGCAAAAACAAAGACGCGGCGAGGGTGGGGCACCCATGTCCTTATGCTTCAGCCGGCTCCGGTGTGGGAGCGTCACCGCGCCTGAGTAGCCTGCTCAGAATCACATAGAGCACGGGGATAAAGAAAAGGTTGAGGACGGTGGAGAGCAACATGCCGCCGACGATGGTGGTGCCCACGGAGCGCCGCCCCAGGGCACCTGCGCCGGTGGCGAAGACCAGCGGCAGAACGCCGAGGATGAAGGCGAAGGAGGTCATCAGAATCGGGCGCAGACGCAACGCGCCAGCCTCGGCGGCCGCATCGGCGATGGAGCGGCCCTTGCGCCGCAACTGCTCAGCGAACTCGACGATCAGGATTGAATTCTTTGCCGAGAGACCGATCAGCATGACCAGACCGATCTGGCAGTAGACATCGTTGGAGAGGCCGCGCAACGACACCAGGCCCAGCGCGCCGAGCACCGCCATGGGCACGGCCAGAAGGATGATGAAAGGCAATGCGAAGCTCTCGTACTGCGCCGAGAGGGTGAGATAGACGACCAGTATTCCGAGGCCGAAGATAATGAGCGCCTTGCCGCTGGACTCAATCTCGTCCAGGGTCAATCCCGTCCACTGGTAGGCCATGCCGGGCATCATCACCTTCTTGGCCAGATCCTCCATCGATGCGATTCCCTGCCCGGAGCTGTAGCCGGGCGCGGGTGAGCCGTCGATTTCGACGGCGCGGAAGAGGTTGTAGTGGGTAATGACCGGCGGGCCGGAGCTTTCCACCACGGTAGTCAGGTTGTCCAGCGGGACCATCTGGCCGGAGTCCGAGCGCACATAGAAGTTGTGCAGGTCTTTTGCGGTCATGCGAAAGGGCTGGTCGGCCTGCACGAAGACGCGATAGGTGCGGTTGTTGAAGTCGAAGTCGTTGATGTACTCCGAGCCCATGAAGACGCCGAGCGTGGTGGTGATCTGCGAGAGCGAAATGCTCATCGCCTTGGCCTTCTCGCGATCGATGGTAACCAACACCTGGGGGTCGTTGGCCGAGTAGGTGGTGATCAGGCCGGTAAGGTCCTTGCGCTGGCGGCTTGCGCCCACAATCTGATGGGCGACCCGGTCCATGTCACTGAGGGTGTTGGCGCCCTGGTCCTGAAGCATGAACTGAAAGCCGCCATAGCTGCCCACGCCCGCCACCGCCGGGGGCTGGAAGATGGCCACCAGGCCGCCATTGGGAGCGAACATCAGGCTTTGCAATTTCGGCGAAAGATCGGCGACGATATCCGCGGTGGAGTGGCCCTTGCCGCGCCGCTGATCGCTGGGCCTGGTGGAGACAAACATCATGCCCGCATTGGAGGCGTTGCCTGCAAAGCTGAAGCCGATAATCGAGAACGAACCGGCAATATCGGGATTCGACTTGAGGATCAGGGTCGCGCGATCCGCCAGCGCACTGGTGTAGGCCAGCGACGAGCCCGGAGGGGCCTGCACAATCACCATCAGAAAACTCTGGTCTTCCTGCGGAATGAAGCCGGTGGGCACGTGCTGGTAGATCCCAACGGTTGCGCCCAGGCCGGCGAAGAAGAGCACGAGCAATGCGTAGCGCAACCGCAGCGCAACGTGAATTGATTTTGCGTAGGCGCCGGCCAGCCAACTGATCTGGGCATCGGCGGAGTGAATAAATCTGGCAAAGAGGCGCGAGATCGGCGCGATGTGCAGGAAGTCGAGCTGGTGAGGACGGTCTTCTTCGCCGCGCAGGAAGATAGCCGAGAGAGCCGGCGAAAGCGTGAGCGCATTGAAGGCCGAGATGGCGATGGCAAAGGCGATGGTCAGCGAAAACTGGCGATAGAGGATGCCGGTGGTGCCGGGAAAGAATGAAACCGGCACAAAGACGGCAATCAAAACCAGCGAAGTGGCGATGACGGCGCTGGTCACCTCTCCCATAGCGCGCGATGTGGCCTCGTGCGAGTCAGAGTGCTCCATGGCGATGTGCCGCTGCACATTCTCGATGACCACGATGGCGTCGTCCACCACCAGTCCCGTAGCCAGGGTAATGCCAAAGAGCGTGAGCGAGTTGATGGAGAAGCCGAAGATTTTGATGAAAGCGAAGGTGCCGATCAGCGAAACCGGAATGGTGACGGCGGGAATGATGGTGGCGCGCCAGTCCAGCAGAAAGAGAAAGATGACGGTGATGACGATAAAGACGGCCACGCCCAGCGTGACCAGCACTTCGCGGATGGAGTCGCCGACGACGGTGGTCGAATCGAAGGCAATGGCATATTCCAGCCCCGGCGGAAAGCTCTTCGACAGCCCCTCCAGGACGGCCTTGGCCTGGCGGTCTACTTCCAGGGCGTTGGCGTTGGAGAGCTGCATGACGCCGATGCCCATGGCTTCGCGCCCGGAGTATTTCAACACTGAGCTGTAATCTTCCGCGCCCACCTCCGAGTGGCCCACATCCTTGAGCAGCACCAGGCCGTTGGAGCTGTTCTTGACGATGATATTGTCGAACTCGGCGGGACTGGTGAGCCGGCCGACGACGCGCACCGGCACCTGGAAGGCCTGCTTCGCGTCCGCGGGAGGCTGGCCAAGCTGGCCTGCCGGAATCTCGACGTTCTGCTCGACCAGCGCGTTGACCACGTCAGTGGCAGTGAGTCCGCGGGCGGCCAGGCGCACCGGGTCAAGCCAGACGCGCATGGCATACTTGCGCTCGCCGAAGATCATCACATCGCCCACGCCGGGCACGCGCTTGAGGGCGTCCTTCACATAAATGTCGAGGTAGTTGGAGATGAACTCGGGCGAGTAGCGGCCATCGCGGGTAAAAAAGCCGGCGCCAAAGACAAAATTGTGGGAGGCCTTGGTGATGGTGATGCCGGTCGCGTTGACAGCCGCGGGCAGCCGGCCCTCGACGCTGGCCACGCGGTTCTGCACGTCCACGGCGGCGATGTCCAGGTCGTAGCCGGTGTTGAATGTCGTGGCGATGGAACTGGTGCCGCTGTTGGTGCTCGACGAACTGATGTAGCGCATTCCCTCGACGCCGTTGATGGCCTCTTCGAGCGGTATAGTGACGGCCTTCTCGACGGTGTCGGCGTTGGCGCCTACATAGTTGCACTGCACCGAAATCACCGGAGGCGCGAGCGTGGGATACATGGCGACGGGAAGGTTGGGGATACACACCGCTCCCGTGAGAATGATCAGCAACGCGCACACCGTCGCAAAAACTGGCCTATGGATAAAAAAATCGACAAACAAGGGTTGCCTTCCTTTTCGCTTGCAATGGGCGCGCTACGAACACCGCCCGGTGCACGCCTCCGGCCCGCTGCCGGAGGCGCTTGGTCAAGGTGTCTTCTAGGCTCCCGGCAGCGGCATGACCGGCATGCCATTCACCAGGAACTGAGTGCTCGACACGATCACCCGGTCGCCCACATTGAGGCCTGAAGAGATGGAGTAGTTGTTGCCCACCGTATCGCCCAGCGTGACCGCGGTCTGGCGTGCCATGAAGTTGCCGTTCTGCGGCTGCGCCACAAAGACGAAGCTCTGCCCGCCCTGGCGAGTCACCGCCAGCACCGGAATCACCGCCATGGGCGTCGTGCTCCAGATGACCCGCGCCTTCACCATTTGGGCATTGCGCAGAATCTCCGGAGAGGCGTGGACCGGGGCCTTTACCAGAATCCCCTGCAAGGTGCTATCCACCTCCGGCGAAAGAAAATCGATTCTGGTCTTCTCCAGCAGATTGCCGTTGGTGTCCATCAGATCCACATCCAGCCCCTGCCGCACCTGGCCGGCGCGCTCCGTGGGCACGTAGATATACGCCTCGAGATCCTTGTTCTCATCCACGGTGGTCAACACGGTGGCGGGTGCAACGTAGTCGCCCACATGCACCGGAATGTCTCCCACCACGCCGTCAAACGGCGCGCGGATGGTGTAGTAGGCGAGTTGCTCCTCCTGCGTCTTGCGCATCTCCACCGCCGACTCATAGTCCGCCTTGGTGTTGTCGTGAGACTGCTGCGACTGCTCGAAGACGTCACGGCTGGTGATGCCCGCCTCAAACAGCTTGCGCTGCCGCTCGATCTCCGACGTGTTGTAGTCGTAGAGCGCCTTCTTCTGCCGCTCCGTTGCGCGCTGCGATTCGACGGTGGCCAGTTGATGCAGCGGATCGATGTTCATCAGCGGCTGGCCCGCCGTCACGCGGTCGCCCGACCGGACGCGAATCTGCGTCAGCCGTCCATCCACCTGCGGCTGCAACGTGGCCGAGCGGCGCGACTTGATGGTGGCTACGTACTCGCTCGACTGCGCCACCGGGGACAGCGTGACCGCCACCGTCCGCACCGGCATCGCCTGCATCCCAGCCCCCGCCGGCACCGCCGGCTTTTTCTGGCAGCCGGTGGCCGCAAGCCCTATCAAAACAAGACAACCTAAACCAAGAATGCGTCTCAACGCGCTATTCCTCACTCGATCTTTCCTCTGTCTGGAGCCGTGAAGCCTGAAGCTCCGGTTTGTGCCGGAACGATTGCGATGCCGGGGTGCAGGAGCGCTCTGTCTGCCGGGACTTCCGCTCATGCGGACGATCCTGGCCGGAGAGTGCGCCGCCAACCGGCGGAAAATCGTCTAAACAAAGCCTTTGCTATTGTGACGCTCCGAGCCGGGCCATTGTCGCAAAAAATCTCAGCGCGGACATTCCGCCCAGGCCGGAAGCCGATCCGCCTGGCGGACCGTTGCGTGGGCCATCCGCGAGCCGCCCGTCGGGACCCGCCATCCGCTACACCACATTTTGACACGGCCCTCCCGAGTTGGTAGCCTTCCTAAGGGCGCTCCCGGCCGATTCAGGCCGCTCCTGGCCCTTCCAGCGTCCCCGTCGTCTAGCCCGGCCTAGGACACCGCCCTTTCACGGCGATAACACGGGTTCAAATCCCGTCGGGGACGCCAATAGAATCAATGCTTTAATCAACTGTTGGTATCAAAATAGCAAATTCCTCTCAAACAATTCTCATAAAGGCGTTCTTTGTGCAGAGAGCAATAAGGGCTCGCATGATCGCGGCGGAATCGACATGCGCATCTCACGGCACATTGCCATCCGTCCCATCGAGGCGGATTACCTTCTAACCCAACTGCCCAACGGAGTCAACGGAACCGAAAGCAATCTCCGCCTGAGCGCCGGCGTTGTGCTCCGCATCCGGTAGCTCGCGCCCGCAAGCGGACTCCACCTGGCGTTGCATCCGGCACGCCTTCGCCGGTAAACTGGTTATGGCCGCGGCGGATCCGCGCACGGCCGGGGAGCTCCTGGGGCAACTGCCAGTGCCACAAAAGCGCAGTCGAGAGCATCCTCTAAATCGTTGTACCCAAAGCGGAGAGGTGGCAGAGCCCGGTTGAATGCACCTGACTCGAAATCAGACATAGTCGCAAGGCTATCGGGGGTTCGAATCCCTCCCTCTCCGCCATAAGATCAGTAGAATCAATGCAACAGGGGCCTCCCAAGGCCCCTGTTCTATTTGGCCCCAATCTTGCCTTCTGTGGAAAATATGCACTTGAGGGCACGGAAGGGCACCGAAATACAAATCCAACTGACACCAAAACCGACACCGAAAAGGCCTAACCGGTTAAAGCCGGTTAGGGGAACTGGCAGGACCACTCCCTGCTCTGCCCGACCTCGCACCAACACGGACTCTTCACGTTGCAGACACCCAGACCGTGCGGCGGCTTTTGCCCGATTGCCACGGAAGTAGGAGAATGAATTTATGACAGATCACACCCTTTCAGTATTGACCGCTCTGGCAACCGCCCTAGCCGCTTTGGCAGCAGTGGACCTTATCCTTGACCCAACGATCAAGGCGTCGTCAGCATTGGGTTGCTTCTGCCATCATCGGCTGCGTTGTTTTGACTCCTGGATTGAGTGAACTTGCCGAAGAGGGAAAACTGATTGCGAAGAGCGCTGAATTCGCACAAAAGGCATCTGGATGGGGGGCATGCGCGCTGGATGCCGAAGATTTTATCAATGGTCTCAACGGCCTATTATCGGGAAGTCCGAATGGGGATGAGATTGGTAAGTCCATTGAAGCGCTGGGAGGTTGTGTGGGCGATCTTTTGGGAGATTTGTTAACGCACCCTGGCGCGTCATTGCAGGGCCTGGGTCTTGAATAATGGGAGCTCAAAGCAAATATGCCCGACAATAACTCCGTTAACCTCCATTATCCTCCACAGCGGTGGCGGCCCAGTGACCCGCTTCAAGGTCATTCTATTCTCGCTGGTCGTGGGGGCCGGTCTGCTCGTGAGTATCTGCTGGGATGTCGTAGACCAGTGGATTAAACGCACTCGCGGTCGCAATTGGCCGACAGTCTCCGCAGTCATTGACGTTGTAAGTGTTACTCTTGTCGAGGACAATAGTATATCTTCTTTAGCTATTCATTACGGGCCTTCTTACCTAGCTATGCTAACCTATTCCTACCGCAATCCCGAGCAGCAGATGGGCGACTACAAACGCAGATTTGGCAACGAGGACGATGCCAAGTCCTGGGCGAATTCCTATAAAGGCGAGACAGTCAAGGTCCACGTAGACCCTCGCGACCCCACGCGTTCCGTGCTACGAGAAGAAGACCTTTAGGTGGGCGGGTGGCGTAGGTCCGAGGAATGAATAAAGTGGCGGGTGGCCCAGGTCTGAGTAGATAAGATTGGGTGGCCCAGGTCTCGATTCTGAGACCTGGGATAGCATGAACCCCAAGCGTCCGTTACTCGTTCCGGCCAACCTCCTGATGAGCGTTGTACATCGCGTCGGTTGTATCTCTGCACGGCCGCCCATCACCGATTACAAGTACACGCTGGGCTTGACGGGCAACCGCACCGGCGCGACGGAACAGGGCGGGCGCACGCTGAACTGGAACTACGACGGCATCTACCGCCTGACGAATGTGACAATCAGCTTCTCCGGTCCAGGTCGAATGGACAACCTGTTGAAAGATCACAAGCGAAATATCTCAAGGGGTTGTCCATGCCCCCATCTCACCCGATATCCCCCGGCTTCATATAGCAATTAAGATGCGTCGGCCCTGGGCGTCACCCCACCGCCCCAACCCTTCCACCGCCCAAGCCGGTACACTGGACCTAGGACCCTTCCCGCACGGACGCCATCTTGCAGCCGCCCATCGACAACCTGAATCCCGAACAGCGCGCTGCCGTCGAGGCCACCGAGGGACCCCTGCTCATCCTGGCCGGCGCCGGCTCTGGCAAAACCCGCGTCATCACCAGCCGCATTGCCTGGCTCATCCGCGAAAAGGGCGTCGCCCCGGACTCCATCCTGGCCGTTACCTTCACCAACAAGGCCGCCAGCGAGATGGCCGAACGCGTCGACCGCCTGCTCGGCCACTCCTCCCTGGCCAAGCCGCTCATCGCCACCTTTCACTCGTTTTGCGTGCGCATCTTGAGGCGCGACATCGAGGCCCTCAAGGTGGGCAACGAACCACCCCAACGACGAGGACCTGTCGTTGGGGACCCCGGCGAGGGCCTCACCCGCGCCTTCGCCATCTACGACGAGAACGACCAGCAAGCCATCGTCAAGCAGGTCATGCGCCGCATGGGCCTTGACACCAAGCAGTTCACCCCGCGCGCCGTCCTCGGCCGCATCTCCTGGGCCAAGAACCACATGGTCGATCCCCAGGAGTTCTACCTCGGCTCCAAAGATCCGAACAGCGAGCGCGTCGCCCATATCTATCAGAGCTACAAGGCCGAGTTGCGCAAGAACAATGCTCTGGATTTTGATGATTTGCTGCTTGAAGCCGTCCGCCTGCTCAAAGTCTCAAGCGAAGCCCGCGAGCGCTACCAGCGCCGCTACCGCTATCTCCTCGTCGACGAATACCAGGACACCAACCGCCCCCAGTACGAGCTGATGAAGCTGCTGGCCGGCGAAGCCAAGAACGTCTGCGCCGTCGGCGACGAGGACCAAAGTATTTATTCCTGGCGCGGCGCTGACATCCGCAACATTTTGGAGTTTGAAAAGGATTTCCCCAACGCCCGCATTGTCCGCCTGGAGCAAAACTACCGATCCACTCAGGTGATTCTGGAGGCCGCCGGCGCCGTCGTCGCCAACAACATCCGCCGCAAGGGCAAGAAGCTCTGGACCGACCGCCAGGGCGGAAGCCTGATCGGTTATTACGAGGCCCCCGACGGCGAAAACGAAGCCCTCTTCATCGCCGACCGCATTCAGAAGTTCCTGAACTCCTCCGAAACGCAAGACCGCGGAGCGGGCCACTGCGCCGTCCTCTACCGCACCAACTCCCAGTCCCGCCTCTTCGAGGAGGCCCTCCGCCGCTACAACATCTCCTACACCATGGTCGGCGGTTTCAGCTTCTACGAGCGCGCCGAGATCAAGGACCTGCTCGGCTACCTCCGCCTCATCCGCAACCCCCACGACTCCATGGCCCTGCAGCGCGTCATCAACACGCCTGCCCGCGGCATCGGCAAAACCACCCTCGAAACCCTTGAACGCCTGGCTCTTGAAACCGGCCAGTCCACCTGGGACGCCCTCTCCGCAGCCCTCCAGAACCGCCTCATTCCCACCCGCGCCCTCCTGGCCCTCGAATCCTTCCGCCAACTCATCCTCGACGCCCAGGCCATGATGGACCCCGACTTTGCCGGCAAGCTTTCCGCGGACGTGGCCGCTGGCATGGAATCCGCCGACGCCGACACCGATTTCGAGTTCGGAGCAGCTACAGCCGACTCCGCCAGCGCCGACTCCGCAACCAACTTCGATTTTGGTGAATCGAGCGGCCATCCCCAGTTCCCGCTCCTCGACGCCAGCAGCCTTTCGTCGTTGAGACCAGGGAGCCCAACTCAACCCGACCCCGATTTTTCATCGGACCCGGAAGAAGTCGCGGCAGAAGTGCAAGGGCGCGGAAGCGCATTCCGCGCCCCCGGTGACGCCGCCACCCTCCCCGAGCTAATAAAGTTCCTCATCGATCGCACCGGCTACATCAAGGCTCTTGAAACCGAAGGCTCCCCTGAAGCCTTCAGCCGCATTGAGAACCTGAAGGAGCTGGCCAACGCTGCCCATGACGCCGAAGCCCGCGGCGAAACCCTGGCCGAGTTCCTCGATCACGCCGCCCTGGCCTCCGACACCGATCAGTTCGACCCCGAAGCCCGCGTCACCCTCATGACCCTCCACGCCGCCAAGGGCCTCGAATTCCCCCTCGTCTTCCTCGCCGGCCTTGAAGAGGGCCTCTTCCCCCACTCTCGCACCCTCAACAATCCCGACGAGCTCGAAGAAGAGCGCCGCCTCTGCTACGTTGGCATGACCCGCGCCATGAACGCCCTCATCCTCACCCGCGCCCATTACCGCCGCCGCTACGGCAACGACGCCCCCGAGATGAGCATCCCCTCCCGCTTCCTCGAAGAAGTCCCCACCCAGTTAGTCGAAAACCTCGGCGGCCGGCCTCAGGCCTCGTCCTGGTCCACCCCCGGCTACCCCAACACCTTGAGAGCCAGCCGCAAGCACGCCCACACCAGCGACTTCGCCGACCGGCACTACAACTACGAAGACGAAAGTCAGGAAACGCAGCACCTGTCTCCCGGCCACGGCTCTGGTCCAAAAAGTAAGAGCGCGGAAGCGCCGCCCGACTCCATCGACAACATCGTCCGCTTCTTCGGAGGCAATTCGGGCCACGGCAAGCCCGGCTCTTTGCCCCGCCCGGCCCTCCCCGGCTCAGCCATCGGCCTTCCCGAGCCAAAAGCCGCCGCCGGCCTCAAAAAAGGCCAGCGCGTCCGCCACTCGAAATACGGCGAAGGCACCATCCTCATGCGCGAGGGCGACGGCGAAGACGTCAAGCTCACCGTCCTCTTCAACCGGCACGGCATGAAGAAGCTGATGGAAAAGTTCGCCAATTTGCAAGTGCTGTCGAGTGACCAAAATTGACGAGAGCGTGTGACCATTTATTTCTTGTTCCCCACCCTACTCTGTGACCATTGGCCTGTCAACAGGTTTCGTGTGACTATCTGTGACCGCGTTCCCGTGACCGCGCACGTGCCCGGAACGGGCACGGCTGCGGGTTTTCCACTTTTCACCACTGGACACCATCCCTCGGGCCGCTTGTTCCTTGCGGCCCGCGTCCGGGTTCTGTTGCGATCGCGATCGCACCCTGCGAAGCGGGGAGGGTGATTGAGCGAAGCGCGGAAGCACTTCGGGTTCTTTCGCGCGTTGGCGCGCCCGAACTGGGCGGGCTTTGCTTTCGGAACCCGCGTATCCACGGCACGGCCTTGGTGTCGTGGCGGGTTCCGAAACGGGCTTTGCTTCGGCGTCCCGGTGGGTCGCCGAACCCGCTTGGCGGGCGGCTGCTGAGGCTGGCCAGCGCGGGGACATTCGGGCGGGTAGGGGCGCGCGCCCGGGCGGGGGTGGAGGTGGATCAATGGTTACGTGTCGGGCCTGACGGCGGGCAGGCTTCATCGCCCGCTGGCTGGACCGATGCGCTGCCGGAACGCGGCAGCGAAAGAACCAACCGCCTCAACACAGCCCGACGCGCTGAGAGCCGGGATGCACTTGCCCGGCAAAGGCGCGGAGACTGGCGCAAGCCTTCCTCGATGCTGGCCGCCGCATCTCACGGGCCGCAGGCCCGCCGCCTCGCGCGAAGCGTCGAGGCAGACAAGCAGGCCATGCGGAGGCGGCACCCTGTAACCGGGCCGAACTGCACAAGAGCGCCGAAGCCGGAACCTTCACTGCCCCGTCTGCCGTTCCCTGAGGCTGGTTGCTCCGGGCCGCGAGGCGACGAACGACCTTGTTCTTGTCTACAGAGAGGAGCCGAGCGCGGCGGTCGAACCGGCTCTGCCGGTGAGCGTCGGTCCCCGAGGCCGAAGGCCGAGCGTACGGCAAGCCAGTGCCGAAGGCCGCGCAGCCGTCGCGAGCGAAGCGAGCAGACAAGCAGGTTATGCGGAGGCGGCACCCTGTAACCGGGCCGAACTGCACAAGAGCGCCGAAGCCTGCACCGCCCAGGCTCACAGCACAAGGGATCACATCCCTCGATGGCCACCTTCCGCTTCCCGCGGTGGCCCGAGTTCTACCGATCGCAGCTCCGTGAGCATCTCCACCATGGGCGTGATGTCGTGGCCGTTCCTGGCCGCGTCGCCGATTTGCCGGGTGAGCGCTGCGAAGCGCGTCTGCTTGTCGGCGCTGTCTTGCTCTTGTTGCCGGAGTAGTGTGGCTTCCGCTACGTGCTGGCGGTAGCTTCCGCCAGCGCGGGACACGTCCGCGATGGCTCGACCGAGGACCGCAAAGCGCACGTCCTTGGCTATCTTCGTTGCTTCCTCAGCATTGTTCATTTTTCACCTGCGAGATTCCGTCGCCGTTTTTCTGACTCCGGAGGGGTGGGGGGGTTGTTGGCCCTTTTGACCTGTTCACTATTGAGCAGTTCTCCGGTTCCGGACATTCGATGATGAACACGACTCGGACCGTTGGCAGGTGCATCCGCACCGCGACCCGTCGGGCCGCTTCCAGAACTGACCGCTCCCGGTCATAGACAGCGACCGGGAGCTTCTTTTTCCCGGCGTACTGCGAGAACCCTTCGCCGTCCTCGTACACCACCAGCGTGTGCAGCGAAGCGCCTACGGATTTCAGTTTGCCCTTGCTCATGCGTCTCACTTCCGCCAAAATGGATCCCTCGAAAAAGGCCCGAGCGCGTGGGGGAAAACATTCCACGTCGCCCGGGCTTCCAGAATTGACCTATGCGCTTTCACCGTTTCAGTGTTGGCTTTATAGTAACCCCCTCGAAGAGTTCCTGCTGGGCTGGCTCCGGCTCTGGTCGTTTGCACGTTTCCGGATGCTTCACTGGGTGATGGTCGATCAGGCACGGTCCTCTGCGTCCGTCGTCTATCCGGTGCGGTGTGAGTCGCCAGCACACGTCGCACCAGCACTGCGCTTCAACGACGCTTTTCGGGTAGTGCTCAGGCATGGCGTTTCGCCTTTCCTGCCCCCCCGATGATCTTTTGCGGACGGCGGGGGGGTGGGGGGGTGGTCTGCCCTCCGTGCGCACGAATCGCTGGTATTTCCAATGGATTCACTTTGCGCTCGTAGGGCAGTCGCGAGAGTGCCGTCAGTTGGGTTTGTGCGGTGAACATCATCATCTTGGCTTCCTGCGCCGTGAGCGTGTTCAGCCGCAGGCCCCACGCCACCAGCGCAATGTACGTCAGGCACGATTCGAGATCGCTGAGTTCCGGAAGTTCCGCTTTCCAGACCTTGGCCGCGTTCTCCCGTGCTTGCTTTTGGGTCATGCCCTCTTCGCGCTGGAACTCATCGAGCGCGATGGCGTAGACGTTCATCAGTTCCTCAACGGTCTCGATGATGCGCATTTGGCTGTAGTCTCTGACCTTGATGCGCTTCCCCGGATGCACGAACGGTCTGTATGCATCCTCCAGTTCCGGTTCGCTCCGGCCTTGGTCCGGTCTCGGCCTGGTGCTATATCTCGGCATCGATCTCCGCCTTTCTCGCCGTGATCAACACCCGCAGGGTGCCGATCACCTGTTGCCGTTCGGTCCAGCCCATGGCTTCGATATCGCCGTTCCCGGCGCTGCCGGTGTCGCTCATCATGTAGTCGGCCAGCGCGCGCGCCGCGTCCAGCATTGTGTTCGCTGGCTCCCTGAGTGGCCTCATCACTGTTAACTTCGTTGCACACCTCATGCGATTTTCCTTTCTTCTTTCGGTTCCTGCGGTTGCGCCGATGAGCTTTGCTCGATTTCGGCCTGGCTGAGATCGTTCGCTTCCAGCCCGAGATACCACCAGCTGTGTGCCGGTGACGTGTGGCCTAGGAAGCGCTGCACTTTCAGAATGTTGCCCGTGACCCGGTAGAGGTTCCGTGCGCCGGTCCGCCGCAGATCGTGCATCCCCCACTTGCGAGTTATGCCCGCTGCCCGCTTTGCCGCTGCCAGTTTTTGCTGAATGTTTGTGCCACAGACCGGCTTCTGTCCACGGTTGAACTGCTGAAGGATGCCCTGCCCCACATCCGGCAGGCTGGCACATGCCCACAGCAGTTTCGCTTCGAGCCGTTTGGTCATGGGTACGTTGTACGTGCCGTAGGCTTTGGTGCGCCCGTAGACCTGGCTGTTCTCGAAGTCGATGTTGTCGAGCCTGAATTCCCGGATAGCTTTGAGGCGCAGTCCGGCTTCACGCGCCAGTAGTAGCGCGATCTGCAAGAGCGGCCCTGCCTTGCGGTAGGTTGCCTCGAAGTCGAGCTGCGGCACGACTGTTTCCCGTGGCCTGACGGGTTTCAGTCCGGGGATGCCCGCTTCACATTGTGCCCTCGCTCCGATGGCTCTCAGCGTGCTTCTCAGGACGCTGTGGAGCGACCGCCGCGTGGTGGGTTTGTACTTCCGCCACGCCGCGCAGACGCGGGCGACTTGATGAGCTTCAATCGCTTTCGGGTGGAGATGGCCACAGGCCCGGCTGATGCCTTCGACGACGAGTTTAAGGTCCGTGCGGCGGCTGGCTTTGCTGAGCGGGCCGAGAGCTTCCGCCGTCGTTGTCTGGCTTCCGCCCGCTGTGCGGGGTTTGGGTGAAGCGCTCGTTCGGCTTCAATGGCTTCGGCCTCGGTTGGGTACTGGCGGCGGATGCGTGTTCCTTCGATGGTGCGGTAGTCGAGCTGCCAACTCTCCCCGCGCTTCCTGACTGGCATGGTTTGCCTTTCCGGTCCACGCCTCGTCCTCTGGAAAAGTTCGCCAATTTGCAGAGAATTTAGCTTCCTTGGTTCTGGCCGGGGCGCCATCCCCGGCCAACCGGCTTCGCACCTACCCTACAAGCCGCCAACAGGCTCCCGCGGAAAGTCCGGCGGCGAAACTACGGCTTCTTGTCATTCTCGGCGGTGGTTATCCGTGTCCCCGAGCCTCTTCGCCCGCTCCTCGCCGCTCAACACCCGAAACACCCCCTCGGCCAGCGCCTGCAATTCGTCCTCGCCGGGGTAGACCGTGATGGGCGCGATCCATTCGAGGTACCCGCTCAGCAGCTTCACCGCTCTCTCCGAATACGCCATTCCGCCCGTCAGCAGCACCGCATCCACCTTGCCCTGAAGCACCGCCGCCATCGCTCCGGCCTCCTTCCCGATCTGATAGACCATCGCCTCGAAGACCTGGGCGGCTTCCGTGTCCCCGGCGTCGATCCGGCGTTCCACCTCCAGAAGGTCTCGCGTCCCCAGGTAAGCGAAGAGTCCGCCGTCTCCTAAGACCTGCCGGTCAAGCTCTTCCCGCGTATGCCTGCCGCTGAAGCACACCTTTACCAGCTCCCGCACCGGCAATCCACCGGGCCGGTCAGCGCCGAATGGGCCTTCCTCGGTGGCATTGTTGTTGTCGATCATCTGTCCGTCCCGGTGGGCCGACACGGTGATCCCGCTGCCCATGTGAATGACGACCAGCCGCAGCTCCTCGTAGGCCCGCTCGTGCTCCCGCGCAAACCGCCGCGCCACGGCCTTGGTGTTCAGCGCATGGCCAATGCACGAGCGCTCGACCAGCGGCGAGCCGGATAGGCGCGCGCACGCCTGCCACTCGTCCACCGTCACCGGGTCCACAATGTACGCGTTCACCCCGGCGGCCCCGGCGAACCGGAGCGCCAGCAAAGCTCCCAGGTTCGACGCATGCTCTCCCCGGCGCGCCAGGCGCAGCTCTTCCACCATCGCCTCGTCCACCAGGTAGGTGCCGCAAGCCATCGGCGGCAGCAGTCCGCCCCGCCCGGCCACTGCGGCAAACCGGGCCGTCTTGTATCCCGCCTCTTCGAGCGCGCTCTCGATCAGCCCCGCGCGATACTCCAGCCGCGCCAGCATGGGACGCCCGCGGAACCGCGCGATCTCTTCATCCCCATGCCGGATCGTCCGCACCCACTCGGCGCCATCCTTCGTGTAGACCCCAAACTTCGTGGACGTCGATCCAGGATTGAGGACAAGAACCCGGCTGCTCTCGTTGGTCAAAGTTCACCCCCAGGCCAGAACGAGTTTATCCTGTCCTCCGCACTCCCCACCGCGTCCGGGTGGCGCCGGGCAAACCCCAGGCCCCAAAGCGGGACGCTCCCGGCCAACCTTTCGCCCAATCCTGTCAGATCTTTCCAGGCCGCTTGCCAATCCGTGCTACAATCTATTCAATCGTAGAATTCGATCTGAAGTTCTTGCCTGTTCCGGTTACCGCCTACTCGCAAACTTCCACATTGCGTTCGCGGTAAATCAGTATCAGAGGAGCAACACACAATGGAAACAGGCACAGTCAAGTGGTTTAACGACGCCAAGGGTTTTGGATTTTTGAGCCGCGAAAACGGCGAGGACGTCTTCGTCCATCACACCGCCATTCAGTCGAACGGCTTCCGTTCGCTGCAGGAAGGCCAGAAGGTCCAGTTCAACGTAACCAAGGGCCCCAAGGGCTGGCAGGCTGAGAACGTTCAGGTCGTCTAAGGCTAACCCTTAGCAACCGGCTCGGAATCAACAACAAGAGGGACGGCAAACTGCCGTCCCTCTTTTGCTTTATGCGCCAATTTCTTACGTTCCCGGCTGCGGCCCGGAACTCAGTAGGCCAGCGAGAACGCTATGCGGCCGGCCTGAGGCTCTTGACGCTGACCTGCGGAATGGCCGGGTGAAGATTTTCCATGAGCGTGACGTGGGTGCCTAGATATTGCAGCACATCGTTAATGGAATCTTCAAAGCGCGAACCGGTCTTGTGGGTAGCCTTGACCCCTTTGGCGACCAATTGGCAGACTTCAAAACGGTTCATTCCCTGCGCGAGCGCACGATGAATCTTGTCAGAACGCATGACTTCACTCCGGTCAACAGGTTGATTGTTGCGTGGGGTGCGGAGCTCGTCAGAAGCGGTAAGATGGCCGGAGCCGAGCAGACTGGTCAGTTTCAGGTCTGTCTTCATTGTACGCCGGAAATGGACGGGGTGCCGCTCCCGGACGCCAGACCCGAATACCAGTCCCGACGCCAGTCCTGATTGCGGCACAAGGATGCGGCTCGCGCCCGCGCATGCCGCTTTCGCCCAGGCGATTTCCCTGTTACCATATACGTCACATCTACCCGATTTGCGGGAAACCCTGAAGAGATTGCAGCGAAAGAGGTTATACGTGGCCGACACCACCAAGATTGAAGACAAGCTGGAACGGAAGAAGCTGAAACGCACCGCCCGCAAGAAGGCCGCCCCCAAGGCGAAGCGGACCGGACCGCGCGGAGAAAACAAGAAGAAACTGAAGAAGTTGGCCCGCGGCATATCGAAGCGGTAAGCAACCGCTCCCACCACTGAACAGGGTTCCGGCCCCCGCACAGGCTCACCCGGAACCCACAGGATGCCGCATTGACAGGACCCCGCAAACTACGGGATGAGGACAACTGCCCTGCCCAGCCAACTTGTTGCCCGCAAGTCGATCGATAAGCTGATCCGGGACTCGGAAGAACCCGGGCACAGGCTCAAAAAGACGCTTGGGCCGTGGTCGCTTACCGCGCTCGGCATCGGGGCCGTCATCGGCTCCGGCATCTTCACCGTCATCGGCACGGCCATGGCCGGCCAGAAATTCGATGCGCCGAATATCCGGGATACCCCGCTTATCCATTACCTCATCCACCACACGGCCCTGGCGGGGCGGCCTGGAGCAGGACCGGCGCTGGCGTTGTCCCTCGTGCTGGTGGCCATCGTCTGCGTCTTCACCGGGCTCTGTTACGCCGAACTGGCGTCCATGATTCCCATCGCCGGCTCGGCTTACACTTACACCTACGCCACGCTCGGCGAACTCATCGCCTGGATCATCGGCTGGGACCTGATCCTGGAATACGCCTTCAGCAACATGAGCGTCAGCGTGGGCTTTGCCGCCCACATCGTCGATCTGCTGGACTGGTTCGGCCTCCATCCCCCGGCACGGTGGATCTCGCCCGCCTATCTGCCTACCGGCCTGCAGGACCTGGCCGGCAACGACATCTACAACTCCGGCTGGCACTTCGGCTTCAACATCCCCGCCTTCCTCGTCGTCATGATCCTGACGGTGATTCTGGTGCGCGGCATCCGGGAGTCGGCCAGCGCCAACAACATCATGGTGCTGGTCAAGATCGCCGCCATCCTGGTCTTCGTCTTTGCCGCCGCCAGCTTCATCAAGCCGCACTACTGGCATCCCTTCATGCCCAACGGCTGGACCGGCGTGCTCACCGGCGGCTCCATTATCTTCTTCACCTACATCGGCTTCGACTCGGTCTCCACAGCGGCCGAGGAGTGCAAGAACCCGCAGCGCGACCTTCCCATAGGCATTCTGGCCACGCTTGTGGCCTGCACCGTACTCTATGGCGCGGTGGCCATCGTGCTCAGCGGCATCGTGCCCTGGCAGTCGGTCATGGGCGACGCGGCCCCGGTGGTCAACGCCCTCAAGAAGCTCTCCCTGCTGCCCGGCGGCGGGGGACTGGTCTGGGTGCGGCTCTTTGTCCTCATCGGCGCCATCATGGGCATGGTCTCCTCCATCCTGGTCTTCCAGCTTGGCCAGGCGCGCGTCTGGTTCTCCATGTCCAGGGACGGCCTGCTGCCCAAAGTCTTCAGCGATGTGCATCCCGTCTTTCGCACTCCCGCTTTTTCCACCTGGGTGGCCGGGTTTGTCGTAGGCATTCCCGCCGGCCTGCTGGACATCGGCACCGTCTCCAATCTCTCCAACATCGGCACCCTCTTCGCCTTCGTCCTGGTCTCCGTCGGTGTGCTCATCCTGCGCTATCGCGAGCCAAATCGCTACCGCGGCTTCCGCGCTCCGTTGGGCCCGGTCTTCCCGGTGCTGAGCATTGTCTTTTGCATCGTACTCATGATGGGCCTTGAAGTAATCACATGGATCCGTTTCTTCTCCTGGCTGGTCATCGGCCTTGTCATCTACTTCCTCTACAGCCGCCACCGGTCGGAGTTCGCGGGGCTGCGATAATTTTTCATAATTTCCAAGATCGAAGTTGTACATTCC
>PMYL01000037.1 GCA_003170825.1 Acidobacteriaceae bacterium
CACAACCCCAACAAGTACCACCCGAACGGCTGCGATCCCTACATCGCGGACCTGAACATGCTGCCGGAGATCAGGAGCAGGATGCGATTGTGCATCTGCGATGCGACCACGGCCATGTACGAGGGCGGACCGGCATACAAGCCGGAACACAGTTGGAAGAACAATGCGCTGCTGGTTTCGCAGGATCCGGTTGCGCTGGACTACACCGGCTGGCAGATCATCGAGCGCAAGCGGGCCGAAAAGGGATTGAAGACGCTGGAGGCCGAGGAGAGAGCGCCGCGCTACATTGCGACAGCGGCCGACCAGGAACATCGGCTGGGCACGAACGATCCGAAGAGAATTACGACGGTCGAGGCATAGCCGGGGGCCTACCCTTCGGCCGCCACGGCGACCGCGAAGGATGGGCGCCCATGGGAGGTTCAAGATGTTTTGTGAGCTGCAAGCGCTGAAAAGCGAGAGTATCGATGTTCGCGGAAGGCGAAGCCCGCTCGATCGCCGCTCGTTTTTGAAGTGCGCGCTGGCTTCGGGAGCGGCGCTGGGGCTGAGCGAGGCGGCCCATTCCGCCACCGGGATCGCTGCGGAGGCAGGGCAGCAGAAGCAGGACGATTCGCAATTTGTGGTGGAAGCGAAGTTCTACCAGAAACTTCAGAATCGGAAGATCAAGTGCAAGCTGTGTCCGCGCGAATGCACGGTGGGCGATAAGGAACGCGGCTACTGCGGAGTGCGGGAGAATCGCGGAGGAATCTACTACACGCTGGTGCATTCGCGGGTGTGCGCGGCGCACGTGGATCCCGTCGAGAAGAAGCCGCTCTTCCACTACCTGCCGGGGACGGTGGCTTTCTCGCTGGCCACGGCCGGCTGCAACGTCAACTGCAAATTCTGCCAGAACTGGGACATCTCCCAGGCGCGCCCGGAACAGATTCCCGCCGAATACGCGCCTCCGCAACGGATTGTCGAGCTGGCGAAACAGTACAGTTGCCCGACGATCGCCTACACCTATAGCGAGCCGGTGGTCTTCAGCGAATTCCTGATGGATGTGGCCGATGCCGGGCACGAAGCCGGAATCCGCAGCGTGGTGGTGTCGAACGGCTACATGCAGGAGGAGGCGCTGAAGGCCGCGTACGGAAAGATGGACGCGGTCAAGATCGACCTGAAGGCGTTCACTGAGTCGTACTACAGCAAAGTGGTCACGGGGCAGTTGAAACCGGTGCTGGATTCGCTGGTCACGCTCAAGAAAATGGGCAAGTGGACGGAGATTGTTTACCTTGTGATACCCACTCTCAACGACGGCGACCAAGAATTCCGCGGGCTGGCGCAATGGATCAAGACGAACCTGGGCGCGGATGTGCCGCTGCATTTCACGCAATACCATCCGGAATACCTGTTGAAGAACCTGCCCATCACGCCGGTCGAGACCCTGGAACGCGCCAAGGCGATTGCCGACGCCGAGGGGCTGCACTACGTCTACATCGGCAATGTGCCGGGACATCCCGCGCAGAATACCTATTGCCCGCAGTGCAGGCGCATGCTGGTGGAACGGGTAGGATTTACGGCGAGCCAGATGCTGATCCAGAAGGGCGGTTGCCCATTCTGCCATCACCCCATCCCGGGCGTCTGGCACATATAAGCGCGCAGAGGAGGCTCGGCAAATGAACATCGAGAAAAGCTTCAGATGGGGTTGGCTGGCGGTTTCAGTGATCGCGCTCCTGGTGCTCGCGCCCCTCAAGGACACACGCGCCGACGGACAAGAAAAGGCGGGACAAGGGAACGCCAACGTGGAGAAAGCGACACAGGAGGGTGCGAAGGTGAGGCAAGCTGGAGTTGCGGGCAGTTTCTATCCGGCCGATCCAAAGGAACTTTCGGCAATGATCGACGAGATGCTGGCTCATGCGTCCGAGCCGCCGATCAAAGAGCAGATCCTGGCCGTGGTTGCGCCGCACGCCGGGTACGAGTTCTCCGGTCCCGTGGCTGCCTACACCTACGCGGCGCTGAAGGGGCGCAAGTTCTCGCGCGTCGTGGTGATTGCGCCGTCACATTACGAATCCTTCGACTTCACTTCTGTTTATGAAGGCGACGGTTACGCGACGCCGCTGGGGACCGTGCAGGTGGACAAAGCGTTTGCGCGGCAGTTGGCGCTGATGAGCCCGACCATGCGGCTTTCCAGCCAGGGACACAATGCCACGCCGGCAGGCGCCGAACATGCGGTCGAGGTGGAGTTGCCGTGGCTGCAAAAGGTGTTGGGCGATTTCAAACTGGTGCCCATCGTCATGGGAGACCAGAGCTACGAAAACAGCCGCGCGCTGGGAGTGGCCCTGGCAAAGCTGATCAAGAGCGACGGCAAGGGCAGCGAAACGCTGGTTCTGGCCAGCTCCGATCTGTCGCACTACCACCCCTACGACGAGGCGGTGAAGATCGACCACAAGACGCTTCATGCGCTGGAGGCGTGGGACTACTACAGCATGTCGCAAAACTTCCAGACGCGGGTATGGGAAGCCTGCGGCGGCGCGCCCATCGTGGCCGCAATGATCTACGCCGAACGCATGGGAGCGAATCAGGCCAAGGTGCTCAAGTATGCGAATTCAGGCGATGTCACAGGCGATCACTCGCGCGTGGTCGGATACAGCGCGGATGTTTTTGTGAAAGCTCCAAGCGGAAAGGCAACGGAAACTCCGTTCTCACTCAGCGAGCAGGAGAAGAGCGAGTTGCTGGCTCTGGCCCGCAAGTCGGTGGAGTATATGGTTCAGGAAAAGAACCCGTATGAGCCGGCCGCGAGCGCAAGCGAAACGCTGAACCAGGAACACGGCGCGTTTGTGACTCTCAAGGAGTCCGGCGCGCTGCGGGGATGCATCGGCTACACCTCGGCGGTTAAACCTCTCTACATGACCGTGCGGGACACGGCCACGCTGGCCGCCCTGCGCGATCCACGATTTCAGCCGGTGGCCGCATCGGAGCTGCCGCAACTCGAATACGAGATCTCCGTGCTGTCGCCCCTGCGGCGCGTCACGGACGTTGAACAGATCAAGGTCGGCGAGCACGGATTGCTGATGAAGAACGGCGCATACGAGGGCCTCTTGCTTCCGCAGGTGCCGGTGGAAGAGAAATGGGACCGGCAGACATTTCTGGAGCAGACCTGCCGCAAGGCGGGCATGGGCTCAGGTTGCTGGAAGGATGAGGACACCGACATCTTCATGTTTACGGCGGTGGTATTCGGCGAGCACAAGCCGTAGGAGCTTCCTGTAATGGTGCTGTTTCCGGGTTGGCGACAATCCGCCCGCAACCGCGAAAAATGAGCAAAGCCACGCTCGATGAGTACATCGGCCTGTAGGCGACAGTTGACGTTGTTGCCTGGAAATTGGTGAGCCCTTGCCGACTTTTCGATACCGATCTAATCCAATCAACCGTGGTGGCGATCTGGCAATAACCCTGCCCCCGACACCCCATTGCATCTACCCTTTGGCAAGAGGCGTTCAATGAACGATGCCATCCAAAATCAGAGAGAGCTTTTTGCACTCCTGGATGAAATCTTCCAGAAGGCAACCGGTAGGACACCCAGGGCGTTCGCTCCGCTCGACGGCTTCAATGCGGCTGTAGTATCGGCCCTCCCTTCGCGAGCGGACAAGGCTCAAAACGCATTGAACTGGGGCATTCCCAAGCTCTACGAGTTGTACAACCGGCAGCGCACGTCTCTCTTCGCGGCTGCCGGGACGCAGGGTGGGCTAAAGGTAGTGCTGGGAGGGAGCAGTCGATTTGGTGCAACTCAGCTCGATGCTGTTCGCCGTCTTATTCTCTACGCGGACACCGTACTTATCCCTGATCCAGTTCTCGCCTGGATCGAAACGCCAAGGCCGGAAGAGCGGTTTTCGCATATTCAATTGTTGGAAGCGATGTTTTTCCTGCTTCGCCTGAAGCCGTTAGTCGATTGCGCGTCAGCCTATCCGCCCGTCATCGTGTTTCCGAGCTTCGAGCGCACTCTCGCCCAGCAAGACATAGCGACACAGGCGGAACTGGAGCAGTTCTATGTGGACGTCTACTCTCCTCTTCTCGGGCAGCGGTTTTTCAATGTCGATCAAATTGCCGAATACGCGTTAACCGAGGAGCAGGCCTTCCTCGATACAGTTGCGCGTAAGCAGTTGTTTGTTGCCCCCGGTGGACCGCTCAACGAACCACTGGACGCGGCCATAGAACGGTATCGCAGAGAAGTTGGCAGGTATCGGTCGGATGAGCACGTGGCACAGCTTGAAGCGATGCCTAAAGGACAGCTTGTGGGCGTTGCAACTATGGAACGGCTTGAGCCTCAGTTCCACTTAATGCAGAATGCGACCGAACTCAGGGCACAACCTCTGTTGGCCATTGAGCAGCAGGCGTACTACTTCAAACTACTCGCATCGTTGAAGGAAGATGCATTGGAGGGCCAACAAATCATTTCTGCCGAGACTCGCGCCACGATTGACGCCCTCAGTCAAAAAGACGTTGCTTGGCTGTCGAATGTGGGCATCGACGCGCTGACCGAGATGCGCATGAACAACGAAAACGAGAGCTTCCGTGAACGACTCTCAAAGACGACATCTCTTTTGGCAGATGCAGACCTTAGCGACATGGACAGAGTAGCCGCCGAAGTCACTCGGAGCATTGGGAGCATGGTGAATGAGCATCTGCAAGAGGCAATGAAGATTGAGGACAAGTACAAGCCAAAGTACAGCGGCATGGCAGTTAAAGGATGGCTGTCTGTCGGCGCGATGCTGATACCGCACCTTGCGCCCCTAGTTTCTGTTGTCGCACCAAGCTGGTTGGCAGGGCACTACGTGCAGACCAAAACCGAAGAACGGCGGGAGAAGCGGGCACTTGCCAACTCCCTTCTCGGGATTGTCGCAACGGCAAGGAACAGCCTGAAAAGTATCGAATAGGTGTGAATCCTTATTCCATCGGAATAAGCGTAGATTCGAGCTTGCGCCGTAACTAACAAATGGCCCGCTGTATCCGGCCCTTCTCCATTTGTAGAGGCCCTTGCCCCCTAAGCCATCGCGACCTCTCCCTGAGTGCGTATGGCTGACGCGGTCAGTTGTCGAAAAGATCGCTCATCCGGTCCGCTTTCGTCTTAGCCTTTTGCGCCTCAAGCTCCCGAGTTTGCTGTCCGGCAATGTACGTACGTACGGTTGCCCGAACATTCGTATCCACAGTGCTGGGGTCTACCCGCCCATCGGGTCCAAGCCGAACCCTCGCAAGCGCACGGATCGTCATAGGGGAACGGATTATCAGCTTCTGGTCTTCAATCGCTCGTTTTAGGTCCATTACAGCATCGTGTATGTCTACGCCGAAAATCTTAGTTGTCTCCATCCGATTACCCACCCTATCTCTCGATGACATCCCAGTCTTCGCCCATTGTACGCCTCGTGAAAGAGCGATAGCTTCGATCCAGGATCGGTAATGGTAAACGCCGATCCAACGGGGAATCAACCGAAGTGATGCAGATCACCTCAGGCACGCTCCACAGATCTGGAAACGCGCCTCGGCCTGATCGCGCCAAACGACTTTTTCTGTAGTGTATTTCCGGCGAGACTCGGCAATCCTCCAACGTCCGAAAATCTGGACATGGACGTCCAAGTTCAATTCATTTTATTCGAACGCGGACATGGGCCATCGGCCGGCTGTTTCTTGCGGCGCGGTCCTGTGACGGCTCCGCCCCAATGCGTTTCCCACCTAAGCAACTCCGCGCCGCAAAGCTGGTTAATCTGTAATTCCAACTCTCGGAGTCGGGCAGCAGCATTGTTGATATCAAGCTGGACTAGCCACTGATTCAGAATGACATAGACCACCACTAAAGCCAGAATCACTCCTGCGAGCGTTACGACTCCCTGAAAGGTGGCAATAGTGGAGCGGGACACCGACCAAGTCAGTATGCCAAATCCCAAGGCAGCAAAGGCCGTTCCCAACTGGACGGCATTGTTCGTTCGGCTGATGATCTCGGTGCGGAGCGTATCATACTCCTTGAACAATACTTCAACGTGGTCCATAAGTACTCCTCAGAGCCTAAATCGTACCATTCTCGAAGCTGGACTGAACCCGCATTGTTCTGGATTTGTGCAAAATTGCCAATGCGCTCATCGAGAACATGGGATGCGCGATCCAGGGTTCCGGGCGGTCGAACCACCGGCAAACCGGAAACTGCACCGTTCCCGAGACTGCGCTAACTCCGCATCGTCTTCACTTCCAGGCCAGCCCGCGCGGCCAGCAGAGCCGGCGCCAGGTTGATGGCCGCGCTGAGACCCGCGGTTCTCCAGAAGCCGAAGACCGGGATGAGGTAGGCGGCCAGCAAGAGCGCGCCCGCGCATCCGCCCAGCAGATCGACGGCATAGAGCGTACCCAGTTTTGTCCGGCCGCTGTTGTCCTGAAGGTATATCCGGGCCGCGATGGGGAATTGATAGCCTCCTAACATTCCCGAGAGCGCAGCCAAAGCGGGGAATGCAAGCTGCGCCGCCAAACCCGTTGCCGCCATCCCGGAGACCCTGGCCAGCAGGCTGACCGCAAAGATCAGCGCAGGGGCGGACAGGGCGAGCAGGAACTGGTTGGCTGCAAGGGCGCGGCAGGGTGGAGGATGGCTCAAACGAATGCGGCGTAGCGCGAGCCAACTTCCCAGGGCAATGCCGGCCATGCACATGCCGATGAGGATCGTAAGCTGGTGGTACACGTAGCCGTAGATGGACTGGAACGCCAGCAGCAGGAGAATTTGCAGAGTGATGAGCGTAAAGCCGGTTGCGGCCGCGCAGCACGCCGCGGCAGAGCGGGCGCGCCGCTCGGGAGCGGGCAAAAACGCCAGAATTGCCGCCGCAAGCAACAAGACGATCAGGGTTGCACCGATGACGGCGGAGAAGGGGATGCTCGCCGCCGCGCGGAACCAGTTGGAATAGCCGGACTTGAACTGCGCGCTCCACAGCACAATGTCGAACTCATAGGCGATGGGCGCGAAATCGCGATTGACCGGCGTGGATGGCAGAGGCTGCAGTTGCTCGCGAACCTGCTCCATGCGATCGGGCATCATGCGGTAGGGGATGAAGTATTCCCGAACATACTGCGTCTTCAGCTTCCGCTCCCGCAATCTTGAAATCAAAGTTTGGGGATTGTCCGTCAGAAGATCGGGTTCGGCAGCGGCGAAGAAGTGGATGGTCTCGCCGGGGATGGCGACGACGTAGGGGAAGACTTCCTTGAGAGTGCGCTGGATGCAGCGCAGGAACTGGGCAAGGTCGGGGCTGATGGTTTCCTCCGACGAGCGCAGTTCGAGGGCGAGCAGCCCGCCCGGCGCGAGGCGGTCGCGAGCGGAACGAAAAAACTCGGCGGTGTAGAAGCGGTTCAACTGCGCGGTCTGCGGATCGGGCACATTCACGATGATCACGTCGAATGTGCCGTCCGTTGTCTTCAGATAGCGCCGGCCATCCGCGTAGTGCGTGTGCACCCGAGGGTCAGATAAAGCAGCGGACTGCGCGGGAAAAAACTGCCGCGCCATGCCGATGAGAGCGGGATCCAGTTCGACGTAGTCGATGCGCTCGACGGTGGGATGCTGGAGCGCCTGGGCGATGCTGCCGTTCACGCCGCCGCCGATGAGGAGGAGATGCCTGGGCGCCGGGTGCTCCAACAGAGCGTAGTGAACCGCCTCCTCGGCGGCAGCCTCGTCCGGCGCATTGGCAAGGATCACGCCGTTGTCATAGATGCTTCGTATATTGCCGGTTTCAGTGACCGCCAGGTTGCCGTAGATGGAGTCGCGCGATCCAATCAGGCGGAAGCCCCGCCACAGGCGCGCCTGCGCAGAGCTGTCCAACGACGGCGCAACAAACAGAAGGAGAGGAACGGCGAGAAGCGCCGCTGCAATAGCCAACGCGCCAAGCTGCTTGCGGCTCATCGGGAATGACAAGACCGCAGCCATGCATAGGTTGAGGAGGGACACGACGGTTACGATCTGGAAGGACTCAAAGAAGCGCAGCAACACGATGCTGGCCAGAATTCCCCCGAAGGCGGAGCCTGCGGCCTCAAGCAGGTAAGCCGAGCTGGCGGCGAGGCGAGAAGAGACGGCGCACTCAGTCTCGTACATCCGGGCCGCTACCACGAAAAGCGTCCCTGAGACAACGCAAACCAGGCTGAGACATACAAGGGTTGTAAGGAGCATCGGCACCGGTCCAACCAACTCGCCCGGCACTGTTTGAAAAATGGATTTGGAGGCGCGCAATGCCCATATGGTCGGCGGCAGGCTGACCGCGAGCAGACACTCGAGCGCAGCGACCGCCCGGCGCGCGTTGCTTCCGCCCAACGTAAAACCGGTGCTCAGGCTGCTGCCGGCAGCGGTCCAGAAGAGCCAGGTGGCCAACATGATTCCCAGCGATATCTCGTTGCCGCTGAAAACGACGATCAGCTCCCGCATGAGAACGATCTGCGCGATGACCGCGCTGAATCCTATCAGCGCCAGAGCCGTTCTTACGGCAGACGCCGGCTTTTGCGCAGAGCGCGTATTGGCGGGCTGTATAGGCGATTCCACCAGAACGGAATTATAGCGGAACCAGAGTAGCTGTACCCCGAAAGCAAGCCTGCCAAGTGGCTTTTTCCTCAAGAAAAAGCCACCTTCAAGACTCTTTGTAAGGGCACGTTTACTCTGGTTCCGCTCTAGAATCCAGTTGTCTTTGAAAAGCAAGGGCTTCAAACAGAGGCTCAGTCGAGCGCCTTGTGGAAGCGGAGGATGGCGATGGTGAGCAGGCTGAATCCCAGGCCGGCCATGGCCGCCATCTGGGGCCAGAGAATCTCAAAGCCCACGCCTTTCAGATAAGTGCCGCGAAGGACGACCAGGAAGTAGCGCAGCGGCACGAGCCAGGTGAGATATTGCATCCATTGCGGCATGGTGCTGATGGGAAATCCGAAGCCGGAGAAAGCAATGGCTGGCATGATAAAGAAGAAAGCGGTCACCATGGCCTGCTGCTGCGTGGAGGAGACGGTAGAAATCAACAGGCCCACGCCCAGCATGCACAGGATGAAAAGGATTGAGCCCGTCAATAACACTGAGATATGACCGCGGAATGGGACCTGGAACCAGAGAGTCCCGACTACCGCAATCAGCGAAACATCGAACAGGCCAATCAAAAAGAAGGGCAGCGTTTTGCCGAGAATGAACTCGGCGGGACGGATGGGCGTGACCATGATCTGCTCGAGAGTGCCGATCTCGCGTTCGCGCACTACGGCGAAAGCCGTCAGGGTGACGACCAGCACCAGGGTCAGGCTGCCGATCACTCCCGGCACAAAAAACCAGCGGCTACTCAATCCGGGGTTATACCAGGGCCGCGGCTCAAGTTCGACCGAGGGGATGGCCTCAACCAGTTGCGGCGCAATGCGATTGATGCGGTCCTGCTGGTAGTTCCGGGCAAAGCCAAGCGCGATCTGCGTGATGTAGCCGGAGGCAATCAGCGCAGTGTTCGAGTTGGTCGCATCCACGATCACTTGCAGCGGCGCGGTCTGGCCCTTGCGCAGGTTGCGCGCAAACCCAGCATCGATCTCGATGCCCACTGTAGTCTTTCCCTGCTCGATGAGATCGCCGAGCTGGCGGGAGTCAGTGAGTTGGCGCTGCACGTCGAAGTACGGGCTGGAAGAGAAGAGCGAGATCAGCTCACGGCTCTCCTGGCTGTGATCCAGATCGAGCACAACTGCCGGGACGTGACGGATTTCGTAGGTGGCCGCGTATCCAAAGACCAGCATCTGAATGATGGGCGGGATGATCAGGATAAAGCGCGTCCGCTTGTCGCGGAAGACCTGGATGAATTCCTTGATCAACATCTGCTTCAGGCGTCCCAGCATATGGTGTCTCCTTTACTCCAGCCTCTTGTGGAAGCTGCGTGTAGCCAGCGCCGCCAGCACGAACGCGAAGACGGCCAGGGGAACCAGGTCGGCGTAAAGCAATGCCGTGGGCGTGCCTTTGAGGAATATCTTCTTCAGGATCGAGACGTAATAGCGCGCCGGCAGTATCCGCGTGATCCACTGCAGGGCAACGGGCATCTGCTCGATCGCAAACAGAAAACCGGAGAGCAGAAAAGCCGGCAGGAAGGTGATGAGCAGCGCGATCTGGCTGGCGGCAAACTGGCTCTTTGCCAGCACGGAGATGAAGAATCCGAGCGATAGCACAACCACCAGAAACATGGCTGAGCTGACCAGCAGCGTCAGGAAAGAGCCGCGAAACGGTACGTGGAACCAGTAGATCGCGATCAGCGCGCAGATAACGACGTCGAACATGCCAAGGACAAAATACGGCGCCAATTTGCCCATCATAATCTCCATCGCGCTCACCGGAGTTGAAATCAACTGCTCCATGGTGCCGCGCTCCCATTCGCGCGCGATGGTGAGAGAGGTGAGAAACGTGCCAATAACGGACATGACCAGGGCAAGCACGCCGGGCACGATGAAGGCGCTGCTTTCGAGATTCTCGTTGTACCAGGTGCGGGTTTCGACACTGACAGGAGAGGGCTGAATTTGCAGGCCGCGCTCGCGAAGCCAGGCGATTTGAATCCCGGACGAATAGCCCTGGACGACCGCCTGGGTGTAACCGATGAGGACATTGGCGGTATTGTCGTCGGTGGCATCGACGAGCGCCTGAACCTGCACCGGTCCGCCTTCGCTCAGCCGTTGGGAAAAATCCCAGGGGATGACAATCCCCATCTTGGCGTGACCGTCGTCGAGCGCCCGTGTGAGCGCGGGATAGTTGTTCACCACGCGGGCGATGGTGAAATATTTGCTGGCCTGAAAGTGCTTGAGCAGGTCCTGACTTTGCTGGCTGCCGTCGCGGTCGTATACATAAACGGGGAGCCCCTTGAGATCGAGATTGACGCCGTAACCGAAGAGCATCATCAGGGTCACCGGCATAATGACGACAATGAACAGGCTGCGCGAATCGCGGAGAATCTGGATGACCTCCTTTTTAGCCACGGCCAGCAAGCGATTGAAGCTCATGGTTTCATCTCCCCCGTCGCATCGCGCCCCGTGGTGACAGAGACGAACACGTCTTCCAAAGTAGGGCGTATCTTCTCGATGCCGCCGACAGCGATGCCGTGCTGCTTGAGGTACATCTCGATTTGCGGGATCGCCGCGACTGCATCCGGCACCACGAGGTGCAGCGCGTTCCCGAAGACTGCGGCATCCAGGACGCCGGGGGCCGATTGCAGCACCTCCACCGCGTTGCCCAGCGGCTCGCACGCGACCAGCAGCAGTTCACCGTTCATCGAGCCGCGCTTCAACTCCGAGGGCGTGCCGAGGGCGACTATCCTGCCGCGAAAGATCAATGCCAGACGGTTGCAGTATTCGGCCTCCTCCATGTAATGCGTGGTCACGAAGACGGTCACGCCCTCCTCCGCCATGTGGTGAATCAGATCCCAGAACTGGCGCCGCGAGATGGGATCGACTCCGGAGGTGGGCTCATCGAGAAAGAGAATGGGCGGCTTGTGCAGCACGGCGCAGCCCAGCGCCAGGCGCTGCTTCCACCCGCCCGGCAGCGTGCCGGTGATGAGGTTCTCCTGGCCCTTGAGGTTAGCCATCGCAAGCGCCCAATCGATCCGCTCTCTCAGCACATTGGAGGACACGCTGTAGAGGCCGGCGAACAGGCGCAGGTTCTCGATCACCTTGAGGTCGTTATAGAGAGAAAACTTTTGCGACATGTAGCCGATGTTCTGACGCACCGCTTCTGGCTCGCGGCCCACGTCGTATCCTGCTACGGATGCACGGCCCGAGGTCGGCTTCAGCAGGCCGCATAACATGCGAATGGTGGTCGATTTGCCCGCTCCGTTCGGTCCGAGAAAACCAAAGACCTCGCCTTTCGGAATCTCGAGGTTGATCCGATCGACGGCCACAAAGCCGCCGAACCGCTTGCACAGGTTCTCCACCACGACTGAATTGTCGAGTTCAGGCATGGGTCGAGCCTCCACTGCCGACCGCATCGACAAAGAGGTCTTCGATGGTTGGCGCCACTTGCTGAATCGCATCGAAACTCACGCGCGCGGCTCTCAGGCGCGCCTCGAACTCGGGAATGCGGCGGGGCGCATCGTCAACTACGACATGCAGGCCGTCGCCGGTCAGCACCAGGCTGGAGATTCCGTCCGCGTGCTCGAGTTGGCTGCGTAAACTGCGCGGCTCCGGCCCGGTCACCGACAACACGCCCTTGCCCATCCCGGCCTTCAGGTTCGCGGGCGTGTCGCAGAAGAGCAGCTTGCCCTGGTGCAGGAGGGCGACGCGATGACAGCGCTCGGCTTCATCGAGATACGCGGTCGAGGTCAGAATCGCCACGCCCTCGGCGATCAGTTCATAAAGAATGCGCCAGAAGTCGCGACGCGAGACAGGATCGACGCCCGTGGTTGGCTCATCGAGAAGAATCACTTTGGGGTGGTGAATGAGCGCGCAGACCAGGCCCAGCTTTTGCTTCATGCCGCCGGAAAGTTTGCCGGCCAGCCGCTGGCGAAACTCCGCCATGCCGGCGGCCTCGAGCAATTGCGAGGAACGCTGCCGGCGCTCGGCCTTTTTCACGCCGAACAGGTCCGCGTAGAAGCGGATGTTTTCATCCACGGTGAGATCTTCATACAGCCCGAAACGCTGCGGCATGTAGCTGAGGGCGTGTTTGGCGCCCTCGGGATTGCGCACCACATCGAAGCCGGCAACGGTGGCATTGCCCGCATCCGGCGGCATGATACCCGCTAACATGCGCAGCGTGGTCGTTTTCCCAGCGCCGTCGGGACCGACGAGGCCGAAGATCTCTCCGGCGCGCACATCAAAGCTCAGCGCATCCACGGCGCGCACGCCGGGAAAACTTTTCGTGAGTCCATCGGCGACGATCGCGGGTTGGGGTTGATCCGTCATTGCTTTGCAGGCGCTGCCGCCGAGGGATGCGCTTCCTGCGAGGCCGCGGCCAGATCGAGGCGGGCATCGGCGGGCATGCCCGGCTTGAGTTCGTGATTCGGATTGTCGATATCGATCTTGATCCGGTAGACGAGCGTGACGCGCTCCGTGTAAGTCTGAACGCTCTTGGGTGTGAACTCGGCGCTTGAGGAGATGAACGAGATGCGTCCGCGATACCGCTTGCCGGGATAGGTATCGGTGGTGACGGTGGCCTCCTGGCCCCAGTGAATTTTGCCCAAATCGGTCTCGGCAATGTAGGCGCGCAGCCAGATGTGATCGAGGTCGGCGAGCGTGATCACGGGAGTTCCGGGGGCGACTACCTCACCGAGTTCCGCTTGCCGCACGGTAATCACGCCGGTGGAGGGAGCATGAAGGATGGTGTAGTCCAGGTTGATTCGCGACAGACCCAGGTTGGCGCCGGCCTCTTTGAGATTGGCTTGCGCGATGGCGACATCTTCCTTGCGGCTGCCTTCGACGGCCTCGTTGTAACGTTGTTGCGCCGCCTTGAAGATTGCCTCGGCGCGCTTCAGCGCGGTGGCTGCCAGGTCGCGATCCTGGGCAGAGACCTCGTCCTTGGCGAAGAGCAGCCGGGCGCGGTCATTGTCGATCTTCTTCTCTTCGAGGTCGGCCTGGGCATCGAGCATCGTCTGCTGCGACGCCCTCAATTCCTGCCGGCGGGTTCCGGCCAGCGTCAGCGCCAGGCCGGATTCGCGCACGCGAACACTCGCCTCGTCGATCCGGACCTTCTGCTTGTAATCGGCGTCTTCCAGGCGCGCCAGCAATGCGCCTTGCTCAACCTGCTGGCCTTCTTCGACCGGCAAGTCGACGATGCGCCCCTCAACCTTGAAGCTCACCAGGCTCTCGTGCGCTTCGATGTTGCCGGAGAGCGTGAGTTGGTTCACGGGCGCAGGCTTCTTGATCAGCCGCGGGTACAAATACACGCCGGCGGCGATCACAGCGGCCAGCACAATCAAAACAGGAACAACTCGTTTCATGGCTTCAAACCTCGTGTGCGGGAATCTGAAATGCGGCCCGGCAGGCTGGGCGGCTTATGGATTCCCCATGTACAGCAAGATGTTTTTCTCCGTATCGCCCTGGGCGCGAGCGAGCGCAAACTTCGCGTCCACATGGCTGGAGACGGCGAGTATGTAATTCTCCTCGGCGCGGGCAAGTTCGTCCTGAGCCGTAACCACCTCAACATTGTTGGCCGTGCCCGACTGAAAGCGATCCTGTGCAAGTTCGAGTTCGCGCCGCGCCAGGTCCTGTCCCTCTTCGGCAACAGTCACCTGCTCGGCCGCGGAATCCAGATTCAAGAGGGCCTCGCGGATATCTTCGTCAATGCCGCGCCGCAGGTCGGCGATCTGATCGTCGATGCGCTTCACGCGGCTGGCAAGCTCCTGGGCCTCGCCGTTGCGATCGCGGTCGAAAACGGTGAAGTCGATCTGGCCTTGAAGCAGGCCCGTGGCCCGGATGCCGCCGATGCTGCGGCCAATCCCGCCAAAGTTGCCGTTGATGCTGAGCTTGGGATAGGAACGGGCGCGATTGGCGCGCTGCTGCTCCACCAACTCCTGGCGCTGACTGGCAAGCGAGAGGTAGTCGGCGCGCGCGGCAAGCGCGGAGGGCACGAGAGTCCCGGATTCAGACTGGCTCACGGGATGATACAAAAGCGGCTCGGCGAGCTCCAACGGCGTGCCGGGGTTCATGCCCAGGTTGCGCGCCAGAGCCAGCAGCGACTGCTTGTACTGGTTTTCGGCCACCAGCAGCGCCTGTCTGTCATTCGCCAGTTGCACCTGCGCGCGCAGCACGTCAACGCCGGTCGCCGTCCCGGCGCCGTGCTTGTCCCTGGCCAGCTTACACAAGGCATTTGAGTCGGTCACTCGCGATCGCGCAGACTCAGCGCGGGCCGCGGCAGACTGCGCATTCAGATAGAGGCCGGCAATTACGCGCACGATGAGATCGCGCGCGTCGCGCAAATCCATCTTGCCGGCATTAAGAGCGCGCTCGCTGGCCTTCAAACCGCGATAGCTTTCAAGATCGACAATGTTCTGCTGCGCGTAGACGCGGAAATCGTAGTTCGAAAACGGCCCCACAACGTCGGGGATGCCGGGCATCGAGAGCCCGAAGGCGCGCAGGTCGCGGTTCTGCACGTTGGCGTAGCTCTGCGCGTTGATGCGCGGAAGCAGCGCGGCCGACAAGCGGCGCGTGCGCGCGCCCGCGGCCTCGTCGACCCGCGTGCCGCCAACCAGCACGCTGAGGTTGGCCTGGAGCGCCTTCTGAATCGCATCCTGCAAGGTCAGGCGATAGGGAGTTGGTTGTTGCGCCGCGCCAGGCACACGCGCGCCCAGGCTTGCGAGGCATAGAACAGCGACAATGCGGATATCGGATCTCATGGTTCCTGCTTTTTGCCGGGGAGGGCGATTGCCCTCCAGAAGTGCTGAAAGCTGTTTTCAATCCAGATGGCAAGCGCAGGCTTCCCGTGCAACGACCAAAGCAGGAGTGTTCCCATGAACGCTTGCAAGAGTTGAATTGCCACCTTCTCTTTTTTCACGCGAGGGTCGATCTCTCCGCGCTGTTGCCCCATGGCTACAACCTGAGCCACCATCTTGCGGCCCTCCCGCATCTTTCGCTCAGTGAAGCCGCGAACCTGTTCGCTGGCCAGGAAGGATGAAATCATGGCGCGGGCGAGGTCGGGACTGCGCCCTGGTTCCTCGGAGATGCGGAGGAACAGATGGTGCAAGACGGAGTAGATAGATCGCTCGCCCGACGCGGCGTGCGCCAAAGCCTGTTTCACCTTGCCGAGCTGTATCTCGGCCATCACTCCCAGCACCCGATCCTTGCTCTCGAAGTAGTTGAAAAAGGTGCCTTTGCCGACGTCCGCGGCTTCCGTGATGTCTTCCACCGTGACGTTGGAGAAGCCGCGCTCGGCAAAGAGCTGGAGCGCACACCGGAACAAGCGCAGACGCGTTTCAGCGGCACGGCGCTGGCGGCGTCCCATGCCTTGCAGGTGGGGCAGGTTCCCGGAATCGAGAGCTTCCGCGAGCTTCGCGAATTGAATTGTATGACCGTTGACCATATGTGACCAACAGTCATATTTGAGCGCCGAGGCAGCGATTTGTCAAGAGCCAAAGTAAAGATTGTCGATCTTCTTGCGGACAGGTCCAGAAGCGAATGGGATGGAGCGGCGGTTCCGTGCCGGACCGGCCTGGTCATCACAGAATCGGCACCGGAAAGCCGGCATAGAGGAATCGATCCGATGCCCGCAATCACAGAGGCTCTGGATTGTTTCCGTTTCTAGTTTCTGCTTCGTATTTTGGAAAGCAGCCGCAATATCTCCAGATAGAGCCAGACCAGCGTGACCATGATGCCGAAGGCGCCGTACCACTCCATGTATTTGGGAGCGCCGAACTGGACGCCTTTCTCGATGAAGTCGAAATCGAGGACCAGATTGAGGGCGGCGATGGCCACGACGATGAGGCTGAAGCCTATGCCGATGAACCCGGAGCCGTTGATGGAGACGAAACGGATGCCGAAGAGGCCCAGCAGCATCTGCATCATGTAAAAGAGGAAGATGCCGCCGGTGGCAGCGATGACGCCCAGGCGAAACTTCTGCGTTACCTGGATCAGTCCGGAGCGATAGGCCAGCAGCAGAACGAAGAGAGTGCCGAAGGTGAGGCTCACCGCCTGGATGACAATGCCCGGATAGCGGAGGTCGAAGACAGCCGAGAGGCCGCCGAGCGCCAGGCCTTCGAGCAGCGCGTAGATGGGCGCCGTGACCGGAGACCACTCCTTCTTGAAGACGGTGACCATGGCGCAGATGAATCCGCCGAACAGTCCGACAAGCAGCCACGGCGTCACATCCGCGAAATCGCGCGACTGAAGGAAGAGATGCCACGTCCAGGCCGCGGTGGCCATGGCGCAGACGAGCAGAATGCCGGTCTTGTTGACGGTGCCGTTCAGCGTCATGCGGCCGGCCAGGTCGGTGATGCCGCCATACCCCGAGCCGGAGATGTTGCGAAACGTGTTCTCGCTCAGTGCCGGATTGGATGTCTTCATCAGTGCCATTGGATTCTCTCCGTATTGCCGATCGGGGCTGTGGCCTCGCCGGGGTATGGTGCGGGAAACTTCGATCCCTGTTTCAATTTTAATCCTGCCGCGAGCGAAAATCGCCGGATGGGCAAAGCGCGGGAACTTGCTATACGCCGAGTTCATGGCGGATGGCTTCGGCGATGGCAGTGGCGTGGAGGCGCATTTGGGCTTCGCTTTCGGCTTCGATCATGACGCGGGCGAGGGGTTCGGTGCCGGAGTAGCGGATGACTACGCGGCCGCTGTCCTTCAAGTCTTCTTCGGCGGCGCGGATGGCGGCGGCTACGGCGGGGATGGATTCGAGGGGACGCTTTTCGCGGACCTCGATGTTGACGATGACCTGGGGGAAGACTTTCAGGTCGGCGGTGAGTTCGTCGATGGATTTGCCGGTGCGGGCGATGAGGTCGAGGACGACGAGGGCGGTAAGCAGGCCGTCGCCGGTGGTGGCGAGGTGAGGCAGAAGGATGTGGCCGGACTGCTCGCCACCGAGGGCGGCGTTGTGAAGCTGCATCTGCTCGAGGACGTAGCGGTCGCCTACGGGGGCGCGGAGCATACGGATGCCGCTGCGCTTGAGGGCGGCTTCAAGGCCCATGTTGGACATGGTGGTGGCGACGACCAAATCGCCGGTGAGCAGGCCGCGGGCCTGGAGGTCGCGGGCGGCCATGAGGAGAATGGCGTCGCCGTTGATGACGTTGTTGTGGGCGCCGGCCAACATGCAGCGGTCGGCGTCGCCGTCGAAGGTGAGGCCGAGATTTGCAGAGCGCGCCGCGACTTCGGCGGCTACGAAGGCGGGGTGAAGAGCGCCGCAGTTCAAGTTGATGTTGCGGCCGTCGGGGGCGATGTTGAGGAGGGTGACGTTGGCGGCAAGATCGGCGTTGAGGCGGCGGAAGAGCTCGGGGGCGACGGCGGCGGCGGCTCCGTTGGCGCAGTCTACGACGATGCGCAGGCCGGAGAGCGAGAGGCCGGGGACGGAGTCGATGAGGAACCGGATGTAGCCGTCCTGGAGAGCGGGGTCGTCTTCGACGGGCGGGAGACGGGCGGGATCGGGCGCGGCGTGGATGGAAGCGGCGTGATGGAGGATTTCTTTTTCCATGGCGAGTTCGACGGCATCGGGGAGCTTGAAGCCGTCGGCGCCGAAGAGCTTGATGCCGTTGTCGCGCCAGGGATTGTGGGAGGCGGAGATGACGACGCCGGCGTGGAAGCCGTGGGCGCGGGCGAGAAAGGCGACGGCTGGGGTGGGCACGATGCCGGCGCTTGCAACGCGCGCGCCGGCTTTGCGGAGACCGGCGGCGAGCGTGGCGGCGATCCAGGGGCTGGACTCGCGGGTGTCGCGGCCGAGGAGGACGGTGGGCCTTGCGACGGTTTCGCTGCGCAGGGAGTGGGCGAGGGCGAGGCCGGTGGCGAAGATGGTGGTTGGGTCGAGAGGAGGTTCGCCGGCGACGGCGCGAATGCCGTCGGTGCCGAAGAGTTTGCGCGCGGTTGCAATGGTCATAGGCTCATTTCGTGAATGCGGGTTGAAGGCCGCGAATAAAAAAGAAGCAGCGAGTTGGCTCCGCTTCGCGGGTTGGCAAGTTGGCGAGTTCGCCTATTCGGCCGGCATTCCTTGTTTCCTCTTCCTTTTATTCTGGCCGGAATTTGCAGCGGCAGATTGAGTGGATTCGACGCGGCTGGTGAATGCGCCGTCGGCGAGGCGGGTGGTGAGCTGGTCGCCGGGGGCTAGCTGGGCGGTGGAGCGGATTACGGTGCCTTCGGCGGTGAGGACCAGGGCGTAGCCGCGGTCGAGGACGGCGAGAGGCGAGAGCGAGTGGAGGCGCGCGTCGAGGGAACTGAGGGTGGACGCGGAGGCGTGGAGCAGGCGTTCCAGAGAGCGCTCGAGGCGGGCGCGGCAGGCGGCGAGGCGCTCGCGGGCCTGGGCGAGACGCTGGCGGGGATCGTGGCGGAGGACGGCGGCGGTGAGATCGGCGACGCTGCGCTGGTGGTAGCGGAGTTGGCTGGCGAGGGCGGCTTCAAGGCGAAAGGAGAAGTCGTCGAGGCGCTGGGCGAGGCGGTGCAGAAGCATGGAGACGCGGGACTCGGCGCGGTCCGCCGCGGCGGAGCGGGTGAGGCGCTGGCGGGCTCCGAGGAGCTGGAATCGGGCGGCGCGGGCAAGACGATTAAATTGGGTGGCGAGATGCTCGGCGATCTTGTGCTGGGCTTCAGTGATGAGCTCGGCTGCGGCGGAAGGGGTGGGAGCGCGGAGGTCGGCGGCGAAGTCGGCGATGGTGAAGTCGGTTTCGTGGCCGATGGCGGAGACGACGGGGAGGCGTGAGGCGGCGATGGCGCGGGCTACTCGCTCGCTGTTGAAGGCGGCCAGGTCTTCCAGCGATCCGCCGCCGCGGGCGAGGACGATGACGTCGACGAGGCTTGAATCGGCGAGACTGGCTGCGTTGAGCTGGGCGAGGGCGGATTCGATTTCAGCGGGGGCTGAGTCGCCCTGGACGGAGACGGGGAAGAGCAACACGCTGAGGCCGGAGTGGCGGCGGGCGACGATGTTAAGGAAGTCGCGGATGACGGCGCCGGTGGGCGAGGTGACGATGCCGACGGTGCGCGGAAAGGCCGGCAGCGGGCGCTTGCGGGCGGCGTCGAAGAGGCCTTCGGCTTTGAGGCGTTCTTTGAGCTGCTCGAAGGCGAGTTGGAGCGAACCGGCGCCCACGGGCTCCATAGTTTCGGCCACCAGTTGCATCTGGCCGCGCTGCTCGTAGACGCTGACGCGGCCGCGGACCAGGACGTGGAGGCCGTCTTCGGGGCGGAAGCGGAGGAGCATGGCCTGGCGGCGGAAGAGGACGATGGGGAGCTGCGCGTCGGAGTCTTTGAGGGTGAAGTAGAGGTGGCCGGAGGGCGCGGGGCGAAAGTTGGAGATTTCGCCCTCGACCCAGACGTCGCCGTACTGCTGCTCGACGAGTTCGCGGACCTGGGCGACCAGCTCGCGGACGGGCCAGATGCGGCGGGTGGGCCGGGTCTCCTCAAAGGTGAGGCCGAGCTGGGGCGCAAATGGGTCCGGCGGGGTCATTGCAATGCAAGTGTAATTGGTGGGGTTACTTGCGGTTCTGGACGATGGCGTGCAATTGGGCGGCGATCTGGGCGAGCCGCGCGGCGACGGCGGAGCCGGGCCCGGGTTCGGCGGAGCAGAGGGTCTCAGCTTCGCGGGCGAGGATGGTGCCTTTGGTCAGGCCGAAGGTTCCGAGCACGCCGGCCAGCTTGTGGGCGGCGGCGTGGGCGGCCTGGTGCTGTTCGATGGAAAGCTGGTTGGCGGCGAGGGCGGCGGCGGCGGATTCCAGGATGGCGACCCGTTCTTCCATCTGCGGCAGGAACTGGACCCATAGGCGGCCAAGGGCTTCAGTGAGAGCGGGCTGGCCGGCGGGGTCTGTCATGGGTTTCCGGGATTCGGTTCCGGACATTCGCCCCAGCCCAGCGCGGCGGCGATCTGTTCGGAGAGCGTGAGAGGGTCAAAGGGCTTGAAGAGCACGGCCTCGACGCCGAGGTCGGCGAAGCGCTTCTGGTCGGTGCTTTGCACCTTGGCGGTGAGCAGCAGGACGGGGATGCGGGCGGTGGCGGGATTGTTGCGCAGCTCGCGGAAGGTAGTGGGGCCGTCCATGCCGGGCATCATGACGTCGAGGAGAATGGCGTCGGGCTGGTGCTCGATGGCGCTGGCCAGGCCCTGTGCGCCGGAGCTGGCCGTCACGACCTCCCAGTCAGCCACGGTCTCAAGGCTGAGCGCGACAACCTCGCGGATGTCCGCTTCGTCGTCAATGATCAGGATGCGGCGGGACACGGCGGAATCACCTCGGTTCAGCAAGCCGGCCCAATCAGGGATTGGGAACAGTCGATTACGCGGGTGAAGCTTCTTCCATCTGACGCGAACTGCGCAACATCGTCAAGACCAGGGCCTCGAGTTGCTGGGGTTGTACGCGGGCTTTGGCAAGGAAGTGGGTGGGCCCGAGGGTAAGCTGGCTGCGTTCGGCCGGGGAGAACTCGCGGCCGGAGTAGACCACCAGGGGCAGACGGGCGAGGTTTTCGTGCCGGCGGAGCCAGTCGACCAGGTTGAAGCCGTCGCCGTCGGGGAGGCCGATGTCCAGCACGAGGAGTTGGGGTTTGAAGTCAAGACATGCGTCCAGCGCGGCCTGGAGGGAGTGGGCCAACTGGACCTGTATCGTGTCGCGGATGGTGTCGCGGGAAAAGAGATCGCCGATGACGCGGGCCAGGTCCACATCGTCCTCGACGATGAGGATGCGGGCTTTTTCTCCGGGTCCGCAGAGCACGCGGGCCAACTCGCCCAGCAAGGCATCTTCATTGAGCGGCTTTTCGACCCGTCCCTGGGCGTGGGCGGGCAGGTCTGCCGGTATTTGCAGGTTGTCAACGCTGAGCAGAACGACGGGGGTTCCGGCCTCGGGGTCGAGGCGGCGCAGGAGGGGCAGAATCTCCCAGCCGTTGATGCCGTCGAGGGCGGTATCGAGCAGGATGGCCTGGACGCCTTTATGGGCCGCGGCCAGGGTTTGCTCGACGGTAGCTGTCTGGACCACGTGGTAACCGTGGCGGGTCAACTGTGCGGCGATCTCCGGGCGCGTTGCCTCGTTGGCGTCGGCAAGCAGGACAGTGCCCTGGCCGGGCTCGCTGAGGGATCCCTCTCCCGGCGTCTCGCCAGGAACCGGCCGGTAGGGCAGGAAGACGCGGAAGGTGGAGCCGTGAACGGGATTGCGTTCCGCCCAGATGCGGCCGGAGTGTTGCAGAACGATGGTGCGGCAAATGGCCAGGCCCAGGCCGCTGCCGCCCTTCTGGCGGGAGTCCGAGGCGTCCACCTGCTGGAAGCGGCCGAAGATAGCCTCCAGCTTGTCGGCGGGAATGCCGCGGCCCTGGTCGATGACGGAGAGGATGACGCCGGTGACGCCGGGGCGCAGCATGACGGAGATGACGGAGTTGGGGGGAGAGAACTTTACGGCGTTGGAGAGCAGGTTGGTGAGCACCTGGAGGAGGCGGTCGGGGTCGGCGGCGATCTCCACCTGGGTAGTGTCGTGGATGAGCTGGACGCCGGCAGCCTCGGCCACCGGCTGCATGCCATCGATGGCCTGGCGGACGATCTCCGCCAACTGGACGGAGCGGAAGGCGAGGGGTTCGCGGCCGCTCTGGACGCGCTCCAGGTCGAGGATGTCGTTGATGAGGCGGACCAGGCGGTCAGAGTTGGTGAGGGCGATGCGGAGCAGGTTGGCGGCCTTGTCGCTCATGTCGCCGAGGATGCCGGAGGAGAGCAGTCCGAGGGCTCCGCGGATGGAGGTGAGCGGGGTGCGCAACTCGTGGCTGACGGTGGAGATGAATTCGTCCTTGAGGCGGTCGAGCGCATAGCGCTGGCTGATGTCGCGAAAGCTGAGCACGGAACCGGAAAAGCGGCCGCGATCGAGGATGGGGGTGAGGGCGTATTCGGCCGGGAAGGAAGTGCCGCCGGCGCGAAAGATGGTGTCCTCTCCAGCCGCGGTCATCTGGTGGCCGGTGGAGTGCCGGAGGGCGCAATCCTCCCCGCACTGTTGGTTAGACGCCGCGGAGCCGTGCAGCAGTTCATGGACCGACTTGCCGGTGAGGCTGGAGGCCGCGGCGCCCAGCAGACGGGCGGCGGCAGGGTTGGCAAAGCTGACCAGGCCGTGGCGGTCCACGCCGCAGATGCCGTCGGCGACCGAGTCGAGCAGGATCTCCTGTTGGCGGTAGAGCTCCTCGGCCCAGCCCTGTTCCTGAGAGCGCGCCAGCATCTGTCCCAGCGAGGCGGCCACCGTCTCCACGGCCGCCAAGGCCTCACGGTCTTCGCGAAGACAGAAATGGCAATAGAATTCGAGGACAGCCAGCACCTTGTTGCCTACACGGACGGGCACCGCCCAGCCGGAGAGCATCTCCTGGCGCAGGGCATCCTGGACGCGCGGACTGAGGGGCATAGAAGCCAGGTCGGCGATCCAGACGGAGCGGCCATCCTGCCAAGCCCGTCCCGGCAGCTCGATGCCGCTGGCCAGCGTGAGCTCCATGCTCTCTTGAATGAGGGTCTCCGCGTGCCGGCCCGGAGCGCACCATGCGGTGCAGAATTCGAGCCGGTTCTGCTTGGCGTTGACCTCCCATTTGAAGGCCACGTCCCAGCCCTGGGAGACGCAGAGGGCCTCAAAAATGCGCCCGGTCGCGACTTCCGGGGAGGCGTTTTCCCCGACGATCTGGCTGACTACCAGTTGCAGGGCCAGGCGGTGCTCGCGTTGCATCTGCAGGGTCACGTCGCGGAGCAGGCATCGCAGCGCCACTGGATTGCCGCCCTTTTGGCGCTGGCTCAGGCTCAGCTCCAACTCCAACACGCGGCCGTCGGATGTGTGGTGGCGCAGCGGCGCGCGGTCAACCACCTCGCCATCCAGGGCGCGGCGGAAGAGCGCGCCCGGCTCGCCTCGGCCATCAGGTTCAAAAAGCTCTTCAAACGAATCAAGAGCCAGGAGCGCGGCATTGTCCTTGCCGAAGCATCGCTTCCATGCGGGATTGGCATAGAGAAACCGACCAGCCGGACTGAGGGTCGCAATCATCTCGGTGGAGTGCTCGAAGAGGTCGAGATACCGCTCCTGGGACTCGTGCAGCGTCTGCTCCTGGCTCACGACGGAAGTCTGATCCAGCGCCACCGCCACCAACCCGATGAGCTCGCCATCGCCATCGCGAAGGGTGGAGATGTGGAGCGCAACGGGGATGAGCGAGCCATTCTTGTGGCGCAAGTGGGTGTAGAAGCCGGGTACCTGGCTGGGAGGAAGAGCACGAATGCAGCTCACATAGGCCGCCAGGCGGATGTCTGGAGACATATCCGACGGCATGGAGACGCCGCACAGCTTTTGCATCTCCGAAACCAGGCGTTCCCCCTCGCCGGGGGGCAAGATCTGGCCGGCGTCCGACATGTTCAGCAGTTCTGAGGCATGGTAGCCCAGAAGCCGTTCAGCGGCAGGGTTCAGATAGGTGAAGCGGCCATCGAGGCCAGCGGCCATCACCATGGGGCCGGTCGAGTCGAGCAGTTCTTTCAGCGTCTCGGCCTGGGCTTCTGGGTCAGGGGAAATGCGGAACAGCAGGCGAAGAGCAAGGGCGGCGGCCCCGACCCCGGCAACTCCGCCGGCAAAATTCAGGAATGCCTGGGACCGGGGGCCGGCAGCAAGGCCCTGCGCAACGGCTCCCGCAAGCAGCCCGACGAGGATGCCCATCGCGGTGGGCCAGATCAGGGACCGAACGCTCCGGCCCACAGGCTTGGCTTGCCTTTTTCCGGTCGAGGTTTCCTGGTTGGCCCGGTCCTGCATGGTTCCCCCCGAGTGGTTGCCCAATGCGCCGGTCGTTGCGCGCGACTTGCGACTTGCGGCATCGGAAAGCGGCTACCGTTCAAAAATAAACGATTTCCCCAGCCCTTGGAACAACAAACGTCCGTCCCAGGGCGATTTGCAGGTAGTATAAGCGATTGATTTCAAACTCTCTACGCAAATCGAAACAGTGTTCCTCCCGAGGAAACACCGGAGCTGCCGGCGCAGGCGGCGCTCAAGCCGGAGATGCCGAGTGCAAATTCCGGTGAGTTCCGCGAGAATCTCTATCATGCAGTCTAAAGAAAGAGTACTAAAGAAAGAGTACTAAAGAAAGAGTACTAAAGAAAGAGTACTAAAGAAAAGAGTATAGCTTGATGCGAAAGAACGAGGACATTCCCGGTGAGAAGCGGAATGAATTCTTCGCTTTACCTACGCTTTATCAACGCGACTAACGTTAGCATGCCGCAATGATGTGGAACGCGGACTCGTACAGAACAGAGAAAGCATTTTCGCTGCGATCATCTGAGTTGGTACCGGCAAATTCTATAAAATAAAGAAGTTAGCGCGTGGATCTGGCTTTACCGGATATTCAACCAGCGCTCCCCGGAGGCAATCGTATACTGGCTCCATGTTGCGTGCATCTTTGCCGTGCCGTCCAGTTCACGCAGCCCTGGCCGCGGCCGGGCTGGTTTGCGTTCTCGCTCAACCGCCGGCCGCCGGCGCATGGGGCAATGAAGGCCATCGCCTGATCAACCGGCTTGCGGCCAGCACACTGCCCGCCGATGTGCCCGCTTTTTTGCGCTCGGAGGCGGCGGTACACGAGATCGAGTACCTGGGCCCCGAGCCGGATCGCTGGCGCTCACCCGCCGAGCCGGAGCTGAATGCGGCGCAGGCGCCGGAGCACTTCATCGATCTGGAACCGGCCGACGCGCTGGGCCCCTTGCCGCGCCGCCGCCTGGACTTCGAGGCCAAGGTCTTTGCCGCAGGGCAACGGCCGGAGAAGATCGGCTTGCAGCCGTGGGAGGCGACCGAGGTGTGGGAGCGGCTGAAGGCGGCGCTGCGCGAGTACCGCAGCCTGCAGGCTGCCGGAAAAGACACGCGCGGCGTGGAAGCGGCTGCGCTGTTCTATGCAGGCTGGCTGGGCCACTACGTGGGCGACGGCTCGCAGCCGCTGCACACGACGGACAAGTACAACGGCTGGGTGGGACCGAATCCCAAGGGCTATACGACCGGCCACCAGATTCACTGGCAGTTCGAGGGGCCGTTTGTGGCCGCGAATCTGCATGAGCCCGAGGTGCGGGCCAGGATGACGGCGCCCAAGGCCATCGACGGCGACATCTTCTTGAGCTATGTGGCCTACCTGCGCCACACGGCAACGTATGTTGAAAGGGTCTACCAACTGGAGAAGGCGGGAGGGTTTGTGGGAGCGGGAACGGCCGAGTCGCGGGAGTTTACCGCCGAACGGCTGGCCGCCGGAGCATCCATGCTGCGGGACATGATTTATACCGCATGGCTGGAGAGCGCGAAACGGGCGCCCGATCCTTACGCCGGAAAGTAAGTTCGCTCAGGCGGCGGCTTCGGCGGGGACCAGAGCGGGAAGATGGCGCAGCAGCATGGTGAGCGCGAAGGTGAGCAGCACGACGAAGGGAACGGCGATCAACAGCCAAGCCAGCAATGCGTGGCCGAAGAGGCCGGCTAACTGCGAAAGCAGGTCGGCGGGCGAGGTGTGCAGCAGCGCGGCAACGTGCGCGGCGTGAATGGGGCCGACGTCAAAGAGCCATCCGCCCAGCCGGACGAAGGGCACAATGAGCAGGAGCTGCAGCGGCATGGCGGCATAGTTTGCCACCTGAATGGCGGGCAGATTGAGCCGGAGGGCCAGCGCCAGGGCAGCGCAGATGAGGGTGGGAATGCCCAGCACCGGAATGCAGCCGATGGCGAATCCGAGCGCAAGGGTGAGCGCGAGGCGGCCGGGCGTGATGCCCTGGCGCAGCCAGATGGGCGCCGTCCACTTCATCGAGTTTAAAGATGTGCCGTCCATTGCCCTTACCCTATCGATGGTGCCCCAACCATATCGATAAAGATGCAGCAAACAGATCACTGTGCCATGAAACTTTGGTAAAGGGACCAAAATAGGCAGCAGAAAGTTAGTGTTTTCAATTCGGGAATCCTACTTGGCGCCAGCCAGCGGGGCGGCGATTGAGGGGATCAGGCGCTCGAAGAGGCGGGCGATACGGTGTTCAACCTGGCGGCCGGTCTCGCAGACCTCCTCGTGGCTGAGCGGCTTCAAGCCCAGGCCGGCGGCGAGGTTGGTGACGCAGGAGATGCCGAGGACTTCGATGCCCATGTGGCGGGCGACGATGGTTTCCGGGACGGTGGACATGCCGACCAGGGTTGCGCCGAGAGCCCGGAAGGCGCGGATTTCGGCGGGGGTTTCAAAGCTGGGACCGGAGACGGCGAGGTAGACGCCCTCTTCGAGCGGGAAGCCTTCGGCGGCAGCGGCTTCACGGGCCAGGGCGCGCAGGCGTTTGGAGTAGGCCTCGGTCATGTCTATAAAGCGAAGGCCGGAGCCGGGTTGGAAGCCGAAACGGGGTTCATTGGGACCGGCGAGGGGGTTGAAGCCCATGAGGTTGATGTGATCACGGAGGGCGACAAGCTGACCTATTTGATAGTTTTCGGCGATGCCTCCGGCGGCGTTGGTGAGGACGACGGCGCGGAGGCCGAGCGCGCCCAGCACGCGCATCGGAAACGTGACTTGCCGCGGCGAATAGCCTTCGTAGAAATGGACGCGGCCTTGCAGGATGACGACGGGGACCCCGTTGAGCAGGCCGGCCACGATGCGGCCGGAGTGGCCTTCGACGGTGGATTGGGGGAAGTGGGGAATTTGGGCGTAGGGGACGATGGTTGGGGCGGGGATGGCGTCGGCGACTGCGCCCAAGCCGGAGCCGAGGACGATTCCGATGCGGGGGGTGAGCGGGCCGAGCTCGGCGCGGAGGAAGGCAGCGGCTTCAGTGACTTGGTCGAAGTAGGTCATTCTTTCAGCCTGACGGTGCGCTTTCAAGATTCTACAGGGGCGGACATTATTGATCCGGCCCTCTTGAGTTGAAACCGAGAACAGCAAAGGCAAAAGCAACCGCAGGTCCTTCGACTTCGGTCGCCGCGGCGACCTCCGCTCAGGATGACGGGGTTTAAAAGAAAAGAGGACAGCAGACTACCCCAAAAACATCCCGGCAATCGACGCCGAGATCAGGTTGGCCATGGTTCCGGCGAGCATGGCGCGGAAGCCGAGTTTGGCCAGGTCGTTGCGGCGCTCGGGGACCAGAGCGCCGATGCCGCCGATCTGGATGCCGATGGAGCTGAGGTTGGCGAATCCGCACAGGGCAAAGGTGGCGATGATGAAGGAGCGCGGGGCGAGCGCGGCCTTTTGCGCGCCCAGCGAGATGTAGGCGATGACTTCGTTGAGGGCCATGCGGGTGCCGAGCAGGTTGCCGATGGCTCCGCAGTCGTGCCAGGGAACGCCGATCAACCAGGCTACAGGCGCGAAGATGAAGCCCAGAATCTGGCCCAGGCTGCCGGGAACCCAGTGCATGTAGTTGAGCCCGTGCGTCCAGCCGAGCAGGCTGTCGAGCAGCGCGACGAGCGCCAGGAAGGCGACGAGCATGATGGCTACGTTGAAGGCCATCTTGCCGCCGTCGATGGCGCCGCGGGCAATGGCGCCGATCAGGTTCTCGTCTTTGTGCAGTTCGTCTTTGGGGATGACGACGCGGCCTTCGGTGGCGGGGACTTGGGTTTCGGGGACCAGCATCTTGGCTACCAGGATGGTTCCGGGCGAGGTCATAATGACGGCGGCCAGCAGGTGTTGGGGCGCCACGCCCTGGGCGATGTACATGGCCATGATGCCGCCGGAGACGTGGGCCATGCCGCTGGTCATGATGGTCATCAGCTCGCTGCGCGTGGCCTTGGCGAGAAAGGGGCGGATGGTGAGCGGGGCTTCGGTCTGGCCCATAAAGATGCTGGCGGCTACATTCATGCTTTCCGCGCCGGAGATGCGCATGGTTTTGAGCATGATCCAGGCCAGGCCGCGGATGACGATCTGCATGAGGCCGATGTGATAAAGGAGTGCGAAGAAGGCGGAGATGAAGATGATGGTGGGCAGCACTTGGAAGGCGAAGATGGAGCCGAGCGAACTGTTGGGTGTGCCCAGTGCGCCGAACAGAACCTTGGTGCCGGCGAAGGTGGAGGCGAGCGTGGCATTGACCACGCCGCCGGCCCAGGACATGGCGCGTTGACCGTAGTCGAAGCGGAGGACCAGAAAGGCGAAGAGAAGCTGCAGGCCCAGTCCCCAGGCGACGGTGCGCCAGCGGATGCGTCTGCGGTCGGTGGAGCCGAGCCAGGCTGCGAGAAGCACGGCCAGAATCCCCAGCACTCCGGTGAATCGATCCACGACGAGATCTCCTTGATTGGAAAACCGCTCTAGGAACTTGTTGAAATAGTAACCCTGAGCAGTGAGTTTCGACCTCAGGGGCTAAAGCCCGCGTTGATTTTGCGCCATTTACGGCACGACTAAAGTCGTGCCCTGATACAAAACCAGAGTTTTTCAACAAGTTCCTAGTTGTGAAGTTTCAGGAGG
>PMYL01000026.1 GCA_003170825.1 Acidobacteriaceae bacterium
TTGTTCTTGGTGCGGCGGCAGAGAATCTGGATGACGCGCTCAAGTTCGCCATCGCGGCCGACGAGGGGATCGAGCTGGCCGTCCATGGCGGCCTGGGTGAGGTCGCGGCTGAACTCGGCCAGCAGGCTGGACTCGCGCTGGCGCTGCTGCGGCGGGACTTTTTCCTGGGTGACGCGGCCCAGTTCGTCGCGAATCTGCGCTAGCTTGAGGCCGCGCTCCTGGAGGATCTCCGAGGCGAAGCATTTCTCCTCGCGCAAGATGCCGAGGAGCAGGTGTTCGGTGCCAATGTGCTTGTGGCCGAGGCGTTCGGCTTCCTCCGCCGCATAGGCCAGGACGCGCTTGCACTCATTGGAAAGCGGCAGGTCCACGGAGGTGGAAACCTTTTCGCGGATGGTGGTGTGCGCCTCAATCTGCTTGCGGATCGACTCCACCGAGGTGTGGGAGCGCAGGAAACGGTTGCTCAACGGCTTGTCCTCGCGCAGCAGGCCGAGCAGCAGGTGCTCGGTCTCGATATAGGGCGAGCCGAACTGGCTGGCCTCATACCGCGCGAAGAAGATCACGCGACGTGCCTTCTCCGTATAGCGTTCGAACATGTGTTCCCCCTTGATGCAGGCTATCGGCTGGAGCGGCTGTCCGGTTTACCCCGGCTTCAGCCCAACCCGCGTGCGCCTCTCTTAAACTACGCCGCCGGAGGCTCCTTTGGAAATACAACTTTCGCCCCCGAACAGCCCTTTGGGATGGTTTCAGAGCTTGACTGCCGCTCCATCGTCCCCGGCAAACGTGCCGCAGAGGAACTTCCATCCCGCCCTGGCAACCTGGTTGGGATGAGAACACATCCGTTTCCAGACTGCCTACTTATTAAGACTCAAAAACCACCGAAATGGTGCATTATCCGTCATAGGCTTCCGGCTTGCGATCCTGTTTGGGAAGTGGTTGCCGGCGGGGCCGGCCGTCCACCCGCTAGTCTACCGCTTTCAAGGCGCAAGACCCGCGTACATCGCGCGGCCAGGTCCGGGTTGTGGGTTACCAAAATCGATGTCAGACCGTGGGTGGCGTGCAAACGTTCAATCAAGTCGAAGACACGGCCGGCGGTGGTCTCGTCTAGGTCGCCTGTGGGTTCGTCGGCCAACAGCAGCCGAGGGTTGTTGACCAGCGCGCGGGCCAGCGCCACGCGCTGCTGCTCGCCTCCGGAGAGTTCGCCGGGCCGATGGCCGCCGCGATCCTCCAAACCAACCTCCCTGAGCCAGTTTGCCGCCACTGCGAGCGCCTCCCGCCGTTGTGTGCCGCGCGCAAGCAGCGGCATGGCCACGTTTTCCAGCGCCGTAAACTCCGGCAGCAGGTAATGGAACTGCCATACGTAACCGATCTCCCGATTGCGAAAGGCCGCGGCCTCGCGTGGGGAGAGATGGGCCACATCGATTGAGGCGCAGTATACAGTTCCCGCCGAGGGCGCATCAAGCGCGCCCAGAATGTGCAAAAGTGTGCTTTTTCCCGCGCCGGACTGGCCCACGATGGCCACCATCTCGCCGGGCTCGACCTGTAGGTTGAGGCCCGCAAAGAGGTTGAGGGCGCCGCGGGCGGTCTGGTAGGTCTTTTCGAGGCCGCTGACCTGGATGATGGGAGCTTGGCTGGCCTGGATATGGGCCTGGGTCTGGATCTGCCCCTCCGCCCGCAACTCCAGGTCCCGCGTGGAGCAGGTCGCCTGGCCGACAGCCGCTGGAGAGGATTGCATCATCCGGTTGGCTCTATTTTACCGTGACGGGGGCGGATTCTGTTCCGATTGGCGTTCCGTTGGTAATGCTGGCCGGTTCAGCACCCCAGGAAGACCAGTGCTTTGAAAGGGCGCGGCTTCACATTCAATGGAAGTCCAGGTGTTTTGAAAGGGCACGGCTTTAGCCGTGCCGCAAATGACCTTATGGAAGATCGGGCTTTAGCCCCTGAGGGAATGGTTTTTGAACAATTTGCATTCCCTCGGCGGCTAAAGCCGCAGTTTCATTTTGCGCGCTAGCGGCGCGGCTGAAGCCGCGCCCTTTCAAAACAGAGTGACTCCTGGCTCAGAATTGCTTTTCCGCAGCCGGTGCAGGCAGATTGGAGCCGGCCGGGAGAGCAGCGGCGTTCAGGCGGGCGATGCGGCCGTTGGGGCCGACGGCGAAGGGCAGCGAGAGCGCGTTCCAGTTGCCGTCGTCGAGGGGCTGCCAGATCTTGCCGTCGTCGCGGCTGATGTCGGAGCCGTTGGTTCCTACGGTGATCCAGACTTTGAGGGCCTCACTCCATTGCACGGAGGAGCGGAAGCCGTGGGGCGGGGTGGTAGAGGCGGTCCAGTGTTGACTACCGTCCGAGGACCAGGCGGCTGTTCCTGTGGAGTCGTTGGGTTTCGTATAGTCACCACCAACAGCGATGTATTCTGTGTTACCAACACTGTAACCAAGTGCATCAGGTCGACTAATTCGTGCTTTTATCGAGAAGACGCCGGATGAATCTGTATTTTGCCCAAGTTGAACCGGCTGCCAATTCCATTTATGTTGATCGCCAAAGAATCCCATATCTTTCGGTGAACAATCATCTACACATATATACATTTTCCTACCTGAATTCACAAAAGAGCCACCTGTACCGCCTGTTCCAAACGCTACTAAAATACCGTCCGAGAATAGAGATGAGTTACTTGCAGCGAAAGCTCCCTGATTACCTTGTTTCACACGCAAACCTTTATTACTCTGTCTGTACCAATCCTTTCCCAAGTTGTTGGTATAGAAAAGTGTGAACACCCCCTTTACTGGATCTCCAAGAAGCCAACCGTTACTCCAAATACTCCTACGATTCCCCTCATCATCAAAGTGGAGTGCATCCCAAAATCCATCTTTATCGGGGTTCGTGAAGATGAGTTTCCATGTCTTACAGCCATCTTTGGTCTTGTAGAGGCGCGATAGTTTTCCTTTCCCGCTGGCCATCACAATAGCCGTCGTCGCATCCCACGCCTGCACGCCGCGAAAGTCCAGCGTTGCACCGTCCTTGGCTGCGTCGGGAATGGTGCACTTCGTCCAATGCGCGCCGCCGTCGATGGTCTTGAGCACCGTTCCGCCCGTCCCGCTGGCCCAGGCTACCGTGCCATCGACCGAGTCAATGCCGCGCAAACCGGCAGTGGTGCCTGACTCCTGCATCTTCCAGGGCGGAGGCGGCGGGGATTGGGCGGCAGCGAAAGCCGAGGCGGCCAGGAGCAGAGTAATCCGAAGAACTTGCATGGCTTGCAGTATAGTCGTGCGCTTGGCGGCAGCGCCAGATGCGCTTCAGTACTCGATCTTGTTTGCCGAGGCGATCCAGGCGGCAAAGCTGGCCCAGGCTTCCTCGCCGAGCAGTTGCGTGGCGGGCAGCGAGCGGGCGGACTGGTCCTTGCGAAACTCCTCGTAGAGAAAGGCGTCGTCGAAGCCGGCGTGGGCCGCATCGGCAGCCGAGCAGCCGTAATAGATGGCGCCGATCCGCGCCCAGTAGGCCGCGGCCAGGCACATGGGGCAGGGCTGGCAACTGGCGTAGAGTTCGCAGCCGGCCAGCGTGAATGTGCCCAGCGCCTTGCAAGCCGCGCGGATGGCGTTCACTTCGGCGTGCGCGGTGGGGTCGTGGCCCGCGGTCACCGTGTTGACGGCCTCGGCGACGATCGCGCCGCCGCGCACGATCAGGGCCGCAAACGGCCCGCCTGCGCCAGTGGCCACATTCTGAGTGGCTAGCGCAATGGCGCGGCGCAAAAACTCCGGGTTGGGCGCGGCGGACATCGCAAACTTGCTCCATCCTCCCCGAACCGCGAAGGCAAACACAGTATGGCACAGGCATTGCGCTCATGCCGCGCATCGGCAAGGCGAGGCTCTAGAATTTCATCATGCCTATCCGCCCTTCCCCGCTGGATGCCCTGAATGCCCGCATCGTTGCCTGCGACCGGTGCACGCGGCTGCGCGAGCACTGCGCCGAGGTGGCGCGCGTACGGCGGCGCGCCTACGCGGATTGGGAGTACTGGGGCAAACCTGTGCCTTCGTTTGGCGATCCGCTGGCGCGGGTACTGGCGCTGGGACTGGCTCCGGGAGCGCACGGGTCCAACCGCACCGGGCGGATGTTTACCGGGGACGGGTCGGGGGATTTTCTCTATCCGGTGCTCCATGAAGCTGGCTTTGCCTCGCAGCCGAAGGCGGTCTCCCGCGACGACGGTATGCAGTTGACCGGCCTGTGGATCGGCGCCGTGGTCCGCTGCGCTCCGCCGGCCAACAAGCCCACGCCCGAGGAGCAGCGCAACTGCGCGCCTTGGCTCGACGAAGAGATCAGCCTACTCGGCAACCTGCGCGTGGTGGTTTGCCTGGGCAAGATCGCGTTTGACGGCTTTCTGGGCCACGCGGTGCGCGGCGGCAAGCTGGCAGGGCAGCTGCGGGGGCGCGCTGGATTCAGCTTCCGCCACGGCGCGGAGTATGCGCTGCCGGGCGGGCTCGCCGTGATCGCAAGCTATCATCCGTCGTTGCAGAACACCAACACCGGCAAGCTGACGCGGCCCATGTTTCTCGACATCTTCAAACGGGCACGGCTCCTGGCGGATTTACGGTGATTGGTGGTGGCCGGCATCTGGCCTTAAACTGAGGAAGAGATGGACAGGTTATCGAAGGAAATATTGAAGGAACTGCTGCCGGCGGAGAAGGAAGTGATTCCGGAGGCGGCAAGCCCGCAAGCCCGCCGCCGTAATCCAGTAGATCACTGGTCCCCGGCCATCCTGCTGGAGCGGGCGGCGTACCTGCGCAAGCTGGCCAGGCAAGGAGACGGCTCGGCCAGCGAGACGCTGAAGGAGTATCCGCAGCATTTCACCATGCTTGCCTTTCGCAGCCGGAGCGGCGGCGGCGAACTGCATCAAAACTTCGCCGACCTCTTCTACATTCTCGACGGCCACGCGACGCTGACCACCGGAGGCGAACTCGTCGATCCCACAACGACCGCTCCCGGCGAGATTCGCGGCGCATCCGTGAAGGGCGGAACCAGCCAGGAGCTCAGGAGGGGCGACGTGGTTCACATTCCCGCCTGCGTGCCTCACCAGATGCTGGTGGCGGAGAGCGAATCCGTCACCTACTTCGTTGTAAAGATCCAGGAAAGCCAATAAAGGCGAACCAAAAAAGGCTGAGGCAGCGCGGGAAGGCGAAAGGCGAGTGGGGAAAGGTGGAGCGGGAGACCGGGATCGAACCGGCGACATTCAGCTTGGGAAGCTGACGTTCTGCCACTGAACTACTCCCGCTGAGTACACGCAACAGTCTATCAAAAAATTGCGGAGCGAGGGGCACTGGCAGACGCCTTCACCGATTGACAGCGGGATCATTGCGGCGTAGCGTCAATACACGCTACCCCTTTCTCGGCCTACACGAAGCCTCTCGGAAACGAGGGGCTTTCGTGCGTGAATGGCGCTCGTTGGTCACCGTTTGGGCGGTTTCTTTGCGGGCGGCGGCTTTGCGGACGACCGCTTCAGGACGTGATCTTTGGCGATATACTTGCGTTCGATGTGAGATTCAAAACGCGGAGCGCCGCCGATCAATTGACACTTTTCTTTAGGCTGCGCGCCGCAAGCAGGGCAAACAAAATCCAGGGAATGACAAAGTGTTGCCATTTAAATGTTTTACCGGTGTCGGGCCAGGAATGGTGGTCAATTCCGGACATCCCCGCCAAACATCGGCAACGCATAAATAGGACACTGCCCGGTTGCGGCGAGACAAGCCTGTCTGGGGCACCTTGACGTAGAATGGCATCGCCTCCTGAATACGCTTTCAGGCGCACTAAGAAATCGGCCCGGAGCCGATTCCGGAGAAACCGATTGCACCCCAAGGGATGGATTGAGATGAAGGTTTTTGTTCGCACACTTGCCCTGCTCCCGCTTGCCTTGCCGGCTGTGGCGGGCTCGCTCGTTCTCATCGGTCATGCCCAGGCCGTCACGGAGATTGGCGGCGAGAAGATCGTCACCCTCAGCCGCGCGGCCACCAGCACGACCAAGCCCGAGTTCACCAGCATCACTCTCGCGCCCGGCCGCGGCATGGAAGTCCTGCAGATCACCGCCAACTTTCCCGGCAAGGGCAATGTGGATGTGCTGGCCTCGCCGGATCTGGCTACCGCGGCCAAGATGCTCGATGTGGACGATGACGACTTTGGCAATTTCGGTTACCGCCTGGGCGCGGCCTTCCTGGTTCCCTACCCCAACCGGATTCGCGGCAAGCTCTCGGCCGACGGCAAGACCCTGACGACTGAATGGCAGGGCCACACACTTACCCTGCCGGCCAACCACATCGGCAAACTTCCCGGCGCCGAGCGCCACGCCATGCACGGGCTCATCCTCAAGGCCAAGACCGAGGAGGTCAGCGTGGACAAGGTTCCCGGCGGCGAAGAGGTCTCCGGCGTCATCCGCGCAGGCGACTTTGGCGGCCACTGGCTCTCGAAGACCGACCTGGTGGTCACCATCACGCTAACCGCCAACGCCGTTGATGCCTCGATTGTGGCCCGCAACGTGGGCAGCGAAGACGAGCCCATGGCTATTGCCTGGCACCCTTACTTCAACCTGCCCTCCGGCGACCGCGCGCAGGCCCGGGTGCGCATTCCGGCCTCCACCGTGGCCGAGGTGGACGGCTACGACAATGTCTTTCCCACCGGCAAGATTCTGCCCGTGACGGGAACCAAATTCGACCTGCGCGGCGCCGGCGGCACGCCGCTCGGAACCAACTTTTTCGACGACAACTGGAGCCACATCGATTGGAAGGATCACGCTGCCACGGTCCAGGTCCTTGACCCGGCGGCGCGCTACGGCGTGAGCATCGAGGGGCTTTCGCCGGAGATCAAGACCATCCAGGCCTACGCGCCACCCACGAAGAACTTCGTGGCCGTGGAGCACCAATACAACTTCGGCGACCCCTTCGGCAAGGAGTGGGGCTCGACCGGCACCGGCATGGTGACGCTGAAGCCGGGACAAAGCACCAAGTGGCACGTGCGGGTGCATGTGTTTGTGCCGTAAAGCTGTTTCGGCTTACCTTATTGGAGAGGTTAAGCAGGCCGGAGCGAAGGCTCCGGCCTGTTCGCTAAACGCCTCCATCTTTATTCTTCCAACTCCCTCTTGCCGCTCAGCTTCCTCAAGAGCGGCAGGCGCATGAGGCTGAATCGCATCAGTTCGATGAAGGATTTTTCAGGATGGCAGTCCTCGCGCAATAGACGAATCGCGCCGGCAACCGAAAATGCGAAGAGGCCAAGCAGCACGAGCGGCAGAACGCTAAAGAGAAGGAATCGCGCCATCTCCCAGAACCCCCATGGGCCTCCGACACCGGCAACCTGTCCGAATCGGGTGAGTACCCAGTATTCGCTCGATCCATGGTCCTGAAGTTTGAAATACACTTTGCCGTTGGCGATCCTGACGTGTTTCACATCGGAAACAATGGCAATCTTTGTCCCTGAGGATGTCTCAAGATAAGGCCGGAGCCCGGTGATGGTTGTAACCGTGCCTTGTCGATTCCACCCGATCGTGTCCATGTGTAGCACGCAAAGACAAAGTTCCTTCCCGAACCGCGGAAGCTGAAACTTCGACGAAATCAGCAAAAGGTAATCTTCTCCCGGCATCGCCTGGTAATATCCGGCTCCCGCCGCCGGCTTTTCGGTCGAATCAAGCAGCATGGTTTCGCCTGGCATTACATAGAGTTGGGCGACAGTGATGTAAGATTCGTCCGTAATATCCACCACGGGAAGCGGCTTGGCGGTGTTGTTCGGGACCTGCTCGGGGTGACGCGCACTGCACGGCAGAGCACAGGCAATGACGAGGAGGAAAATCAGCGCGGATTCTGGCTTCATGGCCAACCGTTTTATCACATCCCAAAGCGGTACGGCAATCGGAGCGGCCCGGCAATCGCCGCCCAATCTGGAACCCCATTCTTTGTTCCTGTTTTCCACGGCCGAGTAAACCCGCAAGCCAGCGTTCTCGTCCATTTCCATATGGGGGCTTTGGTGGAGGTTCGTTTTCGCTGCCCGTGCTGCGGGTACAAGACGCTGGAGTCGCCCGGCGCCCTGGGGTTGTGCCCGGTCTGCTGGTGGGAGGACGATGGCCAGGAGGACGAGGACGCCGCCGATGTCCGCCTGACCGTGAACGGCGCCCTCAGCCTGAACGAAGCCCGGGAGCACTACGCCCATTGCGGCGCTGCCCACCCCCGGTTCCTCCCTTACGTTCGTAAGCCCCAGGTCACTGAACAGTAACGTGCCTTCCGCGGTGCTCTGCCGCGCCCAGACTGCCCCCGCCGGTTTGACCCTTCCAGCAAACCCTCTTACCATGATAAGAGGGATTCCCCCGGCCACACGGTGCTGGGTTTCGCCTCCCTCGGCAGCCCAGGGCGGCGGTTTGCAGTTGGATTTGGCGGCTTGCAGCCCGAATCGGCCCAAAGCGCCTGTTTGTGGCTCGTGGCAGTTTGCAGCCCGGAACGGCAGTTGGGAGTCCGGCGTGGCAGTTTGTTCGGCTCGCCGCGGCGAGCCTGGAAGGCAAAACGTTGAGTTCTACCGACACCCTCGCAGGCAACCCCCAACCTGACGCGGCCGAGGCCACGCACGACACCAGCCTCGAACACGGACACGAAGGCCACACACACGAGCATGGGCACGAGCATGACCACGAGCATGACGGCCATGACCACCAGCATGCCCCGGATCTCCACCCCACGGACGAAAGCCCGTCCGCGGGAGCCCCGATTCTGAACCCGGACTGTACCCGCGAGTTGGTGCTGGACATTCCCGCCGAAGAGGTCTCCAAGGCCTATGGCAACGTGGTCCGCAATTACCTGAAACATGCCAAGATTCCCGGCTTCCGCGCCGGCAAGGTGCCGGAAACGGTGATCAGGCGCCGTTACGCCACCGAAATTCGCAAGGAAGTGATCGACGGCCTGCTGCCGGAACGGTTCAACAAGGCGGTGCGCGACCTGGGCGTGGCCCCCGTGGGGCAGCCGCAGGTGACCGAGTTGACCGTCGAGGACGGCGCGCCACTGCACGTGAAGGCGGTCTTCGAGTTCGTCCCCGCTTTCTCCATCGAGGGCTACCAGAGCGTGACCGTGGAGAAGCCGCCGGTGGAGATCACCGAAGAAGAGTTCCGGCTTGAACTGGCGGAGTTGCGCGAGTCGCGCGCCACCATTGAGCCGGTCGAGGAAGACCGCGCCCTGGCGGACGGCGACTGGGCGCAAATCACCTACAAAGGCCAGATTGAGGGCGACGCCGACGCAGCGCCGATTGCGGGCGAAGATACGCTGGTGGAGATCGGCGGCAAGGATACGGTGGAGGCTTTCTCGACCGTGCTGCGCGGCGCCAGGCTAGGCCAGGAGCTGAAGGCTGAAGTGATCTATCCCGCCGAGTACGCCGACGCCAAGCTGGCCGGCAAGACCGTGGCCTACGACGTGGAAGTGAAGGCCATCAAGAAGCGGACCCTGCCCGAGCTGGACGACGACTTTGCCAAAGAACTCGGCGCCTATGAGAGCTTTGCCGACCTGGAAACCCGCGTCCGCGAGCACATGGCCAACCGCAAGCGCCGCAGCGTGGAAGGCGAAACCAAGGGCCGGCTCTTTGCGGCGCTGACTGAGCGCTACCCGTTCGCGGTTCCCGAGTCGCTGGTGCAGGAGCAGATCGACGCGCGCCTGGAGCGCGGCCTGCGCGCCCTTGCGGCGCAGGGCATGAACACCGAGCAGATGCGCAAGCTGGACTTTGCCCGGCTGCGCGCGGCCCAGCGCTCGAGCGCCATCGCCGAGGTGAAAACCAATATCCTGCTGGATCGCATTGCGAGCGAGGAAAACATCGCCGTCAGCGACGAGGAACTGGACAATGCATTGCAATTGGCGGCTCTTCAGTCTCGCGAGCCGGTGGATACCCTGAAAGGGCGATTGACGGAGGACGGCGGACTGGTTAGAATCCGGGAACAATTGCGGCACGAGAAAACCGCGAGTTTGCTTTACGAACGGCTGCCCGCGTAGGGTGGCACGAACGGCGACAGCATTTCCACAGATGGTGGTATGAGTAGACCTAGAGGCCAAGTCGGCGCGACCAGCAGGGAGCGACGACCTTCCTCAAAGACAAGAGAGAGCAAGTTATCTGTGGAAATGCTCTGAAGGCGCCGCGCGGATCAGAAAGCATACCGCGCGGACATCAAAAAAAACGGGGAGAAACGGCCCCCAACGGAAGAACGGAAAGAATACTCAATGGCATTGGTTCCCATGGTGGTTGAGCAGACGAGCCGGGGCGAGCGCGCCTACGACATCTATTCCCGTCTGCTTCGCGACAACATCATCTTTCTCGGTACGCCCATCGACGATCAGATAGCCAATCTCATCGTGGCGCAGTTGCTGTTCCTCTCCGGCGAGGACCCGGAGAAGGACGTGCAACTCTACATCAACTCGCCCGGCGGCTCCATCACCGCGGGACTGGCCATCTACGACACCATGCAGTTCATCAAGAACAACGTGGTGACCTACTGCATCGGCCAGGCGGCCAGCATGGGCGCGTTTCTGCTGCTGGCCGGCACCAAGGGCAAGCGCTTCGCCCTGCCCAACTCGAGGATTCTCATCCATCAGCCCTCGATGGGCGGGCTCAGCGGCCAGGCTACCGACATCGACATTCATGCGCGCGAGATTCTGCGTATCCGCGAGATCACCAACAACATCATTGCCAAGCACACCGGGCAGCCCTTGGACCGCATCGAGCGCGACGTGGAGCGGGACTTCATCATGAACTCGCAGCAGGCCAAGGAATACGGCATCGTCGACGAAATCATCGACCGGCCCCCGAACGTAATTCGCTAACCGGAGTAGCGGGGCTAACACCGCTAACATCGTCCAAGAGGGAGCAACAACATGAAAATGCGTACGGGACCCGAAGAAGCGCTGCGCTGCTCGTTCTGCCACAAGTCGCAGGACGCCGTGGCCAAGCTGATCTCGTCGCCCAGCGACTACCCTCGCGCCTACATCTGCGACGAGTGCGTGGCCGTCTGCAACTCGATCCTCGAGGACGACCGCGGCGCGGATGCCGCCCATCCAGCCACCACCGCCGGCCATCTGCCCAAGCCGCAGGAAGTGAAGGGCTTTCTCGACGACTACGTGATCGGCCAGGAGCAAACCAAGAAGAAGCTCGCTGTCGCGGTTTACAACCACTACAAGCGCATCCAGATGAATCGCATGCGCAACAACGAAGTCGAGCTGACCAAGAGCAACATCCTGCTCATCGGGCCGACCGGATCGGGAAAAACGCTGCTGGCGCACACGCTGGCCAAGATGCTCGACGTACCCTTCGCCATTGTGGACGCCACCACCCTCACCGAGGCCGGCTACGTGGGCGAGGATGTGGAGAACATCATCCTCAAGCTGCTGCAGGCCGCCGACGGCGATGTAACCCGCGCTCAGCAGGGCATCATTTATATCGACGAGATCGACAAGATCGGTCGCAAGGACGAGAATCCCTCCATCACCCGCGACGTCTCCGGCGAGGGCGTGCAGCAGGCGCTGCTCAAGATCCTGGAAGGCACCGTGGCCAACGTTCCGCCGCAGGGCGGACGCAAGCACCCGCACCAGGAGTTCACCGCCGTCGACACCACCAACATTCTCTTCATCTGCGGTGGAGCATTTGTGGGCCTGGAGCGCGTGGTGGGCCGCCGCGTGGGCAAGAAGGCGCTGGGCTTCAAGGCTACAGAGACCGAAGCCGAGTCCACGCTGCGCTCCCATCGCGACACCGAGCTGTTGCGCAAAACCGAGCCGCAGGACCTCATCAAGTACGGCCTGATTCCCGAGTTTGTCGGCCGCCTGCCGGTCATGGGCATCCTCGAAGAGCTGGACGAGGCGGCGCTGATCGAAATTCTCACCAAGCCCCGCAACGCCATCCTCAAGCAGTACCAGCGCCTCTTCGAGTACGAGAATGTTCGCCTGCACTTTACCGTGGAAGCCATCGCCGCCGTTGCCCGCGAGGCCCTGGCGCGCAAAGTGGGCGCGCGCGGATTGCGCATGATCCTGGAAGAACTGATGCTCGACCTGATGTACCACCTGCCCAACAACAAACGCGTCCGCGACCTGGAAATCACGAGCGATATGGTCGAGCGGCGGGATCTGTCGCTGTGCCTGCTGGAGAAAGCCGGCTAACGCCACTGAATCACTTCTCTGGAAGACTCAAACGCCCTTTTCTTTCTTGACCGAAAGAAAAGGGCGTTTGTCTTTGATGCAGTCCCTGAATCACCTCGCCGGACAGCAGCCCATCGCTTCACGGGTGCGTGTTCCAAGATTGAGATCGGAGCAGCCCGGCGGTTGCACGCAGTACATGCAGCGCTCCATTGGCTCGTTCGCACCGAGACACACCCCGCACTCCTTCGGGTTGTCTGTCATGCTACAGGTCCCTTTGGTCCGCAGACTTGGTGTGGTGAGCAACTGGCTGTCGCTGGAGCGCATGATCGGCGCATCCGGCGATCCAGCCTGGCAAGTCCAAGTGGTATAGCATTTACCGGGGACGATGACCTCTACAGATCCGATCGCCCTCCATTGTCCCGGCGACCAACTCGCCCGGATCTCGTCGATCCGTCGCAGCGTGCCGGTCACAAGGTAACTCTGACCGTTCCAGGATCCTGTCCAGCGGATTGTCATGGTGTTTCCGCTGACAACCATCTCAATATTGCCGTCGATGCACCCGCCCGTGGTCGCAGTCGCGCGGCCCTGAACGATGGACTCGTGGAAACGGTAGACCCCGCCGCTTTCGCCTCCTGACAAGTTGCCCCCGCAGTTGAGCGATGAATAGCGGCTGGTTCCAGTTGTAGGCGAAGTCAGAACGTATTCGCCAGGATAAGAGGAAGATGAGGCAGCAGGCTGTTGATAAAGCGTTCCAACCCACTTGCCTACGATTGAATCCGCGGCGTCTGCCGATACGGCAGGCAAAATCAAGCCGGCCGCTGCGATGACGGCGAGGATTCCGCGACTGATTATTCCCGAGTAAAAACATGCCGGTCGCCCGGCCCGACTGAGAATCTCCATAGCGCCTCCAACTCGATGCAAGTTGCCGGTCAAACTATGAGCGAATAGTTCCGCATTGCAATCCGAGCGAAATTTCCGCCCATTCTTCCGATGGCCCATGATACACCAAATCTCAGGCTGGGAATGGCAAACCCACTCCGCTGCACCAGAAAACCCATTCCGCTGTACAATCCCAACAGGCCCCGTTCAGCCGCCTCCGCGTCGGAAGCTGCTTTTGCGCGTCTAATACCTATGGTGCCCCTATGACCGCATCCCGCGAAAAGACCGAGCCGCGCAAGCTGCCCATCCCGGACATGGTGATCTTTCCGTACATGATGACGCCCTTCGTGGTGGGCCGCGAGTCCAGCGTGCGCGCACTGGAAGAAGCGCCCACCGGCGACCGCTAGGCTTTCGTCCGCGCCGGTGCAGCGATTTCCGCCTCGGGGACAGTAGCTTTGCGGTGTTCCATGCGCGGCAAAAACGAAATGGGAAGGCTATGAAGAAAACTGCGCTGCTCGGATTTGTTCTGCTTTGTTTTGCGCTTCCTCTCTGGGGAGCGTCCTATTATCCCGCTCGGCTTGAGGATGCGAAGGCCGTTTATCTGACCAAGGATAGTTTCCCTGTCCATGGCGATGGAACGGCCGACGACAGCGCGGCGATTCAGTCGGCCATCGACCAGGCGGCTGCGCGTGGCCAGGGTATTCTCTTTGTGCCCGAGGGGCGCTATCGCATTACGCAGACCATCTATGTGTGGCCGGCCGTGCGAGTCATCGGCTATGGCGCCACGCGGCCGGTCTTCGTGCTGGCCGATAACACGCCCGGCTATCAAAAGGGCCTGGGGTATATGTTCCTCTTCGCCGGCGGACGGACGGACAGCAAACAAAGAATCGACTGGGCCACCGGCAAGGTTCCCGCGCCGATCGAGGGGACGGTTCCGCTGAACGCCGCCGTGCCCGATGCGAATCCCGGCACATTCTATTCCGCCATGAGCAATGTGGACATCGAAATCGGCCAGGGAAATCCGGCCGCCGTGGGCATCCGCTTCCACGTTGCGCAGCATTGCTATCTGGCGCACATGGACTTCCATATCGGCTCGGGGATTGCGGCGCTCAAGGACATCGGCAACGAGGCCGAGGACCTGCGTTTCTTTGGCGGCCAGTATGGCATCATGACCAACAAACCTTCCCCCGGCTGGCAGTTCACGCTGATCGACTCGACCTTCGAAGGCCAGACAGAAGCTGCGATTCTCGAACACGAAGCGGGATTGACGCTGATTCACGATACCTTTCGCAATCTTCCGCAGGCCATCTCCATCGAACCGCGCTATGCCGAAGAGCTGTGGGTCAAGAACTCCCGATTTGAGAACATCAGCGGACCGGCCATCGCCTTCGGCAATGAAAACAATCCCCGCACCGAGATCAACCTGGAAGACATCGCCTGCCTGCAAGTGAAGACCTTTGCCCTGCTGCGCGAGAGCGGACGAAAGATTGCCGGACCGGGCGAGAGTTATGAAGTGAAATCCTTCTCCCATGGCCTCGCGATGAACGGAGCCGGCGATCCGGGCCAGATACTGACCAGCTTTGATGCGCATGCGGTCAAGGAGTTGCCGCCCCCGAGTGGCAACGTTCTCGCCGCCATGCCGCCCGCCGATACATGGGTCAATCTGCAAACCCTGGGAGTCAAAGGCGACGGAGTAACCGACGATACGGCCGCGATTCAGAAGGCCATCGCCGAGCATTCCACGCTTTACATTCCCATGGGGCGCTATCTTGTTTCTGACACGATTCTCCTTCGCCCCGACACCGTGCTGATCGGCCTGCACCCCAGCATGACGCAGTTCGATCTGGCCGATGCAACACCGGCTTTTCAGGGGCTAGGCGGGCCGCGCGCGTTGCTGGAAGCTCCCCAGGGTGGGCATAACATCGTCACCGGCATCGGACTGTTTACCGGCGGCATCAACAACCGCGCCGTGGGCGCTCTATGGATGGCCGGAGCCGATTCGCTGATGGACGATGTGCGTTTTCTGGGCGGACACGGGACTTACGCCGCGGATGGCTCGCGGATGAATCCGTATAACAACACCCACACCGGAGATCCGAATCCAAAATACCGCTGGGATGCGCAGTATCCCAGCCTGTGGGTCGCCGACGGCGGCGGCGGCACCTTCGCGGACATCTGGACGCCGGACACCTTTGCGCAGGCCGGACTCTACGTCTCGAACACCACCACGCCGGGCCATGTCTACGAGCTATCGAGCGAGCATCATGTGCGCAACGAGATTCGCCTGGACCAGGTGGAGAACTGGGAACTGGACGCGCTGCAAACCGAGGAAGAGCGCGGCGAAAGTCCCGACACGCTGCCGCTGGAGATCACACGGTCGCATAACATTACCATTGCCAATTACCACGGCTACCGGGTTATCAGCAGCTATCAGCCTTTCCCTTCCGCGATTCGCGTCTCCGAGTCGAGCCAGATTCGCTTCCGCAACGTGCATGTGGACAGCAACAGCAAGGTTTCCTTCGATAACTCGGTGATCGATTCGACCCATCATGCCGAGGCGCGGGCGCGAGAGTTCGCCTCGCTGGATGTGCCGGGGAAATCGGTTGCGCTCAAGCCGATCGCTTCCTCGACATTGCTGGAACCCAAGGCGCAAGTCAAGCGGCTGGCGACGGGATTCTTCTCGATCTCCGGCGCCGCGGTGGATGCAACCGGCACGTTGTTCTTTGTCGATAAGCACTGGCAGCGGATCTATAAGTGGTCGGCAAAGAACGAAGAAGCCGTGCTGGTGCGCAACAGCCCGCTCGAGCCGGAAAACCTGGCCTTCGACAAGGCCGGCAACCTGTTGGTGGTTTCACGAAGCGGCATTGGAAAGGTTTATTCTTTCCGGCCGGATGTGCCGGACGAACAGATCGCCATGCTGGAGCCGCAACCGGCGCAGGAGCGTCCTGGAATGACAGCGATCTTCCCTTCAGGCGTATTCGATCCCAAAGATTTCTCGCGGAAGAGGCCTTGGCAGTTTCTTTCTCCGGACGGCAGCACCTTCATCTCGGCCGGGGATGATTTTCTTCAAGGGTATATGCCGTGGGGAACGAAGATGGCCGACGTACTGCGAGGGTTCGGCCTGCAGAAGGCGGTTCCCGGACATCCGTTCTACGTGACCGAAGAAGCGGAGGAAAGAACTTACAAGGGAAATGTGACGGCTGACGGAACCATCGCCGGCCTTCAACTCTTTGCGGAAGAGGGCGGAGAGAGCCTTGCGCAGGACCGGCGCGGAAACGTCTATATTGCCGCGGGCCAGGTGCTTGTTTATAGCCCTGATGGAAAATTGGCCCAGAGAATCAATGTGCCGGAACGGCCGCTTGATCTTATCTTCGGCGGCCCGGATCACCGCACGCTCTTTATCCTGACGCATCACTCTCTATATGCAGTCAGGACGCTGGTTGGCGGCCTGTAAGTCATGACTTCGCCGCACGCGCATCCCGCATCGCGAACCAATGCGGGATGCGTATGCGGCGGAAGAATCGGCTGAGTGGAGATCATCCGCATCTGGTCAGCGCCGCGTCCACAGCCCATTCCGCTGTACAATCGCAACATGAACCGTGCAACCAGCCCCGCAGCCGAAGCTGCCTTCGCGCATCTAATACCCATGGTGGCCCTATGACCGCATCCCGCGAAAAGACTGAAGCGCGCAAGCTGCCCATGATGCCCATCCGGGACATGGTGATTTTTCCGTATATGATGACGCCCTTCGTGGTGGGCCGCGAGTCCAGTGTGCGCGCTCTCGAAGAGGCGCTCACCGGCGACCGCAAGATCTTTCTCGCCACCCAGCACGACGCTTCGGTCGACGAGCCCAAGGCCAAGGAGATTTACCAGGTTGGGTCGATCTGCAATATCGTGCAGAGCGTCAAAATGCCCGACGGCAACATCAAGGTGTTGGTGGAGGGCGTGGAGCGCGCCAAGTCCACCGAAGTGAACGACCGCGACGGCTTTTTTGTGGCCACGGTGCGCACCGGCAAGACCGACTTTGAGATGACCCAGGCCGTCGAGCAACTCATGACGCGCGTGACCGGCCTCTTCGAGCAGTACGTCAAGCTGCAGCAGTCGCTCAACTACGAAACCATCATCGCCACGGTGCGCATGGACGAGCCGGCCAAGCTGAGTGACACCATCGCCGCCAACCTGCAGCTCGGCATCGAGGAGAAGCAGGAGCTGCTGGCCATCTTCGACCCCGCGACGCGGCTGGCGCGGATCGCCGACGTGCTGGACATCGAGATCGAAAAGCTGGACCTGGACCGCAACATTCAGTCGCGGGTGAAGCGGCAGATGGAGCGGGCGCAGAAAGAGTACTACCTGAACGAAAAGATCAAGGCCATTCAAAAGGAATTGGGCCGCGGCGAGAAGAGCGAGTTCGACGAGCTGCGCAAGAAGATCGAGGCCGCGGGCATGCCCAAGGAAGTGCTGGACAAGGCCATCCAGGAGCTGAAGAAGCTGGAGGCCATGCCGCCCATGTCGGCCGAGTCCACCGTCAGCCGCAACTACATCGACTGGCTGCTGGCCGTGCCGTGGAAGAAGCGCTCCAAGGAAACCCGCTCCATCGACTACGCGGAAAAGGTGCTCAACACGGACCACTACGGCCTGGAAAAAATCAAGGAGCGCATTCTTGAGTTTCTTGCGGTGCGCCAGTTGGTGAAGAATCCCAAGGGGTCCATTCTTTGCTTCGCCGGACCTCCGGGCGTGGGCAAGACTTCGCTCGGCATGTCCATCGCCAAGGCTACCGGCCGTAAATTCGTCCGGCTCTCGCTGGGCGGCGTGCGCGACGAGGCTGAGATTCGCGGCCATCGCCGCACTTACATCGGCGCGCTGCCGGGGCAGATTATCCAGCACATGAAGAAGGCCGGGACCAAGAACCCCGTCTTCCTGCTCGACGAAGTGGACAAGATGGCCTCGGACTTCCGCGGCGACCCGTCCTCGGCGCTGCTGGAAGTGCTGGACCCGGAGCAGAACATCGCGTTCCAGGACCACTACCTGGACGTGGACTACGATCTCTCGCAGGTGCTGTTTGTGGCCACGGCCAACGTGATGCACACCATTCCGCCGGCGTTGCAGGACCGCATGGAGGTTCTCCGCCTGCAGGGCTACACCGAGGCGGAAAAGCTGGAAATCGCCCGCCAGTATCTGGTGAAAAAGCAGCGCGAGCAGACCGGCCTGAGCGAGAAGAACCTCGTCTTCGCCGATGATGCGATTCTGGAGATCATCCGCTATTACACGCGCGAGGCCGGCGTTCGCAACCTGGAGCGCGAGATCGGCAACGTCTGCCGCAAGGTGGCCCGCAAGGTGGTCAAGGGCGGCGGCAAGCACAAGGAAGAGCTGACGGCCGCAAACATCGGCGAGTTCCTGGGCGTGGCCCGCTTCCGCGACTCCGAAGTGCATGAAAAGAGCGAAGTCGGCCTGGTCACCGGCCTGGCGTGGACCGAGGTAGGCGGCAGCATCCTCACCACGGAGGTGCAGGTGCTCGACGGCAAGGGCAAGCTCACCATCACCGGCCAGTTGGGCGACGTGATGCAGGAGTCGGCGCAGGCCGCGCTCAGCTACATCCGCGGGCGCGCGCAGGCGCTGGGGCTGAACCGCGAGTTCTACCGCACCGTGGACCTGCACCTGCACGTGCCAGAAGGCGCCATCCCCAAGGACGGCCCCTCGGCCGGCATCACCATGGCCACCGCCATGGCCAGCGCTCTGGCCAGGATTCCCGTCCGCCGCGACATCGCCATGACCGGCGAAATCACCCTGCGCGGCAAGGTGCTGGCCATCGGCGGCCTGAAAGAAAAGCTGCTCGCCGCGCTGAGGGCCGGCATCTTTGAGGTCATCCTGCCCCGCTCCAATGAGAAGGACGTAGCCGAGCTGCCGGACAACATCAAGCGGTCCATCAAGCTGCACTTCGTGGACCAGATGGACGAGGTGCTGGCCTTGGCTCTGGAAAGCCCGCTGCCCACGCCGCTGCCCGCCGAGACCGACGTGCTGGCCGCCGTCCCGCCGCCGGAGATGACCGGCAACCTGCCCGCGCCACAGTAAATCGAGACCGCAGGGTTGTGGAATGGCCGAGTCGAGCGTAGCGCCGGTCTCCAGACCGGCTGTCGTGCGGGCGTCCACGCCCGCACCTGTTCCGCAGCAATGACCTAATCAGAAGGCCTGAATCCAAGGTCTTAAAATCGAAACCCGGCAGGCTGCGGAAAAACTCGATCCGGAGGGAGGCCGGGGTCCCCAGCGACTCGGGGTCCCCTGCGAGCCGTCTTTGCTCGCTGGGGTGAAGGGACGGATCTTTGTCGCTGGGGTGGAAGAAGGGGGTTTCAACCCCCGCATAAAGCCAACAGAATCAATGTGGGCTTTAGCCCCGGAAGGGCGTTTTGCCCAATTTCACCCGGAATCGCGAGTTTTCCCGCAAGCCGTTTAGCCCCTGAGGGATGCCTTTCGAACCGATCCGCTTGCTGTCCCACCTTTTTCCGCAGGCTCTCGGGCACCCACTGATCTGCGGAGTAACTAAGATGAGGGCCCCCCGACATGATTAGCTTGCTGTGTTACTGCTTAGTTCTTCACACATCTTACCCTTCCGTTGTCAGGATCAGTATAGCGATGCTGTCCTTCGGGGCATGGAGCGGGCTTGCCTCGATCGCCGGTGTCGCCCTTTTGTCCCGTATCTCCCATATAACCCTTGTCACCCGGTCGTCCGGTGTTGCCCTTTTGTCCCGTATCTCCCGTATAACCCTTGTCACCCGGTCGTCCGGTGTCGCCTGTGTGCCCCGGGTTACCAGCTTGGCCTGTATCCCCCGTTTGTCCCTGCATTCCCTGTTGTCCCTGTTGTCCGGGCTGCCCTTGCGCGCCATCCTGTCCGGACGGTCCAGGCTGTCCCTGCGCTGCCGGTGCTGCTTGCTGTGGCGTTGTCTGGCAACCGCCGCATAGCAACATGACCGAGGTTAAGCCGATACCAATACACAGCGATGTACCAATGCACAGTGATGTTTTCATTTAATTCTCCTCTTCGATTCTGTTGAACCTTGAATGCCGCTTCCGCAGTCCAAGACCCTCATTGGGAGTACTACCTGCGTGGCGCCACTAAGCGCTGTCCCATATTGCACAGCGAGGCCGCAGAGAACCGGCTCCCCCCACCAAGCCCCTTTAGGGGTGAAAGAAAACAGGCCCAAATGTAACCTCCCAGCAGTGTCCTTTCTAGTCGGACGAATTGCGGAGTCTATGTGAAAGACGACATCGTGGCCGAGTCTCTCGAGCTCGTAGCACATGGCGGGTGGCCCAGGTCTGGCCAATCAAGCTGGGTGCCCATCGCCTGCCCTGAGCTTGTCGAAGGGTCTGGATTTTCAGACATGGGAGACCACGAACCTCAACCGGCCGTCCCTTGTTTCCCGAAATCGGAACCGTAGAGATCGAGTCATTTCGGAGCGGCGCGTACAGGCATGGGCTGCCCGATCCTGGTACCGAGATCGCATGATTGTGTAATGGCCGGAATGGAGCGTAGCGCCGGTCTCCAGACCGGCTGTCGTGCGGGCGTCCACGCCCGCACTTGTTCAGGAGCAATTACCAAATCACAAGGTCTAAACACTAGGTCTTAAAATCCAGACCTGGGGCGGCAGGTGGCCCGGTCATCAACCCCGAAGGATCACCATGGGCCATGGGAAGCTGTGCCCCGTTCATCGCGGCTTTATCGTGATGAGCGGGGGGTGGCCAACATCCGCCCATAAATCTGGGTGGCCGGGTGCCCCATCCTTCGCGTACTTTGCGATATCGGGGTCCCCAACGACAGGTCTTCGTCGTTGGGGTGATTGAAGGGTGGGATACTACGAACCCCATGCGGCAGGTGGCCCGGTCATCAANNATTTCCCCCCTTCGTCGCACAATAATCCCAGAAGTCTTCCTTCAAGACACCGTCCGGCACGTCCTCTTCGCGTCGCCTTTCAGCCGGAAGCGGCCAACAGAGGCTGAAACGACACGTAACTCCTTATCCTGGACG
>PMYL01000041.1 GCA_003170825.1 Acidobacteriaceae bacterium
CGCGGGGTGGTGCAGGGAGTGGGGTTCCGGCCGTTTGTCTACCGGCTGGCGCGGGAGGAGGGGCTGACGGGGTTTATCGGCAACGATACGGACGGCGTGACGATTGAGGTGGAGGGGCCGTCGGATGGAGTGGAGGCGTTTCTGGCGCGGCTGCGCGCGGAGGCGCCGCCTTTGGCGCGGATTGATTCCGTTATTGTGCGGGAGATGGCAGCGGCCGGGGAGGCCCTTGCCGGGCAGGCGGAGTTTCGGATCGTTGCCAGTGAGGTAAAAGGCCAGGTGAGCACGGGGATTCCGGCGGATGCGGCGACTTGCCCGGATTGCTTGCGGGAGTTGCTGGACCCGGTAGACCGGCGGTACCGGTATCCGTTTTTGAACTGCACCAACTGCGGGCCGCGGTTCACGATTACGCGGCGGATTCCTTACGACAGGCCGCAGACTTCGATGGCGAAGTTCAGGATGTGCGCGGCGTGCCAGGCCGAGTACGACGATCCAGGGAACAGGCGATTCCATGCGCAGCCGAATGCGTGTTGGGAGTGCGGGCCTCGGGTGTGGCTGGTGGGAGCGGATGGGGCGGAGATTGCGGTGGATGACGCCGTGGCCGCGGCCATTGACCGTTTGGCAGCCGGCGAGATCATGGCCATCAAGGGGGTTGGCGGGTTTCATCTGGGCGTGGACGCGTCGAATGAGGCGGCGGTGATGCGGCTGAGGGAGCGCAAGCAGCGGTATGGGAAGCCGCTGGCGGTGATGGTCAAGGATGTAGAGGCGGCACGGGCGGCGTGCGCGCTGACGGCGCAGGACGAGGCGCTGCTCACGACGGCGGCGCGGCCGATTGTGTTGGCGCGGAAGAAGGACGACGGCGGGATTGCGGATGGAGTGGCTCCAGGGATTCCGTGGCTGGGGGTGTTTCTGCCCTATGCGCCGCTGCAGCATCTGCTGTTTGCGGATGGCCGGCTGCGGACGCTGGTGATGACCAGTGCGAACCTGAGCGAGGAGCCGATCGCGATCGACAACGAGGAGGCGCGGGCAAGACTGGGCGGGATTGCGGATGCGTTCCTGATGCACGACCGGGAGATTCTGCAGCGGTGCGACGATTCGGTGGCGGCGGTGGTGGATGGAGCGCCGCAGTTGATCCGGCGGGCAAGGGGGTTTGTGCCGCTGGGGGTGGAGTTGCCGCCAGGGTTGCATCTGGAAGCGCCGCCGCTGCTGGCCGTGGGCGGGCACTTGAAGAATGTGTTTGCGCTGGCGCAGGGACGGCACGTGTACCAGAGCCAGCATCTTGGAGATCTCGAAAATTTGACTGGGCTGGAATTTTTTCGCGAGTCGCTGGAGCACCTGATGCGCACATTTGAGATTGAGCCGGAGACGGTGGTGCACGATTTGCATCCGGGGTACCTGTCGACCACATGGGCGAAGGAATGGGCGCGGGAGCGGGGACTGAGGCTGATCGCAGTCCAGCATCATCATGCGCATGTGGCCGGGTGCATGGCAGAGCATGGGCTGGATGGACCGGTGATCGGCCTGGCGCTCGATGGCACCGGCTACGGGACGGATGGGCGGATTTGGGGCGGGGAAGTGCTGGTGTGCAGGCTGGATGGGTTTGAGCGCTTTGCGCATCTGGAGTATGTGCCGATGCCGGGAGGCGAGGCGGCGATCTGGGAGCCGTGGCGGATGGCGCTGGGGCATTTGAGTGCGGCGGGGTTCGATGTTGGGTCGGCGGAGGTGCTGGGCCTCGTGGCCGCGAAGGACGCGGAGGTGCGGGTGCTGCGGCGGATGATGGAGCGCGGGGTGAATGCGCCGTTGACTTCGAGCCTGGGAAGGCTGTTCGATGCTGCGGCAGCGGTGATGCTGGGGCGGAGGGTTGTGGACTACGAGGCACAGGCGGCGATCGAGCTTGAGGGGTTGGCGGTGGATGAAGGGGATGAGACCGGCTATGCGATGGAGATGACGGGCGGGGATTGGGCGGCGCGCGAGCCGATGAGGATTTGCGCTGGTCCGTTGTGGCGGGTGCTGGTGGAGGACTTGCGGGCCGGGGTGAGCAAGGCGCGGATTGCGGGACGATTTCATGCGGGGGTGGCCGCGGGCTTTGTGAAGGCGGCAGTGCTGGCGCGTGCGGCTACCGGCTTGGGACAGGTGGCGCTGAGCGGCGGATGCATGCATAACCGGCGGCTGGCGCGGTTGCTGCGGGTGGGGCTGGAGGCAGAGGGATTCGAGGTGTATCAGCACGCCCAGGTCAGCCCTGGCGATGGAGGGCTGAGTTACGGGCAGGCCGTGGTTGGGGCGGCGATGCTGGCGAAGCGCAGTTAGCCGGAGAAGCGCACTAACTGCTGGGCTTCCTCGCGGGGGCCAAGGATGGACATGCGGGGAATGCGGCCGCGCACCATGGCGACTTCGTCGCAGCGGTGCAGGCGCGGGCAGGACTGGCAGTCTTTGAAGATTTTGTCGGGAAGTTCGGCCTTGTCTTCGACCGTGCGGAATCCGTATTTGAAGAAGAAGTCGGGGATGCGCGTGAAGAGGCAGACGGATTGGACGCCGTGCCCTTCGGCTTCCTCGATGAGCGCGCCGAGGATGCGGCCGCCGGCGCCCTGGCCCTTGGCCTCAGGCTTGACCACGATGGAGCGCACCTCAGAGAGGTGCGGACCATAGAGATGGAGCGCGCCGCAGCCGAGGAAGACGCCGCCATCGGACTCGGCGACGGTGAAGTCGCGAATGTTTTCGCAGATCTCGGCGAAGGGGCGCTTGAGCAGCGTGCCGTCGGCGGAGAGCGAGTTCACCAGGTCGTAGACGTTGGAGGCGTCCTGGAGCAGGGCCTTACGCACTAGCATCAGCAGCCTCCTGAGTGAAAGTAGTTAGCGCGGCGATGCGCTGCGGTGCGGCGGCCAGCGCCTGACGCACGCGTTCGCACGCGGTTCCGCCGATCACGTCGTGGCAGTCGAGCGTGGCGGCGAGCGCGATGGCGGGGAAAAAGTCCTCAGCGAACTCGGGGCCAAAACTGCGCAGTTCATCGAGAGTAAGGCCGCCCAGCTCCACACCTTTTTCCATGGCGAAGCGCACGGCATTGCCGATCTTCTCGTGCGCGGTACGGAAGGGAACGCCCTTGTGGACGAGGTAAGTGGCCGCGGCCATTGCATTGAGATAGCCGGACTGCGCCGCCTGGTTCATGCGCTCGCGGTTGAACTGAAGGGCGGCGGTGAAGCGCGCCACCAGGCTCAGCATTTGCGGCACAAAACTGACGGAAAATGCCGGCTCCTGGGTCTCCTGCATGTCCTTATTGTAGGCCAGAGGCAGGCCTTTGAGTTGAAGCGTGACGGCCTGGGCCGCGCCGTGGATGCGGCCGACTTTGGCGCGGATCAGCTCGGTGAGGTCGGGATTCTTCTTCTGCGGCATGGCGCTGGAGCCGGTGGAAAAGGCCTCCGGCAGCGTGACAAAGTTGAACTCCGCGGTTGCGAACAGCGTGATCTCCTCGGCGAAACGGCTCAGGTGCAGGCCGACGAAGGTGAGCGCGTGAAGGTACTCGAGAATGAAGTCGCGATCGCCGGTGGCATCGATGGAGTTGGCGGTGGGAGCGGTGAAACCCAGTTCGCGCGCGGCGATTGCGCGGTCGAGCGCGAGCGTTGCTCCGGCCACTGCGCCCGAACCAAGCGGGCACTCGTTAAGCCGCGCCGCGCAATCGTTGAGGCGCGCGGCGTCGCGCAAAATCATTTCAACGTAAGCGAGCAGCGAGTGGGCAACGAGTACGGGCTCTGCACGTTGCAGGTGCGTGTAGCTGGGCATCACGGAGTCGCCGGCGGCGTGGGCCTGCTCGACGAGCGCACTGGCCCATGCGGCAAGAGCTTCAACCACGAGGCCGATTTGTTTGCGCACGTAGAGGCGCAGGTCAGTAGCGATCTGCTCGTTGCGGCTGCGGCCGGTGTGGAGTTTGAGGCCGAGCGAACCAATGCGCTCCACCAACGAGAGCTCGACGAAGTGATGAATGTCCTCGGCGGATGGGTGGTTGCGCACCAGCGCCTGGCCCGCTTCGGATGCGTGCTCGGCGGCAATTGCATCGAGCGCGGCGCGGAGCTCCGCTCCTTCATCCTTTGTAAGGATGTTAGTGGCGACGAGGGCGGATGCGTGCGCTTTGCTGGCGGCTACCTCCTGAGGAAGAAGCCGCCAATCGAACACAATCGACCGTTGCCACGCTTCAAACTCCGCGTCCAGCGGCTCACGAAATCTGCCCGACCACATCTTCCCGGATTGTTGTTCGTTGAACATTGCTTTAAGCGTACCTCATGCTATTGATTTTCCTTGCCGCTGTTGAGCTGGGGCATTTCGCCGCCTTTGCTGAGCGTGAGGAGGCCTGTTTTGGCGTAGGTGAGAAGCTTCTCCCGTGTGTCGGTAATGTCGAGGTTGCGCATGGTAAGTTGTCCGATGCGGTCGCGCGGGGAGAAGGTGGATTCGGTCTTCTCCATACTGAGGCGCTCGGGATGGTATGTGAGGTTGGGCGACTCGGTCGAGAGGATGGAGTAGTCGTTGCCGCGGCGCAGCTCCAGGGTGACCTCGCCAGTGATGGGTTTGGCGACCCAGCGCTGGGCGGATTCGCGGAGCATGATGGCCTGGGAATCGAACCAACGGCCCTGATAGAGCAGGCGGCCGAGCTTGCGGCCATGGTCGCGGTACTGCTCGATTGTGTCCTCGTTGTGGATGCCGGTGATGAGACGCTCGTAAGCGATGAAGAGCAGGGCGAGTCCCGGGGCCTCGTAGATGCCGCGGCTCTTGGCCTCGATAATGCGGTTCTCAATCTGGTCGGACATGCCGAGGCCGTGGCGACCGCCGATGCGATTGGCTTCGAGGAGGAGGGCGACTGGCGAGTCGAATTGCTGGCCGTTGAGGGCGACCGGGAAGCCCTCCTCGAAGCGAATGGCGACCTCTTCGCGCTGGATCTCGACATCATCGCGCCAGAATGCCGTGCCCATGATGGGAACGACGATTTTGACGGACGAAGAGAGATGCTCCAGGTCTTTGGCTTCATGGGTTGCGCCAAGGATGTTGGAGTCGGTGGAATAGGCCTTTTCCGCTGACATTTTATAGGCGAAGCCGTGGCGCTGCATGAACGCCGACATCTCCGCGCGGCCGCCGAGCTCGTCGATGAATGCGCTGTCGAGCCAGGGTTTGTAGACTTTGAGATCAGGATTCACGAGCAGACCGTAGCGATAGAAGCGCTCGATGTCGTTGCCCTTATAAGTTGATCCGTCGCCCCAGATGTTTACATCGTCCTCCTTCATGGCGGCCACCAGCATGGTGCCCGTGACCGCGCGGCCGATGGGGGTGGTGTTGAAGTAAGAAACTCCAGCCGTAGTGATGTGGAAGGCCCCGGCTTGTAGCGCGGCGATACCTTCGCGAACGAGCGGGCCGCGGCAGTCGATGAGGCGAGCCTTTTCGGCGCCATACTCGAGGGCCGCGCGCGGGATGGCGTCGTAGTCGGATTCGTCGGGCTGGCCCAGGTTGGCCGTGTAGGCATAAGGGATGGCGCCCTTCTGTCTCATCCAGTGCAGGGCGGCGGAGGTGTCCAGCCCGCCGGAGAAGGCAATGCCGACCTTCTGGCCGACGGGCAGCGATTCGAGAATGACAGTCATACTTGAAAACCTCTAAAAAAACGTGAATCGTGGTTCGTTGATCGTGATCAGTTTACACGTACCACGGTTTGCTGGTGAGTCGGTGAATCGAGAGTACTGTCTCGGTTTGAGTTATCGAAAATGTTCTTGCCTCTGGCCATTCATACATAGCCCAATAACTTCTTCCATTTTCCCTCCGGAACTATCCTAGATTGTTACTTTTTAACCATTCTAATATCTGTTCATACCCGAGGCCAGCGGCAGCGGCTGATTTTTTGGCGAATGCGCGCGCGCCACTTGCACTCGCCTTTGATTTCCACGGCTCCGGTCTACCAAGTTGATCTAGGCACCCTCGACGCAGTTGAGCCCAAGAATGATTCTTTTCGCTTTTGAGTGCGCAGAGAGTCATACTAATGGGATCATTGCGCACTGTTGCTACCTGGCCCTCGATTTCGTCGTGGCCTTTCTTGCTAAGGGGAATCGGAGGGCGGCCGTCCCGGATTGGATGGTGCAACTCGATGTCCTGACCAAGAGCAACATTCGTGACCAAACAAGTCTTAACAGCTTCACGACACAAGTCGCGCGCGTTTCCGCCGAGCAGGAAACGATCTGTTGCGAGTTGCTCTGCGGCCACCCACTGTTTGAGGGAATTGAGCGCCAAACAAAAAGCACGAAATTTATCCGGCAATATCTCCTTCATCGATTGCGGCAATGGGTTATCATTCAGAAAATCCCGCACGGGACCCGCGTTTACAGCGAGCTTAGCAGACTCGGTCAACAGAATTTCACCCAATGTATCCATGAGATCACGGAAGGATCCACGCGGAACTTTACAATTCAGAGCTTTGCTGTCGGTTTTGTACAGATCTCGGTAGTACTCAGCGTATTCCTTGAGCAAATTCAGTTTTTCGGGTTTCTTTAACTCTTGTTTGTTTTTCGGTCTGTTGTATGCCACGGGAGGCTCCTTCCAATCAGGAAGAGAAAAATTCAACTTGCTACGATCCAACTTCATTGTTGCTGAATGCTTACTCCGTTGGCGAGCCCGCCCAGCAACAACAGCAGCAGCGCTTTTTGCGCGTGCAGGCGATTTTCGGCCTGATCAAAGACAATCGATTGTGGGCTATCGATCACCTGGTCGGTGACTTCGGCATTGCGGCGCGCGGGCAGGCAGTGCATGAAAACAGCATGAGGCGCGGCCTTCTGCATCAGCGCTTCGTTCACCTGGAAGGGCCGGAAGATGGGCTCGCGCTTGGTGGACTCGTGCTCGAAGCCCATGCTGACGCACACGTCGGTGTAGATCGCGTCCGCGCCTTCGGCGGCGAGTTGCGGGTCCTGCAGCAGGCGCAGTTCGCAGCCGTTGGCTTGTGCAATCTCCCGCGCCAGTGTGACGATCTCGATCTCCGGCGAGTAGCCGCGCGGCGTGGCCACGGTGACGTTGGCGCCCAGTTGCGCGCCGGTGAGCATGAGCGAGTGGCAGACGTTGTTGCCGTCGCCGACGTAAGTGAAGTTGAGCCCGGCCGCGGAGCCGAAGCGCTCTTCGAGGGTCATGAAATCGGCCAGCGCCTGGCAGGGATGCTCGAAGTCGGAGAGCGCGTTGATGACCGGCACGCGGGAGTTGGCGGCCATTTCAGTGATGGTATCGTGCGCGTAGGTGCGCAGCACGATGACATCGACCCAGCGCTCGACATTGCGCGCGATGTCGGCGATGGACTCGCGCTCGCCGAGCGGCGAGCTGGTCTGATCGACGAAGATGGCGTTGCCGCCCATGGTGTTGATGCCGGCCTCGAAGCTGAGCCGCGTGCGCAGGCTGGCCTTCTCGAACATGAGCACCATCTGCCTGGCGTCGAGGGCATGGCGGTACTCGCGGGGATTGCGCTTGACCTCGTGGCCCAGCTTGAGGATGGCGCGCACTTCGGCGCTGGACAGATCGGCGATGGAGCACATGTCCTCGCCATTCAGCCGCGCGGCGGCGGCAAGAACATCGGGGTCCTTGGCGACGGGCACGGCGGGCGATTCGATGAGAGTTTTGCTAGCCATGGGTTTTACCTCCTGCGGAGTGGGCTACGGTTTCGGCTACGGCGGGCGCGGCTGCGTATTCCGTGAAGACTTCGTCGAGCGCCGCGATGGTGGTGTCCACATGGGCGCGCTCGAAGATGTAGGGCGGCAGGAAACGCAACGCCGTATCGCTGGTGCAGTTGATGATGACGCGGCGCTTGAGCATTTCGGTGACGGCGTGCTTGGCCAGGCCGGCGGAGTTGAGTTCGGCGGCGATCATCAGACCTGCTCCGCGCACATCGACGATATAGGAATGGCGTTCGGCCAGCGAGCGCAGTTGCGCCTGGAAGTAGCCGCCGATCTCTGCGACGTGGGCGAGCAGATTCTCTTTTTCGATGTAGTCGATAACGGCGGTGGCGACGGCGCAGGCCAGCGGGCCTCCGCCGAAGGTGGTGCCGTGCATGCCCGCATGGAAGGCGCGGGCTACCTCATTGGTGCAGAGCGTGGCGCCCATGGGAATGCCGCCGGCCAGAGGCTTGGCCAGGGTGGTGATGTCTGGCTGAATGCCGAAGTGCTGATAGGAGCACCACTTTCCGGTGCGGCCCAGGCCGGCCTGAATTTCATCGGCGATCACCAAGGCTCCCGTCGAGTCGGCCAGCGCGCGCGCCTCTGCGAAAAATTCCTGCGTAAGCGGACGTACGCCGCCCTCGCCCTGAATGGCTTCGAGGAGGATGGCGCAGACTTCATTCGAGAATTTGGCGCGCAGATCGGCTACGTCGTTGAACTTCACAAACTCGAAGCCGGGAACGACCGGAGCGAAGGGCAAGCGGTACTTTTCCTTATGGGTGGCCGAGATGGAGCCAAAAGTGCGGCCGTGGAAGCTCTGCTCGAGAACCAGGAATTTGGTTCCGATCTGCCTGCCTTCCTCGCGCAGGACTCCAGCGTGAGCGCGCGCCAGCTTGAGCGCGGCCTCGACGGCTTCAGTGCCCGAGTTGGAAAAGTAAACGCGGTCCATGCCGGTGAGTCTGGTAACTCGCTCGGCCAGATCCGCCATCTTATCATTGAAGTAGTAGTTGGAGGCATTGATCAGCGTGCAACTCTGCCTGGCGATGGCTTCTTCAATCACCTTGCAGCGGTAGCCGAGCGCGTTGACGCCGATGCCGCTGAGCAGGTCGAGATAGCGATCGCCGTTCTCGTCGATCAGATGCACGTCCTCGCCCGCTACAAATAAAACGGGAAAGCGATCGTAAGTATGGATGAGCAGCCGCGCCTCGGCGGCTTGAATCTGTTCCAGCTTGGTCATTTCCTTCTCCTCAGGCCACCATCACTTCGGTGCCGTATGCTACGCGGGAACTGCACAGATCTGGCAACGAACCGGCAGCCTCGGCGGGTAATATGCGAACGCGCTTGACGCCGTTCAACAGAGCCTCTCGGCAGGCGCTCAACTTGGGCAACATGCCGCCGGAGATGACGGCGCTCTTGGCCATCTCCGCAATTTGATCGATAGACAGCCATCGGAGCACCTCGCCGTTCGCGCCTTTGACGCCGGGGACGTCGGTGAGGAAGACGAGCGCATCGGCGTGGCAGGCGATGGCGCAGGCCGCGGCCATTTCGTCGGCGTTGACGTTGTAGTACTCGCCGTCGAAGCCGAGGGCCATGGACGAGAGGACGGGCACGCCGTTCAGATTCCAGATGGCCTCGATCCAGCGCGGATCGCTGGCGACGATCTCGCCCACGTAGCCGAGGTCGGGCGCGGTGCGTTTTTTGCGGGCGCGGAAGAGCAGGCCGTCGCCGCCGGAGAGGCCTACGGCGGGCTGGCCGTGGGCGCCTAGAGCTGCGACGAGACCCTTGTTCACTTTGCCTGCGAGAACCATCAACGCGACGTCGCGGGTTTCCGCATCGGTGACGCGCAGGCCGGCGACGAATTCGCTCTGCTTGCCCAGGGCCTTCAACATGCGGGTCAACTGCGCGCCGCCGCCGTGGACCACGGCCACCTGATTGCCGTCGCGGACCAACTCAGTGATGGCGCGCGTGCAGCCTTCCAGCAGCGACGGAGTCTCCAGGCCCGCTCCACCCAATTTGACGACGTACTTCATTTCAGGCCCTCCGCGGCTAGTTTCATTCGAGACCTTCCGATTCGGGCCAACCGAGCATGACGTTCAGATTTTGCACGGCTTGCGAGGACGCGCCCTTCAACAAGTTATCAAGACAACTGACGATGACGGCGCGGCGGCCGTCGGCGGCCAGTTGGAAGCCGATATCGGCATAGTTGGTGCGCACCGAGTATTGAATCTGCGGCAGCGTCTTGTCGTAGATGCGGACCATTGGACTCGCTCGAAAGAACTCATGGTAGACGCGGGAGACGGTTGCCGCCGTCTTCGTTTCGCGGAAGCGGACGTAGAGGGTGGAAAGCATGCCGCGGGGAATGGGCAGCAGATGGGGCGTGAAGACGATCTGGCTTGCATCGACGCCGATCTGCTCCAGCAGCTCGCCGGTGTGGCGATGCGTGAAGGCTCCATACGCAGAGAGATTGTCGGCCGCGGACATGAAATGCGTCTTGGCGGTGGGCGCCTTGCCAGCGCCGCTCACGCCGCTCTTGGCGTCGGCGACAATGCCAATGTCGAGATCGACGAGTCCGGCGGCCACCAGCGGCTTGAGGGCGAGGATGATGGAGGTTGCATAGCAGCCGGGGTTGGCGACGAGGCGCGCGCCGGCAATCCGAGCGCGATGCAGCTCGGGCAGGCCGTAGACGGCCAGGGCCTGGGTTGCCGCAGCCTGAGCCTTGATTGCCGCCGGCTGATCGGGGCCTTCATCGGCGAAGGCATAGACAGCGCGGTTGGCCGCTTCAGTGAGCCGCCACGCGCCGCTCAGGTCAATCACGCGCAGACCGCGCGCCAGCGCCTCGGGCACCCACTCGCGGGACTGCTCGTGGGGAGTGGCGAGGAACAGGACTTCAACGCCGCGGCTCAAGAGCAGTTCCCAGGAAAAGGGTTCCAGCCTGAGGTTGCCGCTGGCGCTGCCGCTGGCCAGTTGCGGATGGATTTCGGCGAGGGGAATGCCACCGCGCGCCTCGTCTTTCGAGTCCATACGGCCGGCAAAGACCGGCGGCATGGCCTTGAGGCGGGGATGGCGCAGGAGCAGCCTGGCTAACTCGGCGCCCGCGTACCCTGTAACTCCTACAATCGCAGTTTGTATCGTGTCGGTCATGACTCCAAAATCGTCCTCAGCCGGGCTTCCACTTCGCCTGCCCTGCGCGGGTCCGCGCAGATCACCAGCACGGTGTCGTCGCCGGCGACGGTGCCCACTACATCCGGCCATCCCTCATGGTCCATGGCCGCGGCTACCGGCTGGGCTCCGCCCATCACCGTGCCGATGACTACCTGATTCATAGCCTGCCGCACGCGCATGCCAAAGCTCTCCATCACCTCCGCCACGGAGGGCGGGCCGTCGTCTTCCACCGCCGTGGCGGCCCCGTTGCCGTTGCCGTTGGGCAGGGAATAGCCGCCGGGGCCTTTGGAGAGACGCAGTTCGTGAATATCCCTCGAAAGCGTCGCCTGGGTTACCTCGAAGCCGCGGCGTCGCAGCTTGCGGCGCAGCTCGTCCTGGTTAGACACCAGAGAGCCGGCCACCAGATCCCGTATCGCGTTGTGTCTTTGAAACTTCATCGCCGTTTGTTGACTTGCCGGTCTCCGTCCGCGGGTAAACAAGAAAGCGCGGCTCGCAGTGAGGCGGACGTGCTTGTATAAATATACATCGGTCTGCATAAGTATGCAATGCCGATCTCGAAATTCACAAAAAATGAGGAATGAACGCCGATTTGCGCTCCAGAGAGCCCCTTTGCCAGAGTTCGGATCGATGGCGGAATTGGGCAGTGGGTCAGTCTCAATTCTTTGAATTTGCCGATCCTTCCGATAGTCGAACCACGGCTCCCGTAGTCCCCTCTGTGGGGGACGCTCTATTTCTTAGCCGGCCAGCTATTTGCAACACTTCGCGGGAGTTTCCACTTGCTCGTCTTCCTCGGCTTCAGCAACGCTCCGACGGAGGCGAACACGGATAACTGTTTTGAGCACTTGGATCACCACCAGAGGAATATTGACAGAGAGGCCGGCGTAGTCGATGGGGTGGAGCGGCCATCGCACGATCCCGAAAGCTAGCAAGAGGCAAACAAAGATTGGCGGCGAGAACCATTCACCCCACCAGGAGAGATGATCGTCCCGGCCAGCCGAGTACGATTCATAAGTCCAAAATCCGGAAATGCCAACAATCTTTTCAACGCGGGGCCGGAGTTGGCGTTGAACGTAGAAAATAGCGCGATATTGTTCCTCGATTGTCTGAAACCACATGAGAATCACCAGTTGCGAGCCGACGCCTAGGCTCCACAAAAGCGCAATGTGATCCGGAAAAGAATTCCAGAAAGCGGCAATGACAGTAAGGAAGGTAGCGAGCACTGCCCAGATGGGCACCATAAGCGTCAGCCAAGACGTGCAGCGGCTGGTCAGCGCTTCGTACTCTGCCAAGTGCACATCGAGAGCGCCGGAAGCGCGCCGCCTGGTGCGCGAATCGCCCACTGCGCAGCGGGCGCTGAACCCGAAGTGAGGTAGTCTTTTCTCCTGACGGTTCATTGACTGCCGATTATAGACGCAAGGGCCTGAATCGGCTAGCAAAACACTGCGATTCGAGCTGATCCACTACTCGGGATTGTGGCGATAGCGCCGAACGGATGCAAGCGGCATATCGGCGATTTTTGCCGCGTTTCTGTTGCCGCCTGTGAATACAGGAATTAGATGATAGTGGTGGGATGTGGCGGGTGGCGGCGGGAAACGGCAGGACTGACGCGGGTCAAACGCACTTTTCCACAACGCACCGATAAAAATCAAATACAGCCGTTCGATGATAGTGATTCAGGGAAAATGGCGGTTGGTGACCCGTAAGTTGTTGATTCTTTGTATGAAGATGTTTACTCTACAGTAACGACCAAAATCGGGCTGAAAAACCGAAATGTGGAAAACTCACGACCGCCGTATCTAGCGCGGGTGAAATCTACTTTCGAGCCCCCAAAACAGCACCAAAAAAACGCCCAAAAACTGTCCAGCCACCAAATCTATGAGAAATTGCAGAAAATAATCAACGAGGGGCGCTTTTCTGGCTTCAAATTTTCATTCGACGGCACGGAGGTGCTGGCAACACCGCCGAGTTAAACGGTTAGTAACACTTGTTTTGTAAGCTGTTTATGAACTTTTAATGAGCGCGTTTTGTGTCTATTAGCACGTTATATGCCAAACGCACTCTCCGGAGCATATGAAAACCATATTTCGGCGGTTTTGGGTGCCTTCGGTGCCGACCACTATCATCAAACGGCTGTATTCACTATCATCAAACGGCTGCAGCTACACCGCCCCCCTCCCGCACCACGGCTCCGCGCTGATACACTCCCGGAATGGCCGCGGTTCGGGATTGTCCGCGTCCCCTAATCGGATCAAATGACACCTATCGGTTCGCTTACTACCATCAACGACCTCTTTCGCCGCGTAGCCGCGGCAGCCAACCCGCGCGCCGTGCTGTGGCAGGACGAGTTTGGGCAATGGCAACCCATTTCCTCCGACCAGATCTATCAGCGGGCGAGGGCTCTGGCCGAAGCCTTTCTCAGCTGGGGCGCGCAAAAAGGCGACCGCATCGCCTTGATCAGCGAGAACCGCTGGGAGTGGGCCGTCACCGACTTCGCCACGCTGGCCATCGGCGCCGTGGATGTGCCTATCTATCCCACGCTGACCGGCGAGCAGGTTGCGGCGCTGGTGGCCGACGCCGGCTGCCGGATCGCCGTGGTCTCCACCCGGCAGCAGTTCGACAAGCTGAACGCGGTCCGCGGCCAGACGCAACTGGAACGGATCCTGATCATGGATTCCGCCGCTCTGCCCGAGGGCGCGATCGCCTTCAGCGCGGTGATGGCGGGAGCCGATGACCGCGGCAGCGAGCACGACCCGGTCTTTGACGCACTGGTCCGCGCCGTGGAGCCCAAGGACCTGGCCACGCTGATTTACACCTCCGGGACCACCGGCGAACCTAAGGGCGTGGCGCTGACCCACGCCAACATGGCCGCGAACCAGAACTACGCCCCCGTGGATTTCAACTTTACCCCCGCGGACGCCCTCATCTCCTTCCTGCCTCTGTCGCACGTTACGGCTCGCGCGCTGGACTACATCATGTACACGTTCGGGGTGCAGGTGGCGTATTGCTCGCAGTTCGACAAACTGCCGCAGGCCATGCGCGAGATCAGGCCCACGGTATTCGTGGGGGTGCCGCGCGTATTCGAGAAGATTCGCCAGGAGGTGGAGCGCCGTGCCGCGCTCTCGCCGGTGAAGAAACGCCTGCTCGTCTGGGCGGTGGGGGTGGGCGCAAGCCATCGCGACACGGTCTATGACGGCCGCCGGCCCTCTTCGCTCATGTGGAAGCTGGCCGACAAGCTGGTCTATTCCAAGGTGCGCGAGGCCTTCGGCGGCCGGGTGAGGATCTTTGTTCCAGGCGGCGCGCCGTTGGGGCTAGACACCGCCAAATGGTTCGCCTCGGTGGGGATTGCCCTTTGGGAGGGTTATGGGCTGACCGAGACCTCGCCGGTGATCGCCCTCAACACACCGCTGATCCACCGCATGGGCGCCGCGGGCATGCCCTTGTCCAATCTGGAGCTGAAGCTGGCCGCGGATGGGGAGTTGCTGGTCCGCGGGCCGTCGGTCTTTGCCGGCTACTGGCACAAGGCGGCCGCCAATGCCGAGTGTTTCGACGAAGAGGGATATTTCCGCACCGGCGACATTGGCCATCTGGACGCGGATGGGTTCCTTTTCATCACCGACCGCAAAAAGGAATTGCTGAAGACCTCGGGCGGCAAGATGGTGGCGCCCCAGCCCATTGAAAGCAAGCTCAAGACCAGCCTGCTGGTGGCGCAGGTTGCGCTGGTGGGCGATAGGCACAAGTTCATCTCCGCGCTGCTCTCGCCCAACTTTGCTGCGCTGGAGGATTGGGCCCGGCATCACGGGATCGAGGCCAAATCCCGCGCCGAGTTGGTGGCCGACAGCCGCGTGCTTGCGCTCTATGACGAGATTGTCCACGAGGTGAACGGCAGCCTGGCCAACTTTGAGACCGTGAAGCGCTTCCGCGTGGTGGCCGAGGAGTGGTCGATCGAGACGGGCGAGCTGACGCCCTCGATGAAGCTCAAGCGCCGCGTGATTACGGCTCAATACGCGGGGGTGATTGCCGAACTTTACGCCGACGAAGCAACCTCGCGAGGCGAATAGGCGAATTCAGCCGCCCGATTTCTTTGCCCAGGCCCCACATTCGCTGCAGCCCGCGGAAGAACGGCGCGCCCCAGGCGCCCACGCCCAGCAGCGCACCGAAGAAGATGATCGCGTCGATGTTGAGCCGCCCGGCGCTCGACCAGTAAGAATCCGGTTCCAGGTCCAGCCAAATCGAAAACTCGTCCAGGGTCAGCGCCGCGCCCACTCCGAAGCCGACCGACATCAGCCGGCTGAAGAAGATGGAAAGCGGCGAGTGGGAGCGTCCCAGGTCCAGCAGCCAGCCGTAGCCCACCAGCAGCAGAATCAGAATCCCCCAGACCAGGTGATGAATGTGGTGGCCATGCATCACCACCCACTGGAAGTGTCCCTCATGATTCACGATGCGGTGGACCAAGATTCGGACCCCCGCAAACGTGAGCAGGAAGGAGACCGAGGCGATGAACATGCGCCGCCGCGGCCGGTCGGGGATGGAGGCGCGCACCAGGATGCCCAGCCGGGTCAACTGCAGCAGCACCAGCAAGACGACGACTACGAGGCCGGCAAAGGCCAGCAGCAACAGGGCTCCGGTTCCGGGCATATGGGGCATATCTTATTGAACCATTGCCGCGCTGAGTTCCCAAGAAGGAAATGAAATTCAGTCAATCTTCGCGGATCGTGAGCGCTGTCACTATTTCGCTTTACAGCGGCGGGGTACACTGGGTAAGGCGTCGAGGCCGGGCAATTCGCCGTTCCGGACGCACAATTCTGGGACATGTTCCCGGCTCGGCTTACGCAGCCGCGCAAAATTCGATGAGGAGATTTTTACGATGCGAGTTGCTTTGTTGACCGGCGGCGGCGACTGCCCCGGACTGAATGCGGTGATCTACGCGGCTGTGAAGAAGGGCATCAACCACTATGGCGATGAGTTCATCGGTTTTCTCAACGGCTGGCGCGGCGTGCTGGACAACAACTTTATTCCCCTCACGCTGGAAAGCACCGACGGCATCCAGTTGAAGGGCGGCACCATTCTGCACTCTTCGCGGACCAACGTGAAGAAGGTTCCCGGCGGCATCGAGAAGGTCCAGGAGGTTCTGAAGGCCAACAAGATCGACGCGCTGATCGCCCTGGGCGGCGACGACACGCAGTCGGTGACGCTGTTCCTGAGCGAGCACGGCGTGCCCAGCGTGGGCGTGCCCAAGACCATCGACAACGACATCAGCGGCACCGACACCACGTTCGGGTTCGACACCGCCGTCATGATCGCCACCGAGGCCATCGACCGCATCCACACCACCGCAGACTCGCACAACCGCGTGATCGTGGTGGAGGTGATGGGCCGCGATGCCGGCTGGATCGCCTATGCCTCCGGCGTGGCCGGCGGGGCGCACGTGATCCTGGTTCCCGAGAAGGAGATCGACATCGACCACGTCTGCGCGCTGCTCAAGTACAACTACGACCACGGCAAGCACTATGGCGTGGTGGTGGTGGCCGAGGGCTGCCACTTGCCCGAAGTCGGCCAGGTGATCGACGAGTCGTCAAAGTTGGATTCCTTCGGCCATGCGCGGCTGTCCGGCATCGGCGAGGCTCTCTCCGAACTGATCGAGAAGAAGACCGGCTACGAGACCCGCTTCGTCAACTTGGGCCACACCCAGCGCGGCGGCGTTCCCACGGCCTATGACCGCCTGCTGGGCCAGCGCTACGGCTTGCACGCCATCGACATGGTTCACCAGAAGAAGTGGGGCCGGATCGCCGTGCTCAAGGGCCTCGACATCACCGACATCACCATCAAGGAAGCCATCGCCACCAATCGCCGCCTCGACCAGCGTTTCTTCGACGTGATCGCGGATTTGGAAGCAAAGGTCTAGGTTTCAGGCCATATCACGGCAGGCAAAAAGCCATCCTCATTGCGAGGGTGGCTTTTTGCTTTGCGCATGTTCTAGAGTGGGGCTGTGCATTATCGTCTCTACACGCCGGAGGACTTCGACGAGCTCTATGCGATCGAGGAGGACTGTTTCCGGTCGCCTTTTCGCTTCGGCCGAGGGGATATGCACCAACTCATCCATCGTCCCGATGCGGCCACCTGGATTGCGGAGGAAGAGGGACAGATGTGCGGCTTTGCCATCGTCGAGTGGACGCGGGAGCCGGGCGGAGTGATTGCGTATATTCAAACCCTCGAAGTTGCCCCGGAACAGCGCGGGCATGGCGTAGGGGGCGAGCTGCTGCGCCTTATCGAGGGCTCCGCGCGGGCCGCTGGCGCTCAACTGATCTGGTTTCACGTGGATGCGGAGAACGCCGGCGCGATCCGCCTCTACGAGGGGCACGGCTACCTCTTCGAGGGCAGGGAAGAGAACTACTACGCAAAGGGCCGCGCGGCGCTGATCTATGGAAAACCGCTGGAGTCCGGGACGGCGGATTGAAGGCTCTGCCCCAGGAAATCAATACCGCCAACTGGTCAGGTCCGCTCCTTTGGGAGCTGTTTTCTGGATTCGGTCGAGAATCTTTGGCAGGTATTGTGTGTTGTAATGCAGGCGCGAATACGCGTTGGGCTGGGTGGGGTCGCCGTTCCAGCAGTGCTCGGCGCGCGGACCATAGGTCACTTCGCCGCCGTAGGGCGGATTGGCGGTTGAGTTGAGAAAGTCTTCCATGCGATAGACGGCGTCGTTGAGGAAGTATGTATCGTCGGAACCTACATAGATGTGAATCTTGCCGGCTAACTCGGGGCCTAACTTCGACCAGTCGCGTTCAAGGATGGCTTCAAGGTCGTAGTGCCGGCGCCAGTACTCAGCCACGGTGTGGTCGATGTCGCCGGTGACCTTGTCGAAGATGGGCTGCGGATAGCCGTCCGCTCCCACCGGCCCGTAGACCGCCTGCCAGATGTCGTACTGTTCGCCGCTCCGGCCGTGGTCGCCCAAGGCCAGCTCGTAGCCGTTGATCTCTTGTGTGGTGATGAAGGTGTGGCCCAGGTAGTCGCGCATGGCCGGCTGCGCCTCGCGCTTGTGCGCGCCTTCCAGGTAGAAGGCGTTCTTGTCGCCGTAGAGGTCGATATTCGTGTAGGCGTGGAAGTCGATGGGGTCGGGGCAGGCGGCGAATGCGCCGTTGTAGTGATCGGGATAGAAGACCTGCACGGCCAGCGCCTCCCAACCACCGGTCGAGCCGCCGTAGACAAAGCGCGCCCAGCCCTGGCCGATGCCGTGGAATTGTTTTTCGATGGCCGGGATAAGCTCGTTCTCGATGGCGTCGCCGTAGGGGCCGACGTTGGCCGAGTTCACGGCGTAAGAGTCGTCATAGTAGGGATTGGCGTGCTGGATCTTGACGATGAGCACGCGCGGGAAGCCGGGCGAGATCCATTGCTGGTAGAACTTGTAAGCTTCCTGCTGCTGGATGCGGTTGTAACCGGCGAGGTGGAAGCGTTCGCTGTAGTCGGGCTTTAGGTTCGGGTCCGGCGGCGTGGTGCGGAAGTTGCCGAAGTCGTCCACAAAGTGGTCGTGGAAGATGATGAGCGGGAAGCGGGCGTTGGGGTGGCCGTCGAAGCCCTCGGGAACCAGCACGATGGCGCTCAGGAACATGGGCCGGCCCCAGAATTTGGTCAGCAATGCGCTCTGAATGCGGATGTGGCGAATATATTTGGTGTCGGCGGGCGTGGGGATGGGCGGAATGATCTCAGTGAGAGAGATGGCGATGGGCGCGCCGCCGGGCTGGACGGTGATCTTCATCGGCTTCGAATAGAGATTGCCCGGCGAGATGTTCCAGTGCTGGCCCTCGCCCTGGTCCATGTGCAGCTTGACGGTCTTTCCGTCACTGCGGTGGAAGATCTCGTATTTGTTGAGCACGGCCTGGATGGTGTACTCGCCTGGCGGAACGTCCTTGAGGCTGCGGATGGGGTATCCCCAGGCGCTTGCGTCCACCACTGTGGGCTGGCCGGGCTGCCAGCCATCGACCGTGAGGCCGAAGACGATCTGCGAGCGGGGGGTGTCGTCGATCTGGTTGCGCGGCTCGTCGCTGGGGTCTGTGGAAAGAACCAGCAAGAGGCGTCCATCGAGGGGCTCCGCACTGACATCCTTTGGAAAAGAGACTGAGAACGATTGGGCGGCTGCGGCGACGGGAAAGAGCAGAAGGAGGGCCAGGGCTGTGCGCTTCATGCTCGCTACTATACTGCGCGGCGCGAATGCTGGTCGAGGACTGCGCGTCCAGCGAAACTCCCACGTCTCAGAATCGAGACCTTGGGCACCCGGATTCCCAGTTACTCAGACCTGGGCCACCCACCCGAAATCGTGCTCATGTACTCCTCCAGGACTCTCCGCAACATCTCGGCATCGCCCTGCTTGAATGCTGTGTTTGCCTCTTTCATCAACCGCTCTCGCAAGGCTCGGTCAAGTTCATTCGCAGCACGGTCTGGATGAATCATGTTAACCACTTCCAGATACTGTTCCCTCAGTCCCGGCGAAGGAGCAGAATTCGCAGCTTCGCGATTGGGTAACCCAGCAAACTCGGAGCCAAGGCCGATCTCTTCCGGATAAAGTACTGTTCCCGTGAAATCAGTTACTTCTCCAGCCTTTCCTTTACTTTTTGTCGATTCGAGCACTAATCCAAATATGAAGGAGAAAAGCCCCAAAGCCCCTAAAACGATCCAGAATCCCGCTCCGCGATATTCGCGCTCACTCGCGACATCGAATTCTAGCAAGCTATTCATAGATGGATTGACTGAATTGTAATAAACAGTTAGATTCGCGCCTGGAATGGTCCCAGTAACATCGGGTGATCTTCCTTTTCCCCTATTGTTGTCGCCCAGTCCCGTACATTCGTCGCTTCCACGATAGGTCCCTTTGTCAATACTGAACTCATAGGAGCAGACATACTTGTCGCTTCTGAAACCGTGAAGGATCATTTCAAACAATGGGCCGACTGCGCGATGCTGTATGAATAGATGATCTGTAGTGGCTGTCTTCTCGTTTCGTGCGGCGCTGGCGAGCCGCATTGCCTTAGATATGTAGGTTCCCCCGAAGGCAGCAAAAAGCAAGGCGAAGAACAGCGAATAACCGGATGCGGCCTTCCATCTCGCACTCATACGTACTCCTGTTTCGCTTCCGACGGTCATCGACCACGATTCGATCCCGTCTGGCAGAGCCGGGTGTCCCAAGTCTAGATTTTAAGACCTGGGAGTTGGCTTGACGGCGTTCTGGCTACTTGCCGTCCGCCTGCGTGCTCTTGATGAAGGCCGCCACCCGGTCATGCAACTGCTTGAGGCTCTCGTCGCGGACGTAGACCATGTGCCCGGACTCGTACCATGCGTATTCGATGTTCTTGGCCAGCGACTGCGGAATGGGCAGGTGCTTCTCTTCGTATTGGGCGGCGAAGAAGGGCGTGGCCAGGTCGTAGTAGCCGCCATTGACCATGATCCTGAGGCGGGGATTGGTCTTGAGGGCATTGGCCAGATCCGCGCTCACGTTGAGGCTGATGGGGTTGCCATGGTGCGCCAGATCCCAATGGGCGCCCCCGAAAAGCGCGTGGGGCAGGTAGGTTTGGCCCTCGCCGTACTTCAGGTCGCGGCGCACGTAGTCGTTGAAGAGCGCAACGTAGGCCGACGAGATGGCCGAGCTTTGCGGATCGTATTCGGCGCTCTCGCTCAAGGGGTTGAGGTTGGGGCCGGAGAAGCGTGTATCGAGCCGGCCTGTGGTCAGGTCCTGGTCGTCCTGGAGGGTTTTCTCGAATTCGCCGCCGCTGACGCGCAGATTGGCCTTGAGCAGGTAAGCCAGAGGCAGGCCGGTGTATTCGTGGAGCTTCTCGGCGACTTGCTGCTTCTCCGCATCGGTCAGGTCCGTTCCCAGTGCCAGGGCGTGAGTGTAAGGGCCCATGGCGTAATCTTCCACATCTTTGAGGAACGGCTCCAGATTCGGCTGGGGGGCGGCCGGCTGCTGGGGCAGTTTTTTGTGATACCAGGCTGTGGCGGCGTAGGTGGGCAGAGCCAGGACATAAGGCAGATCCACGCCGGGATTGCCGCTGGGGCCGTCAATGTCGGTGGTGAAGTTGAAGATCTGGGAGAGCAAAATGATGCCGTTGAGGTCGATATCTTTCTGGTTCTCGAGGATGTTGGCCACGACGGCGGAACGGGTGGTGCCGTAGCTCTCGCCGAAGATGTACTTGGGGGAGTTCCAGCGGTTGTATTTGGTGATGAAGCGGGCGATGAAACGGGCGAATGCGCCGGCGTCTTCATCGACGCCCCAGAAGGCCTTCTCGGGGTTCTTGCCGATGAGGCGGCCAAAGCCGGTGCCGGGCATGTCGATGAAGACCAGATCGCTGACGTCAAGCAGGGAGTAGGCGTTATCCACCAGTTTGTAGGGGGCGGCGGGGAGGTGCTGGTCGCCGTCGGTAACTACATGCTTGGGGCCGAGAGAGCCCATGTGGAGCCAGACGGTGGAGCTGCCGGGACCGCCGTTGAAAAAGAAGGTGACGGGGCGGTCTTCGGCTTTCGCGTCCTTTCTGAAGTAGGCCACGTAAAACATACGTGCGAATGGGGTTGCATCCTTTGGCTCCTTGGGCTCGGAGATGGCAAGCTGGCTGCCGGGCTGGGGCTTGCCGTCGGGGCCGAGTTGCGCGTCCTGAGAGTCGGTGGCGCCCACGGTGAGCGTGCCGGCGACGGCGGTGTAGGCGATGTGCTGGCCGGAAACGTCAACGACGCCCTGAGTGGTGACTTCGGCGGGCGGGGTCTTGTCGGAGGTCTTGTCGGCGGCTTTTTCCGTGGCGGCGGATTTGGCAGCGGGGGGCTTGTCGTCATCGGCACTGAGAAAGGCCGGCGCGAACAAGAGAGACGCGGCAAGGAGGGCGGCGGAGAGGGTGTGGGAACAGCGCATGAGGGGACCTCCAGGAGTCGAAATCGGGCGAAAGGCCAGTATAAAGCCTGCGGTGCGGATGCCGGCTGCGGGGGAGGCGGCAAGGCTAGTGTTGAAAAGGCAGCTACTTCTGAACCTTGTCGTAGGACTGCTTATCGGTGATTCTTGGGCGGTTTTCGGCCTGGAGTTCTTTGGCGACCTGCTCGACTTCGCGGAGGACGCGCAGGCGGCGCGGCGCGGATGGAGTGAAGCGCAACCGGCCATGGACATTGACCAGCATGACGCGGCGCCATGGCCGCGCCGGGAACGCGGATTGTGGTGCGCTGCGGGCGGTGAGGCATTCTCACCTGCGGAGAGAAAGACCGATTACATCTCCTCCGGCCAGCGGCGGGTTGCTTCGAGCGATTCGCCTGTCTCCAGAAGGCTCTTGAGGCTGGCAAGGATCGGCGGCCATCCGTTCGACACCGCCTTGATGAACTTTGATTCGCTCTTATCCATTTCATGTGTAACGGTAAGCTTGACGGCCTCACCCTTCTGCTCGAGTTCGTAGGTCAGGCGGGAATAACCCTCCGCGGTCATCTCGGGAAAGAGCTCATTCCGCCAGGACAGAACCAGACGCCGGTGCGGCTCGATCTCGATCACTTCGCCCGAGTCGGCTGTGCCCCCGTCTGGTTTCGCAATCCGCCACGATGCGCCCGGTTTCCAATCGGATTCCTGCGTTGTCGCCATCCAGTATTGGCGGGTGAATTCGGATTCCGTCAGCGCCTGCCAGAGCTTCTCCGGCGTGGTGCGGATGAACGTTACATACACAAATTGCGATTCAGCCATCGGTTTCTCCCTCCAGTTTCGCCTTCAGTTCGGCGAGGACGCGCAGACGGCCCCGCTCGTATTTGCCGATCCACCGCTCGGCAATCTCGTGGATCGGCATCGGATTCAGATAGTGCAACTTCTCGCGGCCCCGCCAGATGGTGGCCACCAGCGTTGCCTCTTCCAGCAGCTTGAGGTGTTTGGTTACGGCCTGGCGGGTCATGTCCAGGTGCTGGCAAAGCTGTCCCAGCGTTTGCCCGTTGTCCGCCCGCAGACGGTCCAGCAACAGCCGGCGCTCGGGGGCTGCCAGCGCCTTGAACACCATGTCAACCTCAGCGGCCATTGCGGTCATATTATGCAACCATACGGTTGCATGTCAAGAGCCGCATCCCCCCTAAAAAAACTTCAAAATAGCACTTGACATCACACACTGTGTGCAATACAGTAGTTGATGTACAGTGTATGAGGTACAGCATGACCCTCACCGAGAACCTCTTTGAGAATCTTCGCCTGGAACTCCGGCGCGGTTGCCTGACTTTGGCAGTTCTGGCCGAGCTTCGCCAGGAGTATTACGGTTACACGCTGCGCAAGGCGCTGGCCGAACGCGGCCTGGAGATCGATGAAAGCACGCTCTATCCGCTGCTGCGGCGCCTTGAAGCCCAGGGGCTGCTGACCAGCGAATGGCGTGAAGAAGACAAGCGCAACAAGCGGTTCTATCGCCTCTCCACCGACGGCGAACAAATGTTCGGCCAGTTGCTCGGGGAGTGGCAGGCCATCAACGCATCCATCTCCAACATTCTGTAAACACCGAAGGAAAACGCCATGGAACTTCTCGATCGTTACCTCGAAGCCGTGAAGAAGCACCTGCCCTGGCAGCGGCAGGACGACATCATCGCCGAACTACGGGCCAACCTCGAATCGCAGCTCGAGGAAAAAGAGGCCGCGCTGGGCCGGCCGCTGACCACTGGCGAAGCCGAGGACTGGCTGCGGCAAATGGGGCCGCCGATACACGTGGCAGCGCGCTACCAGCCGCAGCGTTACCTGATTGGGCCGGCCCTTTTCCCCTTCTATTTGTACGTGCTGAAGATGACGTTTTTCTGGGCCACGGTCATCTGGACGATCGTCGCCGTGCTACAGATTGCCGCGCAAACCCCAAGCGAATTAACCGTGCTGGCAACCGTGCTTCGCCTTCCAGGTATGTTGATGACGACGGCCGCATGGGTCACCCTCATCTTTGCAATCATCGAGTTTGCCGCCGCGCGTTGCCCAGGGAAGTTCCCGATGCTCGCGCCTCCCTCCGCCAACTGGTCGCCCGGCGACCTGCCCCCGCTCGGGCAGCAGCTTGCCGGCGGAAAAAAGCCGCACAGCTTCGCTCATGCTGTTGCCGAAGTGATCTTCGGCTTTCTATTCCTGGTTTGGTGGCTGCTGGTTCCCCGGCATCCGTACCTGCTGATTGGGCCGGGTGTCCTCTACTGGCATGCTTCCCCCTTCCAGTTGGCGCCGTTTTCGGTTCTGTTCTATTGGTGGGTGGTGGTGGTGAACGTGGTGCAGTTGGCCTGGCGCTCGGCCGATCTGATTCGCGGAAGCTGGCCGCGTCCGCGCACCGCGCAGACCATCGTCGTCAGCGCCGTCGGTCTGATTCCGCTGGGGCTTCTGCTCTCCGTGCCGGATCACGCCTATGTCTTGCTCAGAAATCCAGCTCTCGACCAGGCGCACTATGGCGCGGCCCTGAACTCGATCAACCTTTCGATCCATTGGAGTGCAGTGGTGATTTGCGCCTTTACCGTTCTAGGGTTGGTTTGGGAAATCGGGCGAATGAGTTTGAATGCCTATCGCAAACGCACGGCGGCCATGCGGTAACCGCGCGTTACCTGCCGTACTGGGTAACCCTCGATAAGGACCAAGGCTTTCCTCAGGAAATCGAATGCGGTCAAGCAAACTACAATTGACCACGAGATGAATTGGAAAGATCTGATCGAAGAAGTAACGGCCGTCGGGGCTGGCGGCGGCTCAGACGAGCCGGTGGCGGGCGTGGAGTACGACTCGCGCAAAGTGCGGCCCGGCTCGGTGTTTGTGGCCATGAAGGGCGGCTCGACCGACGGCAATCGCTACGTCGAGAAGGCCATCGCCGCGGGGGCGCTGGGCATCATCACCGACTCCGCGCCGAAGTTCGATCATCTGTTGGTCTTTCAATCCGGCCTGCCGGTGCTGGAGGTCGAACACGGCCGGCGCGCGCTGGCCCAGGCTTCGGCGGCCTTCTTCGGTCATCCCGAGCGCAAATTGGCGGCTACCGGCATCACCGGGACCAATGGCAAAACCACCACGGCCTTCCTCACCGAGGCGCTGCTGAACGCGGCTGCCCGCACCACCGTGCTGGTGGGGACGATTGAATATCATGTGGCTGGTGAGGTGCGCCCCTCTGTGCATACCACGCCAGAGTCGCGCGATCTCTTCGGGCTGATGGCTGAGGGCGTGGGCCGCGGAGCCACCGAGTTGGTGACCGAGGTTTCAAGCCACGCTCTGGACCAGGGCCGGGCGATAGGTTTGAGTTTTGACGTGGCCGTCTTCACCAACCTCACCCGAGACCACCTCGACTATCACAAGACTATGGAGCAGTACTTCGCGGCCAAGCGTCTGCTCTTCGACGGCACGGTCTATCCGGCTCCGCGCGTTGCGGTGGTGAACGCGCACGATCCTCGCGCGGAGGATTTGGCTGCCGCCGCGCGCAAGGCAGGCGCGGAGGTGCGGACTTACGGCATCGGCCAGGGCGACTGGCGCGCCGCAGGCCACTCGCTCACTCCCGGCGGCGCGGTTCTCGAACTCGAAACGCCGGCGGGCTCGGCCAAAGTGACTTCCCGCCTGGCCGGCGAAGTGAACATTCTCAACCTGCTGGCCGCGTTCACGGCTGCCCATGCGCGCGGCGTGCCGTTTGCCGATCTGGTTGAATTTGTTCCCCGGCTTCAGCCTGTTCCGGGCCGCTTCCAGTCCGTCGATGCCGGCCAACCCTTCACGGTGATCGTGGACTACGCCCACACCGACGACGCGCTCCGCAACCTGACAGCTCTTGCGCGCCAGATGACGGGTCGCCGCGGCGACTCCGGCAAGCGGGTGATTACTGTCTTCGGCTGCGGCGGCGACCGCGACCGCACCAAGCGCCCGAAGATGGGCCAGGCTGCCGGTGCGGGCAGCGATTTTGTGGTGGCCACCAGCGACAATCCCCGCTCCGAGGAGCCGCTGGCGATTCTGTCCGAGATCGAGCCGGGATTGAAGGCCAGCGGAGTCCAATACACCATCGAGCGGGATCGCGCCGCGGCCATCCGGCTGGCGCTTGAGGCCGCCACGGCGGGCGACGTGGTTCTGATCGCGGGCAAGGGCCACGAGAAGGAGCAGATTCTGGCCGGCGGCAAAATTCCTTTCGACGACACGCAGATTGCACTTTCATCGTTGGCTGATTTGGGCTATCGTGGGGGGCAATGAAGCTCACACTGGCAGAGGCGGCAATCGGCGCGGGCGCGGTGCTGGAGGCGCCGGCCAGCATTCCGAACGCCGGCGCGCTGGTGGTGAGCGGCTACTCCATCGACTCGCGCACGGTGGCTGCCGGCGAGCTGTTTTTTGCGGTGCGCGGCGAGCGGTTGGACGGGCACGACTTTGTGGCCTCGGCGCTCGAGCGCGGGGCCGTTGCGGCGGTGGTGTCGCGGGCGCTGGTGGCCACGCTGCCCGATGCGGTGCTGGCCGCGCCGCTGCTCATCACCGAAGACCCGCTGCTTGCGTTGCAGGCTCTGGCCGCGCATATTCGCCGCCAGTGGGGCCGGCGCGTGGTGGCTGTCACCGGCTCGGCCGGCAAAACCACCACCAAGGAGGCAGTGGCCGCGGCGCTGGGCGCGAAGTTCCATGTGCTCAAGTCCAGGGGCAATCTGAACAACGGCTTCGGCCTGCCGCTGCAACTGCTGCGCCTGGAGCCGGAGCACGAGTACGCGGTCGTCGAGATGGGCATGAATCACGCGGGCGAGATTGCGGCGCTGGCGCGCATGGCCAGCCCGGACTGGGGCGTGGTGACCAACGTGGGCACCGCGCACATCGAGAACTTTGCCGACGGGCAGGCTGGGATCGCCCGCGCCAAGCTTGAGCTGGTGGACGCGCTGCCGGCCAACGGCGTGGCCTTCCTCAACTGCGACGATCCGTACGTTTCGCAGTTTGGCCGCGACTTTCTCGGCCGCGTTGTTTATTTTGGCGCCGGCCCCTGCGCCGATCCGCTGCTTCTTGAAGGCACAGAAGATCTGGCGGGCCTGCATCTCAAGTTTCGCGCCGGGGAGCGGGAGGGCGAGTTGACGCTGCACCTGCTGGGCGCGCACAACGCATCGAATGCGCTGGCCGGACTCGCCGTAGCTTTGGAAGCGGGCGTCGAGCTGGAGGCCGCTGTCGCGGCACTCGCATCGCTGACTGCCGGCGACAAGCGCGGCCAGGTGATCGAGATTGGCGGCGCCACGCTTCTGAACGACAGCTATAACTCGAACCCCGAGGCGCTGCGCTCGATGATTCGCACGCTGGTAGGGCGCCCGGCAGGCCGCCGCATTTTGGTGGCCGGGGAGATGCTCGAACTGGGCGAGCATGGCCCCGCTTTGCACGCCGCCTGCGGACGCGCCGCCGCCGAGGCTGGGCTCGACCTGGTTGCCGGCGTGCAGGGCAACGCCGAGCATTTGGCAGCGGCCGCCTGCGCGGGTGGGGTCGCATCGCTGTTCCTGCCCAACGCCGAAGCCGCCGGCCGCTGGCTCCTGCAAAATCTCCAGCCCGGTGACGTAGTGCTGGTGAAGGGTTCGCGCGGCGTGCATCTGGAGCGGGCCATCGAGGCGCTGAAGCAGCAGCCGGAGCTCAACTGAAACCGCGCGCTTCCACAGCCGTCCGTGCCCCCGGCCCTGTAAAATCAACCTGAAACCCGCCTCATTCCGGCTCTGGAGGCCACTTGCTTTACTGGCTGCTCTACCAAAAGCTGTATCCGTTCTTTCACCCGTTCCGGATCTTCCGCTACCTCACGTTCCGCACCGCCTTTGCCTCGGGCACGGCGCTGCTGATCGCGCTGTTCATCGGCCCCTGGGTGATCCAGAAGCTGCGCGAGTTCCAGATCGGCCAGTTCATCCGCGAGGACGGGCCGCAGTCGCACCTGAAGAAGTCGGGTACGCCCACCATGGGCGGCGTGCTGATCGTGATTGCGATTCTGCTGCCCACGGTGCTGTGGTCCGACCCCGCCAATCCGTTTGTCTGGATCGCGGTCTTTTCGACCCTCGCCTTTGGGGCCATCGGCTTTGCCGACGACTACATAAAGGTGGTCCAGCGGCGCAACCTGGGCATGACGGTGCGCGCCAAGCTGCTGTGGCAGGGGCTGGCCGGAGCCCTGGTAGCCATTGCTCTGGTGGTGCTGGAGCAGTTCAAGGTATTTTCCACGCGGTTGACGGTGCCGTTCATCAAGCAATGGAGTCCCGACCTTGCCTGGCATGCGTGGCCCAGCACCGTCCCCCATCTTTGGTTTCTGGCCTTTCTGCCGTTCGTCGCATTCATCGTCTTCGTGCTGATGGGTTCGTCCAACGCCGTGAACCTGACCGATGGGCTGGACGGGCTGGCCATCGGTTGCACCATCATCGCCGCGGGCGCGCTGGCGGTGCTCACTTATGTCAGCGGCCACGTGGTCTTTGCCGACTACCTGGAGCTGCAGCGCATGCCCATGGTGGGCGAGTTGACCGTCTTTTGCGGGTCCATGGTGGGCGCTTCCATCGGTTTTCTCTGGTACAACGCCCATCCGGCGGAGATTTTCATGGGCGATGTGGGTTCGCTGGCCCTGGGCGGGGCCGTCGGCACGGTCGCCATCATCATCCGCCAGGAGCTGCTGCTGCCGTTCATCGGCGGCATCTTCATCCTGGAAGCGGTCTCGGTGATCCTGCAAGTGGGCAGCTACAAGCTGCGCAACAAGAGGCGTATCTTCAAGATGGCCCCGCTGCATCACCACTTCGAACAATTGGGCTGGAGCGAATCCAAAGTCATCGTTCGCTTCTGGATCGCCGCCCTGGTGTTTGCATTGTTTGCACTCACCACCCTGAAACTGCGTTAGACAGGGTCCGCGCGGTGCAAGATAAAAGAGAGTCGCGGATCGCAGGAGCCAGATCGGTATGGATTTGAAAGGCAAGAAAGTTCTGGTCGTGGGACTGGGGAAATCCGGTCTGGCGGCGGCGTTGTTTCTGCGCCGGCGCGGCGCGCAAGTGACGGTCTCCGACATTCGCAGCGCCGAGGCGCTGGCCAAGGAGATCCCCGCCTTGATCGAAGAGGGCATCATGGTGGAGGCCGGCGGCCACGGCCTGCTCACCTTCCGCCGCCAGGACCTGATCGTGGTGAGCCCCGGCGTGCCGCTGGATACGCCTGAACTGGCGCAGGTGAAGAGCTTCGGCCTGCCGGTCATCGGCGAACTCGAACTGGCCGCGCGCTTTCTGAAGGGCAGGATGCTGGCCATTACCGGCTCCAACGGCAAGACCACGACCACCGCGCTGGTGGGTGAAATCCTTTTGAAGGCCGGCATCCCCACCCTGGTCGGAGGCAACATCGGCGTCCCGGTGGTGGCCCTGATCGATCAAAGCACGGACGAAACCTGGTCGGTGCTGGAGGTCTCCAGCTTCCAGCTTGAAAGCACCGATCAATTCCACCCCAGCATTGCCGTGATCCTGAACATTACGCCCGACCACCTGGACCGGCACGGCAGCTTAGAGAACTACGCGCTGGCCAAGGAGCGTATCTTTGCCGCGCAGACCGCAGAGGACTGCCTGGTGCTGAACGCCGACAATGAGCGCGCCGCCGAGGCCGCATCCCGTTCGGCAGCCAAAGTCTATTGGTTTTCCATCGAGCATCCGGTCGAGCGGGGCGCCTGGTTGGAGGATGGTACCGTGGTTTATCGTCCGCAAAAGGACGCGGCGACTGAGACGGTCATGCCGCTGAGCGGAATCCCGCTCAAGGGCGCGCACAATGTGGAGAATGTGCTGGCCGCGGTGGTTGCGGCCCGGCTGGCCGGCGCCCCGGCGGACGCGATTCGCCAGGCCGTCGAGAGCTTCCAGGCGGTGGAGCACCGGCTGGAGTTCGTGGCCACGGTCAACGGCGTCGAGTATTACAACGACTCCAAGGCCACCAATGTGGACGCGACGGCCAAGGCCGTAGCCGCCTTTGACTCGGGCATTCACCTCATCCTGGGCGGCAAGGACAAAGGCTCCCCGTACACTGTGCTCGCGCCCCTGCTGCGGGCGCGGGTGCGCGCTGTCTACACCATCGGTTCCGCGGCCGCCAAAATCGAGTCCGAATTGCGCGGGGTGGTCTCAATCCTCTCCTGCCAGACGCTGGACAATGCGGTGAGCGCGGCGGCCTCCGCGGCGCGACCGGGCGAGGTGGTGCTGTTGGCGCCGGCCTGCTCCAGCTTCGACCAGTTCGAAAACTACGAGCACCGCGGCCGCGTCTTCAAGGAACTCGTCGGCGAACGCCGAGGTCAGAAGGCATGGCCAAACTCGTAGGGGTCGACAAGTGGATGTTCTTCACCACGCTGCTGCTCATCGTGGTGGGGCTGGCAATGGTCTTTTCCGCCTCGGCCGTGGTGGCGCAGGAGCGCTACCACTCCCCCTATGCGTTTGTGGGCAGACAGGCCGTCTGGGCGCTGGCCGGCGTGCTGGCCCTGTTAGTCCTGATGCACGTGGACTTCAGTGTCTACAACTCGCCCAAGTTCATCTATCCCGCCCTGTGCGCGACCACGCTGCTGCTGGTGCTGGTCTTCTTTATTCCCGGCTCGCACAACACCCATCGCTGGATTCGCTTTGGCGGCTTCTTCACCTTTCAGCCCTCTGAGATCGCCAAGCCGGTGCTGGTGCTGTTTCTGGCCTGGTTTCTGCACACCCGCCTGGACGACCTGCGCGACTGGAAGCGCACCCTGCTGCGCGCGGCCATCATGCCGCTGGTTTTTATTCTCCTCATCGTTTGCCAGCCCGACCTGGGCACCGCGCTGGTTCTGGCCGGCGTAACCGCCATGATGCTGGTGCTGGCCGGCATGGAGTGGAAGTATCTGCTCGTCGGCGCGGGCCTGGCGCTGCCCGGCCTGGCCGCGCTGCTCTTCATGGTTCCCTGGCGCTTCCGGCGCATACTGGTCTTCCTCAACCCGAACTGCGATGCAAAGGACGCCGGGGGCGCCGGCTACCACATCTGCCAGTCGCTGATCGCGGTGGGCACCGGCGGCGTTACCGGCCGCGGCTACATGGAGGGCATGCAGAAGCTCTTTTACCTGCCCGAGGCTTCCACCGACTTCATCTTCGCCAACATCGCCGAGGAGCTTGGCTTCATCGGCGCCATCGTGATTTTGCTGCTCTTTGTGGTGCTGGGCGTGCGCGGGTTCCGCGCGGCCTTTCACTCCCAGGATTCCTTTGCCCGGCTGGCCGCCTTCGGCATCACCACCACCATCGTGCTGCAGGCCTTTTTCAACATCAGCGTGGTGCTGTCCCTGGTGCCTACCAAAGGGATTCCGCTGCCTCTGATCTCCTCCGGCGGGACTTCGCTCTTCTTCACCCTGGCCAGCATCGGAATTCTGCTCAACATTACCAAGAAGGCGGATTGATATGACTAAGAAAAATCGCAATATTCTCTTGATTGTACTCGGCTTGTTCGTGGCTGGCGGGGTTGTCACAGCTTACGAAATTTATAAGACCTTCTACAACGAGATTCTCGAAACAAGATTAATTTCGAATTTCAACGTCGAAGAAATTCACGGCTCACATCCTACAATTTTGAGAATCTCTGGAATGCCGATGTATAGCGGCATGATTGTGCGCTCGGTTACTCAGAAGAAAAACGGTTCAACTATCGTTGTTATGATTCATCTTGCCCTAGTAGGTCTAGCGAAGCCAAAATATGTCGGAAACTTCATTGAATATGAAATGACAATTCCAGACTCAGTAAATGAAGTGCAGTTTGGACGTAGCGGAACGCCTATCTGGAAGAGGGGAACTACTTTGGCGCCTCTCTTTGAAAGGCGCTAAAGTGACGAATCTGCGCGTACTCATAGCGGGCGGCGGCACCGGAGGCCACATCATTCCGGCGCTGGCGGTGGCTCACGAGCTGGTTGAGCGGCACGCGGCTGAAGTGCTCTTTGTGGGCACGGCGCGGGGCATGGAGATTCGACTGGTGCCCGAGGCCGGCTTCAATCTGCGCCTCATCGATGTGGGTCCGCTCAAAAACGTATCGCTGCTCACGCGCCTGCGCACCCTCCTGAACCTGCCCCGCAGCATCTCCGACTGCAAGCGGCTGATCCGCGAGTTCAAACCGAGCGTCGTCCTGGGCGTGGGCGGTTACGCCTCCGGCCCGGCAATGGCGGCGGCGCTGCGGCTCAGGATTCCGGCCATGGCCTTCGAGCCCAACGCCATGCCGGGGCTGGCCAACCGCCTGGTGGGCAAGAAGGTGCAGGCCGCGGCGGTCAACTTTCCCTCGGCGGCAAGGTGGTTCAAGAACTGCGAGGTCACCGGCATTCCGGTCCGCCCGGAGTTTTTCACACTTGAACCGCCCACCGGTTCCGCGCCCCACCTGCTGGTCTTTGGCGGCTCGCAGGGCGCGCGCATCTTCAACATCCATCTGCCCCGGATCATCCCGGCCCTGCTCGACGCCGTTCCCGGCCTCACGGTTCTGCACCAGAGCGGGGTGCGCCACGCCGAGCAAACCCAGGCGGCCTATGCCGCAACTGGCGCCGACCCCCATCGCTGGCAGGTGCGCCCATTTCTTGACGATATGCCTGCTTGTTTTGCCCAGGCGCACCTGGTGATGGCGCGCAGCGGCGCATCCACGGTGGCGGAACTGGCTGCCGCCGGCAAGCCCGCCTTGCTGGTTCCCTTTGCCGCCTCCGCCGATGGGCACCAGAAGCGCAATGCCGAGGCCATGGTGGATGCCGGAGCTGCCGTTTTCCTGGTTGAGCGGGATTTGGATATTCCCGGCAAGTTGCTGAATACGCTCACCGGGCTGCTGACCTCGCCGAAGCAATTGGCTGCCATGGCCGATGCGGCGCGAACCCAGGCTCATCCCGCCGCCGCCGAGCGCATCGCCTACCGGCTGGCCGCGCTGGCGCAGTCGCAAACTCCCAGGCGGTAACCGCGGTAAGACGCCCCGTGCCCCACCCTTTCGCCTTCATTCTGGCGAAAGGGTGGGAAACCACGGCATGTTTCAAAAAATGGTTCAGCAGACGTCAACTCGAATCCCTCAGGGGCTAACGCCCATTGTTTTCAGTCCTTTGTGGCACGACTGAAGTCGTGCCCTGATACAAGGCGATTTTGAAACACGCTCTACGAATCTCGACCAGAATCTGTTCGTCTTCAACCCAACGAAAAAAGCCCGCCTGCCGAAGCAGACGGGCTTTTCTGGGAAAAGCCGCAGAACTTACCGGTGTCCGCCGCCGCCGCCACCGCCATGGCCGCCGCCGCCACCCGCATGGCCGCCACCGCTGAATCCGCCGCCACCTGCATGCCCGCCGCCGCCACCGCCGTGGCCGCCGCTGAATCCACCGCCTGAGCGCCCACCGCCGCTAAATCCGCCGCGTGCTCCGCCACTGTACCCGCGTGCACCGCCGGCATAACCGCGTCCCGCTCCGGCATAACCGCCGCGATTGGCGCCGCCGTAAGTCCCGCGTCCCGCGCCGGCATAACCGCGTCCCGCTCCGGCATAACCGCCGCGATTGGCGCCGCCGTAAGCCCCGCGTCCCGCATATCCGCCACGACCGCCGTACCCGTGGCCGCCGCGACCACCCCAGCCGCCGCGACCCCAGCCCCGGCCGCCGTACCGGCCGCCGCCCCAACCCCAGCCATACCACGGCCCGACGCCCATGAACATGCCGTCCATGAACCAATCCGCACCGTAATAGCCGTAAGGCGCGCAGGCATAGGGGTAGTAAGAGTAATAGCCCCAATCGCACGTCGGCGGACCGTAATCCATGGGAGAGTCAACGACCGCTGGGCCAACTCCAACACCCTCATCCACTTGGGCCGTTGCCGTTGCCGCGAACGGCAGAGCCAGAAGCATCGCTACAAGAACCAGTCGCATACTCCGCATGACATCCTCCTTGTGCTGCCCCGTCCTGCCGATCCGGACCTGGGATCCGGAGTCGAACTCCGTCCTCAGCACCTGCCGGCTCCTGGGTGGTCTTCCCAACCGGCTTCTGACCATTAGAACAACATTCCCGCGATTAAGTTGCGGTCCTTTTCAAAGAATCGTTCAGCTCAGGCAAAAGGGCAAGGTTTTTTGTATGCGCGCCTCCGGGGCCCTGCCCGCGCGAATGGTAAAGTGGAGTTTCGCACCCCCATGTTCACCACCTCCCAGCACGCGCACTTCATCGGCATCGGCGGCATCGGCATGAGCGGGATTGCGGAGATTCTGCTCAGCCTGGAGATGAAGGTCTCGGGCTCCGATCTGCGCCGCGGTCCGGTGACCGACCGGCTTGCGCAACTGGGGGCGACAATTTATGAAGGCCATGACGCCGGGAACGTAGCCGGGGCCACGGTCGTGGTCACCAGTTCGGCGGTCGGCGCTGCCAATCCCGAGGTGATAGAGGCCCACGCCCGCAAGATTCCCGTCATCCAGCGCGCGGAGATGCTGGCCGAGTTGATGCGCCTCAAATACGGCATCGCCATCGCCGGCATGCATGGCAAAACCACCACCACGTCGATGGTGGCCTCTGTGCTCACGGCCGGGGGCCTTGATCCCACAGTGGTTGTGGGCGGCCGCGTGGACGCGCTGGGGTCGAACGCCCGGCTGGGGACGACGCAATATCTGGTGGCCGAGGCCGACGAGAGCGACCGCTCCTTCCTTAAGCTCTCGCCCATCCTGGCCGTGGTCACCAATCTGGACCGCGAGCACATGGACTGCTATAAGGACATGGCCGACGTGGAGCGGGCCTTTCTGGACTTCATGGACAAGGTGCCGTTTTACGGAGCGGTGACCGCCTGCCTGGACAATCCGCAACTGGCGGGGATCCTGCCCCGCGCCCGCCGCCGCGTCTTTACCTATGGAGTTGCCGCGGAGGCCGATTTTCGGCTGGAGTTTCTTGAGGCTGGCCAGGGGCGCTTTGCGCGGTTCCTGGTGAACACGGCGGAGGGACCGCTGGGGCCATTCGAGCTGCATGTGCCCGGACGCCACAACGTGCTCAACGCCACGGCTGCGGTGGCCATCGCCCGCCAGCTTGAGGTTCCCGCGGAGAAGATTGCCGAGGGGCTCAACCACTTTCGCGGCGTGGATCGCCGCTTCCAGCAGCGCGGCCAGGCGCGCGGCGTCACCGTGGTGGACGACTACGGCCACCATCCCACGGAGATTCGCGCCACGCTGGCCGCCGCCCGCGAGTGCGGCCACAGCCGAGTCTACGTCGTCTTCCAGCCCCACCGGTACTCGCGCACGCTTGATCTTTTGGAGGAGTTCAGTGGCGCGTTCGCCGACGCGGACACGGTGATCGTGCTGCCCATCTATGCCGCCAGCGAGGAACCCATTCCCGGCGTGACGGCGGAGCGGCTGGCCAGCCGCATTCAGGGGCCAACCGTTCACTTTGCCCCGGAGTTTGACGTCGCGGTCCAGTTGGTTGCCGCCGAAGTCCGCGAAGGCGACCTGATCCTCACCCTCGGCGCGGGCAGCGTGAGCCAACTGGCCCCGCAGATATTGGCGGCGCTGGAAGGTAGGTAGCGGGCTTTCGCCTTGACACTTGATTCGAGCTTTATCCGTGTGCCCGAAGGATGGAGAACGCCGGTTGACGGCCTGGGCCAACGGGACTAGAGTTTGGTGCTGAGATTCGGTTGGCTATCTGTAGGGCTTGAAAGAGGGAGCAGGAAAATGGTGAGCAGTACACGGAGAGGATTTTTGAAGGCGGCGTCGGTCACGGCGACCGTATTGGCAGTATCGCGTCGGATTCCGGCCTGGGCCGCCGGCGCGGAGGCGTCTGGGCCGGTGAAGGTCTGGAGCACCTTCCGGGACCGGCGGCACGCGGCGGCAGAGCCGCTGGCTTGGAAGCCCGTGACGGAGGTGGCCTCCGATGCGATCACGCTCAATCCGGGAGCGACCCGGCAGGAGATGCTGGGCTTTGGCGCGGCGCTGACGGATGCGTCTTGCTATCTGCTGAGCCAGCTTCACGACGATGAGCGGGCGGCCTTGATGCACGAGTTTTTCGACCCCGGCGAGATGGCGATGAATGTCTGCCGGACGTGCATCGGGTCGAGCGACTATTCGCGGTCGGTCTACAGCTTCGACGACAGCGAGCAGGACGATCCGGAGCTCAAGAAGTTCTCCATCGACCACGACAAAGCCTACATTCTTCCCATGCTCCGGGATGCGCGCAAGCTGAATCCGGAGTTATTCCTTTTCTCCTCGCCGTGGAGTCCGCCGGGATGGATGAAATTCAACCGTTCCATGCTGGGCGGGACGATCCGCAAGAGCGCCCTGGAGCCGTATTCGCGCTATACGCTGAAGTTCCTGGACGCGTACAAGGCCGAAGGCGTCGCGATCAACGCAATCACGATCCAGAACGAGGTCGATACCACCGTGGATGGCCGCTATCCCGCCTGCCAGTGGGCGCAGGAGGATGAGATTTTGTATGTGAGAAAGTTTTTGGGTCCGCTGTTGCGCAAGGCGAACTGCCCCACCAAAATCTGGATTCTGGACCACAACTTCGACCTGTGGGGCCGCGCAATCGCGGAGTTGAGCTATCCGGCGCTCTATGAGTACGCTGACGGTGTCGCCTGGCACGGCTATGCGGGCGAGGTCACGGGAATGACGCAGGCGCATAATGCGTTTCCACAAAAGAGCGCGTACTTTACCGAGGGTGGACCGCGGCGGGATCCGGAGTTGGGCGGCGCTTCGGGCTACAACCCACTGACGGGCTGGGCCTATTGGGCGGAGTGGGCCAATAGTGTTTTCAGAAACTGGGCGCGGTCGATCACCATGTGGAATCTGGCGCTGGACGAGAAAGGAACTCCGTATATCGGTCACCGGGACCCGGAGGACATCAACTATGGTCCATCGACCGGCGTTGTTGTGGTGGAGAATGGCACGCACAAAGTAACGCGCACCGCGCGGTTCTGGGGGCTGGCGCATTACTCAAAACACGTGCGCCGGGGCGCCAAGGTCTTTGAGACCGATGGAGTGGCCGACAACGCGGCGCAAACCTCGAAGAGCGCTGTCTCACACGTGGGATTCCGCAATCCGGATGGGAGCTTTGTGGTGGTGCTCACCAATCGCGGTCCGGAGAAGCGGATTCAGTTGGTGCTGGGATCGCAGGCTCTGGATGTCGAACTGCCAGCCGATTCCGTGCACACGTTGCAGTGGTCGTAATCGCTGCCGGGTGCCCCCAGGTTTCGATTCTGAGACCTGGGAATCCATCTTCTGCACGCGGCAATCAAGCCCCGGCGTAAGCCTCGACATCGCGCTCGATCGTCTTGTTCAATTCGAGCTTGGCTTTGGACAGGTCATGCATCTGCTGAAGGTTCAGCCAGAACTCCGGGCTGTTGCCGAAGAAGCGGGCCAGGCGCAGCGCGGTATCCGGCGTGATCGCTCGCTTGCCGTGAATGATTTCGCCGATGCGCGTTGCGGGCACCCGGATCTTCAGCGCCAAAGCATTCTGTGTAATGCCGAAAGGGATCAGGAACTCCTCCCGCAGCATCTCGCCAGGATGTGTGCTGACCCTCTGAAGATTCCATCCGGAAGCTGGTCTATTGATAGTCATGTTGGCCACTCCATTGGCGGTACTTCTAGTGGTAATCCGTGATCTCGACTTCGTACGCCCCGTCAACTTTCCAAACGAAGCATATGCGGTATTGATCGTTGATTCTGATGCTGTGCTGGCCGATACGGTCCCCCTTCAGCGGTTCCAGCCGATTGCCCGGAGGGACGCGCAGGTTGCTCAGGTTGATGGCTGCTTCAATCTGGTCCAGCTTGCGGAGAGCAACCGCTCTTATGGTGGCCCAGCGCCGGCTGGAACCCGCCTCAAAGAGTTCCTTCGTATCGGCGTCCTTGAAGCTCTGGATCATCTGCAATCAGTATATGACGCATGGCGTGATATGTAAAGCGTTAAGTTGGGAAATTTCCCGTATCCTGCCGCTCGACTGATCCCTGTTCCCTCCGGGGACTGTCTCAAAACGCTACACCCGTAACGGTACGGATTCCCCCCGCACCGTTGCGGGGAAAAAGCCGCCAGGCCGTGGGCTATAGTGAAATCTGGCGATTCTCACGACCTAGCTCAGGCGTGACGAGACAGAGCAGCAACACAAACCGTCCCTTTGTATGGGAAGATGAAGCGCCCGCGGAGCCTCGCTTCCGGCGCGTGCAGCAGGGTGTGCTCCCGAATGGGAGCGTCCGCCGCGGCGGACCCGGCATGCCGCTGGAGATGGTGGACCCGGACGACGACTATGCCCCGCGCTCCGGTGGTGGGCGCTCCGGCGGGCCAGGCAAAAACTGGCCGAGTGGTCCCTGGCGGCGTCCGGCGAGCGCGTGGGGCCGCGTGTTTCTGGGGCTGGGCGCTCTGATCGTCCTTGGCGGGCTGGCCATGGGCGTCTTTTTTCTCAAAACTTATATTGTGGGCGACGAGCGCTTCCGCATTGCCGGGGCCGGCAACATCCAGGCCACCGGGCTGACCGAGGTGAGCCGTGCGGAGATGCTCCCGGTCTTCGGCGAAGACATCGGCCGCAACATCTTCTTTGTTCCGTTGAGTGAGCGGCGCAAGCAACTGGAGGAGATGCCCTGGGTGGAGCGGGCCACGGTGATGCGGCTGCTGCCGGACCAGATTCGCGTCTCGGTGGTGGAGCGGCTGCCGGTGGCCTTTGCACGGCAGGGACAGCAATTCGGGTTGGTGGACGCCAACGGCGTTCTGCTCGCCATGCCGGCAGCGCTGATGGCCCAGCGCCATTACTCGTTTCCGACGCTCACCGGCATCGATGCCCACGACCTATTGCCCGCCCGCAAGGCGCGCATGGCGGTGTATGAGCGCCTGCTGGCCGAGCTGGACGCCAACAACCAGCACCTTTCCGAGCAGATCTCGGAGGTCGATCTGACCGATCCCGAGGACGCCCGCGTGACCATGCAGGACGATACCACCCTGCTTCACTTCGGCGAAGACCACTTTATGGAGCGCTACCAGCGTTACAAGGCGCACATCGCCGAGTGGCGGCAGCAGTATCCCAAGCTGGCGGCGGTGGATTTGCGCTACGACCAGCAGGTGGTGCTGGAGATGACTCCCGGCACGAGCGCCGTCGCGGCTGTGGTGGGCGATCCCGCCGCGCCGGCAACGGATGAGGGCAAGCCAGCGGATGCGCAGCCGGCGGAGAACGCCCAGGCCAAACCGAAACCGGGTCCGTCAGCCGACGCGGCGCAGGCCAAACCGGCAGTACCTGCCAAGAGCGCGAAGTCGAAGGCAGAACCGGCCGGAAGCAGTTCTTCCAAGCCGCTGAGCGCCGCAGCGCGGGCCCTCACAGCCAAAGACAAGGCTGCCAAGGCGGCAAGGGACAAAAAGAAGCGCGCGGAGGCCAAACGCGCCGCGCTCAACGCGAGCAAGCACAAGCCTGCCCCAACCCACCCGGCCGCGGTTGCGGCCGAGGGCCAGTGAGCGCCATGAGCCAGAAGAAGGACAACCTGATCGTGGTGCTGGACATTGGCAGCGCGTACACCCGCGTGCTGGCGGCCGATCTGAACGAAGGCGCGCTGCGCTTTCGCGGCTACGGGATGGTCGAGTCGGCGGGGATGCGCAAGGGGCTTATCTCCGAGCTGGGCCCCGCGGTCAAGGCGGTAAAAGCCGCCAACGAGAAGGCCGAGCGGGCGGCACGCGTTAACATCGACCACTGCGTGGTGGGCGTGGGCGGGCCGCACATTCGCGGGCTCAACACCAACGGCGGCATCGGACTGGGCAATCGCATGCGCGAGATCGACAAGGAGGACGTGCGCAACGCCGTGGAGCGGGCGCGGGCCGTCGAGCGGCCTCCGGACCGCGAGATTCTGCACCTGTTGCCCCGCCAGTTCATCCTCGACGAGCAGCCGGGCATCTTCGATCCCGTGGGCCTGGTGGGCGTGCGGCTGGAGGTGGACCTGCACATCGCTACCTGCTCCGGCAGCGCGCTGCAAAGCACGGTCACCTGCGCCAACCGGGCCGGACTTGAAGTCTCTGAGGCGGTGCTGGAGTCGATCGCCGCCGCCGAGGCCACGCTCTCTGCCGATGAGCGCGAACTGGGCGTCTGCCTGTTGAACATCGGCGCCCACTCCAGCGACCTGGCGGTCTTTTTCGAGGGCGCCGTGGCCTACACGGCGTCGGTCCCCATCGGCGGGCAGCACTTTACCAACGACCTGGCGGTGGGCCTGCAGATGCCGGTGGCCCAGGCCGAGGAACTGAAGCGCCAGTACGGTAACGCCGTGGTGACGGCCGTGCCCCAGCAGGCGGTGATCGAGATCGCCAACCCCCAGCCGGGCGCCGCGGCGACCCTGTCGTTGCGCACGGTTGCGGAGATCCTGGAGCCTCGGGCTCGCGAACTACTCTATTTTGTGAAGGAAAGCCTGCGCCAGGGCGGGGTGGTGGAGGCGCTGGGCGCCGGTTGCGTGCTCACCGGCGGCGGGGCCATGCTGCCCGGCATGCTGGACATAACAGAGAGCCAGTTGCGGGTACCGGCGCGGACCGGAATGCCGGTGCGCCTGTCGCACATGCCCGGCGAACTGGTCCATCCCGGATTTGCCACCGCCATCGGCATGCTCTTGTATGTCCACCGCACCAGGGTGACCCGGGCTGCCGAAAACAACAGTTTGCGCACCAGGCTGCACGCCATTTTTGCAGCCAGTTTTTAGCTTTTAATCGGGAACCAGGTCAGGGAATCAAACTGTGAATCGGGAGGCGGGAGCCGCTATGGAAGAGCAGAACAACGAAGCCGGAGAGATGCGCATTCAATATCACGAAGAGCCCTTGCACGGAGCCCGCATCAAGGTGATCGGCGTGGGCGGCGGCGGCGGCAACGCCGTGAACCGCATGATCCAGGCCCGCATGGAGGGCGTGGAGTTTATCGCCGCCAATACCGACGTGCAGGCGCTCAAGCTTTCGCAGGCCCCGGTAAAACTCCAGCTTGGGGTCCGGCTTACACTGGGCCTGGGCGCAGGCGCCAACCCCGACATCGGCCGCCGCGCCGCGCTGGAAGACTCGGAGAAGATCATCGAGGCCCTCGAAGGGGCGGACATGGTCTTTGTCACCGCCGGCCTGGGCGGCGGCACGGGCACCGGCGCCGCGCCGGTGATTGCTTCGCTGGCCAGCGAGATGGGCATTCTGACCGTGGCGGTGGTCACGTGTCCCTTCGGCTTTGAGGGCAAGCGCCGGCTGCAGCAGGCCGAGCGCGGGCTGAAGGAGCTGCTGGAGAGCGTGGACACCATGATCGTGATCCCCAACGAGAAGCTGCTGGCGGTGGCCAAGGACGCCGGCTTCTTTGAGAGTTTCCGCATCGCCGACGACGTGCTCCGCCAGGGCGTGCAGGGCATCTCCGACATCATCGCCATCCCCGGCATCATCAACCGCGACTTTGCCGACGTGAAGACCACCATGGCCGGCATGGGCCACGCGGTGATGGGCACGGCCGTGCGGTCGGGCGAGAATCGCGCCGTTGAAGCGGCCCAGGCCGCCATGGCTTCGCCGCTGCTCGAGGCCGGCGCCATCGACGGCGCGCGCGGCATCCTCATCAACATCACCGGCTCCGCTTCGCTCAAGCTCTCTGAGGTCAACGCGGCGTCGTCGCTGATCCAGTCCGCCGCGCATGAGGACGCCAACATCATCTTCGGCGCGGTGCAGGACGAGAAGATGGGCGACGAGGTCAAAATCACCGTCATCGCCACCGGTTTCCGCGACCAGATGCCGGAACGGCGCGCGCGCATGTTGAGCGTGGAAGAAGCGCCGGTGGTCTCCGTGCCCATGACCTCTGTGCCTTTGGTCGCGCCCGGCAATTGGATGCAGGATCCCGCTACTGCCCCCGCCGCCGCCGCGCCCGATCCGGCGCCCGCCCGCTTCCTGAGCCAGGACGAAGAACCGGAAGAAGAGACGGCCGGCGTTGAGGCCCAGCCCGTGCAGGCTGCCTTGGAGGCTGACCCAACGTACGTCCATGCGGAACTGGAGCTAGTGGCTGCGCCTGCCCGTCCGCGTTTCGCCAAGATGCCTGAAGAGCCGGCTTACACCCTGCTCCCCAGGGACTACGCTTCCGGCTTCGACAACGGCATGCGCGGTCCGGTTGCGATGGGCGAGCCCCAGGCCCAGCCGGCCGCCGCGCTTTTCTCCGAGGCTGACGAAGAGGCGCAGCGGGACCTGGACACGCCGGCGTTTTTGCGCCGGTTGAAGTTCTAGGTTTCCTGCCGCTTTGGTGGCATTTGCATTCGGGCGCCAAGGCTGTATAGTGCAATATAGCTCTAAAAAACAGTAACCAGGTTGTAACGGCTACGCGGATTTGTTGTCTTTTTGGGTATTGTGAACGTAGTCAACGGCCGGATCGGACTGTGATAAGGATCACATACGGTGGCCAGTGCGTCGGGAATAAAGTGAGCCCTATCCGCGGCGGAGACTGAAAGCATCCCGCGGAACGGCCGATAGGCAAGAAGTGCGCCGCCCAAGGGCAGTCGTACGGCACGAAGTCCATGGTTGAGAGGATGTTGGCTGGATGAAGCTGTCACGCGTTTGGGCATTTGGATTGGCGATGTTAGCTCCCGGTTTGGTCGCCGTGGTCGCCGCGGCGTTGAACGCCCCGCGCACGCTGCACCATGGCAAGGCATCGGAATCCCATCTGACAGAGCCCCATCGCGCCGCCGGTCATCGCGCCCCGGCGCATATTGCCAGGCTGGCAGCCAGGTCCGCGCCAACCCATGCTGCGCCAGCCCGGCTGACCGCGAGAGGCCAGGCGAGAGCCGGTGCGCGCCGTGTTGCCCTCCATTCCCGCCGCCACCATTACTACGAGCGCTTCACCGCCTCTTCGTTCGCCCGCGGCAACATAGGCGATGACGACATAACGGCCGGCGAGGACCCGGTAGTCCGCCAGGCGGCCATCGACGCGCTGGGCGACATGAACGGCACCGCCGTGGTCATCGATCCCTCCAATGGCCGCGTCCTGGCCATGGTCAACCAGAAGCTGGCCCTCTCGCCGGGCGCCGAGCCTTGCTCCACCATCAAACTCACTGTCGCCATGGCCGCGCTCTCCGAGGGCCTGGTCACCCGCGACACCCCGGTCAAGCTGGCCGGTTTCCGCATGAACATGACTCAGGCGCTGGCCAAGAGCAACAACCTCTACTTCGAGGAGCTGGGCCGGGAACTGGGCTTCGACCGCGTGCGACATTACGCCAACCAGTTCGGCCTGGGCGAGCTGGCCGGCTACAACATCGACGGCGAACAGTTGGGCGTCTATCCGGACCAGGAACTGCCCGCCGCCGAAGGGGGTGTGGCCCGCATGTGCAGCTTCGGCCAGGGCGTTTCGCTCACCCCCCTGCAACTGGGCGCGTTTGTGGCCGCCATCGCCAACGGCGGGACCCTCTACTATCTCCAGCACCCGGCTACGCCGGAAGAAGCCGCGGCCCTGGAACCAAAGGTAAAGAGGACTCTCAATATCGCCCAATACGTTCCCGACCTGCAGGACGGCATGGCCGGCGCGGTCGAGTACGGCACCGCCCGCAGCCTGCGCGTCAACTTCCGCGAACTGCCGGTCTTCGGCAAGACCGGGACCTGCTCGGACAAGGGCACCCGCTTCGGCTGGTTCGCTTCCTACGCAGATTCGCCCCAGGGAAGCCTGGTCACGGTCTTCTTCCTTGAAGGCGGCCGTCCCACCTTCGGCCCCCGCGCCGCCGAGATGACCGGTGAGTTCTACAAGAATCTCTGGGACCGCAACTACTTCGCCGCCAAGGGCCAGCAGGAGACCGCAGCCGTTCCCGCGGCTAACAGCCGGCAGGCGCAGCCGTAAGGCGGCGGTTTTCCGAGCTTCATGAAACCAAATGTAAAGGCCGCCTCGGACGGCCTTTCTTGCGTTGATGGCAAAATTCTGTTTCAGCTACGTATGGAAGTAGTTTTTGATTGACGAATATTCGTTTATAGACGATAATGAATGCGATGAGAGACAGACTGCACGACGAAGCCATGGCGGAATTGTTCAAGGAAGATCCCGCCTACGCGCTGGAGTTGCTGAATAGCATTCTCGAAGATGGCGAACAGGGCGAACTGCTGATCGCCTTGCGCCAGATGACCAAAGCCTTCGGCGGCGTTCAAAACGTGGCGGAAAAGGCAAACCTGAACCCAACCCAGATCTACCGCACATTATCCGAACAGGGAAACCCTGAGCTTCGCAGCCTCTCCGCCATTCTCAAAGCCATGGGCTTGCGCCTCGCTATCGAACCAGTCCGCGCGGCCTGATACGCTACGAAATCAAGCCTGTCGAGTAAAATTCGTAAGCAAGAGAGATTCTTATGGCTGAGACCTTGGAAGACGACGTCGAGCCATCGCCTCCAACTGCGGAACGCGTAGCGGCACGAGCTATGGTACTTTCCGCAGTTTCGTGTCGTGCGGCGATTGAGAAAGATGCCGGCAAGTCCGGCGCGGAAAAGTTGCGTAAAAGGGTCTTACCCTGGCTTGAGCGTATAGGCGCTGCCGGCGAGATTGAGCCCGCTGAAAACACTCTGATTTCCACGCCGCTAGGCAAGCTGGCCGCCAAAACAGGGATGAATGCATCGTGGCAATCCGAGGGAGTGGCTGTGCTGGCGTGGGCTCTACAGTGTTCGGATCTCCCACCTGTTTACGTTCAGTGTGAGATGGCCGATACAGCCAATTCTATGGGCTTCCTGGATGATCGCGAAAACACTCCGATGCACAGCCCGCGTTTGCGCGATCCGGCAGAAATTGAGAAGTGGGCAGATACATATCTAACGCTGCACTGGCGCTTGAGACTGCTCGAATCGGACCCCGGTCCAAAGGATTTTGTCTCTTGCGTCTCTGCGTATACCTGGGGGTCTCTTCGACTCGACCAACTTGAGTTGGTAGATAACGATATTGCCATTGACGGAGTGCGGATCGACGAGCTCGATTACAGCAAGTATCGAGAGACCCTCAGCATTGTCCAGGAGCGGCACCAGGCATTCAATTGGCTGCTCGGCCTTGAGCCCATCTACTCCCAAGTCACCACGGACACATAGCGCATAGATCCAGCGCAGTCTTTTGGCGGTCAGAAGCCGTACTATGAATGGGGAAGAATTAGCCTCCCAGGAGCATCCCCATGGCCTACGACGACTTGCGCGACTGGATCAAAGCACTGGAAAAAGCCGGCGAACTCAGGCGCATCCGCGAAGAAGTCTCGCCGGAGTTGGAAATCACTGAGATTACTGATCGCGTTTCTAAAATCGGCGCAAAGGTTCACGCCGCCGCAGGCACCAGCGCGAAAGGCAGTGCAGGGAACTACGCTCCCGGTGGTCCTGCGCTGCTGTTCGAGAACATCAAGGGCCATCCCGGCCACAAGGTCTTCATCAACCAGTTCGGCAGCGAGCGCCGCATGGCTCTGGCCCTCGGCGTTGATCGCCTGGACGAGATCGCCGAGCGCATCAAAGGTCTGATGAACGTGAAGGCCCCGGAGGGCCTGCTCGACAAGCTCAAGATGCTGCCGCAGTTGGGCGCTCTAGCCAGCGCCTTCCCCAAGACCGTCAGCGCCAAAGATGCTCGCTGCAAAGAGGTCATTCTCCGCGACAACTTCGACCTCAACGCGTTTCCGATTCTCAAGTGCTGGCCGCACGACGGNNATGCACTGGCAGCGGCAGAAGGTAGCCGCCGAGCACTATCGCGAAGCCCTGCGGGCGGCAGCGTCTCGGTTTGCTGAAGCGGACCCAAGCACAGCCCGCGTAGCCGCCATGGCCGAGTCGGCCGGTGGCGCGGTCGCCATTCCCGACGGCCCCATCGGCGGGATGCCGCAGGTAGCTCTGGGCAATCTGAAGGGCTCGCGGCTCGAAGTTGCGGTAGCCATCGGCACGGACCCGGCCACCACCTTTGCGGCCATCGTCCCCGCGCCGCCGGAGGTCGAGGAGTTCCTGATCGCCGGCTTCCTGCGCGGCAAGCCCGTCGAAATCGTCCAATGCGAAACCGTCGATCTCCAGGTCCCGGCCCACGCCGAAATCGTCCTCGAAGGATACGTGGAGGTTGGCGAACTGCGCGCCGAGGGACCCTTCGGCGACCACACCGGCTTCTACACCCTCACCGACGAGTACCCGGTCTTCCATCTAACTTGCATCACCCACCGCAAGGACCCCATCTACGCGGCCACCATCGTGGGCAAACCGCCCATGGAAGACGCCTGGATGGGCAAGGCCGTCGAGCGCATCTTTCTACCCGCCATGAAGATGACCATCCCCGAGATCGTGGACATTCATCTGCCCGTCGAGGCGGTCTTCCACAACCTGATGCTGGTGTCGATCCGCAAGAGCTACCCCGGCCACGCGCGCAAGGTGATGAGCGCCATCTGGGGGCTGGGCCAGGCCATGTTCACCAAAATCATCATCGTGGTGGACGAGGACTGCGACGTGCAGGACGTGGGCGAGGTGGTGCTGCGCGTGGCCAACAACATCGACCCCGAGCGCGACATTCAGTTCACGCTCGGTCCGGTGGACTCGCTCGACCACGCCGCGCGCCTGCCCAACTACGGATCGAAGATGGGGATCGACGCTACCCGCAAATGGAAGGCCGAAGGCTTCGAGCGCCCCTGGCCCGCAATGATCGAGATGGACCGCGCCACCAAGGCCAAAATCGATGCAATCTGGGTCAAGCTGGGACTGTAGCTGAATTGTAGGTAGGAAGTGTGATTTGTCATGAAGAAGCGTTGGAGTTTTGCTTTTGTTTGCGCCGCAGCTATCTACGTACAGACTGCTCCGTCAGCGCCCCAAAAACCGCTAAACACCAACAAGCCAATCTGCTCGGCTGGCGCGATTTGTTTTTCGGGCGAGGTACTTGCGGGCAATGGTTTTCACAAGGATCTGAATGATGAACTGGCATTCGACCTTCAACTGGAGCCCGACTCTCTATCGTACCCCGCAGGTGAGTGGATGATCGCCATTCACCCAAGACAAACGGGGAGCGATAGTAGGGATTTTGCAACCGTCGTGAATGGGCCCTACCGTTACCATAATTCTCTGATGATCGACACAAGCTACGGATTCACAGCCGAAACAGAGGTTTCTGCGTCGCCGCGCGAATTCAATTTCGTGACCAATTGCAAAGGCTACAGCACAGAAGCCAAGAGGCTGGAGATCGTCCTTTGGCCCTACAACTGGACGGAAGAGGAAGCTAATAAGGCCCTTGCGGACCTTGGCAGTTCACCGCTGGGCACAGGTCGTCTTTGGATCACCGGCTCACGGATTAGCCATGCAAACGACACGCCCGACAATAAACTCGGCAATATTGAATGGATGCGGTTCACAGTAGAAATCCGCTTGCCACAACAACACCGAACGAAGGCGAAACCGGTGGCTCGGTGAGGCAATAGGCCTTCGGTAATTGAGACACTCCCGATACCGGTACGTGCTATACCTAAACTCATGCGGGTCATCTCCTCCTGGCTTCTTTGTGGTTTGATCACAGAAACGGTCCTCGTCGCAGCGTCCTTGTCAGCCCAGCAGGCCCCCGAAAACTTCCGCTGGGTCGACTTCCACTCCGCCAAAGAAGCCGACACCATCGCCTGGGTCACGCGGTCGCTGGCCCCCGAAAAGTGGACATCAATTCGCGAGATCGGCATCGAGTACGACGCGGCGCTGGTCGTCACCACACTGCGGGCCACACCCCAGTCGCCGGCCAACGCTGACGCCTTCACCGTGTGGAGCGTATCGCTCACCAGCCATGTGGTTGCGCCTCTGCTCAAGGGAGCGAACCTGTGCTGGCTTGACTGGATGCTCCTTGCCGATGGCGCGCCACGGGAGTTGGGCGCACTCTACGACGACTGCAACGAGTGCGAGCCGGCCACCTTCATCACCGCCTTTTACTACGACCGGCCGTACCATATGTGGACGGCTCGCTGGATGCGCGGCAGCCAGACGGCGCCGGCGTGGACCGCCAACCCGCCCGCCGGCGTTGCCCTGACCCAGGTCTACGCGGTCCTGAATGAGCCGAACGGGCGGGAACTGGTGGGCACATGGAGCCACTTCGACTATGGCAAGCAGAAGCCGACCGAGGACTTTATCTATCGCTACGATCTGGACCCATTCAGCCGCCTGGAGCGGACCCAATCGCTGAGAGGCAAGGACGCCGAGGCCATGAAGCAGCGGCTCTGTGGCGCACAGAATGTTGTTCGAGGGCTGGCGCGCGGCCAGGATTCGCCGCTCTGCCAGCAGCTTGTGAAGCCTCGCGTCGAGCGCAATCCCGTGACCACTCCGCCGGCCAGCAACCACGGCCAGTCGTCGCCGCCGGGGGCGCGGCGCTAGTACACACCGAGGTGGTCAATAGAGGGCTGTCTGGCTCCGTTCGATTCCGATAGCATCCAGGTGAACTGGAGAGTGAAATGATTCGTTTGATCAGATTTGGACGACTGCCGATGCTTGCTCTGACGGTAGCGCTCTGTGCCGCCGGATGCCACAAAAATCAGGACCAGACCGCCGCCACTTTGAACCCGGCAAGTGCGCAGGACCAGACTTCGGACCCCGCATCGGCCAACCTGGCCCCAGCCGATTCAAACGCTGCGGCGCCCGCGTCGTACAGTGCAGCCAACTCCGGCCCGGCGCCAACGACTTATGCCACCCAGCAGAGCGCTCCGCCACCCAGCTCGGGGGGCTCTTACAACCAAGCCCCCGACCAAACCTATGACCAGGGCTCGGACGATCCAGGCTACGGTACTCAGCCAGTGGCCTACGCTCCTCAGCCGCCGCCGCCCCTGCCCGACTACGACCAGCCTCCGGCTCCCGGTGACGACTATTTGTGGACGCCCGGATACTGGGGCTATGCTCCAACGGGCTACTACTGGGTGCCCGGCGGATGGGTTGAGGCTCCCTACGAGGGCGCTCTCTGGACCCCCGGCTACTGGGGCTACTACCACAACCGCTACGGCTTTTACCGTGGCTACTGGGGTCCGCACATCGGCTACTATGGCGGCGTCGACTACGGCTTTGGCTATGTCGGTGTCGGCTATCAGGGTGGCTACTGGGGCGGCGGCCATTTCAACTACAACCGCTCGGTCAACAACCTGAACGTCTCCGTGGTACACAACGTCTACAACCACTCGGTGAGCGAAAACCGGGGCGGCGCCCGTGTGAGTTTCAACGGCGGATCGGGTGGGTTGCAGGTGCGAGCCAGACCGGCTGAACTGGCTGCGCGCCATGAACAGCATGCTCCGCCCATGAGGGCGCAGTTGCAGAATGAGCACGTCGCCGGCGCCAACCGGGCTCAGTTCGCCAGCGTCAACCATGGCCGCCCGGCCAGTCTGGCCGTCAACCAGCCGCTTGCGGCCGATCGCAACGTCCACGCGCCGGCGGCGTTGCAGGCGCGCAATCAGGCCGCCGCGCAGCAGCAGCAACAGCACCAGGCGGTTCAGCAGCAGCAACAGCATCAGGCGGTTCAGCAACAGCAACAGCATCAGGCGCCCCCAATGCAGCAACAGCAACAGCACCAAGCGGTCCAGCAGCAGCAACAGCACCAAGCGGCACCCCAACAGCAACAGCACCAGGCAGCACCGCAACAGCAACAGCACCAAGCAGCACCGCAACAGCAACAGCGCCAGGCAGCACCGCAACAGCAACAGCGCCAGGCAGCACCGCAACAGCAACAGCACCAAGCAGCACCCCAACAACAACAGCGCCAGGCAGCCCCTCAGCAGCAAGCAGCCCCGCAGCAACAGCACCAAGCAGCCCCACAGCAACAGCACCAGGCGGCTCCACAGCAACAGCACCAGGCGGCTCCACAGCAACCTCAAGCGCCTCCGCAGCATAAAGCGGAGGAACATCCCAAGGGGTAACATTGCCGAGAGCACCCGCACTGGACCGTGCGGGTGTTAGAGCCAACGGTGCGCAATCATTGCGCCGTCCAAACCGGGACGGCCATAAGGTTGCGCACCCGGCAGGCAGAACCTAAACCGGAATTCAACGTATACTGGCCTCATGTCGATTGTGGGCAACATCGCCGGCATTGCCAAGGGCATGAGCATCACCTTCCGGGAGATCTTCGAACCCACGCAAGTGGAGAACTATCCCGACGGCCCCGGCCCCCTGCGCGGAGCGGTGCTTGAGCAGCGCTACCGCGGCGCACACGTGTTGCAGCGCGACGAGAACGGCCTGGAAAAGTGCGTGGCCTGCTTCCTGTGCGCGGCGGCCTGCCCCTCCAATTGCATTTATATTGAGGCCGCCGACAACACCGAGGAGCAGCGCATCTCCTCCTCCGAGCGCTACGCCAAGGTCTACAACATCGACTACAACCGCTGCATCTTCTGCGGCTACTGCGTTGAAGCCTGCCCCACCGACGCCATCACCCACGGCCACGGCTTCGAGCTGGCCACCCTGAACGCCACCAATCTCGTCATGCGCAAGGAAGACATGCTGGTGCCGGTGAGCGCGCTGACGGCGGCGAAGTAACGCCCAGGTTCTTTCACAAGTCACCCCAACTCGCATAGTCCGGCTATCCTAGAAGATAGGCCGCTTTTCCCGTGTTTCCAGGCGGCCAGTGAGGTCAGGAGCGAATTTGGCGGATTTTCTTTCAGAACTGAAGCGGCGCGTGCTGGTTTACGACGGCGCGATGGGCACCAATGTGCAGAAGCACAACCTCACCCCGGAGGATTTCTGGGGCAAGGAGGGCTGCAACGAACTGCTGGTGCTGTCGCGACCGGACGTGATCCGCGATATTCACGCTTCGTTTCTTGAGGCCGGCTGCGATGTGATCGAGACCGACAGCTTCGGCTCGGCCAGCATCGTTCTGGCCGAGTACGGCCTTGAGGACCGCACGCATGAACTGAATCTTGCCGCCGCGCGGCTGGCCCGCGAGGTTGCCGATGAGTTCTCGACGCCCGAGAAGCCGCGCTTTGTGGCCGGCTCCATCGGGCCCACCACCAAGCTGCCTTCGCTGGGCCACATCGGCTACGACGCCATGGCCGCGGCATACCGCGAGCAGGCCGAGGCGCTGGTCGAGGGCGGCGTGGATGTGCTGCTGATCGAGACCTGCCAGGATTTGCTCCAGGCCAAGATCGCCCTCGCCGCCTGCCAGGACGCCATTCAAGCCGCGATTCGCGACGCGCGCGAAGGCAAAGTCCCCTCGACGGGCCGCCCGCCGCGGCGGGTTGCCCTCCAGGTTCAGGTCACCCTCGAAGCCACCGGGACCATGCTGCTGGGCTCGGAGATCGGCGCGGCCCTGGCGGTGCTGGAAAGCTTTCAGCCCGACGTGATCGGCCTCAACTGCGCCACCGGACCGGCGGAGATGAACGATGCGGTCCGCTTCCTCTGCCAAAATTCGACCCTGCCTGTGAGCGTACAGCCCAACGCCGGCCTGCCGCAGAACGAGGGCGGCCACGCGGTCTACAAGCTCACGCCCGCGGAGTTGGCTGTTTACCATCGCCGCTTTGTCTCCGAGTACGGTGTGCAGATCGTCGGCGGCTGTTGCGGCACCACGCCCGAGCATCTGCGCGCGGTGGTGGAAGCGCTGCGCGGCGTCACGCCTGCGCCGCGTGCGGTCACGCCGCAATCTGTCGCGGCCAGCGCCTTTTCGGCCCTGTTGCTCGAGGCCGACGCGCAGCCCATCGTCATCGCCGAGGAGATGAACACCACCACGCGCCTGGAGCACTTCCGCAACATGGTGCGCGCTCAGGACTACGACGGCATTCTCGCGCTGGCCAAGCGGCTGGTGGGCGAGGGCTCGCAGATGCTCGACCTCTGTTGCGCCATCGTGGGCGAGGACGAGATGGCCTACATGAACGCGGTGCTCGAAAAGATTGCCACGCGCGTGACCGCGCCCATCTTGGTGGACTCGACCGAGGCCAACGTGATCGAAGAGGCGCTCAAGCGCATCCCCGGCAAGCCCATCATTAACTCGATTAATCTCGAGGACGGCGAGAAGCGCACCAGCCTTGTCTTGCCCATGGCCCGCCGCTACGGAGCTGCGGTCATCGCGCTCACCATCGACGAGCAGGGCATGGCGCTCACCGCCGATCGCAAGGTGGCCATCGCCCACCGCATTCACGATCTTGCCGTGAACAAGTACGGCCTGCGCCCGGAGGACCTGATCTTCGATGCGCTCACGCTGCCCATCTCCACCGGCCAGGAGGACTATCGCTCGGCGGGCGTCGAGACGCTCGAAGCGGTGCGGCGCATCAAGCTCGAGCTGCCGCGTTGCCGGACCGTGCTCGGCGTTTCCAACATTTCGTTCGGCCTGAACGCCTATGCGCGCCGCGTGCTGAACAGTGTGTTTCTCAAGGAGGCCGTGGACCGTGGGCTGGACGCGGCCATCGTCAACTACTCGAAGATTTATCCGCTCTATAAGATTCCGGAAATCGAAGTTGAACTGGCCCGCAAGCTCATCTTTCAAGACAGCAGCGGAACCGGAAGCGAACCGTTGCAGACCTACATGGCGCACTTCACCAGCCTGGGCAAGGGCTCGGTGCAGGAAGACGAAATTGCCGTCGAGAACCTCTCCACGGAGGAGAAGCTCAAGCAGTTGATCATCCGCGGTGAGCGCACCATCGGCCTGGGCGAGCATAAGCAATCGCTCGAAGAGGCGCTGGAAGCGGCGCTCACCACCTACACGCCTCTCGACCTGATCAATACTGTCCTCTTGGACGGCATGAAAACCGTGGGCGACCTGTTCGGTGCGCGCAAGATGCAGTTGCCTTCGGTGCTCGATTCGGCCGGGGTGATGAAGGCCGCTGTTGCGTATCTGGAACCGAAGATGGAGAAGTCCGGCGGCGGCGGCAAAGGAACCATGGTTCTTGCAACGGTGAAGGGCGACGTGCATGACATTGGCAAGAATCTCGTGGACATCATTCTCTCCAACAACGGCTATCGCGTGGTGAACCTGGGCATCAAGCAGCCCTCTGACGCCATCATCGCCGCCACGCGCGAGATCGGCGCCAACGCCATTGGCCTCAGCGGCCTGCTGGTCAAGTCCACGCTCGAAATGAAGTATGTTTTACAGGATTTGGAGCGGCTCGGCATGACCGTGCCCGTCGTCTGCGGCGGCGCCGCGCTTACCCGCAAGTATGTGGAAGAGGATCTGCGCAAGGAGTATGCGGGCCCTGTGTTTTATGCCGAAGACGCCTTCGCCGGATTGCACATTCTCACCGATCTGACCTCGCATGACGCCGCCGTGCGCGAGCAGCGCGAGACCGAAGGCAAGACGGTGAAGGTCTTTGCCAAACGCAATGTGGACACGCCCGAGCTGACCCTGGTGGAGTTGACCGCGGAAGGCCGCTCGCCGGTCGTGGAGCGGGTTGCGGCGATTCCCAGGCCGGCGTTTTGGGGCGCGCGCGTCTTCAAGAACTACAAGCTCGACGAAATCTTCCCTTATCTCAACGAGACCGCGCTGTTCAAGAACCAGTGGCAACTCAAGACCGCCGCGCAAGGCGACTATCTGCGCCTGGTGGAAGAAAAATACCGTCCCATTCTGCTTGATCTCGAAGAAGAAGTGAATGCAGCGGGTTGGTTTGAGCCCAAGTCGATCATCGGCTTCTATCCCTGCGCGGGCGACCGCGACGACCTGGTCGTCTTCGATCCCGAGGACCCCGAGCGCGAGTTGGAGCGCATTACGTTTCCGCGCCAGGCGCAGGGAAGGCGTCTCTCGATCGCCGACTTCTTTGAGCCGCTGAACTCGGCCCAGCGCGATGTAGTCGGCTTCTCCATCGTCACCATCGGCGACGAAGCCAGCCGCCAGACGGCGAAGCTCTTCGAGGCCGGCGACTTCACCAAATACCTTTATCTGCACGGGCTCTCGGTGGAGACAGCCGAGGCGCTGGCCGAGCTGGCGCACAAACAGGCGCGTGAGTTTCTCTCGATCGCCCAAGAAGACTCGCCGCGCGTCGCGGACTTGTTTCACCAGAAGTACCGCGGCTCGCGCTATTCGTTCGGCTATCCGGCCTGCCCGAATCTGGAAGACCAGGCAAAGATATTCCTTCTGCTCAAGCCCGAGGAAAACATCGGCGTTCGGCTCACCGAAGGATTCCATCTGGAGCCCGAGCAGAGCACCAATGCCGTCGTCGTGCATCATCCCCAGGCCAAGTATTTTGTGGTGTAATGGTTGGCGGCTTTGCATAGAATTATCGCCGTTTGTGCAACATTGGAACTACGGCAATTTGAGAACATGTGTGACCTCCTCGAACGGCCGGGGCGCAACTGCATCAAGCAGCGGCGCTCCCGGCCGTTCGTTTTTTCCGCAATTTACGGCGCATACCCCCCTTATGTTCGCTAATTGTTCGCCGTTTGACGCAGCGATTCCGAAGATGGTCTGATGGTTGCGGCGGGATGGGCCTCGCGCTTGTCCCCCGCAAGTGAGGAGGCTCGGAATGCGGGCAGGCGCGGCGATGTTGACAGCGGTTCTTTTGTCGGGTGTTTTGTTGTGCGGATGCGGCGGCGGAAGCGGTGGTGGGCACGACCCCAACGCAAACCCAGGCGGCCGCGCCCACCATCGCCACCACCGCCGCGCAGAACGGCGCCGTCATCGTGAGCCTGGCCTCCGCGACCTCCGGCGCCACCCTCTACTACACCGTGGACGGCAGCACGCCCGGCACCTCATCGCCGCAATACCTGGCCCCCTTCCTGGTGGCCGCGAACCTGAACGTCAAGGCCATCGCCACTGCCTCGGGCGACACGGCCAGCAGCGTCACCAGCCAGAGTTTTACGCCCAGCATTCCCTCGGGCACGCTGGTATGGAGCGACGAATTCTCGAACTCCACGGGCGCCAACGCCCAGCCCAACCCGCTGGTCTGGACCTACGACACGGGAACCGACTGCTGCGGCAACAACGAGCTTGAGACCTATTGCGCCTGGGGTTCGTCGGCGTCTTCGTGCAACCCCGCCAATCCGAACGCCTATGTGGGCACCGACGGCTACCTGCACATCGTGGCGCAGCAGCCCACTGCCGGGACAGCGGTCTACACTTCGGCACGATTAAAGTCCGAGGGCCTGTTCAGCTTCCAATACGGCCGTATTGAGGCGCGCATGATGCTGCCAGAATCGCAGGGCATGTGGCCGGCCTTCTGGCTGCTGGGCAACAACATCGCCACCATCAGTTGGCCGGCCTGCGGCGAACTCGACGTGCTGGAGCACATTAATGGAAGTAATCCAGAAAACGAGGGCTTCGACTGGGTGCAGGGATCGGTTCATGGGACCAATTTGAACGGCGGCATTCAATATCATCCGGCGGGCTTTTCCGCCGCAGCCTGGCACACCTACGGAATGATCTGGACAACAGGCAAGATCCAGTACTATGTGGACGATCCGGCCAATATCTATGCCACTTACACGCCCAGCACGCAGACCGGTACATGGCCCTTTGATTCCGGTCCGCAGTTTGTCATCATGAACCTGGCCGTCGGAGGCAGTTGGCCCGGTTCCCCCGATGCAACCACCGTATTCCCCTCCACGATGCTGGTCGACTACGTGCGGGTGTACACGAACTGAAGAGGAAGCTATCCGCTTCCTGGGGAACGAAAAGTCCAACTTTCAAGAGGGCGGCGAGGTGCTGGTGATTCCGTCGATCGCCGGCGGCTACCGTTCATTTCCCGCGCCTCCATCGACCGCGAACACCGCACTCCAGAGGTGCTGACGTTGTTATGGAGGGGTATCGCGCAGTATGCTACCGGCATGGGGCTGCGTTACTTGATCGGTTGCTCTTCTTTGAACTCGAAGGACCCGGCAGAGGGCTGGCAGATGTACCGCCAGCTTGAGCGCTACCGGGTTTCACCGGAGTTCGAGACCGCGCCAACCGCCGCTTACGCCTGTCCCATCGAGCAAGAGGGCCGACATGCACAGCCGTCGCCCTGGCAGATCGATCGATGGTTGCCGGACCCGTTGCCGGCTCCAGCTCCAACTCCGGCCCCCACTCAGGTCAGGGTTCCCAAGCTGATGAAAACCTACCTGGCCATAGGCGCGCGCATCGGCGCCCCGCCGGCTTGGGACCGGGAGTTTGGTGCCATCGATTTTCTTACGCTGCTCGATCTCAAATTGCTTTCGGCCTCGGCGCGCAACCGCTTCCTGGCTCCGCTTACAACGTGAGCTTTCGTGCGATCCGGCGCGCTGTGGCGCTGGGATTGGCACTGGCCCTCTGCGTTCTCCGTTTCTGGCTTGGGCGCCTGCGCGGCCCCTACACGCTGGAGCGCCGCGCCCTGTGGCTCCAACAAGCAGCCCGCGGGATACTGGCCAGCCTGGGCATCCATTACCGGGTTGAAGGCCGGCCGCCCACCCATGGGCTGGTCGTCTCCAACCACCTCAGCTACCTTGATATCCTCATCCTCTCGGCGGCCATGCGCTGCTTCTTTGTCGCCAAGATCGAGATAGGCGGCTGGCCCTACTTCGGCAAGGCCGCGCGCACCGGAGGAACCATCTTCATCGACCGGTCAAGCCTGGCCAGCGCCGAGCAAGTTTCGGCCATCATCGCCGAACGGCTTGAGCTTCCGGTTCCGGTGCTGTTCTTTCCCGAGGGCACCAGCACCGACGGCAGCTCGCTGCTGCGCTTCCACTCCCGCCTCTTTGAGCCCGCCATTGTGGCCGGAGCCCCGGTGACCGCCGCCGCCGTCCGCTACGTGATCGAGGAAGGCATTCCGGAGCGGGATTTGTGCTGGTTCGGCGACGAGCCGTTCCTGACCCATCTCTTGAAGACGCTGGGCACACCCGGCTTCACTGCCGAAGTGCAGTTCGGCGAGCCCCATGTCTACCCCCACCGCCGCGTCGCCGCCGATGGGACCCACGCGGAGATTACCGCTATGCGCGAGGGAGACCGTTGTCATGAGGCTGAGGAAGCCATGCAGGGGATATAGTTCGAGCGTCCATCGCTGAAAACCAGGACCTTCACTGCGTTCAGGATGGCATCATTCTCGCAATCGACAGATATCTCACCACACAAGAGCCGGACGCTTTACGATTTATTGCATTCGCATGGCGGAAAAGGATTCTTATCGCCCGCCCGCCGCCGGCGCGGCCGTCGATCCACGCACCACCAGGCTGGTGGAGACCAGAAACTCGCGCTGCATCCTGGGGTTGATGGGGTCTTCGGCCTGCTGGCGAAGGGCCTCGAAGGCGGCGCGCGCCAGTTCGGTGCGGGAGAGGCGGATGGTGGTCAGCGGCGGCAGCGTGTACTCGGCGAAGGCGATGTCGTCCAGGCCGACGACCGACACATCCTGGGGCACGCGCAGGCCTTCCATGTATGCCGCGCGCAGCACGCCGATGGCGGTCATGTCGTTGGAGCAGAGAATGGCGGAGGGGCGCGTGGGGAGCTCCTGCAACTTTCCAAAGCCGGCCACGCCGCCCTTGAGCGTGTGGTCGCATTCGATGACCCACTTCTTCTGGATCGCCAGCCCGGCGGCTTCCATCGCCGCGCGGAAGTCGTTTTCGCGGGTGATGGCCGAGTGCAGCTTGCGCGGCCCGGCCAGAAAGGCGATTTTGCGATGGCCCAGCTTCGCCAGGTGGTTTACGGCCGCTCGAATCCCGGTGGCATAGTCAAGCAGGATGGTGCTGGCCTTGGGATCATCGAGCTTGAACTCGGCAAGCACCATGGGGATGTTGCGATGCATCAACCGGTCCAGCACCGGCTCCTCCCCGCCGAAGGTGAGCACGGCCACGCCCTCTACCTTGCGCTCCAACATGCGGCGCACGCAGGTGGTCAGAACGGCCGCATCGCCGTTCGACGAGCTCACCAGAATCTCGTATCCGTGCGCTACGGCAATCTCTTCAAAGCTCTGAATCAGCTCCGGGAAAAAGGGGTTGGTAATGTTTTCCACAATGATGCCCAGAATGCGGCTGCGGCCGGAGACCAGGCTGCGCGCATGGGTATTGGGAAAGTAGTTCAACTGGCCGATGGCGCGCCAGACGCGCTTGGACAGGCAGTCGCTGACCGCCGGAGAGCCGTTGATGGTTCGGGAGACCGTGGCGATGGAAACCTTCGCCAGCGCGGCAACGGTGCGTATATCGGGCGTCTTGGCGGCCGCCTTGCGTTTTCCTTTTCGAACCACGAACCGATCCTCATCCGGGGAAGCGAGTGTGAAAGCAATGGTATCGCATTGGACGGGTAACCCGCGCCGGGGACGAGGACGCTTCAGCCGGACGCGGGTCCTTGCCCGGTTCTTGTCTCGGAATCGGTCAAAGAACAGTGAACGTTGAAGGGGACGGGCTCGACAGGCTGCTGAAAATCCTGGGCATTAGCCCCTGTCGTTTTCCGCCCAGTGCAAGCTATCCAATTGAGATAAAACGAGTTGATCGGATCGGGGGAAATATTTTGCCGGACTGCGGAGAGAATGGCCGTATTTACAAGTATAATGAAGACCGATTTTGACGATCGGAGGATATGCACAGTGAAACGCAATGTTGGGTCCGCGCGGCATTTGATTCTTCTGCTCCTGGCACTCAGCCTGATCTGTGCGCCGCTGGCGCACGCAAGAGCGAAGGCAGCACCAACCAATTCACGAGATCCTTATGTCACAGCCGAATATGAAACGGCCCCGGCTGTCAAAGCCGAAGATCTGACTTATCGGGTCATACTCTTCGAGGACTTCACGGTCCCCGCTGAATGGGAGGCAGATGCCAGACCGCTGGTGACCGCAACTGAGAATCGAGCCATTAGCCGCCTGATCGGCACCAACGCTTTCACCACCGTTGCAGGCAAGCAGAACCAATCGCCGGAAGATCCATACCTGGTTGTCAAATGCACGCTCTTGAATTATCGGATCGTATCGACCGCAGCCCGCTTTTGGGGTGGGGTGATAGCAGGAACGTCCTACATTGCCTACCGGGCGCAAGTCTACGACGGCAAGAGCGGCGCGCTGCTGTTTCAGCGGGAGGTGTCCACGCAGAATAGCGCTTGGGCTGCCACGTGGTCGTCCAGTGACGTGAAACTTCCCACCTTCCTGGGCAATGTGTTGGGCGATTATCTCGCTCTTCGCGCACGGAAGGATAAGGGCGTGGATGTGCTCCCTCTCGAGCTTTCACCTCCACCTCAAACCGAAACAGGGACGCCCAGGTAAGCGTGCAACGTCACAAGTGTCCGGCTACAGCGGTTCTCCAACTGCTATACCCCGAAACCACGGCCGCTAAGTGGCTTTTTCCTTTCCGGGATCCCCAGCGATGCCCAGAGGGCACCCACTTTGTCGCTGGGGTGGAATACGGCGGGTATTTCCGCAGCCCGTAAGCCGTGCCCTTTCAAAATCAGGGGTTTTCCCCACGCAGTTGACCGGTCTATGCCTTTTCGGCAATCAGTAACCGCAGGTCGCGCAGGTTGTGGCCGGTGGGGCCGGTCACAACCGCGTCGCCCAGCGCGGTAAACATCGGACAGGCATCGAAGGCCGCCAGCGATGACTTGAGATGGAATCCAAAGGCATGGGCGCGGGTCACGGTGGTGGGGTCGGCGATGGCCCCGGCCGACTGGGTGTTGCCGTCGATGCCATCGGAGCCGGCGCTAAGCACGGTCAGCCGTTCGCCCGCGTACTTCTCCAGTTCCAGTGCGCATTCCATCACAAACTGTTGATTGCGGCCGCCTGCGCCGGGGATGCGGTCGAGCTTGACCGTCAACTCGCCGACGGAGATCAGGCACAGGCGCGGATGGGTGGAGCGCAGGGCGTGGAAGCGCTCCAGCAGGTAGCGCGCGGCGTCGGCATAGTCCCAGTCGTCGCAACTGTTATCCACCACCACGTGGAAGCCGGCCTTCTGCGACAAGGCGCGCGCATTCTCCACCAGATCGTGGCTGGAGAGCAGAATCTCGAAGACCGAATCGCGAAAGGCCTCGTTCTCGCCGGACATGGTGGCTGCCGCGGTAACGCGGCGCAAGGGAACCGCCTCGGCCTTGGGCAGGCGGGGAAAAAAGGGCGGACGCCAGCCCTTGTTGCCGGGCGACTCGGGCAGGTCTTCGCGCTCGAAGAAGGCGCGGATGGAAGGCGGCAGTTTGGGGCCGAGATCGTATTTGGCCAGAAGCTCGCGCACGTCGGCCACCGTCGAGTGGTCGGGCGAAGTGGGGCCGGAAGACAGCGCGTCCAGCGAACGCAGCGGCACGTCCGGCAGCAGCAGGCTCACCTTGGCGGCTTCCGGCGCGGCCATGGCCAGCCGCCCGCCCTTCACCGCGGAAAAATGTTTGCGCAGGGTGTTGATCTCGCCGATCGGCGCGCCCGAGGCCAGCAGCAATTGATGGAAGGCGATGGTGTCATCGATACTGACGTGCGGATCCAGGGGCAGGTCGAACATGGCCGAGCCCCCGCCTGAGATGAGAAAGAAGATCAGCGTATCTTTCCTGGCCTTTTTGACCATGGCCAGCGCGGCGCGGGCCGCGGCGAACGAGTCCTCGTTGGGCAGCGGGTGGCCGCCCTCGAAGTAGCGAAAGCGCCAGTTGCGGACCCTGGGCAACTGGTTGGAGCAGCAGATGCCGCGCAGGCTCTTGCGGCGGCTCATGCGCTCCAGCAGGGTATCCAGCATGGGGCCGGCTGCCTTGCCCAGCGCAATGACGAAGATGCGTTTGTAACTGGAGAGTTTGATGTCGGCCGGGCCGCTGCCGTCGGGAAGCAGGCGATGCAGCGTGTCGCCCTCAAAGCGAATGCGCCGGTCGAAGGCCGATGCGATGTTGCAGGCCTCGACAGCGCCGGTAAAGATTTCAGTGGCCGTGGCGTGCAGAGTTTCCAGAGCGAGTTCGCTGACCGGGGTCAAGGCAGTTGCTCCTTCAGCCAACCGGCGAGGCCGGTCAGATCCACGCTGCGCGGCGTTCCGGCCCATGGGCTTGGATTCAGTTGGGCGAAGGCAATTGTGGCGGTCATTCCACTCACCATTCTACGCGCAAATGTTTAGATTTTCTTCATCCCTGCATGGTTACCGTGGAGTGTTCCCGAAGTGCGCGCTGGTGCAGAAGAGAGGCGAGCCGGCTGAAGTCAAGAGGACGCAACACCCTGTAAGGTATTCTGGCAGCATCATGTTCGATCCTCTGCCCGCTGATCCTATCGACCCCATACGTCTTACCCGCGAGTTGTGCGAAATCGAATCCACCACCTACCACGAGGGCGCGGTAGGCGACTTTCTCGTCCGTTTCCTCGCCGGCCGCGGCTGGGAAGTCGAGAAGACCCCCGTAGAGCAGCCGCCCGAGAGCGCCGCCGGCGGCGCGCGCTGGAACGTCTACGCAGGCGTGGCCGGCCAGACTCCCGATCTGGTCTTTACCACGCACATGGACACCGTTCCGCCCTACATTCCTTTCAGCGAGGATGCGGAGTTTATGTACGGCCGCGGCGTCTGCGACGCCAAGGGCATCCTCGCCGCCCAGATTGCGGCCGCCGAAGCACTTCGTGCCGTGGGATTTCGGATTGGATTGTTGTTTGTTAGCGGCGAGGAGCGCGACTCCGCCGGCGCCATAGCGGCCAACCTTTCGCCCAAAGGCAGCCGCTTCCTCATCAACGGCGAGCCCACCGGCAATCGCCTGGCCCTGGCCTCCAAGGGCGCTCTGCGCGTGGCGTTCAAGTGCTCCGGCAAGATGGCCCACTCCGCCTATCCCGAACTGGGCGAGAGCGCCGTCCATAAGCTGGTCGAAGTGCTGGCCAAGGTGCTGGCGCTCCCGCTGCCGTCGCTGGAGGATATAGGTCCCAGCACGATCAACATCGGCCAGATTCACGGCGGCCACGCGCCCAACGTCATCGCCGACAAGGCCGAGGCTCAGGTGCTGGTGCGCACGGTCACCGACTCGGCGCCGGTGCGCGCCGCGCTCCAGCAAGCCGCGGCCGGCCTGGCCGAGGTGGAATTCACCCTCGACACTCCCTTCGTCCGTTTTCGCGCCGTCGAAGGCCTGCCCACCATGATCGCCAAGTTCTCCACCGACATTCCGCAGCTAACCAACTGGGGCGAGCCGCTGCTTCTGGGCCCAGGCTCCATCCAGGTAGCCCACACGCCGTTTGAGAAGCTGGCCAAGAAGGAACTGCTGGAAGCGGTGGAGTTATACATCCAGGTGGCGAAGCAGTTGCTGGGTTGAGGGGGAGCAAAAAATTACAGGCCATGCCGGCAAGCGCTCTGCTATGCTTCTGCTGAGGATTCCCCAATCCAATTCCCCACACCGAGGTCAAAATGACAACACCAGTTACTGCCCCCGTCACGCCCCAGCGCATCTATCAATTCGCCTTCGGCTATGCTCCGCCGCTGGTGCTTGAGGCGGCAATCCGCCACCGTGTCTTCGACGTGCTGGATGGCGGCCCGAAATCCGTCCACGAGATTCATCAGGCAACGGGCGCTTCGGAACGCGGCCTGGCTGCGATCATGAACGTTCTTGTGGGTCTCGATTTTCTGGCCAAGGACGGTGAGGGCAAATACTCCAATACGCCCGAGAGCGCCGCATTTCTGGTCAGCACCAAGCCCGAGTTTCAGGGCGGACTTATTCGCCACACCAGCGAGCACTTGCTCCCCCGATGGCTCAACCTGAACGCGGTGGTAGCCACGGGCCTGCCCGTCGAGCCCGTCAACCAACAAGGGCCGGGCAGCGACTTCTTTGAGAAGTTCGTCAACGACATCTTCCCCATGAGTTATCACGTGGCCCAGGAACTGGCCGCGCATCTGAATCTGAGCGCCGCCCCAGGCCCGGTCTGCGTCCTGGATCTTGCGGCGGGCTCGGGAGTCTGGGGCATCGCACTGGCGCAGAGTTCCGCTCAGGTCCACGTTACCGCCGTCGATTGGGCGGGCGTGATTCCCGTGACCAGCAATACCATCGCCCGCTTTGGCCTGACTGACCGCTTCTCCTTCGTTGCGGGAGACCTGCTCCAGGCGGACTTCGGCAGCGGCCACCGCGTGGCCACGCTGGGCCACATCCTGCATAGCGAAGGCGCGGAGCGCAGCAAGGCGCTCGTGGCCAAGACCTTCCATGCGCTCGCCTCCGGCGGAACCATCGCCATCGCGGAGTTCCTGGTGAACCCCGACAGATCCGGACCCATGAACGGCCTGATCTTCGCCGTAAATATGCTGGTCAACACCGATTGCGGAGACACATTCTCCTTTGAAGAAATCGCCGGCTGGCTACTGGAGGCCGGATTCGCCGATGCGCGCACCCTCGATACGCATGGGCCGTCGCCGCTTATCCTGGCCACTAAGCCGTAGATAGGGGCAAGTCTAAGTAAGATAGGAAGGAAGCGAGGAAAAAAACAATCATGAGCGCATCGATCTATGACATTCCGGTCAAGAAAATCACCGGCGAAGACACATCGCTGGCGGAATTCAAGAGCAAGGTTCTGCTGGTCGTCAACGTAGCCTCAAAGTGCGGGCTGACCCCGCAATATGAGGGCCTGGAGAAGCTCTATGAGCAATACAAGGGCCAGGGGCTGGTGGTTGCCGGCTTTCCGGCCAACGACTTCAAGGCCCAGGAGCCGGGCACAAACGAGGAGATTCTCACCTTCTGCACCACCAACTTCGGCGTCAAGTTTCCGCTCTTCGACAAGATCACCGTCGTCGGTGCTGAGAAGCACCCGCTCTATGCCGCTTTGATCGCAGCGCAGCCCAAAGCGGTCAGCCTGGGCGAGGTTCCGTTCCGCGAAAAGCTGAAGGGCTTCGGAATCGATGCCAACCCGGAGCCCGAAGTGCTGTGGAACTTTGAAAAATTCCTCGTCAGCCGTTCAGGCGAAGTGATTCAGCGATTCGCGCCGGACACCCAGCCGGATGCGCCCGAGTTAATTGCGGCCATCGAGGCGGAACTGGCGAAGAGTTAGCTGCGCCTTGCAGATCGCGGGCCAGACTGTCTCGCATTGTGCCCAGGACGCGCTGGCAGCCCTGGGCAGAACCCATGTATCCTCATCCCATGCACAAGGACGTTTCCCCAACGCCCCCTGACGCCGAGCCCGCCACCAAGTCCGCCGCCGAGCCCGGTCACACGAATCTGCTTGAACACGCAGCCTCCTCCTATCTGCGCTCGGCGCGGCATCAGCCCATCTGGTGGCATGCGTGGGGCGAGGCGGCCTTTGCCCGCGCCCAGGCGGAAGACAAGCCCATCCTGCTGGACATCGGCGCCGTCTGGTGCCACTGGTGCCACGTGATGGACCGGGAGTCCTACGAGGACCCAGAGATCGCCGCGCTGATCAACGAGCATTTTGTTGCCGTGAAGGTGGACCGCGACGAACGGCCCGATGTGGATGCGCGCTACCAGGCCGCGGTCTCGGCCATTAGCGGGCAGGGCGGCTGGCCGCTGACGGCGTTTCTCACTCCCGACGGCCGGCCCTACTTTGGAGGCACATATTTTCCCCGCGACGACCGCTATGGGCGGCCCGGTTTCGGGCGCGTGTTGCTGACCATGGCCCAGGTCTGGCGCGACCAGCGCGAGGAAGCGCTCGAATCGGCCGGCAGCGTGATGGCCGCCATCGAGCACAACGAGAGCTTTTCCGGCCGGGGCCCAAACCATGAGCAGGCCCTGACTCTCGCGCTGGTCGACAAGATCGCCGGCTCGGCCCTCTCGCAGTTCGATCCCCGCAACGGCGGCTTCGGTTCGCAGCCCAAGTTTCCTCACCCGGCGGTGCTCGATCTGCTGCTGGAAGCAGCCATGAATCGCGGCAACCAGCAGGCCCGTGATGCATTCATTACCACGCTTGAAAAGATGTCCCGCGGCGGCGTCTACGACCAGTTGGCCGGAGGCTTTCACCGCTACAGCGTGGACGAGCGCTGGGTCGTTCCGCACTTCGAGAAGATGCTCTACGACAACACCGAGCTGCTGCGCAACTATGTGCACGGCTTCCAGAGCTATGCCCGTCCGGATTTTCTTCAGACTGCGCGGGAGATCGCCGGCTGGCTCGACGCCACGATGACCGACCGCGAGCGGGGCGGATTTTATGCCTCCCAGGACGCCGACATCAGCCTCGACGACGACGGCGACTACTTTACCTGGACCCTTGCCGAGGCTCGCGCCGTGCTCGACCCCGCCGAACTGGAATTCGCATCGAGCTATTGGGACATCGGCGAGCTGGGCGATATGCACCACAACCCGGCCAAGAACGTTTTGCATGTCGAGCGAACGCTGGAAGAAAAAGCCGAAGAAGGAAGCGGTTCAGATAAAGGAAATAATCTAGAGAGCCTGCGCGGCCTGCGGGACTCAGCCCGCCGCAAGCTACTTACAGCCCGCGCTGCGCGGTCCACGCCGTTCATCGACCGTACGCTCTATACCGGCTGGAACGCGATGGCCGTGACGGCTTATCTGGAGACGGCGCGGGTGCTGCGAATTGGCTCGGCGCGGGAGTTTGCGTTGCGCACCCTCAACCGGCTGCTGGCCGAGGCGTGGGACGGAGACTGCACGCTCAGCCACGTGATCGCCTATGGCGACGTTCAGTCGCAGGGAAGCGTGACGCCAGTCGACAAGGTGCCCGGCACGCTCGACGATTACGCCTTCACTATTCACGCCTGTATCGATGGTTGGCTGACAAGCGGAGAGATGAAGTTCTACCACGCGGCCGTGAAGCTGGCCGACGGCCTGATCGCCCGCTTTTATGATCGGACGGCAGGAGCGTTTTACGATGCCGCCGCGCCCGTGGACGGGACAACGCCCCTTGGCGCTCTGGGGGCGCGGCGTAAGCCGCTTCAGGACGCGCCCACCCCGGCAGGCAATCCCACTGCAGCCTCCGCCCTGCTGCGCCTTGAGGCCCTGAGCGGCCGCGCGGAGTACCGCGAGATCGCCGAAGACACGCTCGGCTCCTTTGCCGGCATCGTGGAGCACTTCGGCCTCTACGCCGGCAGCTACGGGCTGGCGCTGGAGCGGCTTCTGCTCGATCCGGTGCAAGTCGTCATCGTGGGTTCGGGCGCGGAGGCCGATCGCCTGGAGGCAACGGCCGTGGCGCGCTTCGCCATCAACAAGACGATCATGCGGATCGCTCCCGAGCGGCTGGTTCCCGGTGGCCTACCCGAGGCGCTGGCCGAAACGCTTCTCCGGGTTCCCGCGCCTGCTGGTGCGGAGGCATGGGCATTGGTGTGCCGCAACCGCACCTGTCTGCCTCCCATCACCGATGCCGAGGCCCTGCTGGAAGCCCTGGAGCCAGCGGTCTAGAGCTTCTTCTGCCTGAAGTCTTACGCCAACAGGATCAGGCAGCATGCCTTATCCGCCGGTGAACGGATTCCCGTCCGGCGGCTTGATGGTGGTTGGGTCGTGTTCCGGCGCGCCCTCCGTCGTTGGCCGGCTTCGGCCGCCCCCACCGAAGGTGAAGACCCGGTTCGGATCGCCGGGCATCAGGTGGTGCTCTTCCAGGGCCAGGCGAACCCGCCGCCGGAACTCCCGCACCGGCGCGTACTGCCTGGTTGCCTGCGTCTTGAATACCACGGGAAAGATGATCTCCGAGCCCTTGACCGCATCCACGCCCAGAACCTGCGGATCGGCCACAAAAATATCCCGGAACTCCTCGCTGTTTCGAATCTCCATGGCGATGCTCTTCAGCAGTTCCAGCACCACGTCGGGATTCGCCGAGAAGTCCACGCTCACGTTGACCGTGGCCACGGAGTAATCGGCGCTCAGGTTGGCCACGGTGGTGATCTGCGAGTTGGGAACGATGTAAAGCGTTCCGTCGGCATCGCGGACGCTGGTCTTGCGCAGGGTCATCGCCTCCACGGTGCCGGTCAGTCCGGCCAGGCGCACTGTATCTCCCACATCGAACTGGTCCTCGATCAGGATGAGAACGCCGTTGAGCACGTCTTTTACGATGTTTTGCGCGGCCAGGCCGATGGCGATGCCGGCCACCCCGGCGGAGGCCAGCAGAGGGGCCAGATTCACACCCAGGGCGGCCAGAATCTGCAATCCGGTGATCAGCCAGATGATGGCCAGCCCCGTGGTGCGGATGACCCCGGCCAGAGTTTTCACCTGGGAGATGCGGTCTGGACTGGCTGAGTGCCGCTCGGCCACGCGCGTCATGTGGAAGGTGATGATGTGCAGTAACCGGCTGAGCACGAAGGCGATAGCCGCAATCACCAGCAGGTGCGGCAGCTTGAGGCGGATGAACTCCTGGGCATCGGCCACCCACTCGTCCAGCACCTTGCCCAGAAACCGGCCTTCCGCAAACCAACCTGTCCTTGCCGCCAGCAAAAACAAAAAAGGATGCATCCAAATCTCCTCTCCCTAGACTAGACTCTCGCTACGATCCGGGTTGCTACAATCAGAGTTGTTAATTCAACGTCCCCGCAATTGAGGAAAACCGAGCTTTTTGAGGAGTGAAGGGAATGGAACTGGCAGCTTCCAGCGCTTGTGAGTCCGTGTCGGCAGACTCCGGCGGCTTGAGCCCTCGGCAGATGGTCGAAATCTACCGGCTGATGGTTCTTTCCCGCCGCGTGGACGACCGCGAGATTCTTCTCAAGCGCCAGCAGAAGATATTCTTCCAATTATCGGCTGCCGGCCACGAGGCGCTGCAGGTGGGCGCGGCCCTGGCCATGCGCCCCGGCTACGACTGGTTCTTCCCATACTATCGCGACCGCGCCCTGTGCCTGGCGCTGGGCGTCACGCCCGATGAGATGCTCTTACAGGCCGTGGGCGCGGCTACCGATCCGGCCAGCGGCGGCCGCCAGATGCCCACCCACTGGAGCAGCCGTTCGCTCCATATCGTCAGCTTCTCTTCCTCCACCACCACCCAACTGCTCCACGCCGTGGGCTGCGCCGAGGCTGGCCGCTACTTCAGCCGCCATCCCGAGGCTGCCACACGCGCCGAGGGCGACTATCGCGCCTTCCGCGACGTGACCTTTCACGGCGATGAAGTGGTCTTCACGTCGCTGGGCGAGGGTTCCACCTCCCAGGGCGAGTTCTGGGAGGCGATGAATACCGCCTCCAACCGGAAGCTGCCGGTGGTCTTCTGCATCGAGGACAACGGCTACGCCATCAGCACCCCGGTCGAGGTGAACACGCCGGGCGGCAACATCTCCCGGCTGGTGGCCAACTTCCCCAACTTCCACTTTGCCGAGATCGACGGTACCGATCCGGAGGCCAGTTTCCAGGCCTTTCAAGCAGCGGTGGCGCACTGCCGCGCCGGCCTGGGGCCTGCCTTTGTCCACGGCCACTGCGTCCGCGCGTACTCCCACTCGCTCTCCGACGACGACCGGCTCTATCGCACTCAGGCCGAGCGCGAGGCCGACGACCTGCGCGATCCGCTCATCAAAATGAGGACGCGCCTGCTCAGTGAGGGCATCCTGACTGCCGAGCAGATCGCCGCGCTGGAGCACTCGCTGGATCACGAGGTTGCCGAGGCCGCCGAGCGCGCCCTCGAGGCTCCGCTGCCCACGGTGGCGGGAATCGCCCAGCACGTCTACTCCGAAGACCTGGACCCCACCAGTTCGGCTTTTGCAACCGAGCAGGCGCAGGCGCCCGGCTCCGCGGCCGGAGGGAAGGCTGGAGGCGCCAAGGGGAGCGATCCGCGCACCATGGCCGACCTCATCAACGCCTGCCTCCACGACGAGATGCGCCGCGATCCCCGCATCGTGGTCTATGGCCAGGACGTGGCCGACGCCAGCCGCGAGCAGGCCCTCGCCGAAGTCAAGGGCAAAGGCGGCGTCTTCAAGCTCACCGCCGGCCTCCAGGCCGAGTTCGGTTCCGAGCGGGTCTTCAACTCGCCGCTGGCCGAGGCCAATATCGTGGGCCGCGCAGTCGGGTACGGCGTCCGCGGCATGAAGCCGGTGGTCGAGATACAGTTCTTCGACTACATCTGGCCGGCCATGCACCAGATCCACAATGAGCTGGCGTTGATGCGCTGGCGCTCGAATGGCGCGTGGGCCTGCCCGGCCGTCATTCGCGCGCCCATCGGCGGCTACCTGACCGGCGGTTCCATCTACCACTCGCAATCGGGCGAGAGCATCTTTACCCACATTCCCGGCCTGCGCGTGGTCTTTCCCTCCAACGCCCTGGACGCCAACGGCTTGCTCCGCACCGCTATCCGCTGCGACGATCCGGTCCTGTTCCTCGAGCACAAGCGGCTCTACCGCGAAACCTATGGCCGCGCGCCTTATCCGGGGCCGGATTTTGCCATTCCTTTCGGCAAGGCCAAGATCGTTCGCCCCGGAGCGCACATCACTCTCGTCACGTACGGCGCCATCGTGCCGCGCGCCTTGCAGGCTGCCGAGCAGGCCCAGCGCCAGCACGGCATTGACGTGGAGATCATCGACCTGCGCACCCTCAATCCCTACGACTGGGAGGCCATCGCTGCCTCCGTCCGCAAGACCAGCCGGGTGATCGTGGCTCACGAGGATAGGCTCAGCTGGGGCTACGGCGCTGAGATCGCCGCCCGCATTGCCGACGAGCTCTTTGACTCCCTCGACGCGCCGGTCCGCCGCGTCGGTTCCATGGACACCTTCGTCGCCTACCAGCCGCTGCTCGAAGACGCCATCCTCCCCCAACCGGAGACGATCTTCAAAGCTATCCTCGATCTGAGAGCCTACTAAGTAAAGGGATAACGAGAAGCGTCAGGGCATGACTTTAGTCGTGCCGCAAACATGCTTATAAAGAATCGGGCTTTGCCCCTGAGCGATGGATGTTGCGGTTTTCGACTTTCACAGCAGGCCGTTAAGTGTGGGTCGCCCGTCACTGATCCAATTCGTCCATAGCCTCATCTTCATCTTCATCGCTCATAACTCTCATCCTTATATCTTGTGCGCTCACGACACGATTCAATTCAAATTTGTTCCCACGAACATCATGTAATGTTACAGATACCAGGGTGCCAGGACTCATAATCTCCGCTGGTTTAGTATTGGGGATAACCAATAAGAGAAAGCCCGCCAAAGCGCCGCCAGTAGTAACGGGGGAGTCCATTGTCTTGAGAAGAAAGCTTTCCGATCTCGGATATACAACCGCCGCCTTAGGCGGATCATCACCATAAATCAGGGCAAAATGCTCTGGGAGAGTGATGAACTCGCCTAGGGTGTCTCCGCCAGACGCTGTATGCACTTTGCACCGCACTACCTCTACGACGCTAGGGGCTCCTTGATTACTAACCTGCACCCACAAAAAGAGCAGCGCATCTCGCTTATGATCTGGCCGAGGCCCCGCAGATATTCGACCAATTGTCCCATCAAGATGCGGCACGGTCAGAGCGTTAAGTTGCTCCTGTTCGCGTAACACCGAGTGGTATTGATCCCTCCATGCCCGATAGGAGGCCGCAACCGCAAATGCAAAGATGGCAATTAGCACGTAAGTGCGAGTGTTCAGTAGTGTTTTTCTTCGGATACGCTCTATTGCTAAGAGCACGACTAAGACGGCTCCCCCGATGCCGCCTCCACTGGCCCAGTTCTGCCAGTGAGTGAACACTTCCTTCAGGTAAACGAAGAGATCGGACATTATTACCCCCATAGTCACTCGTGAGAATTTCGAAAACGACGAAGAGGGGCATCCAGCGTTCAAGCGGCGGATGGCCCCGATCCCAAGAGGGATTCTACCCTGTTGAGGGTGCTCCCGGTCCCTCGCTTTTGGGGACCGGGGAGGAAGAGCCGAACTGCCGGTAGCGCATCCACTCGGGCAGTTGCCAACCTCTCTCGCTGGCTGTCCACTCGGATTCGACCTCTACGATTCCGCGCATACCAGTCTGATAGTGGCCGGGTGCCCCATCCTTACCACGTCTTTTTTTGTGGCAAGGGTGGGAGACCACAATCCTCGAAAGTATATCCCAGCGCCTGCCGGATACAATACTGAGATGGAGTTGCGCACCCAACACCAGTGGCCTGTGGCGGAGATTTCCGTCCTGCAGGCGGGCCAACCGGCATGAAGAACTTTCTGCGCCTCCTGCGCTATGGGCTGCCCTACTGGCTGCAGGTGCTCCCCGGCGTGTTGCTGCTGGCCATGGTGGGCCTGCTGGACAACTTCCGCATCCTTCTCTTCCAGCCCATCTTCGACCAGGTGCTGAGGCCCGACGCGCCCGAAGGCCCCATCACTCTCGGCGTCGCCAGCTCCCGCTGGCACTTCGACCTGAGGCTTCTGGTTCCCCATTTCATGCACATGCACAATGCCTGGAACGTGGTGGCCTTTGCGCTGGTGGTCTCCACGCTGGCCAAGGGAGCCTGCGATTACCTGGGTACCTACCTGGTCAACTACGCCGGCTTCGGCACCATCACCGACCTGCGCAACCACCTCTATGAAGCCACGCTGCGGCGCTCCTCCAGCTTCTTTCACAAGCACCCCACGGGCACCATCCTTTCCACGCTCATCAACGATGTGGATCGCGTGCAGGTTGCGGTCAGCTCGGTCATCAGCGAATTCCTGCAGCAGTTCTTCACCTTCCTGGTGGGGCTGGCGCTGGTGATCCGCCTGGGCGGACACCTCAGTTGGGCGCTAGTGCTCTTTATTCCCGTCGTGGTCACCTCCGCGCGCAAGATCGGCAGGGAGGTGCGCACGCGCACGCGCACCGGGCAGGACAAGCTGGCCGAAATCCAAAACATCCTGCATGAAACCGTTACCGGCAACCGCATCGTCAAAGCCTTCAACACCGAGCTGTGGGAGGTTCTGCGCTTCAAGACCGCTTCCCGCCGCCTCTTCCGCGCCAACCTGCGCAGCGTGCGCATTCAATCCATCAGTTCGCCGCTGATGGACACCATCGGCGCCATTGCCATCGCGTTGCTGCTGTTCATTGGCCGCAACGAAATCATGCATGGCCACATGACCATGGGCATGTTTGGCGCATTCATCATCCTGCTCTTCAAGCTCTACGATCCGGTGCGCAAGTTCGCCTACTTCTACAACAGTTTCCAGCAGGCCATGGGCGCCTCGATGTCCATATTCAGCTTCTTCGACGCCGAGGACGACGTGAAGGAACGGCCGCACGCGGCCACCTTGCATCGCTTTCAAAAATCCATTCGCTTCGACGACGTCGGCTTTTCCTACTCGACGGAAGAGGGCGAGCACCAGATCCTGCACAACGTCGATCTCGATGTGCGCGCCGGCGAGGTGCTGGCGCTGGTCGGCCCCAGCGGCGCCGGCAAGACCACCCTGGCCAACCTGATTCCTCGCTTCTTCGACGTCGCCTCGGGCCGCATCCTCATCGATGGCCATGACCTGCGCGACCTCACGCTGGCCTCGCTGCGCCGCCAGGTTGCCCAGGTCACCCAGGAGACCATCCTCTTCAACGACACGGTGCGCAACAACATCGCCTACGGCCGGCCCGACATGCATTACAAACTGGTGGAACAGGCTGCGCGGAACGCCCTGGCCCACGACTTCATCCTGCGCATGCCCCAGGGCTATGACACCGTCATTGGCGAAAAAGGCTTCCGCCTCTCCGGCGGCGAGCGCCAGCGCCTGGCCATCGCCCGCGCCATTCTCAAGGACGCGCCGGTCCTCATCCTCGACGAGGCCACTTCCGCCCTCGACGCCGAAAGCGAATCCCTGGTGCAGGCAGCGCTGGCCAACCTCATGCAGAACCGCACCGTGCTGGTGATCGCGCACCGGCTTTCCACCATTCGCCGCGCCAACCGCATCGCCGTGCTCGAAGACGGGCGCATCACCGCCATCGGCTCCCACGAGGAGCTGCTGACCGCATCGCCCACCTATCAGCGGCTCTATCAATTGCAATTCATAGACGTTCCCGAGGCGCAAGGATCGGACCCTTTGGAAAAGGATCCGTCTCAATTGGAGCTGGCGCTCACCACCGGGCCACAGGAGTAGCAGGAAATGCCGATTTATTCGATGACCGGGTTTGCGCGGGTTCAGGTTCGCGTCCCGGATCGCGCTCAGGACCAGCTCAGCTACACGCTCACCGTCAAGAGCGTCAATCACCGCTTTCTCGACGTGCAGTTGCGCCTCCCGCCGGGCCTCGACGCGCTGGAGATGGAGCTGCGCAAGGCCCTCAAGGACAGCCTGATCCGCGGCCACGTCGATCTGACTCTTTCTATTGATCGCACCAGCCAGCTGATGGCCGGCTACAATCGCGAACTGGTCGCCGGCTACGTTGCCGTCTTCACCGCCGCCCGCGACGAGTTCGGCCTCTCAGGCGAGCCGGACCTGAACGCAATTCTGCGTCTGCCCGGCGTTTTGCAGAATGAGAATCGCGGCAACGGCGACGAGGATCTGACGGCCCTCGCGGCCAGCGTGCAGCAGGAGATTGCGCCGCTCCTTGACCAGTTGAAGACTATGCGGGCGCGCGAGGGCGAGGCGCTGGAGGCCATCCTCCACGGCACGCTCGACCGGCTGGCCGAGGCAACCGACGGAGTGGCTGTGCTGCGTCCTGAGATCGAGCAGCGCTACCAGGACCGGCTCACCCAGCGGCTCGAGGCGGCCACCGGACCGGAGTTCAACCGCCAGCGGCTACTCGAAGAAGTCGCCGTGCTCGTCGAGCGCAGCGACATCGCCGAGGAACTGGCCCGCATGACCACCCACATCGGCCACTTCCGCGAGCTGTTGGCCGCGGGCGGCGAAGTGGGCAAGAAGCTGGATTTTCTGCTCCAGGAAATGAACCGCGAGGCCAACACCCTGCTCTCCAAGACCGGCGGCGCCGGCGGCAAGGGAACTCGCATGACCGAACTGGGACTGGCCATGAAGTCGGAGATCGAAAAGGCCCGCGAACAGATTCAGAACGTGGAATAACAACGCACTGACCAAAGGACAAACGCATCGTGGCAGGAATTCTCTTCATCATTTCGGCGCCCTCGGGTTCGGGCAAAAGCACCCTGGTCAGCGAGGTCCGCAAGCAGTTGAGCGGCATCGAGTTCTCCGTCTCCTGGACCACCCGCCCCCCGCGCGGCTCCGAGCAGAACGGGCGCGAGTACAACTTCACCACCCGCGAGGAGTTCGAGCGCATGATCGCCGCCGGCGTGTTTCTGGAGCACGCCGAGGTCTTCGGCAGCTACTACGGCACCGCCCGCCAGTCGCTTGAAGAAGCGCGCTCGGCCGGTCACGACTTGCTCCTGGACATCGACGTCCAGGGAGCCGCGCAGGTCCGCGCCAAAATGCCCGAGGCCGTCAGCATCTTCGTGATGCCTCCCAACCCCAGGGTCCTGCGCACCCGATTGCGCAATCGCAGCCGCGCCGAGGGGGTGGTGAAGGAAGAGGAAGTGTACCGGCGGCTCAATGCAGCCAGGAATGAGATTGAGAATTATCGCGAGTACGGTTATATTCTTGTCAACGACATGCTGGACCGGGCGGTAGCGCAGTTGGAGGCCATTGTGCTGGCCGAGCGCTACTACCGCAATGGCGAGGCCATCGCGTACCGCTCCCGCCGGGTGTTGGAGGTTGCGGCCGCCTGCCTGCAAGCCAACTCGCAGGAGCGGCTCAAGCCTGTGCTGGAGGCCTTTCGAATCATGGGCTCTACCGGCCAGCAGCAGTTGAACTTTGAGGAGGACTCCGATGAGGAAGACTCCGATGACGATGAGGAGGATTCCGATGACGATTGAGACCAAATTCGATTCGAACTACCGCAAGGTTCTGGTCGCCGCCCGCCGCGCCCGCCAGATCCAGAGCGGCTCCCACGCCCTTGTCCCCACCCAGTCCACCAAGGCCTGCCGCATCGCCCAGGAAGAGGTTGAGGCCGGCAAGATCGCCTACGTCAAAGCCGACGTTCCGGTCGTCAAGCCGCCAATCGAAGGCCCGGCCATTCCCATCCTGCTGAGTTAGCCTTCCTGCATTCCACAATCGAAACCGGCTACAATCGATCCATGAGAGTAACGGTCGGCGTCTCCGGCGGAATCGCCGCCTACAAAGCGGCGGAACTGGTGCGCGCGCTGCAACGGCAGGCCATCGAAGTCCATGTCGTCATGACCGAGGCAGCCGGCAAGTTCATCCAGCCGCTCACCTTTGCCGCGCTCACCGGCCACAAGGTCATCACCAGCCTGTGGGACGACACGGGCGCCGGCGACGGCTCCTACGAAGCCTCAGGCGAACAGAACGGCATCGAGCACATCGGCGAGGCGCAGTGGGCCGACGCGTTGGTCGTCGCCCCGGCCACGGCCAACATCCTGGCCAAATTTGCCCACGGCATCGCCGACGATTTCCTCACCACCATGTACCTGGCCACTACCGCGCCGGTTTTCGTCGCGCCCGCCATGAACGTGAATATGTGGGAGCATCCGGCCACGCAAGCCAACCTTGAAATCCTGTGCCAGCGCGGCGTCCGCGTCGTCGAACCGGGCACGGGCGCGCTGGCTTGCGGCATGGTGGGCGCGGGCCGCATGGCCGAGCCTGAAGCCATTGCCGACGCCGTCCTCGGCGCTCTGGGCCGCCGTCACGACCTGGCCGGCGAAATCGTGCTGGTCACCGCCGGCGGCACGCGCGAGCCGCTGGACCCCGTCCGCTTTCTCGGCAACCGCTCCAGCGGCAAGATGGGCTACGCCCTGGCCGAGGCCGCGCACAGCCGCGGAGCCAAAGTCATTCTTATTAGCGGGCCGTCGGCCCTGCATCCGCCCGCACACTGCGAGCTGGTCAGGGTCACCACGGCAGACCAGATGCGGCAGGCTGTGCTCGAGCGCATGGAGGAATCCACGCTCATCATCAAAGCCGCCGCCGTGGCCGACTACCGGCCCGTCACGGTCTCCGAGCAGAAGCTCAAGCGCAGCGGCCCTATCACGCTCGAACTCGCGCCCACGGAAGACATTCTGGCCGAGGTGGTGCGCCGCCGCCGTCCGGGCCAGCTCATCGTCGGCTTTGCCGCGGAGACGGAGAACCGCATGGAAAACGGCCGCGCCAAACTGCTGGCCAAGGGCGCGGACGCCATCGTGGTCAACGATGTGAGCGATAGTGTTGGCATCGACGCCGACCTCAACGCGGCCACATTCCTCACCCTGTCCACGTCCATCGAGCTGCCTGAGATGCCCAAGCGCAACCTCGCCGACCGCATTCTCGACGAGATTCTCTCGCTGCGCCGGCAAAAGGGCCTGGTTCTGGAATTTGATGAGCATGAGGATGTGAAGCTGAGTCAGGATCAGGTGCGGAGCGAGTCCGTTTCGCCCGCCGCCGCCCGCCGGCAACTGATTGTGGAGTAAGCAACGTGGCGCGACCGCTCGATTCCGCAACCCGTGAAGCCTTGGTGGAGCGCGTCCGCTTTTACCGCGACCTGGGCCTCACCGAGTTCTACCGCCGCCCCGTGGACCCAGCGCTCGTGGCAGAGGATGAAGAGCAGCAGCAGCACGCGCAGACCGAAACTGTTTTGGATCAGCCGCCCGCGCTGTTCGCAGATTTCCAGCCCGCAAATTCCCATGAGGAGCATCCGATTCCCGCACGTAGAAGTTTTCCCGAGCCCCCGCAAATCGCCGCCGCCGTTCCGCTAGCAGACCGCGCCGCAGCCCTTCAAATGATCCGTGAGGACATCGGCGACTGCACCCGTTGCCCGCTGCACAAAGGCCGCAACAAGATCGTCTTCGGCGACGGCTCGCCCTCCGCCAGGCTGATGTTTGTCGGCGAGGGCCCCGGCGCCGACGAAGACGCGCAGGGCCTGCCCTTCGTAGGCAAGGCCGGCCAACTGCTCAACAACATGATCGCTGCCATGGGCCTCAAGCGCGAGGAAGTCTACATCGCCAACGTGGTCAAGTGCCGTCCGCCCGGCAACCGCGCGCCGGCGCCGGAGGAAGCCAACACCTGTACGCCGTTCCTCTTCCGCCAGATCGACGTGATTCGCCCCGAAGTTCTGGTCGCTCTCGGAGCCACCGCGGTCACCTATCTCTTAGGCGCGCGCCAGCCCCTGGCCGGCCTCCGCGGCCGCGTTCATTCGGTCCGCGGGACCAAGCTCATCGTCACCTACCATCCCGCGTACCTGCTCCGCGACCCCCGCCAGAAAAAAGAAGCCTGGGCCGACCTGCAAATCGCCATGAAGGAACTGGGGCTCAAAGCGCCGAGCCGGGGGTGAGGGAGAAGACGCAATTCTTGTCGACTATCAGGACTATCACGGGAGCTAGCACCATGACGCAAATGTTCAATCCGCCTCATCCGGGCAAGGTGTTGCGCGAATACCTTGGAGACAGGGACGTAACTACCGCAGCCAAGAGCCTGCATGTCTCGCGCACCACGCTTTCGCGCATTCTCAACGGCGCGTCGGGCATATCGGCGGATATGTCGCTGCGTTTGTCGGACGCGCTCGGAACCCACGCCAGCTTTTGGTACGATCTGCAAGCGGGCTACGATATGTGGCAAGCATCCCACAAAAAGCGGCCCAGGATTGAACGTTTCGATGCCGCCGCATAGGGGCGGACCATCCTTGCGACAGGTGCGCCTATAATTGTCTGTGGTCTCCCACCCTTTTCGCGGTGAGACTGCGAAAAGGATGGGGCACACGGCCTCACGGATTGGCTATGAATTTGTCCTCAACAGCTTTGCAAAGCTCAGAAAAATATTCCCGGAAATAGTTTGTGACGACGTGGGGATAGTTATTGCTGATCTGTAGTTTTCCGCCAAGCGGAGTATTTGTGATGAGGATGTCATCAAATCTCCCGCCGAGGGATATTCGCCTCTTGCGGTGATCCAGGCTCAGGTATACGCCACCAGACTGAAGCCTCCTCAGCTCCTTTTCGTTACGCGACCATGCAAGCATCCCGCTTGCGTGCGCAAAGCAATTTCGGATCCGAATTCCAGCGCTCACCTGCTCGAAGAGCGGGATGTGGCTCGGTCTTAGGCCCTGAGACTTGAAATACGAGAAAAACTTCGTTATTCCCAGTCCTCTGGCCGTGTCGATTTGGACGCCACTTCGGTCCTGCAAAATGTCGGCGAGCAACAACATATAACTCTCAAACAACGAAGTCGCGCTGTAGAGATTGCCAACTGCGATTAGATATGGAAAGACCCTTGTAAGCTTGTGGGACTCATGCTTCCAACGCATCTCCGCGGTCTTTGAGTCGTCAGGAAAATAGCGCGCAAGTTTTTTCTGTTCGAGTGCAGTTTCGTGTTCGAGGAGCCTCGGACTCTTCCACACGTAGTCCGCGAGATTATTGAACTCGAAAAACGCAGCGCTTTCAAGTTCTAAGACCCTTTCGGAGAAAGAAGACGATTTGCTCTTCATAAGGTTCGCTCGATTTTTGAGCTTCTGATTTCTCGGAGATTGTCCTCAGCCGTAGCCTGTTTGAGCCGCTGCCTAATCCCACTCCCGCCAAAGTGCTGGGTGCCCCATCCTTGTGCCTTTTTTCTGGCACAAGGGTGGGCAGCCCCCCGGCCTCGCCACCCCAAACCGGAATCGTTCAGGCAGAGGTCAACTGGCTGAAGATGTCGGGGAGATTGATGTACAAAGGTGTGCCCTTCACTTCCAGGCGCGAGGATTCGACCCATTCTGCTCCGGAGCACATACGGCCGGTGCGCGTCTTTGGATCGATGATCCAAACCGTTTCCACGCCCATACTGCGGTAGTCCTGGGCACGCTCTTGTGTGTCGGAGTAGCTATCGTCGGGAGAGAGGATTTCGATGACCAGCAGCGGCGGATCGATAATCACATCAGGTTGGGCGCCGAGCGTAAGCAGCGTTACGTCCGGAATCCGGACACGTGTCGGTGACACCTGGACGCGCTGTTCGGTAACGACCTGGACTCCCCACTCCTGTTCATGGTTTCCAAACCAGCGAGCCAGCAATGCCTGAACCCGCGCGTGCTCGTACTTGCCCACGTTGCGCTCCCTGATTTCACCATCCACGTACTCACGGTCCGGCCTATAGCTGATGCCGAGGTATTCATGTAGCGGGATGTGCAAAATCGTAGCCATAATACGGGATCATAGCATGATTTCCGTTCATGCATAGGCCGGGTTCCGACCCTTGCGCTTTTTCTGGCGCAGGAGTGGGAAACCGATGCTGTTCGTACTACACGCCGAAGGCAGTTGGCCCCACCGCAGGTGGCTACTTGATCGACGACAGCATTTCCCGTCTGAGGATGGCGTTCATGCGCGATTGGTAACCTCTGCCGTGAGACTTCAACCATTCCAGAACATCTCCGTCCAGACGAGCGGTGACGATCTGTTTGATGGGGCGATAGAGATGCCCGCGCACGCGCTTGGTCTTGGCCCATTCCGCGCCGGTGAGGACAGGAATATCTCTGGTGTCGATCTCGTGATTCGGCCGCGCCGAGAGCGCTTTCAGATTTGCGCGCTGCGCATCGGTCAGCGGCGGCAAAGTTTCGAGTGTGTACCTAACCATTTTCTTTTTCATAGCGTCGCCTTTCCCTGGGTTCGGCCCGTCTGGCTGAGATGATGCGAACGACTTCAATCCCGGTTCCGTCCTCAAGTTCTTCTCTGATGGTGTGCGCGACGATCAGCAGGGATACGCCCTCGACTTCGCCGCACGCTTGCCAGCGTTCTTCTCCATCCTGAACTCGTTCTTTCCATGACAGATAGAGAGGGTTTCGGAAGACCTGGGCAGCTTCCTCGAAGCTCACGCCATGCTTGCGCTGGTTGGAGAGATTTTTTGCCGGGTCCCACTCAAACTGGAAATTGCCCACGGTTCAATTGTAATACAGATTTGTAAATATATACACTACGACCGAGCGTTGTATTACGCGGCGGAGAGACCTGGGAGTCGGCTAGCTCCGCCAGCCCCCGCCTACCCCCGATCCCGCCACAGCGCCACGCCGCCCAGCAGCCCGGTCTCGTTCGAGATGATCTTCACGTTCTTTCCCGGCTTGAAGTCGATCTTTTTCGTATTCCCGCCGCCGATGTAGAGGTGGTCCCAGTTGAAGAGCTTTTCGGTCTGATCGATGGCTTGCTTGAGGAACTTGTTCCAGGCCTTCTTGCCGAACTTGTCCAGGCCGCGCTGGCCCAGGTAGTCCTCATAGGTCTTACTCTTCCAGGGATGATGGGCCAGTTCCAGTCCGGGGCAGAGGCGGCCGCCGGTGAACAGCGAGGAGCCCAGCCCGGTGCCCAGCGTGAGCGCCAGCTCCACGCCATCGCCCTTGATGGCCCCATAGCCCTGCACGGCGGCGTCGTTGGCCACGCGCACCGGCTTCTTCCAGCGCTTTTGCAGTACCGCCTGCAGCGGAAAGCCCGCCCATTTGGGATTCAGATTGAAGGCCGTCCAGGTGGTTCCGCGCTTGATCACGCCGGGGAAACCAACCGAAACGCGATCGAAGCGCGGCAACAGCTTGCGCAACTGCTCCAGCCCGGCCAGAACCGCCGCCGGCGTGGGCGCCTCCGGCGTCAGCACGCGCTGCCGTTCGCTGACCGGCTTGCCGGCCGAGTCCAGCAGCATGGCCTTCAGCTTCGAGCCGCCAATGTCGACCGACAGCGTGATGGGGCCAGGGGTGGTGGGCGAAGCGCCCGGCGAAGCTTTGGGCGCGGCAGCGGCGGTCAAATCGGTCTTGGGTGTCATCGCAATGAATTGTACTGCGCGGGGCCCGGATTGCAAGGTCCGAGTGGAACATCCTGTGAATCGCAGGACGTTTACTCTATGCTGTCGCCCCAGCCTACGTCTGCCTCGATGCCCGGCGGGCACTCCGCGCGACGTAATGCTGGTCCAGAGCCTGCCGGACGAGGGTCTTGATCAAGGCCTGGCGGCTGATATTCAGTTGCTTGGCCGCATCGTCGAGCTCGCTCAGCATCGGCGCGGCGAAATCGACGTTCACACGCTGCGCCGGAGACTGAATAGGCGGCATCATGCGGCCCGAGCCGGTAAAAAAGCGGGAAACGTCCTCGCCGTTGTCGGCAAGCCGCGCAATCTCTTCGGCGGCGACGGTTTTCGTGGGGCTATGCGTGCTTTTGCTATTCATCTAGTAAAGTATAACAGTTATACCATATTATAATCGTCTATAATTTCATTGTGGGTTCAGCCCGGTTCACCGGGTCCCGACATTACGGTTCGCCGCCCATGTCGTCCTGGTCCTTTCATTGGTTTTCAATGCAGGCTTTAATTTCAGCCTTAACCAAGATAGGGAGGGAACGCATATGGTCAATACCACTCAGGTGCCTTGTAAGAATCAAGAAGCAGCAACAAAGCTGAAGAAGAACACAGGGCCAGGAAGCGCGGGAAAGCGGATTCGTGAGTCGGGCTGAGCCCACAAATGAAATCCTTTAGCCCTACACAGTTGGAATCACCCACATTCCTTTCTCCAAGGCATTCGTCCCCGCCCCCCATCCCCTACACTGATTCTTGCCTGCCATGCCCGCCTACTGCGAAGTCGCATTGCCCGTGCCGCTGGACCGCGCGTTCACCTACGCGGTGCGCGAGGGGCAGCTTCCGCAGCGGGGCGCGCGCGTGATCGTGCCTTTCCGGAAGGAAAAGCTGATCGGGGTGGTCACCGGCCTCAACGCCAAAGCGCCGCCGGATCTTGAGATCCGCTTCCTTGAGGCGGTGCTGGATGAGGAACCGCTGCTCAGCGACAGCCTGCTCTCGCTGGCCGAGTGGATGGCCCAGTATTACCTGGCCCCGCTGGGCGAGGTGCTGCGCGGCATGTTGCCGCTCATGGCCGAGGTCCGCCGCACCGTCTACTACCGCATCACCGGCCTGGGCCGCGACGTGCTGGCGGGAAGCATGGACGGGGACTCGGCAAACTCCCAGGTCCGAAAATCCGGACCCTTCGACAAGCTCAGGGCAGGCTCTGGGGCACCCAGTTTCGCGCACAAGGGTACGTCGAAACGGCGCGGGAAGCTCTCTGCCGAAGAGCAGGACCTGGAGCACCGCGTGCTCATCCGTCTGGCCGCGGGCGAGCCGGTCAAAGTCTCCACGTTGCGCACCGCTACCGCGGCCACGCTGCCGGTCCTCGCCGGCCTGGCGCGCAAAAAATGGATTGTCCGCGAGACCGCCGCCGCCGAGCGCGATGCGCGCCGGATGGAACGGTTTGCCGTGCTGGTTCCCGAGGCGCGGCTCCCGGCGCTGACTCAGAAGCAGCAGGCCATTCTGGCCGAGCTGGCGGCCTGCGGCAATGAGCTGCCCCTGGCCGAGCTGCGCCGCAAGGAGTTGCCTTCCTCCACGCTGCAAACCCTCGTCCGGCGCGGCCTTGTCCGCATCGACGAGCGCCCTGCCGTCTTCCGCCTGGGTGGCCTGCGACCGACCGCATCTCCATTCCTCCTCAATGAGCCGCAGACCGATGCGCTTGCCAGCCTGGCAACGGCTCTCGGGAGCTTCCATCCCTTTCTACTTCACGGAGTGACTGGTTCAGGCAAAACGGCCGTCTACCTTGCCGCCATGCAGCGCGCGCTCGACCGCGGTCTCTCGTCCATCCTGCTGGTTCCCGAGATCGGCCTCACGCCGCAGACGGTAGGCCTGCTCGACCAAGCCTTCGGCCAAAAAGTCGCGTTGCTCCATTCCGCGCTCACGCCTGAGGAGCGCAGCGACCAGTGGCGGCGCATTCGCCGCGGAGACGCGCCCATCGTCGTCGGCACCCGCTCGGCCATCTTTGCCCCCGCGCCCAATCTGGGTTTGATCCTGGTGGATGAGGAGTACGACCAAAGTTACAAGCAGGAGGAGACGCCGCGCTACAACGCCCGCGACGTGGCCGTGATGCGGGCCAAGCTGGAAGGCGCGGTGGTGGTGCTGGGCTCGGCCACGCCGTCGCTGGAAAGCTGGCAGAACTCCGCGCAGGGCAAATACACGCGCATCGAGATGCGCGACCGCGTCATGAACCGCCCTCTGCCCGAAGTCGAGATTATCGATATGCGGCGCGAATTCCAGGAGACGGGGCAGGAGCAGCTCTTCTCGCGGGCGCTTGTGGAGCAGACGCAGACTGCCCTGGACCGGGGCGAGCAAGCGCTCATCCTGCTCAACCGCCGCGGCTACTCCTTCGCCGTCATCTGCCGCGCCTGCGGAGAAAAGCTGGAGTGCCAGAATTGCGCCATCTCGCTCACCCACCACAAGCCGCCGGCAGAAGACGCAGGCGTTGCCCACGCGGGCCAGCGCCTCGAATGCCACTACTGCGGCTACCGGCGCACCGTGCCCGCCCGCTGCCCCAAGTGCTCGAGCGAGCATCTTTACTATCTTGGCGCGGGATCTCAACAAGGCGAAGAACGGCTGGGCGAGATATTTCCCTACGCGCGCATCGGCCGCATGGACCGCGACACGGTTCGTGGCCGATCCGATCTCGAACGCCTGCTCGCACGCCTCCACTCCGGCGAGATCAACCTGCTCGTCGGCACGCAGATGATCGCCAAGGGCCACGATATTCACGGCGTCACGCTGGTGGGCGTCGTCGGCTGCGACTACGCGCTTTCCATGCCCGACTTCCGCGCCGCGGAGCGCGTCTTCCAGTTGATGACGCAGGTTTCAGGGCGGGCTGGGCGCGGGGAGCTGCCGGGCCGCGTGGTGGTGCAGACCTACTATCCCGACCACTACGCGATTCTGGCAGCCAGCAAACACGACTACTTGAGCTTCGTCGAGCGCGAGCTGAAATACCGCCGCTGGATGCACTATCCGCCCTTCGGCGTTCTGGCCAACGTGCTGGTGCAGTCGCAAAAGCTGGAAGAAGCGGCGGGCTGGTCGGCCGAGCTGGGCAAGTGGTTTCAGAAGGCCGCGCCAGAGGGTGTGCGCGTGCTCGGCCCCTGCACTGCGCCCATCGCCCGCATCAAGGGCGCCTACCGCTTTCACCTGATTCTGAAAGCAGCGTCACGCAAGGCGCTGAACGTCGCCCTGCGCGGAATGCTGGCCCACGCCGAAACGAGCGAGATTCCGCGTCGCAACCTGGTGGTGGATGTGGACGCGCTGCGACTGATGTAGGCGCGAATCCCACCCTAGCCGCAAAAATCCGCCGCAGTCCGCCGCGGTGGAGCGAGGGTGGGGCACCCAGCGTCCTTACTTGGTGGGCGCCACGCCGGTCTCCAGCGTGTGGAGTTCCTTGCCCGGCTTGAAGCGCACCGCCTTGCCGGGGGTTATGCTGACTTCGGTGCCGGTGCGGGGATTGCGGCCGATGCCGGTTTTGCGGGCGCGGACGCTGAAGACGCCGAATCCGCGCAGTTCGATGCGCTCACCGGCGGCAAGAGCCTGCTTGAGGCCCTCGAATACCGTATCCACCGCGGCCTCCGCCTTGGTGCGGGGCAGGCCCGTGCGCTCGATTACATGATGGACGATGTTCTGCTTAATCAAAGGAGTACCCTCGTTAGCCCGACTGAAATGACTGTACTACGCCCTGCGGGGTTGATGCTACAGATTTTGCTGGAATTATGGAATTTCGGAATTGCCAGCGCCCAGCTTTCCCCCTGAGGAAAAGCCGGCCGTTGCGCCTCGGGCAGTCCCCCCTCCGGTGGCAGGTAGTAACCCAATTGTGCCATTGTCAATTGCCGGCGCCTTGCGTACAATGATTTTTCTGGTTTGAGCGGAAAACCAGCTATTTTTTCTCCGGATAGGAAAAAATCAGCCTGGATCAGGAGAGGCATGTCGATTCAGAGCGACCGTTGGATTCGGGAACAGGCCATCAAAAACCGGATGATCGAGCCTTTCAGTGAGACGCAGGTGGCCGAGGGCGTCATCTCCTATGGCCTCTCCTCCTATGGCTATGACCTCCGGGTCTCCGATGAATTCAAGATTTTTACCAATGTGAACCGCGCCATTCGAGCCGGAGTGGGAGGGTTTCGCGACACTCGAAATCTCCAACACCACCCGCCTGCCAGCCAGGGTTTACGCCAACGAAGGGCTGTGCCGGATTCTGTTTTTCCGCTCCGGCGAGGCCTGCGAGATCAGTTACGCCGATCGCAAGGGCCAATATCAGAAACAACAGGGAATCGTTCTTCCCAGGCTTTAGGGGTAGTTGCAGGCAAGACTGGTTGAGGTGGTTTTTCAAAGCAGTAATTTTTTCGGCGATGCGGACCATGCGTGCTCCGGTCGCTATACCGGGCCCAGTCTTTCTGCCAATTGACGGGGGGGAAGCAAGATGTCTTCGATTCGCATTCCTGACCCAATCCGGATCGGTTTGGTCTCAGATGAACCCATCCGCCTTGCTGGACTCGCCAGCATCTTCGACCAACCTGCCCAGAAGGGCCACGCCCAGCTCATCCCGGTTATCGGGAGCCCGGAAGAGCTGCTGCACGGCTCCGGCCTGGAGTATCTCGTTATCGACCTGAGTTCCTCGTCCACCGGCTTGGCCATTCTGGACGCCATTCGCCGGGCGCGTCCCGGCATCAAGCAAATCGTCATTGGTCCGCAAGGGAACGACGAACTGGTTCTGGAATCGATCGTTGCCGGCGCCAGGGCCTACCTCGATCCGAGTGCCGGGCCTGAAACGGTGCGGCAGGCCATCGAGGTGGTCACCAGCGGCTCCATCTGGGCGCCGCGCCGGCTGCTCTCCAAACTCATCGACAGGCTGCTCAAGGTCCCCGATTCCAGCCTCACCAACGCCAACCCCCACTTGACCGGCCGCGAGCACCAGGTGCTGGACCTGCTCCTGATGGCCCATTCCAATCGCGAGATAGCCCGTCAGTTGGGCATCGAGGAGCGCACCGTGAAGGCCCATGTGGGCCGCCTCATGCGCAAGACCGGCGCGGACAACCGGATTGAGCTCTCCATGCGTACCCTGAATGCTTCCATGGTTCCGGGCGCCGGTATCGCGGATCGCCGTCAGGGGGAACGCCGCCGGGGTGATCGCCACCAGGATTCGGAGCCGCTGGCGCTCGTTACTTATGAGTAAACACGCTAGGTTACTTTAGTCCCCACTTCTTCCGTACTCTTGTGTTAAGTACGCGTTTTCAACAGACTTGTTAACAGAAACAACGCAGATCTGGGGAAAGGAGTTCCCAGGCAGCATGTTTTCCATGAAGCCTGGGAACTCCTCTTTTTCGTTTTTTCGCTGCTCAGCACGAAAAACGGCTCCTTTCCAGACCCATTCAGCCCTCCCCTACATCCATCGATGCATCGGGGAAACGAGCGTGGGTCATTCGCTCCCGATTTCGTCGCTCCGCCACCGATGCGGTACGCTGTTGCAGGATGCCCCGGCGTTGTGGGGCGGGGAGTGGGAAGGACTCGGATATGAGAAAGACAATTGCTTCGATCTGCCTCTGTTTCATCGTCACATGCACCGCCGCAGCCTCGACGCGGGAGGATTTGCAGGCCCGGATTGACGCCGCCAAGCTGGTCCTGGACCAGATCATGAATGCTCAGGACAAGAGCATTCCGTTCAATATTCTGCAGCAGGCGACGTGCGTGGGCGTGGTCCCTGGAATGAAGAAGGGAGCCTTCCTGGTGGGCGTACAGTACGGCCAGGGCGTGGTCACCTGCCGCACCGGCCACGGCTGGAGCGCGCCGGTCTTCATTCGCATGGCCGGCGGCTCATTCGGCTTCCAGTTCGGCGGCCAGTCCACTGACCTGGTCCTGGTTGCGGTGAACGACCGCGGCTTCCAGGACCTGCTCAAGAGCAGGTTCAAGATCGGCGGCGATGCGGCAGCCTCGGCCGGCCCCGTGGGCCGCAACACCCAGGCCGCCACCGACTGGAGGATGAACGCCGAGCTGCTCACCTACTCGCGCAGCAAGGGGCTCTTTGCCGGCGTCGATCTGGACGGCACCAGCGTGACCCATAACGCCGAGGACACCGAGCTTTACTTCGGCCAGGCGCACAGCTTCGAGTCGGTTCTGAAGGGCGACGTCGAAGTTCCTGCGGGAGCAGTACCGTTTGTTCGCGCCGTGGCGCAATACTTCGTCCAGGCCAAAAACCGCAAGTAGCCGCAAACCGAGGCCCCCGGCGAGCGATCTTTACTCGCTGGGGTGGAAAGCGGGGCGGAAAGCGAGCCGCATCGAAAGGCTAAACTGATCTTTGCCTTCAACGATGCGGGAAAACCCAATGCGGGAGAATTTGGAGTATTGGCTGGTCCTTGCCGTGGCGCGCAGCCTGGGGCGCATGCCGCGCGGGCTGGCGCGCCTGCTGGCCGGTGGGCTCGCCTTCGCCGTCTACTGGTCCTTTGGCCGTCTGCGCCGCGTCGGCGTGCGCAACCTTGAGCTGGCCCTCCCCGAACTTCCCATTGACGAACGGAACCGCATCCTGCGCGGCGTCTACATCCATCTCGGCTGGCAACTGGTCGAGTTCTGCCGCATGGCTCGCTACACCGCCGAAAACATCCAGGGCTGGATGCGCACCGAGGGACTGGACAACTATCTTGCGGCGCAGGCCCGCGGCAAAGGGGTGCTGGTCGTCACCGGCCACCTTGGCGCATGGGAGCTCTCCGGCTTTTACCACTCACTGATGGGCCACACCATGGGCGTGGTCATTCGCCGGCTCGATAACCGCCGGCTGGACAAACTCGTCAACGACAACCGCTGCCTGCACGGCAACCGCATGATCCACAAGGACGACTTCGGCCGCGGCCTGCTCACCGCCATGCGCGCCGGCCAGACGGTCGCGATTCTCATGGATACCAACATGACCCCGCCGCAAGGCGCCTTCGTGAAGTTCTTCGGTCTGGACGCCTGCACCGCCACCGGCCTGGCCCACATGGCGCGCAAGACCGGCGCCGCCGTGCTGCCGGGCTTCATGCTGTGGGAGCCCGGCGAACGCCGCTACGTTCTCCACTTCGGCCCTGAGATCGAGATTCCGCGCACCGACGACGCAGCCGCAGACATTCTCGCCGCTACTCAGCTTTGTACTTCTGCTATCGAATCCTGGATTCGGCGCTATCCTGACCAGTGGCTATGGATTCATCGGCGATGGAAGACCAGGCCGGTTGGAGAGCCGGGACTCTACTGAGGAGAAACCATGAAGCTGGGCGAACTGGTCGAAATCCTGGGCGGCAAACTGGTGCAGGGAAGTCCTGAAATCCCTCTTGCCGGAGTGAACTCTTCCGCGTTGGCCGGTCCCTCTGAATTGGCATTTGCCGAGGACGCATCTTCCGCTGTCGAAGCTCTGGCCAGCAATGCCGGAGCGGTTGTTCTGCGGGCTGGCAGCGCGGAATCTTATGCGAAGAACAAGTGCTTCGTCGAGACCGATCAGCCGCGCCTCTGGTTTGCGCGCGCGGCCAAGCTCCTCACGCCCGCGCCGCCCGCAGCCGGGATCCATCCAACCGCGGTGATCGGCCCACATTCGGAACTCGGGCCGGAGGTCACCATCGGTCCCGGAGCCATCATCTGCGAAGATGCATCCATCGGCGCCGGAACCCGCATCGAAGCAGGCGCGGTCGTCGGCCAGGGCGTCCGCATCGGCGAGTACTGCCGCATCTACCCCCGCGCTGTCCTCTATCCCGGAACCACACTCGGCAATCGCGTCGTCGTCCATGCGGGCGTGGTCCTTGGCGCGGACGGCTTCGGCTACGTGCGCGATCCCGCCACTGGTGCCTACACGCAGTTCCCGCAGCAGGGAACGCTGCTCATCGAAGACGACGTCGAGATCGGCGCCAACTCCACCATCGACCGCGGCGCTCTCAGGCAGACAAGAATCGGCCGGGGAACCAAGATGGACAACCTGGTCCACATCGGCCACAACTGCGATATCGGCGAGGACGTGATCCTGGTCGCCCTCGCCGGCATCTCCGGCTCCTGCACGGTGGGCAACGGCGCGGTCATCGCCGGCCAGGTGGGCATCGGCGACCACGCCCACATCGGCCCCGGCGTCATTCTCGGCGGCCAGGCAGGCGTCCTCAGCGGCAAAACGGTCACCAACGAGGGCCTCAAGCCCGGAACCGTCCTGTGGGGCACACCGGCCCGTCCGCTCCAGCAGGTTCTGCGCGAGCTGGCCGTCCTCGCCCGCCTCGCAAGGGGCACGCGCAAGGCGGCGGACAGGGATCGGGGATCAGGGATCAGGGATCAGGGGCCGGAGGATTAGTGACAACGGCGATCATCGTCGCAGACGACAGCGGACGGGGCGTGGTCAAGACCGCGCTGGCCTGGGGCCTGATTGCCGCGCTGCCCGAGTTCCGCTGGACGGCCGTCAGGATCGCCAGCCTCCGCGCGCCGTCTCTTGTCGTGCGGAATTGGAGCGGCGCCCGGACACGCCCTGGTTGGAAACCACCATCCCGGAGCGGCGTCTCGGTCAAGAACAGCATCCAACACAGATCAGGAGGAATTCCATGGACCGGCGAGACTTTTTGAGAACGGCGACAACCGCGGCCGGGTTGGCCGCCACCGAGCAACTGTTGATGCCCATGCTGCATGGGGAGGTAAAGAGGCTGGAGAGCGACGGCATGATCTATCGCACACTGGGCCGCACCGGGGAACGGATATCGGCCATCGGACTCGGCGGCTTTCACATCGGCATTCCAGCGCTCCAGGAGCAGCAATCCACTCAACTGATCCGCAGAGCCATCGACCATGGAATCACCTTCCTGGACAACTGTTGGGACTACAACGACGGGGTCAGCGAAATCCGCATGGGCAAGGCGCTCGAAGACGGGTACCGGAACAAGGTCTTCCTCATGACCAAGATCGACGGCCGGACCAAGGCCGCCGCGGCGCGTCAGATCAACGAATCGTTGCGGCGGCTCGAGACCGACTACGTCGACCTGATGCAATTTCATGAGGTGATCCGGCTGGAGGACCCGGACCGGATCTTCGCCGAGGGTGGCGCGATGGAGGCCATGCTCGAAGCCAGGCAGGCGGGCAAAGTACGCTACATCGGCTTCACCGGCCACAAGGACCCGCTGGTCCACCTGCGCATGTTGGAGATTGCGCGCAAGCACCAATTCCGGTTTGACACCGTGCAGATGCCGCTGAACGTGATGGACGCGCACTTTCGCAGCTTCACCCACCAGGTGCTGCCGGTGCTCACACAGGAGGGCATCGGCGTATTGGGCATGAAGGGATTGGGCGACCCCTATATTCTCAATAGCAAGACGGTTACGCCCATCGAGTGTCTGCACTATTGCCTGAACCTGCCGGTTTCCGTGCAGATTACCGGGATCAACAGCGAGGCGATTTTGAATCAGGCCCTGGAGGCGGCGCGGACCTTTCGTCCCTTGTCTTCCGCGGAGGTGGCCAGCCTGCTGGAGCGCACCCGGCCCAAGGCGCAGGAAGGCGAGTTCGAGTTGTACAAGACCACCAGCCACTTCGACGGAACGGCGCACAAGCCCGAGATGCTGGGCTGAAGCGGCTTTCAGATGCACAGGGGGAATCGAAAACCAGTGCAGGGCGGATTCTACTCCGCACCCAGCGGCGGAGCCCTGTCGCTGGGTGCCCCGGCTTCCGCCTCAGGGGCGAAGACTCCATCACTTCAGAACGGCTTTTCGGTCAAAAACGGCTCCGGCTTGAGCGAGCCGTCGCGCTGCTTCACCAGCATCTGCACCTTGCCCTCGGCCGCGTCCAGCTCTTGCTTGCAGGCCGCAGACAGCCCCACCCCCTCCTCGAAGAGCTTGAGCGACTCCTCCAGGGCCAGGTCGCCCTTTTCCAGTTGATCGACGATGGTTTCCAGCTTCTTGAGCGATTCTTCAAACGAGGGCATGGCGGTTACTCCGTATGTGTAGGCGGCAGCACGCTGGCGATCACCTCGGCGGCGATATCGTAGCGGCCGAAGGGAGCGCTGACCTGCACGCCCTGGACAAAGGGTCGCACCGCCTCCACCATCTCCTGGGCGATCAGGATGCCTTCCCGTCGGGCTGCGTCGGGCGTATCGGTCTGGGCCATGCGCAACATGATCTCCTCGGGCATGGAGACGCGCAAATCGTTCTTCATGAACTCGGCGTTGCGCAGGCTGACCAGCGGCCAGATGCCAGCGATCACCGGAATCCGATGCTCCTCGAGGCGCTTGAGGAAGCTCTCCAGCAGCCGCAGGTCGAAGACCGGCTGGGTAATGGCGTACTCGGCGCCGGCCTCCACCTTGTAGGCAAAGCGGCGCAACTCCTGCTCGATGTCTGCCACGCCGGGGTTGGCGGCCACGCCGATGGTAAAGTTGGTGCTCACCCCGATCGCGTTCGAGCCGATGTCCAGCCCGTGGTTCAGCCGCCGCACGATGTTGACCAGACCGATGGAGTCCACGTCAAACACCGCGGTGGCGTCAGGATAATTGCCCAGCTTGGGCGGGTCGCCGGTCACGCACAGAATGTTATGCAGGCCGATGGACGAGGCGCCCAGCAGGTCCGACTGAATGGAAAGAACATTGCGGTCGCGGCAGGTGTAATGCAGGATCGTCTCAATGCCGGTGTGTTGCTGAATCTGGATGCACAGGCTCTGCGCGCTCATGCGCGCCGAGGCGCGCGGCGAGTCGGGCACGTTGATGGCATGGACGCCCAGTTGCGCCAGCAACTGCGCGCCCTCGATCTCCGCGTTGCAGTTGATGCCCTTGGGCGGGACGATTTCGACCAAGGTGATGAAGCTGCCCTCGGCGACCAGCGCTCCGATGCGGGAGCGCTCTCCCAGCGGCGACGGCGGCGTCTCGGTGTTCAGCGCCGGAGCCTCGCCGGTGACCTCGACGCGGGCCTGCGCATCGATGGCCCGCATGGCCGAGCGCATGGCGCGAATGTGGTTGGGGGTCGTGCCGCAGCAGCCGCCCACAATCTGCACCCCGGCGGCGATGGCCTTGCGCGCGAAGCTGGCCATGTACTCCGGCGAGCACAGATAGATGTTGCGGCCCTCCACGGCCCGCGGCATGCCGGCGTTGGGCATGGCGGCCAGCGGCAGCGTGGTGGCCGCGCGCATGGCTTCGATGGCGGTCAGCACCGTCGCCGGGCCGGTAGAGCAGTTCACCCCGATGGCCCCGGCGCCCCACTCGGTCAACAAAGCAGCGGCTTGCTGCGGCGACGAGCCGTCCAGGCAGTTGCCCTCCTCGTCCACCGTCACCATCACCAGCACGGGCAGTTCGGGAGCGGTCTCGCGGGCCGCTTCCAGCGCCTCGTGAGCCTCATTCAGAGCGGGCATGGTTTCAATGCTCAGCATGTCCACGCCAGCCTCGTCCAGGGCGCGAATCTGCTCGGCAAAGGCCGCGCGGGCTTCGTCCAGGCCGGTCTTGCCCAGCGGCTCCAGGCGCACCCCCAGCGGGCCTACCGAGCCGGAGACCCAGGCCTCGCCGGCCTGCTTGTCCTTGAGGTGCTCGACGGCCTGGCGGGCAATGCGTACGCCGGCGGCGTTGATTTCCGCCATTTTCCCAGCCAAACCATGCCGGGCCAGCCGGAAGCGATTGGCGCCGAAGGTGTTGGTTTCCAGAATCTCCGCGCCCGCCTGCAGGTACTCCTCGTGGATGGAAAGAATCAGGCCGGGGTCGGAAAGGTTCAGCTCGTCATAGCAGCGGTTGATGAAGATGCCGCGGGCATAGAGCACGGTGCCCATGGCGCCGTCGGCGAGCACGGGACGATCGGCGAAGATGTCGGCGAATTGCGGCATTCTCTTGTCATGCTAAACGACCCGACCCTGCCGCGCCAGAGGTCCAGCCTGCTTTGTTATACTTCGGTAGTCATAAGCAGGACCGGAACCGGTTCCGGAACACGGATTTTGCCGTCTGTCCGATCGACCGGCAACCGCCATCAATTCGTTCACGCCGCGACCATGGCCGCGGACATTTTCCGCGGCACGCTCCGCGCTTTCCGTCGAGGTAAGGGATTTTGAAGAACAGAAGTCTTTGCATGAGCGCCGCCGCCGCCCTTGTGGTTGCAGCCGCGCTGGCAGGTTGCGGCGGCACCACCTATTTTGCGGGCCGGAATCTGCCCCCCAGCGGGGTGACCAACCGCGTCCTGATTGCGATCCAGAACCCCAACATCTTCACCAAGGGCGCGCTGCAGTTCGTGGATGCCTACTACGACATTCGCAGCGGCTTCACTGGTACGCCCTCGACGTTTTCCATCTCCGGTTACAACGGCGCGCTGCCCGTCACCATCCAGAACATGCCGGAGGAGCAGGTGGGCGTGGTTTACGGCTCAGGCGACGGCAGCTTCATCCCCGTCAACTATGCCCAGGAGAACACCGGCGGCGCCGTCAGCAACTTGAACGGCCCCTCTTCCAGCATCTTTATCACGCGGAATCAGGCCTATGTCTTCGCCGCCAGCCAGTCGGCTCACGTGTTCACGGTGGTGAACCGGTCCACCGGCGGGTCCTACGCGCTCAGCCTTCCCGGCGTCTACCGCGTAAGCGTGAATCCCGGCGGGTCGGCAGCCCTGGCCTTCGTCCAGAACTCGAATTACGCCTACTATCCGCGGCAACTGACGTCCGCGCAGACCATTTCCTACTCCGGCGGCCCCACCACCTGGCCCCTCGGCGCAGTGGATTGTGAGCCGCTGAACGGGCCGGGCTGGTGCCTCTTCCAGGCGCTGGATCCTACCAGCACGAGCACGAACATAAAGCCGCTGACATTCGACCGGCCGGTCAAGGCCGTCTTCTCCGCCGATGGCGGAACCGCGTACGTGCTCAACTGCGGGCCGGAGTGCGGCGGGACCACGGCTTCCATCTCGTCGCTGCCCGTGGCTCCGCTGATCTATCTGGTTGGCCAGCAGTCTGGAACGCTGCCCACCACCAGCGCTCTCGCCAGCTCCACAATCCCCATTCCCGGCGGCGCCAGCAACGCCCTGGTCGATAGCTCTACCCTTTACGTCGTGGGTCAGCAGCCCGTGCAGGTACAGGGCCAGACGCTCTATGCCGGAAACATGACCGTGGTCAATCTCCTCAACAACACGGTTGTGCCCTCCACCAGCGCGGTCCCCAACCCGGTCTCCATCAGCGATGGCGCGCCCGGCGCCGTCAGCCGCATCATGCTGGCCGACAACAATACGCTCTGGATCGGCATGACCAAGTGCACCAACGGCGTGCGCGCCGCGACGGGGGAGCCCTTCGGCTGCCTCACCATGCTCAACACCGCCAACAACACCATCACCCTGCTGGAGCCCTATCTGGGCGACCTCACCGGCATTGCCGCGGTCACCGGCCTGCATAAAATCTATGTTGCGCAGGGCGGGCAGGTATATATCTATTCCACCGTGGACGGCTCGTCGATCGACAACCAGTATGTGACCGTCACCGGCGTGGCCTATGACGTGGCCTACATGGACGGCTTCACCGACGGCAACAACACCGTCTACTGACGCCATGGCCGCCGATTCTGTTCCTGATTCTCCGGCAGCCGATGTCCTGGCCATCGCCGCCCACCGCGACGACGTGGAACAGACCTGCGGTGGAACCTTGCTGCGCATGGCCTCGCGCGGCCTGCGCACCGCCATTCTGGACCTCACCCAGGGCGAAGCCGGAACCCGCGGCAGCGCCGAAGAGCGCGCCCGCGAAGCCGCCCAAGCCGCGCGCCTGTTGGGCGTCGGCTGGCGCAAGGCTCTCGATCTGCCCGACGGCGCGGTCGAAAACACACTGGAAAACCGCATCAAGATTGTTCGCGTCCTGCGCCGGCTCCGCCCCCGCGTCGTCATTCTGCCCTACTGGCAGGCCCGCCATCCCGACCACGCCAACACCGCCGCCCTCGGCTATGAAGCCTGCTTCCTCTCCGGCCTCGCCAAGGCACCTGCGGTGCGGCCAGCGGCGCCTACGGCGCTCACTGTGGATGAGCCAGTAGATACAGGTCTTCCGCCGCATCGCCCCTTCAAAATCGTCTACGCCAGCCTCTACGCCGACGTGCGCCCCAACTTCATCGTGGACATCACGCCCTTCATCGAGCAGCGCCATGCCGCCCTCATGGCCTACCGCTCGCAGTACGCCAACCAGCCCGCCGGCAGCGGCCTCTTTGTTGCGGAGGAGGAGATTCGCGAGCGCACCTTTGCCGAGGCCCGCCACTACGGCCTGCTGGCCGGTGTGCGCTTCGGCGAGCCTTTTGTGCAGAAGGAAGTCGGCCTGATCGACGACCTGACCCTCCTGCCCGTGCAATCAATCTGAAGCATTTTCCTTGTGACTGCAATGCGGGTGTCCCACCCTCGCCGTCCGCCGCGGCGGATTTTTGCGGCTAGGGTGGGAAACGACGGTCTAAGTTCTATAAGCCGAAGGCAGTTGGCCCCACCGCAGGTGGTCAGCGGCTGAACCACATCCTGCCGCCGATGGCGACCAGCGTCACGGCGAAGATGCGCCGCAGCCAGGCCTCCGGAATGTGTTGCGCGCCCGCGGCGCCAAAGTATCCGCCCACCAGAAATCCGGCGGCCAGCAGCAGCCCAACGCGCAGGTCGGCGTTGCCCTTGCGGTAGTACTCCCAAAACGCGAAGATGCCCACCGGCGCCAGCAATGCGCCCAGCGAGGTGCCCTGGGCCTTCAACTGGCTCATGCCCAGCAGCCAGACCAGCGCCGGAATAAACAGCACTCCGCCGCCAATCCCCACCACGCCGGAAACCATTCCCACCACCAGCCCAACCAGCAGCATCATCCAGGTCATTCCAGCCTCCCAGGGCGCGGCGAAGAGCAAATGCCGGGCCCGCGCATCCAGCGTAAACCATGGCTCGTCCAAAGGCGCGCGGGCTGAGCTGCGTCCCTCCCGCTCAAATTCACACAACGTTTGCAATTTGTTTGCCTGATTGCAGTACTCTGTTCATAGTTCCGCGCGGCCTCCGCATTTTGTGTTCAACGGCCGCCGGGCGAGGGCTGACCGCTTGAGCCAAACCGTTTTTGTACTGGAAGACGACGCCGATATCGCGCGGCTGGTGCAGCATCACCTTGAAGCCGCGGGGTTTGCGGCACGGCTGTTTCACACCCCCACCAACCTCATTCCAGACGCCGAGCGCCAGCCACCGGCCTTGTTTCTGCTGGACATCATGGTGCCCGGCGGAGACGGCCTCGATGTGTGCAAGCGCCTGCGTTCGAACCCCGCGCTGTCCACCATCCCCATCATCTTTTTGACCGCGCGCGCGGGCGAAAACGACCGCGTGCTGGGCCTCGAACTGGGCGCCGACGACTACATCACCAAGCCCTTTGCCACCCGCGAACTGGTGGCGCGCGTCAAGGCCGTGCTGCGGCGCTTCGAGCGGCCCACCACGCCCTCCATCATCCGCTTTGAAGAGGTCATCATCGACCAGGGCGCCATGCAGTTGAAGGTGCGCGGCGAGCTGACCACCACCACGGCCACCGAGTTCCGTCTCCTGGACTACCTGGCGCGGCATCCCGGCCGGGTATACAGCCGCGACCACCTGCTGGACTCCGTCTGGGGCGATGCCCGCTTTGTCACCCCCCGTTCGGTCGACGTCTATGTGCGCCGCATTCGTGAGAAAATCGAGGTCGATCCGGAAAATCCGCGCTACCTGAAGACGGTGCGCGGCGCCGGCTATCGCTTCGAGATGCCCAAGAGCGAGTAGGGCTCCTTGAAATCAACGATATTCATGAAGCTGCTCGGCCTTTTTCTCCTGCTGCTGGTCTTCCAGGCAGCGGCGATGGAGTTTGTCTTCATTCCCTTTATCGCTAGAAAAGTATTGGAGATTCCTCCCGGCAAGACCAACCTGTTTTTCGGCAATGAGACTCTCTGGTCCGGTTTGATCGCGCTGGCCGTGGCGCTGACTCTGGCTGTTTGGGTTGCCGGCCGCATCACCGCGCGGCTTGATCGGGTCATGACCTTCGCCCGCCGCATCGCCGCCGGCGACCTGAGCGCCCGCCTTGATTACGACGACGAAGATCCGCTCTCTACCCTGGAGGCCACGCTCAACCGGTCCGCCGAGCGGCTGGGCGAGAGCGTTGCCGAGATCGAGAGCCGCCGCCAGGAGCTGGCCGCCATGCTCGATTCCATGCAGGAGGCGGTGGTCGCCGTCACTCTTGAGGGGTTGGTCCGCTGGTCCAACGCCGCCATGCAGCGCATCGCCGGAACCCAGATCCATGCCGGCCGCCCGCTGGTCCACTTCGTCCGCGACCCCGAGGTTCTGGCCTGCGTCCACGGCGCCCTTGAGAACAGAGAAGTACGCTTTGGCCGGGCCAGCTCGCTCGCCCCCGGCCGCATCTTTGAGATCAACGCAGCCCCCTTGCCCTCGGGCGGCGCGCTGGTCGTGCTCCACGACGTCACCCGCATCGAGTCCGCTGAAAAATCCCGCCGCGACTTCATCGCCAACGTCAGCCACGAGCTGCGCACCCCGCTCACCTCCATCCATGGCTACGTCGAGACGCTGGTCGAGGACCCGGATCCCCGCCCCGAAACCACCCGCGAGTTCCTCGGCGTCATCCTCAAGAACGCCACCCGCATGAACCGCCTTATTGAGGACCTGCTGGCCCTGGCCGGCGTCGAGAGCCCGGACTACAAGCTCGCGCTGCAAGCCACGCGGGCCAGCGCGCTGGTCCAGGACGCCATCGAGTGCCTGGGCGGAATCGTCGTCGACTCCGGGGTCAAACTCGAATCGGCCGGCGCGCCCGATGCGCTTGTCCTGGCCGATTCCGACGCCATGAACCAGGTCTTCGGCAACCTCATTGAGAACGCCCTCAAGTACGGCAAATCCGGCCGCCGGATTTGCGTCGGCGCGCGCCTGCTTGAGGCCGATGTTGCCACCGAAGTCGAGTTCACCGTCCAGGACTTCGGCCCCGGCATCGCTTCCGAACACCTCGATCGCATCTTCGAGCGCTTCTACCGCGTAGACAAAGCCCGCTCCCGCGAGTCCGGCGGCACCGGCCTCGGCCTGGCCATCGTCAAGCACATCGTCCTGGCCCACGGCGGCCGCATCTGGGCCGAAAGCGAACTCGGCGCCGGCGCCGCCTTCCACTTCACCCTGCCGCTGGCGCCCGTCCTGCCTGGACAGCAAGTCGCCCATGGGCCTGCGGCTCCGCCGCCGGTTGCGCCGGAGAATGGTTCAATAGGCTGCGGATGAACTCCTGCGGTCACCACATCGAACGGGGAAAAAAAGCGCGACACCCACCAAAGGTGAAAGGCGCCCACTCCTTCGCAAAGAACGCAAAGGAGTGAGCGCCGGTAAAATCGCCTCTGGACGCGGTTATTCGGGCTGGGGGCCAATGGCGTAGTCAGACGCAAAGCTGCTCAACGATGCTCCGCCGTTGCCGCCCGAGAGCGACACTGTGATGGTGGTCTGAAGTGTCTGGATGGGTGTGATGGAGACGGAATCACTCTGCTTGATTCTGCACACTTCCTCACAGGTATCATAGACCTCGAGAGTGCCCGTAGCACTGGTCATAGTCGTTCTTTCCTGCACCGTTACACTCCCGATGATGTTCAAAACCTTCGATTGCCCGAGATCGAGAGTGAGAAGGGCGCTTGTCGGTTGCGGTGACCCGGCCGGCGGGTACGGCACGACCCTGTAACCGATCACGGATTGCTCGGATTGCCCGGCGGCGACACTCCAAGGCGCCGTGAAATTAAGCCCCGGAAACAGCGTGGGGGTCGGAAGCAGGATTGGAGTCACGATGATATTGGCCGGAGAAATGCCGACCGTGGACGTGGGTGCGTAGGTGAAATTGTCGTAGAGGGCACTGTCGAACATGCATCCGCCGGCGCCGAGTGCGATGTAGCTTGCCAATGTGCCCTTAACACAGGAGGGCGCAGCATTGGCAAACGGGGGAAGGGCAGTCAGCAGCGCGAACGCTGCCGCGAGAACGATCTTAGCTTTCATGGTTGATATACCTCGGGGGATGAGATTAACAACTGGCGCAAACATTGCTCTCTTTTTGGGGTGTTGTCAAGATAAAACACCAAAACCGCCGCCTATTCAAACGCCCGTAACATTCCGCGTAGACAATTAAAACCGGCAGGTTATCTGCAAGGGAGCTATCTATGAAAAAGACTTTGCTTGTCGTTGTGTTGTTCGTATTGGCCATGAGCGCCGCTCAGGCCCAAAAGTTGACAGGGGCGGGCGCGACCTTCCCCTATCCGATCTATTCCAAATGGTTTAGCGAGTACAGCCAGGCGCACCCCGGCGTCGAGATCAACTACCAGTCCATCGGTTCCGGCGGCGGAATCCGCCAGATCACGGCCGGAACGGTGGATTTTGGCGCCTCGGACATGCCTCCCACCGACGAGCAGTTGGCCTCGTCCAAGATCAAACTGATCCTCATTCCAACCGTGCTCGGCGCGGATGTGCCGGCCTTCAATATTCCCGGCGTCAACGACCTCAAGTTCAGCGGCGAAGTGCTGGCCGACATCTTCCTGGGCAAGATCACCACCTGGAACGATGGACGCATCGCCAAAGACAATCCCGGCGTCAAGCTGCCCGACCAAAAGATCATTGTCGTGCATCGCTCCGACGGCAGCGGCACCACCTACATCTGGACCGACTTCCTGAGCAAGGTCAGCAGCGAGTGGGCCAACGGACCCGGCAAGGGCACCTCGGTCGCATGGCCGGTGGGCGTCGGCGGCAAGGGCAATGAGGGCGTGGCCGGCCTGGTTCGCCAGTTGCCCGGCGCCATCGGCTATGTCGAGCTGATCTACGCTCTTCAAAACCACATCAGCTTCGGCGAAGTGAAGAATCCGGCCGGCAAGTTTATCAAGGCGTCAATTGAGGGCGTCACCGAGGCCGCGGCCAGCGTCAAGCAGATGCCCGCCGACTACCGCGTCTCCATCACCAACGCGCCGGGCGCCAATGCTTACCCCATCTCCAGCTTTACCTGGCTCTTGGTCCCGCTCAAGTCTCCTGACGCGGCCAAGGGCAAGGTGATCAAGGACCTGCTTAGCTGGATCGTCAACTACGGCGAGAGCGAAGTCTCCGCTCTCTCCTACGCCCCGCTCCCCAGGAATGTGGCGGAAAAGGTGCTCAAGACTATCTATTCGCTGCAGTAGATAGACTCGCGCGAAGGGTCCGGCATCCTTGCCGGACCCTTCCGCTGCTCCTCTGATCTCTGACCCCTGACCCCTGTTCTACCCTGCCAAATGCTCCCCGATCAGCCGATCCACAAGCGCCATCAGATGCTCGCCCGTCCGCGGCAGCACGAACGCCGAGGCCGCCGCATCCCAGTCGAGCTTGAAGCTGGTCGAAAGCGCCGAAATCCATATCTGCCGCACCGGCGTATTCGGCGTAATCACAAACTTGCCCGCCGGCTCTTCGAACACCACGTACAGCGCGCCGTCCTGTTCCTCTGCCTCGAAACCGGCCCCTTCCTCTTCCTCGCGCAGGATCAAATGCTGCATCAGCGAGTTGAGAGCGGTTTCGGCCAGGCTGCGGAATACCGATTCGTCCACCATGGTCCCAGTTTACAGTGGTTCTCCAGCGGCTTCTCCGAATGTCCTGAAATCGGACAGAAAGCCTCCTCGAAAGATTAAAGTCCACCGCCCCCCGGCCGATATCTCTCGCATGGGGAGCACTTGAACGGGGAGCGAAGATGGAGATCGGCCCAGTCACCGGAATCCGCGCCGTGCCGGTCATAAAATCTCCACCGGCCGATCCTGAGCTGACACCCCTCTTCGATATCGAGAACACTCCAAGAATCGGCGACGAAATCTACTCCCCCAGCAACGGCAAATCCGCCCGCGGCGCGGAAGACGACGGCTCGGAAGACGATTTCGACGAGTTCCCGGACGACAACGAGACTGAGCCCGCCATCCCGCCAGCCGCGAAAACCCCGAGCCGCCCGATCAGCTTCTTTGCCTGAACGCTCCGCTCCGGCCTTCCTCCCCGGATTCTTCTGGCATCTTCTCCGATCTCATGGGATTGTTCCCCATGGAAATCCGGTCGCGCCACCCAATTCACCTGCCGCCTCCCAGAGGCGCCATCCCGGTTTCGCGGATTCAAACTTCTACAATATTTGCAGCCGCCGTTCGTCTACAGGAATGGATGGATGAGACGTTGAGCATCGCCTCGATGACCGAGCAAGACCGTCGAATCTCCGAAGTCATCGCGGAAGAACGATCCCGGCTGCGCAATTTCATCCGCAAGTGGGTGCCAAACGAAGCCGACGTGGAAGATCTTATCCAGGAGGTCTTCTACGAACTGGTGGTAGCCAATCGCCTGCTGATGCCGATCGACTACGTGACCGGCTGGCTTTTTCGCGTCGCGCGCAATCGCATCACGGACCTTTTCCGCAAGAAGAGGCCGGAGAACTTCACCGACGCGGCGGTCATCGGCGAAGACGGCGATCTGCTCGAGATCGAAGATCTGTTGCCATCGCCCGATGCCGGGCCGGAAGCGCTCTGCGTCCGCAACGTGCTTCTTGATGAGCTGGAACGTGCGCTCGGCGAACTGCCCGACGAGCAGCGTGAAGTATTCGTCGCTCACGAACTGGAGGGGCGCAGCTTCAAAGAACTGTCGGCGGAAAGCGGCGTAAACGTCAACACCCTGCTCTCGCGCAAGCGCTATGCGGTGCTTCATCTCCGCCAGCGATTGCAGGGCATTCACGACGAGCTTACGAGGAAATGAGGAACACAACATGGAAAACAATTGGGTCAAGAGAAACAAATGGATCTTTTTTGTGGCCCCGCTGGCGCTCGCGGTTTTCATCTGGATTGGCGGCGAAGTGGTCATGCATCTGTGGAACTGGCTGCTGCCGGCGCTGTTCGGATGGCGGTTAATTACCTTCTGGCAGGCTCTCGGACTGCTGGTTCTCTGCCGGATGCTCTTCGGAGGCTTTGGCGGTCACGGCCATGATCGCTCCAAATGGCGGCGGCCAATGGCCGAGCGCTGGGAACGGATGACGCCCGAGGAGCGCGAGAAGTTCCGCCAGGATATGCGCTCGCGCTGGTGCAGAGTTGGAGCGCCGGCCAATGAAACCAAGGAGCCTGCCTGATGGCGGGTTGGCGCGGGATGGATGCACGTTCATGAAGTCAAGAAGGAGAACTCGAAATGTCGAATTCCGACATCGAACAATCACAGATCAGGTACGCACGACTTGCGGGATTCATGTATCTATTCATTATCGCGGCCTATCTGTTGGGTGCTTATGTTACCAGCCGATTTGAAGTCCCGGGAAACATCGCAGAGACTGCCCATCGAATTATGGAGTATGAACTTCTCTATCGGTTCGGGCTGGCCCTCGGATTACTCAACGCGCTGTGTGCCGTGCTCTTGGCTATGGGCCTTTATGTGGCCGTCAAAGCTATAGACAAAAACCTGGCGCTGCTGGCTTTGGCATTTGAATTGGTCTACGTTGCTGTGGGCGGTGTCTTGAACTTGATTGATTTTGTCTTCTTGAAGCTGCATATTGGCCTTGATTCCGTGAGCGCCTTGGACGCAAAGCAGTTGTCAGCTCTCGTGGATTTGCATTCGTACGCGGATTCGGTTGGATTGAACATCACTTGCATTTTTTATGGCGCGGGGTCCATTCTCTTTTTCTATCTATTTCTCAAATCGAATTACATTCCAAGAATCCTCGCGGCTTTAGGCCTGTTTGGATCTGTGCTTGTGCCGCTCACTGGCTTTGCATCTCTCATTGTTCCGCAGCCTGCCAAGATGCTGCAACTTGGCTGGCTGCCTATCTTCGTCGCCGAAATCTCAGTTGGCCTATGGCTTTTGTTCAAAGGCATTAACCTCCGGCCACAAGAGGACTGAATCGAGGAGCGCTTTATGAAAGCGATTGTCTACTACAACTACGGTTCCCCCGACGTGCTCCGATATGAAGAGATCGACAAGCCGGCCGCCGGGAACGATGAAGTCCTGATAAAAGTCCGTGCTGCTTCAGCCAATCCTCTTGACTGGCGCATCATGGGAGGCGCGCCGCTGCCCCTTCGCCTCATCTTCAGACTGCGCAAGCCATCGGTTGCGCGGCCGGCCCGTCCCGGCGTTGATGTGGCCGGCGTGGTTGAAGCAGTGGGCAGCAACATCACGCGGCTCAAACCAGGCGACCAGGTCTTTGGGACGTGCAAAGGCGCCTTTGCCGAGTATGCGTGCGCTCGCGAGCCGGAATTGGCAATGAAGCCGGAGAATGTGAGCTTTGAACAGGCGGCATCTGTGCCGATAGCGGCGGTCACCGCACTGCAAGGACTTCGCGACAAGGGACGGATTCAGCCGGGGCAGAAGGTCCTGATCAACGGCGCGGCGGGAGGCGTGGGCTCCTTCGCCGTGCAGATCGCCAAATCGTTCGGAGCGGAGGTGACCGGCGTATGCAGCACAAGGAATGTGGAGATGGTCCGGTCGATCGGCGCGGACCACGTGATTGATTACACGCGGGAGGATTTCGCCCGGAGCGGAAAGCGCTACGATCTGTTTCTCGACTGCCATGTGAACCATTCGTTGTGGGATTGCAGGCGCGTCCTGAATCCCAGTGGGATATACGTGCTGGCCGGGGGCCCGAACGGTGGTTTGATCGCTGCCCTGATTGGCTTTTTCGAGGCGCTTTTCATCATGTTTGTGTTGTCGCGATTCGTCAGCCGGAAGCTGGTCGTCTTTATGGCGAAGATGAACAAAGATGACCTGAACTGCCTGCGCGAACTCATGGAGGCCGGCACAGTGAGGCCCGTGATCGACAGGCGTTACAGCTTGCGCGAGGTTCCCGAGGCGATCCGGTATCTGAAAGAAGGGCACGCCCGAGGGAAGGTCGTCATCACTTTGGAATAACAGCAAATGCAGGCCCTCTACACAGCGATCACCAGACGGGAACCACCGTGAACGCCGACTCCGCCCGAAATCGGCCAAGCAGAGCCCATATCGGGTTGATTTCAAATCTCTTACAAGAATTTCAAGAGTTTTTCACACGGTGCCCTTGCAAATTCCCGCCCTTTCATTTAGTTTACTAACCAGTTAGTTAAAACATGACCACCACCACTCCAACCCGCACCCAGACCGAACGCGCCGACCAGACCCGCGCCCGCATCCTCGAAGCCGCCGTCCGGGAGTTCAGCGCCAACGGCCTGGCCGGGGCCCGCACCGAACAGATTGCCGAAGCCGCCGGCGTCAACAAGGCCCTGCTTTACTACTACTTCCAGGGCAAGGATGCCCTCTACGCCTCAGCCCTTGAAACCGTGGCCGAGCGCATGGCGGCAACCAGCATGTCGGTACTCACCCTGGAGTGCTCGGCGGGCGAGCGGCTGCTCCGTTTTGCGCTCAACCACTTTGACCGCATCTACTCCCAGCCGGTCTTCCAGAACCTGATGCAGCAGGAGATGATGCGCTTCCGCAAGGGCGAGTCGAACGCCATGAGCCCATTGGTCGAGAAGCTCTTCAGGCCGCTGGGAGACAAAATGCTTGCCGTGGCGGAGGAGGGAATTCGCTCGGGGGAGCTGATTCCGGTGGAAAGTTCGCAGGTGATCTACGCCGCGCTGGGACCCAATGTCTTCTATTTCCTCTCCGCGCCCATGATGCGGCTGATTGCGGAAACCAATCCCGTCGAGCGGGCCGCGCTCGAGTTTCGCCGCAAAGCGGCAATCGAATATCTGGGCCAGTCCATCTTTGTTGACCGCGCGCATGGAGCGCGTGTGACCGCGCGTGTGCTGGTGACCACGCCCATGCCCCCGGCAAGCGAGATCAAACTAAGTGCAATCGAGAACGCCGAAATCAATACCAGTGAATTCAAGACAGATGAAGTGAGGCGCAAGTGAACGCACGCAATCGAGTTTTTCTGATCCTGGGCTTGCTTACCGTGGGATCGCTGATCTGGTACCTGGCCACGGTCCGCCACACCGGCGACCTGCAACTGATCGGCACCGTGGACGCCAATGAAGTGCTGGTGAGCGCCAAAATTCCCGGCCGCATCCAGACCCTCACCGTCGACGAAGGCCAGGACGTCACGGCCGGCCAGCTCATCGCCGTCATCGAGAGCGACGACCTCCAGGCCGCGCGCAAGGCCGCCGAAGCCACCGCGTCCAGCCAGCAGTTTAAGCTGGGCGAAACCGTCGAGACCGAGCGCCAGACCCGCGGCGAGACCGGCAACGCCACCGGCAACGCCGAGGCTATGCTCAAGGCCGCTCAGGCCTCGCTGGCTCAGGCCCAGGCCAACTACGACCACCAGCAGGCCGACACCAGCCGCACCGTGGCGCTGGCCCAACAGGGCATCATGAGCGAGCAGGCCAAAGACGACGCCGCCACCAGCCTGCAGGCCTCCAAAGCGGCCGTCGATGCGGCCAGGGAAACCGTCGCCGCCGCCGAAGCATCGCTGCGCCAGGCCCGCGCCCATGAGCTGCTCACCAACGTCGCGGCCCGCACCGTGGACTCCACCCGCGACGAAGTTGAGAACGCCCGTGCCCTTGCCCAGCAGGCCAAAGTCGAGGTCGGCTACTCGCAGGTATTTGCTCCCATCAGCGGCAAGGTCAATGTCCGCGCCGCCCGCCAGGGCGAGGTCGTCGCCGCCGGCGCCACCATCGTCACCATCATGGACCTCACGCAAACCTGGGTCTACGCGCCCCTGCCTGAAACCCAGGCCGACGCCGCCCAACTCGGCGACTCGCTTCGCGTCGTCATGCCCTCGGGCGCTACCCTCCAGGGCAAGGTCATCTCCAAAGCCGCTGAAGCCGACTTCGCCACCCAGCGCGACGTTGGTTCCCGCAAGCGCGACATCAAAACCATCCAGCTCAAGCTGCTCATCGACAATCCCGGCGAGCGCTTCGTCCCCGGCATGACCGCCGAAGTCTACATCCCAAAGAACAAGCTGGTGAAGCAGTGACCGCCCCTCCCACAAATCTCGACCAAAACGCAAAAGCGCCCACGGCGCCGGCGGCGGCCATCGCCGTCGAGAACATCGTCAAGCGCTACGGAACCTTCGAAGCCGTCAAGGGCGTCAGCTTCTCCGTCGCCGACGGCGAAATCTTCGGACTCCTCGGCCCCAACGGCGCCGGCAAAAGCACCCTCATCCGCATGATGACCACCCTCGTCCCCATCACCAGCGGTCGCGCCATCGTCGCCGGCTACGATGTGGCCAAAGACCCTGACGCCGTCCGCCGCATGATCGGCGTCATTCCCCAGGCCCTCACCAGCGACCCCGACCTCACCGTTGAAGAGAACCTCAGCATCTACGCCAAGCTCTACTCGGTCCCCAAGGCCGAGCGCCTGAAAAACATCGCCGAAGTCCTCGAAGCCGTCGACCTCGCCAAGTGGCGCGGCGCGCAAACCAAGACCCTCTCCGGCGGAATGCGCCGCCGCCTCGAGATCGCCCGCGGCCTGGTCCACAACCCCAGCATGTTCTTCCTCGACGAGCCCACCACCGGCCTCGATCCCGTCTCCCGCATCGCCGTTTGGGAGATGCTCGACAACCTGCGCCGCACCCGCAACCTCACCATGCTCATCACCACCCACTACATGGAAGAGGCCGACAAGCTCTGCGACCGCATCGCCATTGTTGATCACGGCAAACTCGTCGCCCTCGGCACCCCCATCGAACTAAAGCACAGCGTCCCCGGCGCCAACGTCGTCGAAGTCCATTTCGACCGCGAAACCCCCCAATGGAAGGCCCGCCTGGAAAGCCTCGACGGCGTCACCAGCGTCCAGGCCGAGAGCGCCGGTTTCTATCGCGTACTAACTTCCTCCGGCTCCAAAACCACCATGCAGTTGGTCGAACTGGCCGCGCAACTCGGCGAGACTCTCACATCCCTCAGCGTCCAGAACACCTCGCTCGACGATGTATTCGTCCACTACACCGGCCGTCAGCTCCGCGATGAGCAGGTCAAACCGCCAGTCTTCACCCTGCCGCCCCGCCCCGGAGCCCAGCCATGACCAGAATGTTCGCCATTATCGAGCGCGAGATGCGCAAGTTCTTCCGCTCCCCCACCCTCATGATCATGTCCCTCATGATGCCGCTCTTGCAGTTGGTCATCATGGGCAACGCCTTCGGCGGCAAGATCGTCGGCGCCCGCGTCGGCGTGGTCGACTACGATCGCGGCCCGCAAGCCATCAAAATCCGTGAAGCCTTCGCCGCCATCGCCGCCAACGTCAAGACCTTCACCACCGTCGATTACACCAGCGAGACACAGGCCCGCGAAGACGTCCGCACCGGCAAAATCGACGGCGCAGTCGTCATCCCCGCCCAATACTCGCGCCGCGTCTACTCTCAGGACGCGCCGCAGCTCGGCCTCGTCGTCGATAACTCCGACCAGTTCATGAGCGGCTCGATCGAGTCCGAGATGCAGGCGCTCGTCACCGCGCTGACCACCCCACTGATCCAGCCGCGGCTGGCCAACTCCATCGCCCTCGAGATCGTCGAGCTCTATCCTTACGTCAATTACATGAAGTTTCTTCTCCCCCTGACCATCTCCCTGGCCATGTATATCTCCGTCATGATCGGCGGCGGCATGTTATACATCGACGACAAGGCCCGCGGCGTCCACGAGGGCTATCTTGTAACTCCCATCACCAAGATCGAATTAGTCTTCGGCATGAATTTGGCCGGCGCAATGAAGGCCACTCTGGCCGGCATCTCGCTCACCGTCATCGGCTCCCTCATGGCCGGCCTCGGCATCATCTTCCGTCCCGAGGCGGACCTCGAACTCCTCGCCATGATCCTCGTCTCCTCCATCGCCTTCAACGGAATGATGTTCCTTCTTATGGTCCGCGTCGACGATCCACTTGTGCCCCGCGCCATGTTCGGCGTTCTCAACACCCTTCTGCTTTATCCCTCAGGGGGCATGTATCCCATCGCCGCATTTCCGCGCTGGCTCCAGGCCATCTCCATCGTTGACCCCTTCACCTACGTCGTCCACGGCTTCAAGGCCATTCTCCTGAAAGACGGCGGCTTTGAAGCCATCTGGTTCGACCTCTTCTTCCTCTTCGCCTTCGGCATCGGCACCCTCCTCATCGCCACCCCGCTCTTCAAGCGAACGCTCTGATGCCGGGCGCCCCACCTTCGCCGATTCGCTGCGGCGACTTTTTGCCGCTTCGGGGTCCCCAACGCACTCGGGGTCCCCAGCGAGCGATCTTTGCTCGTTGGGGTGAAGGGACAGGTCTTCGTCGTTGGGGTGATCTAAGGCGGGATACCTATAACTACAGTCCTTTCTTGTCTTTGGGAACGATCCCCCCATCAAGCGGAAAGATTTCCACCTTAATACAGGGATTTCCGCAAAATCCACAGGATTATCTTTCGCAATGACATTGACAGTGCGAATCGACTACGCGCATAGTTACTTCATTCCGGGTTGCTAGGTAAGCCTGAGCATCTACATTCGTGTCGATTTTGAAGGCTTATCGAAAGGCCCCAGCAGGGAGCACTAAGTGTTGAGCACGGAGCAATCCGTGTCCAGCACCGGGCGCAAAGTGTCGAGCGCGGAGCAATCCGTGCGTGGCATGGAGAGCCAAGTGTCGAGCACGGAGCAATCCGTGACCGGCGCGAGCGCTAAGTGTCGAGTATGGAGCAATCCATAACCGGCGCGGCGCGCTAAGGGTTGAGCACCGAGCAATCGGTGTCCAGCACAGGGCGTACGTGTCGAGCACGGAGATATCCGTCCTCCGGCGCGGAACGCCAAGTGTCGAGCACGGAGCAATCCGCGTCCGGTGCGAGTGCAATGTGTCGAGCGCGGAGATATCCGAGTCCGGTGCGGCGCGCTAAGTGTTGAGCACGGAGATATCCGTGCCCAGCACAGGGCATTCAGTGTAAAACACGGAGCAATCCGTGCTGAGCGCAGAGTGCCAAGTGTCAGCCACGGAGCTATCCGTGACCGGGGCGGAGTGCGAAGCGTTGGAGCCGGCAACTCGGGACGTTTTTTGCCCTGAATCTTCTCGCGTCACTGAGCGATGGTTGGTTCGGGCAGCTTATTCTGATTCTCCGCGGCTTCCCCAGAATCCGGAAGGATCTCCCCCAAAGCTGTCATCCTGAGCGAAGGTCGCCGCGGCGACCGAGTCGAAGGACCTGCTTTTCGTGATTCTGGTAGGCCAGGGTTTTGACCCTGGCATCAACCCTCACCCCTCTTCGCCATCCGCCGGGTGCCCCATCCTCGCCGCGTGTCGCCGAGGCGACTTTTTGCGGCTAGGGTGGGATACCTATAACTACAGTCCTTTTTTGTCTTTTACTGTCTTCGAAATGATGGGCGCCTATAGGGAAACCACACCCCGCAATTCAGGATGTTTTTGTAGGTCCCCTCTTCGCCATCCGCCGCCGGATCGGATCGTTGTCCGCGTACACCCGCCACTCCGCCACCTTGCCGTCCTCGATCGACGCCCGGAACGCCGCCGGCGTCTTCCACCGGTTCTCCGCCTTCAACTGCCCGTCAGCCGCATACGTCCCCTGCGCCACTCCCAGCATCACCACCACCTCTTGAGCAGTCGGGGTCCCCGGCGACAGGTCTTCGTCGCTGGGGTGACAGTACGTCTCCTCCACGGTAATCGTGTAGTCCGGAACCATGAGGAAGTACGCGGCCCACGCCGCCTGCATCTTCTCCCGGCCCTCGGCCGCATTGCCCAGCGAGTCCACAAACCGGTTCCCCTCGGTCATCAACTCCGCCAGAGCATCCACATCCCGCAGGTTGATCGCCCGCACAAACCCCCGCGCCACAGATTCCGCCGATTCGCTCATACCGCCATTGTACCCAAGACGCCGGGCACACCAGACCTCGATTTTGCGACCTGGGAAGCCACAAATCTCAACCCAGGGAGGGCCGGAAAGTCCCCTTTCGCACCGTTTGGGCCGAAATGACCGTAGATCAAGCGGTCGATTTGGTCTAAGATATTTGTATGGGCCGCTCCGTATACATCACGACTCCGATCCCCACCCTCGACGAGGTGGGGAAGAGATTGAAGATGAGCAAGGCGCGCCAGAAGCGCCTCATTGAAATTGTCAGAGGCAGCGGGAACGGTCAGTTGTCGGAATGTCACCGGGCTGCGTCGGGTTCGCTTGACGGACGCTTTCGCAACGGAAGCGGCGCAACGAAGGATTCTGCGCACAGCAAGACGAGCAAGCATGCCGCCGCCAGTTAGGCCAAACGCCGTATTCGTAAACATCCCTTACGACGAAGGCTTTCGCAGCCTTTATCTTGCGTACATCGTCGGTTTGACTCACCTTGGCCTTGAACCTCGCGCCACCCTCGGAATTCCCGGAGGCGAGCGCAGGCTTGATCGCATCTTGGCGCTCATTCAAAGTTGCCGGTACTCCATTCACGATCTCTCTCGGGTACAGTTGGATCGAAATCCGCCTCGCACCCCGCGCTTTAATATGCCCTTCGAACTGGGCCTCACCGTGACCTGGGCCAAGCTCAACCCCAGCCAGCACAGTTGGTTTGTCTTTGAAACCAAGGCGCGCAGAGTTCAGAAGTCTTTGAGCGATTTGGATGGCAGCGATCCGAACATCCATGACGGCACGGTGGAAGGCGTCATGGGGGAAATCTGCAACGCATTTGTTCGTAGTAGGGCGGCGCGGCCCAATGTTCCCGAAATGATGCGGACCTATCGTGGACTGTCGCGTAAGTTGAACGCGATTACAGCCGCGGCCGGCGCCAGGAGCGTCTTCGAGGCGCGCATCTTCGATGATCTCTGCTTTGCTGCCAAAGCCGCCATAAGCCATGCGTGAACCGAGTGCCCCCCTCGGATTCAGCTCTAACACTTTACTTTGCTAGTCTCAGCACCCCCGCCTTCCCCTCCCCAACCCCACCGCCTACAATGAGAAGGGAAGATCACCATCGAGGGAAACCATGCCGCTCTCCGGAGAAGCCATCCGCCTGATGAACTACATTGACGACGTTGCCGTGACCCTGCGCCGGGTGCTGGCCACCATCCCCTCGCTCACCCAGGAGGAGCGCGCCCGCGTCGCCGAGCACCTGCTCAACGCCAAGCCCAGCGCCGAGGATGTCGTCGAAGCCCTGTCTGCCAGGTAAGCCTGAACTTTGTCCACTGTCGCCATCATCGGAGCCGGGCCCCTGGGCCGCTGGCTGGCCCTTTCGGCAGCCCGTGCAGGCTTCCGCGTCCTCCTCGAAGACGTGATGCCCGCCAACCTCCACCACGCCCAGGAAGCCCTTCGGGCCGTACTCGGTCCGGATGCCTTTCGCAAAACCGCGGGAGCGGTGCCCAGCGTCACCTTCGTCTCCACCATCGAGGACGCCGTCCGTGAGGCCGACCTGGCCATCGACTGCGTGCCGGACGAGCTCGAATCCAAGCTCGAAATCCTCTGGCTCCTGGACCGCATGGCCCCGCCCCGGACGGTCCTGGCCACGCCCACTACGCGCCTCTCCATCGCCGACCTGGCCAGTTGCACCTACCGTCCGGCCCAGTGCATCGCCATCGCCGCCGAAGCCTCCAGCCTGGCCGGAAACCCCGCCGCCCAGATCCTTCTCCGCACCACCACCCGAACGAGCCCCGAAACCGTCGCCCTCCTCGACCGCTTCTGGCGCCAGCTCGGTTTCACCCCCACCTTCGAGCCCGACCCCGCCGAACAACAGTCAAGCTGATCACTGTCCCTGTCAGCGAAAACCGAGTAAAACACAGCATTTTCAATGCCTTACGTCCGTTTCCTGTTCTTATTGAGCCCTTTCCACAGAATCTCCGGGTAATTCTCTGCAACCCCAACGCTCTATTCGGCACTTTTCCAGCGGCCAATTCGCAAATGCGGGTGGTCTGAAAAGTCAAGCCCTCAAATTTCTGCAACCATCTCAGCGAACATTTGCGTTGTTTCCGCACCATTGAAGCGAACATTTGCCGGTTTACGCGAAACCACCTGGGCCAGCATTTGCGCCCTTTCCGCCACGTCTCGCGCCTGACCACTAACCCCTAACCACTAACCCCTGCTTTTTTAATCACTTGCTCGTAATACCGCACATAGTGCGGCACCACCAGCGTCGAGCAGAACCGCTTCTGCGCGGTCTTGCGGCCGGCATCCCGCATCGCGTTCAGCCGCTCCCGGTCCTTGAGCAAGCTCAATGCTCCCAATGACATACCGTCCACGTCTCCCACGGGATAGAGCAGCCCCGTCACCCCATCGTCGATCAGCTCCGGCACTCCGCCCACCCGTGTCGCGACCGAAGGAACCTTGCACGCCATGGCCTCCAGCGCCGCCAGCCCGAACGACTCCAACTCGCTTGGCATCAATAAGATATCCGCCAGCGGCAGTAGCTCGTTCACCCGGTCCTGCTTGCCCATGAAATGAACTTTGGCCTGAATCCCCAAGTCGTGCGCCAGCCACTCCGCCGCTGACCGGTCCGGCCCGTCGCCCACCAGAAGCAGCCGCGCCGGCGTCTCGCGCACCACCCGCGCAAAGATTTTCACCACATCCACCACCCGCTTAACTGGCCTGAAATTAGATAGATGCATCAGGATCGCCTCGTCCGGCGCCGCCAGGCGCTTGCGCGCCGCCGCCTTCTTGGCCTCATCCTTGATCGGTCTGTACACATCGCAGTTGACGAAGTTCTCGATCACCTCAATCCCCCGCGTCACGCCGAAGTGCTCGACCGTCTTCTCCTTTAGATAGTTGGAGATACAGGTAACCCCATCGCTCTCCTGGATGGCGTAGCGGGTGATGGGCAGGTAGCACCGGTCCAGCCCAACCAGCGTGATGTCTGTGCCGTGCAGCGTAGTCACGAAAGGCAGCCGACGCCCCTTTGCGGCAAGCATCTGCCGCGCCAGCAGCGCGCTCACCGAGTGGGGAATCGCGTAGTGCACATGCAGCAGGTCAAGCTCATTGAATTCAGCAACTTCCGCCATTCGCGAGGCCAGCGCCAGGTCATACGGCGGGAACTCGAACAGCGGGTAACTCGAAACCGGAACTTCGTGATAAAAAATTCCGTCGTCCCGCTCGTTCAGCCGGAACGGCTGCGAATACGAGATGAAATGCACCTCATGGCCCAGGGCGGCCAATTCAATCCCCAGTTCCGTGGCCACCACGCCCGAGCCGCCGTAGGTGGGATAACAGGTGATGCCGATGCGCATAAGGCCTTCCTAATCAATTCTTTGTCTGCCTTTGATTTGGACGATCCCGGCCGCGCGGAAGATTCAGTCGCCGTCCAGCCTGTTTTGAATCAAAGACTTCCGCCGGTCACAGAACCGGCCTTGCGCCAGCCTTCAAATCCGCGAAGGAGATGAGTTCGATAGCGGGGAACTGTTTCAACGCGCACAGCGCCTCGCGCTCAATCTCCCGCGAGGCCAACAGGCGGGTGCGGACCTGGGCCAGATCGGCGTCGTTGTAGCCGGGATGCGTCACCAGCTCCCACGTGCCGGGGGGCAGGTTTTGGAGCAGGGAACTGACCGTGGCGGCGTCAAGGGTCCCGGTCGCCAACACGCCGATGGCGCCGTCCGTTGTCGTAAAGCCTTCTTCAGTCACAATGCGCCGGAAAGAAGGCTCAAGCGACCGCAGAAGGCTGACTTCCGCGCGCCGGAACCAGGGAGCGCCGGGCGTGGCGCGCAGGCTCCACGCCGGTTCAAACGGATTGCGAATCGCGCGGATGCCGCGACCGGCCGCCGCCCGCAGCACAGGCTCAAACACCGAGCGAAACATGTGGACGTGCTTGTGCGTGTCAATGTGAGTGAGCGCAATGCCCTCAGCCTGGAGCAGAGCGATTTGTGCTGCGGCTTCGGCCTCAATTTCGCCCTCAATCTTGGAGGACCGGATGCGACCAGCGGCCAGCCGCTGCAAAAACGCGCCCAGCGTCGGCAGGAAACGGCCCGTGCGCCGGTCGGCGAGTGTGGGAATCTCCCGCGGCGGCAGTATCGGATCTCCATCCACCAGAACCACATGGCAGCCCACGCTCAGCGTGGGTGTAGCGCGTGCGATGCGGACAGCGCCGGCCGTGGCCGTGGCGCGCGCCATCAGTGTGGCACTGGTTAGCACCCCAGCCCCATGCAACTCCGAGATCGCGCGATTGACCCCGGCAGTCAGCCCAAAGTCGTCGGCGTTGACAATAAGACGGCTCACCGGGTGAGTCTATCAACTCAGGGTTCGTATACCCCGTTCGGGGTTCGTTCCTTCCGCCCCGTCAGCGTTCGTCCACCCCCGGGGGTAATCGCGCTGGTATGATTTCAGAAGGCCGCAATCGCCTTGCCGCCATGCGTGGGCGGTTAGCTCAGTTGGTTAGAGCGCCTGCCTTACAAGCAGGAAGTCCGGGGTTCGAGTCCCTGACCGCCCACCATTACTTTTTATCCCCGCCTCGCCCGATAGAATGAAGAGAGACTGCCGCGGCACGGAGAACGCTTGAAGAAGAAGCAATGGATTCTGGGTTTGGTGGCGCTGCTGGCGCTTGCAGGGCTGTTGGTGTGGGGACGCGACAGGATTCACTTCGACTTTGGCGTCTTCCGCGCCCAACTGGCGCTGGCCGACTGGCGCAAGATCGCCTTTGCCCTCGGCTGCATCTACCTCTGCTATCTCATCCGCGCGGTGCGCTGGGCGCTGCTGCTCCGCCACATCAAAAAGGTGCCGCTGTTTTCGCTCCTGGGAACGCAGGTCATCGGGTTTACCGGGGTCGCGCTCATCGGCCGGATCGCCGATCCGGTGCGTCCTTACCTGGTCTCGAAAAAGACCGGTCTGCCGTTCAGCAACCAGATCGCCGTTTATATCGTTGAACGCCTCTTTGACGCCGGATCGATGGCGCTGATCTTCTGCTCCATCATCCTGCTGGCTCCGGCCGGGGCTATGCCCCATCCTGAGATCGTGAAGAGAGCCGGGTACGGGGGATTGGTCATCACGGTGATGGGCGCGCTCTTCCTGGTTGCCGTGCGCCTGGCTGGCGGAGTTGTGGCGTCGTTTCTCGAAGAAGCCTTCAGCGCTGTCTCCAAAGGTTTGGGACGCGCGATCGGCGAGAAGATTCGCCTCTTTCGCGCCGGCCTTGACACGCTCCGGTCCTTCTCGGACTTTGCTATTGCCTCGTCGCTCTCTCTGTCCATGTGGGGCCTGATCTCGCTGGCGTACTTTGAGATCATCCGAGCCTTTGTCCACTGCCCGCAACTGGCGGGGTTGACGCTGGCCAAGTGCATGTTATTGATGGCCTGGAGCATGGCTGCCAGCATCTTTCAACTGCCGGTGCTGGGCTGGTTCTCGCAGATTGGCTTTGTGGCCGCCGCCATGTCAGGCTTCTTCGGCGTGGCGGCTGAGCCGGCCACCGCCTGTGCCGCCACGCTGCTGGTGGTCACCTTCCTGAGCATCGCGCCGGTGGGCCTCGTCTGGGCGCGCTTCGAGCATGTTAGCCTGCGCAAGATCACCGTGGAGAGCGAACACGCGGAAGAAGAACTGATTGTGGATGAAACGGCCAGTTAGGAGGCGCTATGGAAAAGATTCCGTTCGTATACTCGATTCACCCCGGCGACATTCTCAAGACCGAGTTCATGGAGCCGCTCGGGCTGTCCAGCTACCGGCTGGCAAAAGACCTGCACGTCTCCGCGCCGAGGGTGAACGATATTGTTCTCGGAAAGCGCGGCATCACGGCCGATACCGCCATGCGCCTCGGCGCCTACTTCGGCTGCTCTCCTCAGATGTGGCTTGGTTTGCAGATGGACCACGATCTGTGGCTTGCCGCCAAAAACAAATCACTCGCCAAGGTCAAGCCGAGGGCGCAGGCGGCGTAACATCCTTCGCCACTGCAAGCGCCGGCTGTGTGAACCGGATGGTATCCGGGCCCACGGCGCCGCCGGTCATGATCATGCTCATGGCCTGCTCCATGTTCAGGTCGGTTTCGGTCACCCTGTGGATGGGAAGAATCTGCAGGAAGGCCGAGGTCGGGTTGATGGCATTGGGCAACAGGACCGCGGCCAGCAGTTCGCCGGTGGTGGAGTCGGTCATGGTGCGGGTGAGGAATCCGATGCTCTTCTGGCCGGCGATGGGAAAGTCGACCAGCACCACGCGCTGGCTGGACTCTTTCTTGCCCATCATCGTGTCCAGCAGTTGGCGCACGGACCTGTAGATCTTGGCCACAACCGGCAGGCGCTCCAGCACGGCCTCGAACAGGTCGAAGGCCTGGCGGCCGATCACCAATGAAGTGACCCGGCCCACCACGTAAAGCATCACCAGGGTCAGCACGATGGCCAGGACGGATTGCAGCCACGGCTGGCTGAGCCAGTTTTCCGGGAAGATGGCCGCAAACAGCTTGACCACCGGCAATCCGGCCTCGGCCAGGGCGCCAAGAAGGAATCTGAAGATCAGGTAGGTGACGAACAGCGGCCCGATGGTGACGATGCCGGCCAGGATGTTGCGTTGCAGGTTGCGCAACGTATGGGCAAGGACTGGATTCACACGCCTCTCCTGTGAATGAGGATACGCGACCGCGGCCGCCCAGGTGAGCGCGCTGGTGCATGGAAAATCGGACCGGCGCCGGGAGATTCACTCGGGAACCGGACCTGATTACCCGCGAGATGCGGAAATCCCTTATAGTGAAGGAAGAAGGACGCCCATGAACGATTCAGAGGGTTTTGATTTGAACGGTCCCGGCCGCCGGGTAGAAAATGCGGATGCGCCGAATCCGCGTGCGGTTGGGTTACCGTTGCCGATTGGAATTCGAGGCGCGACCCCGCAAACGCAGGCCCAGAACGATCCGCAACGTCTCACAACTGTCCCTCCTCCAAGGCGCGCGCTGGCCAACTTATCGGCTTCCGCGGGGGAGCGGCCCTCGGGCTTTCAGCGCGCCATGAATGCGCTGCGCCTGACGTTGCCGTTGGTCCAGCGCGTTTTGCCTCTGCTGGACGGAAATGTCGGTACCGCGGTCTCCAATCTCCTGAACCCGCATTTGCAAACGCCGCCGCCGCCGCCGGTCGACCTCGCGCCCATTGAGGACGGTCTGGCCGAGCTCCGGACGCAGCATCGCGAACTGCGCAATCAGGCCGTTGAACAGAATTCGTTGCTGAAGCGGGTCCAGGACCAGTTGCAGATGGTGCGCGAAGCCACGGACCACAATACGCTGAAGCAGCAGGAACTCTTCGTGGATCTGAAGGCCGTCGGGAAAAAAGTCAATCTGTTTGCCTACTTTGCATTGAGCCTTCTGGGGTTATCCGTCCTACTGAATGTGGTCCTGTTTCTCCAGATCCGGCACATTCTGCCATAGCGCCCAAAGGCTGGCGCCCAACGCTCCGCGTTCCGGCCTCGTGCAATCGGAAATGGCCGTTCCCTGCCCAAAATCGTCAGAATGAATGCTTGTGGGTGACTTCCAATCACATGCCAAAACGGCCTGGCTGAGCTAGAATGAACTGGTTTTCATGCCGTCAATCAGAATATTGATTATACGAACACAGATGGATGGATTTTGCCGTCTTTTACGAACTTCGCGATGGCAGATGTTGCCAGTCGTCTTGTCAGGGGGCTAGTATTCGGCATAGTTCATACGGGTCTGCTTACTATAGCCCGGTTTTACGCCCGCTATGCAGTTGTTCCCAGGTTCACAGAGCATCACCAACCGTCGGCGCTGATCCGCGTACGCAATCGGAGTGTCTCTTTATGGCATGGTATGCCTACTGCATCGGTGAAAGACAAGCATTTCCTGAAATAGCCCGTCATCGCAGGCCTGTTCCGATGGAATCTGTCCTCGGAGTAAGCGGCAACCAGGTCTTTCTTTACCCCGCCAGCGACCTCGCCATCATCGTCAGCGAACACAACCCCGCGGAAACCCTGAACCAGAAATCCGGTGTGGACCATGCCCGGGTCATCGCCGACTGTTTCCGGCATTCCACGGTGCTGCCCTTCCGGTTTGGAACCGTCTTCAACGACGACGAGAGCCTGCGCAGGTCCATCCGCTCCAACCAGCGCCAGTTTCTCTCGAACATCGACAAGTTGCGCGGCAAGACCGAGATGCACCTGAAGATGTTCGTCGGCGACTGCTGTGGCCGCGCCCTCGACAAGCATCTGCCGGCCGGGGGCGCAAGCCGGGGCTATCTGACCAACCTGCGCGAGAATGCGTCCCGCCAGCGCGAGCGCCAGACCCGCGCGCGCGCCGTTAGCTTCCAGATGCACCGGCTCTTCCTGCCTCTGGACGAAGAGGTCAGTTGCCGGCTCACCGAAAGCGGCAAGATGCTGCTGGACATCGCCCACCTGATCGACCGCAAATGCGTGGAGCGCTACCAGAGCAAGTTCGCCACCACCAGCGCCATGATGCGGGAGTGCCAGATGCAGCTCTCCGGCCCTTGGCCGCCCTACCACTTCGTCCACCGGCTCACCCGCCCGGCCCATCCGCAGCCGGTAGCCGTTCCGGCCCAGGCGCCCATGCCCGTTGCTGCGCCGGTCATCCGCATTCCGGAACCGGTTCCATTGCTGGCTTGACAAGCAGGCCCAACGCATCCTGTACGCAAAGAGCCCCGGCCATAACCGGGGTTCTTTTGCTTGTGGTCATCCGCCCATTGGCTCAGGGCGTGTTCGCCGTCTTGCGGCGGCTCAGCACGAAGGACTTCTTGCGGCGGTCCCTGGAGGCGTGGTCGATCTTCTTCCAGAAGCCCACGAAGTAGTCGATCGCGGAGATCACGGAAACCAGCACCGTAAAGTAGATGGCGGCGATGGCGATCCACTTCACCGGAACGATGAGCACGCCAAACTGCCATTGGCGCCAGCCATGGGCCAGAATGGCGGAGACCACGCAGACGATCTGAATGACCGTCTTGAGCTTGCCCAGCTCGCTGGCCTCGATGGTGAAGCCCTCTGTGGAAGCGATAGAGCGCAATCCGGAGACAAGAAACTCGCGGCCGATGATGACCACCACGATCCAGACCTTGACCACCTGGGGGTTGTAGGCTACCAGGGCGATCAGCGCGGCGGTCACCATGACCTTGTCGGCGATGGGGTCCAGCAACATGCCCATGGTTGTGATCTGGCTGCGCTTGCGGGCCAGGTAGCCGTCCAGGCCATCGGTGATCGAGGCCAGCACAAACAGGACCGAGGCCGTAATCTCCTGCGCGCCATGCCCTTGCCAGGGAAAGTGCTGCGTCAGTATCCACAGCAACAGCGGGATCATGACGATCCGGCTCATCGTGATGGAGTTGGGCAGGTTCATGCGGGTCGCGCATCCCAGAAGAAATGCTTCCAGTTTAGCTTCATTATTGCACCGGCAAACGGCCCGGCGTCTCGCGTTCCGTCTCGCACAGTGCATAGAAACCAAAGCGGGATGAGCAAGTGGCCCATCCCGCTTGTTTTTGCGCAACGCAAGAAACCCGGCCCGAAGTTCAGGCGTAGATGCCCCTCTGCTTGATGGTGAAGGCCACGCGATCGATGGCCAGCATGTAGGCGGCGATGCGGTTGTTTACGTTGTGGGCCTCGGCATAGCGCACCACATCGTCGAAGCTGTCGCGCAGGATGGTTTCCAGTTGCTCGTTGACGATGGCTTCCTTCCAGAAGTAGCCCTGCCGGTCCTGCACCCACTCGAAGTAACTGGCGGTGACGCCGCCGGCGTTGGCCAGGATGTCGGGCACGATGAAGATGCGCTTCTCGGCCAGGATCTCGTCGGCCACGGCGGTGGTGGGGCCGTTGGCGCCCTCGACGACGATGCGCGCCTTGATCTCGCCGGCGTTGCGGCTGGTAATCATGTTCTCGGTGGCCGCGGGAATGAGGATCTCGCACTCGGAGACCATCAGCTCTTCGCTGGGCGTGGCCTCGGCGCCGCGGAATCCCTGGATGGTGCCGTTGCGCTGCTTGAACTCGATCAACTGGTGAATGTCGATGCCGTTGGGGTTCGCGAGTCCGCCCTCCAACTCGGAAACGCCCACGATTTTGTAGCCGTGCTCCATCATCAGCCGGGCCGCGTTCGACCCCACGTTGCCGAATCCCTGAATCACCACCCGGCAGCCGTCGATGGGCATATTCAGGTAGCGCAGGCTTTCGTCGCACACCACCCGCACGCCGCGCCCGGTGGCCTCCACGCGGCCGCGCGAGCCCCCGATGTTCAGCGGCTTGCCGGTGACCACGCTGGTCACGGTATGCCCCATGTGCATCGAGTAGGTGTCCATGATCCAGGCCATGGTCTGCTCGTTGGTGTTCATGTCGGGCGCGGGAACGTCCTTTTCCGGCCCGATGAAATCGATGATCTCCGACGTATACCGGCGGGTCATCCGCTCCAGCTCGCCCTGGCTCATCTTTTTCGGGTCGCAGATCACGCCGCCCTTGGCGCCGCCGAAGGGGATATTGACCACCGCGCACTTCCAGGTCATCCAACTGGCCAGCGCCCGCACCTCGTCCAGAGTCACCTCCGGCGAGTAGCGGATGCCGCCCTTGCAGGGACCGCGGGCGATAGAGTGTTGCACCCGGAAGCCGGTGAACATATCGATCTGGCCGCTATCCATGGTTACGGGGAAGTGCACGATGACCTCGCGCGTGGGGGTGCTGAGCATCTTCCACAGGCCCGCCTCCAGATTCAGCTTGCGTGCCGCAAATTCAAAGCGCGCGCTTTGCGCCTCCCAGGGGTTGATCTCCTGGTCCAAAGTAACTGTCGGGATTGCACCTGCCATACACTCTCCAATTTCGATTCTCTGCCGCCAAATTCGGCCAGCGGGATGCGCTCCGCAAGCCCAAACCCCAGTGAGTCTAGGCACGTCGGAGAGCGCAGTCAAGCCATGGCGTATCTGCCTGGAAACCCATTCCCGGCACAGTCTTCTCTTTCAGTATCTGCTCTGAAGCGGGAAACTTCGCCCAAAATCGTATGCAACCCTCAACTTTGGCTGAGACGAGGCTGCGGGAACTGGCCCGGCGCGCGATCTCCGCTGCTTCCCGTGCCTGCGCAGCCGCCTCCAAACCGGGTCGGCAGAGCTTCCAATTTGCGCACCCTACTCTGAACTGGTCTGTGCAAAATGAAACAGAACCATTTACAACCCGCGCGTTACCGTTGTAATGCAAATGTCCAATAATTCGGAGTACCAATGTAGCACAAGTGTTCAATGGTTCGGAGTACTGATGCGCTCAAGCAATCGTTCCAGCCTGTTGCTATGGGAAGACTGAAACGCCACTCCGAAAGAGAAACAGGGGAGATGGCGATGAGGTCTTTCTTGAATCGGAAGGTGAAGCTAGCATTCGGATTTGCGATGTTGACCCTGTTATTCTTGGGGTCCTTCTCCTATCGCTGGATGGTCATCTCCGATGAAAGCGGCCGCTGGGTGCGCCACACCCACGAAGTGATCGAGAATATTCAGGATTTGGCCCTGGCCCTGGGGAGTGTCAGGTCCGGCAGCCGTGGATTTGCCCTGACAGGCCAGGAATCCGATCTTGCAACCTACCGCGCCGACGCATCGAGAGCAGCGCAGGATTTGGCAGCCATTCGCAATCAAACGGCGGATAATCCCAATCAGCAGCGCCATTTTCCCGACATCGAAATCCTTGCAGCCGAGAGAATCCAGTACGCGGATATGATCGTAAGCCTGCGCCGCACCCAGGGGCTGGCGGCGGCAGTAGCCGCCATGGAGGGAGGGAGGGACCAGGAGACAACGGATGAATTTCAAGCGCTGGCGGGCAAGATGCAGGACGAGGAACTGCGATTGTTGGCGCTGCGTGACGCGGAAACTGAGCGTGACCGGAACCAGACCAGGACAATTCTGATCATTGGAACCCTGCTGGGGATTTTGGTCGCCGGCCTTGCAGCCTGGTCCGCGCTGCGCGACAGCAGCAAGCGCACCGCCGCCGAGGAAGCTCTCCAGCAAAGCGAAGAGAAATACCGGATGTTGCTGAACGGAGTGCAGGACTTTGCGATCTTCATGTTGGACCCGCATGGCCAGGTTGCCAGTTGGAGCGCCGTCGCGGAGCGAATCATGGGATACGCCGCGGATCAGATTATCGGCCACAATTACTCCTGCCTTTTTCTTCCGGAAGATATCAAGCAGGGCAGGCCGGAAGAGGTGCTCCGAATAGCCGCCGCAAGCGGCCGGCACGACGAATTCGGCACGCGCGTGCGGAGAGACGGCACTGAGTTTCTGGCCAGCGACACCTTCATCGCGTTGCGCGACCTATCTGGAAACCTGCGCGGGTTTTCCGAGATCTGCCGCGATCTGAGCGAGCAGAAGGAATCGGAGGCAAGGTACCGCGGGCTGCTGGAGGCGGCTCCGGATGGGATGGTGGTGGTGAACCAGGACGGGAAGATCGTCCTGTTGAACGCCCAGGCGGAGAAACAGTTCGGATACCTCCGCGATGAACTCATAGGCCGGAAGGTAAAGGACATCATTCCGGAGGGCTTTGCGGAGCGGCTGATCGCCGACGGAACCCGGACTGCTGCCGAAGCGCTGGCGCAGCAGATCGGCACAGGGATTGAGCTCAACGGACGGCGGGAGGATGGAAGCGAGTTTCCCATCGAGATCATGCTGAGCCCGCTGGAGAGCGCCGAGGGAATCCTGGTGACGGCGGCCATCCGCGACATCACCACGCGCAAGGACGCGGAGAAGCATCTGGCGCAGATGGAGGGAAGGTATCGTGGCCTCCTGGAGGCGGCTCCGGATGGAATGGTGGTGGTAAACCAGGGCGGGGAGATCGTCCTGCTGAACGCCCAGGCGGAGAAACAGTTCGGGTACCGCCGCGATGAGCTCCTGGGCCAGAAGGTAAAGAGCATCATCCCGGAGGGCTTTGCGGAGCGGCTGATCGCCGACGGAACCCGGACTGCTGCCGAAACGCTGGCGCAGCAGATAGGCACGGGCATTGAGCTCAACGGGCGGCGGAAGGATGGAAGCGAGTTTCCCATCGAGATCATGCTGAGCCCGCTGGAGAGCGCCGAGGGAATCCTGGTGACGGCGGCCATCCGCGACATCACCACGCGCAAGGACGCGGAGAAGCATCTGGCCCAGATGGAGGGAAGGTATCGTGGCCTTCTGGAGGCGGCTCCGGATGGAATGGTGGTGGTAAACCAGGGCGGGGAGATCGTCCTGTTGAACGCCCAGGCGGAGAAACAGTTCGGCTACCGGCGCGATGAGCTCCTGGGCCAGAAGGTAAAGAGCATCATTCCGGTGGGCTTTGCGGAGCGGCTGATCGCCGACGCTCTTCGCACCACGGCTGAGGCGCTGGCGCAGCAGATCGGCACGGGGATTGAGCTGCACGGGCGGCGCAAGGACGGAACCGTGTTTCCCATCGAGATCATGCTCAGCCCGCTGGAGAGCGCCGAGGGAATCCTGGTGACGGCGGCCATCCGCGACATCAGCGAACGAAAGCAACTGGCGCGTCAGTTGCACCAGAGCCAGAAGCTGGAAGCGATCGGCCAATTGACGGGTGGAATCGCTCACGATTTCAACAATCTGCTCGGTGTCATCATTGGGAATCTGGATTTGCTCGACCGCCTGGTCGCCGGCAACGCAGCGGCCGTCAAGCGAGTACAAACCGCGCAGAAGGCCGCTGCGCGCGGCGCGGACATCACGCGGCGCCTGCTCGTTTTTTCCAGCAATGAGGAGCTGAAGCCGTCGGTTGTCCGGCTCAGTGATTCGATTCAGAACACGATCCAGCTGGCTGCCAGCGCGCTTGGCGTGGAGATCAAGATCACCACGCACCTCGACGAGTCAGTGCCGCTGCTCTTTGTTGACTCTGCGGGGCTTGAAAGCGCGCTGCTCAATCTGATGGTAAATGCGCGGGATGCGATGCCCAAGGGGGGCTCCATCGTTATCAGCTCGCAGGTGAAGAGCCTTGAAGACAGCCATCCCACCGTACAGGCAGGCGACTTGAAAGCAGGCCGTTACGTTTGTGTGTCGGTAACGGATACAGGGCACGGCATGTCGCGACAGACCCTGGAGCGCGCCTTTGAGCCATTCTTTACCACCAAGCCGCGCAGCAAGGGCACGGGCCTGGGCTTGGCCATGGTCTACGGCTTCGTGAAGCAGTCCGGCGGCGCCGTCCGCCTCTACAGCGAACTTGGTCAGGGGACCACGGTGTCGTTTTATCTGCCCCTGGCAGCGGATCTTTCGCACCCTGTTCCGGCGGATGCCCCAAAGCCTCTCAAGGCAAAGCCGGGCGGCACGGTGCTGGTGGTGGATGACGAAGAGGACCTGCTTGAGGTTGCCCTCGCCTATCTCGCGGAGATGGGCTTTACGGCCTATGATGCAATCGACGGCGCCAGCGCGCTTGTGGCGATTGCGCAGCATGGCGAGATTGAACTGATGGTGACGGACATCGTCATGCCCGGTGGAATGAATGGAGTGGAACTTGTGCAAAGGGCCCGTGCCCTGCGCCCCAACCTCAAGATCATTTATTCCTCCGGATTTCCGGCGGAGGCGCTGGCTGAGAAGAGCATGCCGCTGGTCGACGGTCCCTTGCTGCACAAGCCTTATCAACGCGCCGAGTTCGTCGCCATCGTTCACAGCGTCATGGGGGGCAACTATGCCACGCCGGAGAAATGAGAACTTTTCCGATCCGGCCGGCGTTTGCCAGCGTGCCGGCTGGCGGCAAACGGAGGAACGATGACAGCTAAGCAGAGAATCCTGGTTGTCGACGACGAAATCGACGTAGGCGAGTTCGTCTCTGACGCCGCGCAGGCGATGGGGTTCGAGTGCACCGCGACGACCGATGCAAAAACGTTCCTGGATCAGCTCACGCCCGACACGACTCTCATTCTGCTTGATCTCATCATGCCGGAGACGGATGGCGTTGAGCTGTTGAGAATGCTCAGCCAGCAGAAGTGCAAGGCCGGAATCGTCCTGATGAGCGGCGTTGGCAAGCGCGTCCTGGAGACCGCGGAACAATTGGCGCAGGTCCTTGGGCTTTCTATCGTGGGCCGTCTCCAAAAGCCGTTCCGCCTGGCGGAACTGGAGGAGATGCTGGCAAGAAATGCGGAGCCGGCAACATCTCCGATTGTTCAACCGGGCGCCCAGTTCATCACTCATAATGAGCAGTTGCGGAGAGCGGTCGAGCGCAATGAGTTTGTCGTTCATTATCAGCCGCTGATCGATATTGCAACCGGCCGCGTGACTGGCGTTGAGGCCCTGGCCCGGTGGCAGCATCCTGAACGAGGGCTGATCTTCCCCGACTACTTTATTGGCCGCATGGAGGAACTTGGGCTCATCGACGAGCTTGGCTGGATCGTTGCGAACCGCGGGATGAGCGATGTGGAACAGTTTGAGAATGGCGACGGGAAGGCCCTCATGCTCTCCGTGAATGCGTCGGTGTATTCTCTCCACGATCTGAAGTTCCCAGACGTTCTTGTATCCATCGCCGAGAAGCATGGCGTATCGCCCGGCGATGTCACCATCGAGATTACAGAGACTCGCTTGATCAAGGAATTAGCGAGAACGTTGGACATCCTGACCAGGCTGCGGATCAAACAGGTGAAGTTGTCGATCGACGATTTTGGCACCGGCTATGCCATGATGCAACAACTCAAAATCATACCGGCGACGGAACTGAAGATCGACAAATCTTTCATCCAGGAAATGAGCGGCAACGACAGAGACCGCATCATGGTCCAGAAGACCATTGAAATAGGCCACGAACTCGGCATGCAAGTGATCGGAGAAGGGGTGGAGACGCAGGAACAACTGGACATCCTGCGCGAGAAAGGTTGTGACATCGCGCAAGGATTCTTTTTCAGCCGCCCCCTTCCAGCCCAAGAGATGGTGAGTTGGCTGAAGACGTACCGTTCCCAGCTAGTGCATTGAGCCTGACTGCGCAGGGCGCGGACGTTCAGCGCGGAACCGATTCACGGCGGGGCTGCGCGAGCGCGGCTGCGGCAAAAGCTCCAAAGCAATTACACTGGTCTGAAGTGAAAGCCTCTGTCCATTCCGTCCTGCCCAGCCGCAAAGAGTTCCTGGCGCTCGCCAAAGCGCACACCCTTGTTCCCGTCTGCCGCATCCTGGCGGCCGACCTGGAGACGCCGGTCTCGGCCTTTCTGCGCGCGGCCTGGCCTGAGCGGGAGTGTTTTCTGCTGGAGTCGGTGGAGAACGGCGAGCAGGTGGGCCGCTATACCTTCATCGGGCTGGCCCCGTTCAAGCGGATCGTGGCGCGCGGGCGCGAGATCATCATCACCGAGGGCAGGAAGGTCGTCCAAATGGAGGGCGACATCTTCGCCGTGCTGCGGCGGGCGCTGGGCGGTCACAAGCCGGCCCGGCTGGAGGGGCTGCCGCCGTTCACCGCCGGGGCTGTGGGATTTTTCTCCTATGACGCGGTGCGCCAGATCGAGCGGCTGCCCGAGCTGGCCAAGGACGAGTTGGGCGTTCCCGACGCCTGCCTGCTGTTCTTCGACGAGGTGCTGGCCTTCGACCACGTGCGCAAGGAGATCTGGCTGGTGGTCACGGCCGACGTCACGCGGGGCAAGGCGGCGGAAGCGTACGAAAAGGCAGTTCAGCGGCTTGGCAAGCTGGAGAATCGCCTGGCCCAGCCGTTGCCCAGGCTGACGGCTCAGCAAGGCAAGGGCAAGCTCAAGGTAAAGCACCGCACGACCAAAAAGGATTTCCTGGCCGCCGTGGCCCGCGCCAGGGAGTACATCGCCGCCGGCGACATCTTCCAGGCCGTGATCTCGCAGCGCTTCGACGTGGAGCCGGAGGCCGACAGCTTTCAGGTCTATCGTGCGCTGCGCACGGTCAACCCCAGCCCCTATATGTACTTCCTGCGCTTTACGCCGGAGGGTCCGCTGGGCGGAACGCCGGACAATTCCAAGCACTCGTCCAAAAAGTTAAAACAGCCCACGGTTGTCGAGCTGGCGGGTTCATCGCCGGAGTTGCTGGTGCGCGTCCATCAGGGCAAGGTGGAGTACCGGCCCATCGCTGGAACCCGCCCGCGCGGCGTCACCGAGGCCGAAGACCAGGCGCTGGCCGACGAGATGCTCCACGACGCGAAGGAGCGCGCCGAGCACGTGATGCTGGTGGACCTGGGCCGCAATGACGTGGGCCGGGTGAGCCAGTTCGGCAGCGTCAAGGTGGAGCGGCTGATGTTCGTCGAGCGCTACTCGCACGTGATGCACATTGTGAGCGCCATCGAAGGGCGGCTCAAGCCGGAGTTAACGGCCGTCGATGCCCTGCGCGCCTGCTTCCCCGCCGGTACGCTCTCCGGCGCGCCCAAGGTGCGGGCCATGGAGATTATCGAGGAGCTGGAGCCGGCGCGGCGCGGAACCTACGGCGGCGCGGTGCTCTACGCGGATTTTTCCGGCAACCTGGACTCCTGCATTGCCATTCGCTCCATGCTGGCCATCGGCGGCAAGGGCTACGTCCAGGCCGGCGCCGGCATCGTAGCCGATTCAGTGCCCGAGCTGGAACACCAGGAGTCGCTCAACAAGGCGCAGGCCGTGATTCGGGCGATTGAGCGGGCGCGGGAGATGTAGGGCAGGGAACAGGGAACAGCCGAGCGGGCGTGTGCCGCAGCCTTCACTCCGCGCCAAAGATGCGGCGGAAGAACTTTCCAACTTTCGTAAAGAAGCCGGGCTTTTTCTTGGTCGCGGGCTTGGTTGCAGTCGTGGCGGCGGTCGGTGCGGCAGCAGGCGTCGCTGCGGGCTGGGCAGCGTGGTCTGCGCTTTTGTAGACCAGAGGCTCGATGGGCTGAGCCGGCGCGCCGCTTGGATTCACGGCGCTGGGAGCCGGCTTGGGCAGCGGCGCAAGGCCCTCGCTCTGCGCCAGCGGAAACTCGTTGCTTTGGGCGGGGGCCGGCGGCGGCGGGCAGCCGCAGGGCTCTTTTTCCTGGTCCATCACCTCGCGCAGGCTGCCGTGCTCAAACATCACCCGCTGGCCGGGCTGCACGCGATAGGCGCCGCCCTCAAAGACGCTCGAAACCAGAACGTAGGGCGCGTTCACCCCTGCGTTGTCCACGCAGGTGTCGCCGTTCTGGCCCAGGCGGACCTTCACCTCGACCGCGCCCGGACCGCCGATGAGGATGCGGAAGTCCGGGGTGAGCAGGATGTCGGCATTTTGACCGGTGGCGAAGCTGGCTTCGACGGCGCCGTGATCCATGGCCATCAGCAGGCCGGGCGTTTCGCCGACTGGAACGCTCGAGTCGGCGGCCAGCTTGACGGTGGTGGAGGCGCAAACGCGCAGCACGCCGCGATGGGGCAGGATGACCTGGGTGGTCTCGGTGCCTGAGGTGACGGTGCCGCTTGCCGCAATGATGGCCTTGCCTTGGGAGACTTCGAGCGCGCCGGTGACCTTGGCTGCGGCGTCGGGGTTCTTGCTGTCCAGCGGGACAATAGCTATCGGGCCGGATTCTGTCTGGGCGGCCGGAGCCGCGGCTGCCGGAGTCGCGGCGGGCTCCTGGGAGTGAAGCAGGGGCGCAGGCGCGATCCATGGAGAAAGCAGGACCATCGCGCCGAACAAAAGCCCCGTGCCCCATCCTTGCGACTTTTTTCCGTCGCAAGGGTGGGAATCCACGCATCTCCGGAAGCGAAACGGGTCTTTCATCTCCTCTACATCTCCAGGAAGTTGCGGATCATCTGGTGGCCGCCCTCGGTTAAAACGCTCTCCGGGTGGAATTGCACGCCCTCAATGGGCAGGGTGCGATGGCGCAGGCCCATGATAACGGACCCGTTTCCGTTGGCGCCTGGGGTGCGGGCAGTGACCATCAATTCAGCGGGGAGCGAGTCCTCTTCGACAATCAGCGAGTGGTAGCGGGTGCAGGTGAGCGGGCTTGCGAGGCCGGCGAAGATGCCCTTGCCGTCATGCTCCACCGGGCTGGTCTTGCCGTGCATCAGTTGCCGCGCGCGCACCACCTGCCCGCCGAAGGCCTCGCCGATGGCTTGGTGGCCCAAACAGACGCCGAGAATGGGCGTTCGCCGCGGCGCCCCGGCCATGTGCCGGATGAGCGGAACCAGGATGCCGGCCTCGCGCGGGGTGCAGGGGCCGGGCGAGAGCAGAATGCGCTCCGGGTGCAGCGCCTCGACCTCCTCCACCGTCAGTTCGTCGTTGCGATAGACCTCGACCTCCGCGCCCAACTCCCCCAGGTATTGGACAAGGTTGTAGGTGAATGAATCGTAGTTGTCGAGGACGAAGACCATGGTGAAGTCCAGTGTAGCGCGCCACCTGCGGTGGGGCCAGCCGCTCGCTGTTCGCTCGCAAAGGTTTCGTGGCCTTTCAACAACCAGTGGCTCTTGCCCTTTGAGAAACAGACTGCCAGTTGCGCGCTGGCGGCGCATCTGTAAAACTCACTAACGATGGTTCTTCATTTTCTAATTCAGGGTCGTGTGCAGGGGGTGGGTTTCCGCTGGTATGTGCAGCGGGAGGCCGGTGAGCTCGACCTGCGCGGCTGGGTGCGCAACACCGAAGAGGGCGAGGTGGAGGTGGTGGCCGCGGGCACGGCCGAAGACCTGGCCGAGCTGCGGGCCAGTCTGCGCCGCGGACCGCGCGGTGCCCGCGTAGACCGCCTGATCGAACATTATCTGGACGAGCGCGAGGCCGCCGACCTTAGCTCGTTCCACATCGATGGCGCGTGGTGAGGAGCAACCTCTAGCTGCTAGCTTCTAGCCGTCAGTTCCCAACGCATAAGCTAACAGCTAGAAGCTAGCGGCTAGAAGCTGTTCCCATATAATCCAGAAAAGCCTATCCGAATCGAGGAATCGCCTTATGCCCGAAGAGATCAAGCCCGTCAACGTGGAAGCCCTGAAGGCGCTGGTGCGCACGGTGCCGGATTTTCCCAAGCCGGGGATTCTGTTCTACGACATCACCACCCTGCTGAAGGACAAGACCGGCTTTGCGCAACTGATCGACGCACTGGCGGCGCACTACATCGGGCAAAAGATCGACCTGGTGCTGGGCATCGAGGCGCGGGGATTCATCTTTGGACCGGCCCTGGCCTACCGGCTGAACGCCGGGTTTGTGCCGGTGCGCAAGCCGAATAAATTGCCCGCTCCCGTGGCGCGCGTGACCTATGACCTGGAGTACGGCACCGACACCCTGGAGATTCATCTGGACGCCATTGCGCCCGGCCAGCGCGTGGTGCTGGTGGACGACCTGCTGGCCACCGGCGGCACCATGGAGGCTACCGTGAAGCTGGTGAAGCAGTTGGGCGGCGAGATCGCCGGGCTGGCCTTTGCCGTCGAGCTCGACTTCCTGAAGGGCCGCGCGCGCTTCCCGGACTACGACGTCTTCAGCCTGCTGCACTACGACGAGTAGGGACTTCGCGTCCAGCGGGAATTCCAAGGTCTCAGAATCGAGACCTGGGGCACCCGGCGTTTGCGAATCAGGAAAGGATTGCCTTGTCTGTTGAGCACGATTACTACGGATACAAAATGACCGACGACACAGGATGCGCACCCTGCTTGACGAAATCCTGTCTTTCCCTTGCATGTTGCATGACTGGTGTAAGGAAGCGTGCTCAAAGAAATAGTTGGATTGCCGGATTTGGAGGCGTTGCGCTTGGCCCCGGCAAGCTTATTTATCTTATGCAGGTCGAGCGGGCTATGACCTTCGATGAATACTTCAAATGTAATGAGCTAAAAGGGAGGCTCGACAACATCTACTTCATGGACAACGGAAAATATGAACAAGTACCGAATGCCCGTTGTCACACCACCCCAGAAGAACAGAAACATGACACGTCGGTTGACCGCATTCTAATCGCGAGGCGATTCGTCTATTTTGGAACCAACAATGTTGATGTGCCAAGCAGTTTTCTCGATTTCATTCCCCGCGCACGCACCTATTGCTTTGCGGATGGAGAGCGTGTAGATGCCTTTATCAACTGGGTGTTCTCTCATGGTTCAGGCATGGCTGGCAAACCACACAAGCCTTTGATGCCGTCTTCGACGGTTCTGGTTGAAATCTCTAAAGCTTCCTTGTCGTGAGCACGAATCATAATTGGTCTCTTGCTAGAGTTCGAGCGGCCGGGTGCCCCATGTCTGGATTTTCAGACCTGGGATCGTGTGAACAGACCCAAGATTACCCGGAGTGGTGTTGGAATTGGCAGGATCAACTGGACGCTTCTTCGGGCGCCTCTTCCGCCCCGCCCGCTTCCGCCGCGCCGTCGGCGGTCTCGTCCGCAGCCGCGTCCTGGAACATCTGCGCGTCGGCAAAGCGATAGCCGACGTACACATCGGTGAGCAGATACACCGGATTCGAGGGATCGTCTTCAATCTTCTTGCGCAACTGGCGGACAAAGGTCCGCAGGTACTCGACCTCTTCGCGGCAGTCGGCGCCCCACACCGCTGTCAGCAGCCGGGCGTAGGTGATCACGCGGCCGGCGCGGCTCATCAGGCAATGCAGAATGTCGAACTCCTTGCGGGTGAGGTGCACAGGCTGGCCGCGCCTGGTTACGATGCGCTTCACCGGCTCCAGACGAATCTCCCCGATCTCGATGGGCGCGTCTTCGGCGCGGAGCGGGGCTCGGACGCGGCGGACCGCCGTGCGGATGCGGGCAATCAATTCCCGGGTGCTGAAGGGCTTGGTGACGTAATCGTCGGCGCCCAGATCGAGCGCCTCCACCTTTTCCTCTTCCTGGTCGCGAACCGTCAGCATCAGGATGGGCAACCTGGGGGCAAAGGCGCGAATGCGGCGCAGCGTTTCGATGCCGCCGATCCCCGGCATATTCACATCGAGCAAAACAACGTCGAACGTACCGGCGCGCAGCAGTTGCAGCGCCTCTTCCCCGCGCCAGGCTTCGGCTACCTGAAAGCCGAGTTCCAGCAGCGGAGGGCGCAGCGCCCTGCGGATGGCCGATTCGTCGTCGACCACGAGAATGCGAATGACAGGCTGGATCATCAAGTACACCTCTTCAGTACAGGAGCCGGGATCGCCGCAAAGAATGTGGTTCCCTCAATCTCATCGCTTGTGACCCAGACGTAACCGCCGTGAATCACCGCGACACGTTTGGCCACCGAAAGGCCGATTCCGGTGCCGGCGGCCCGGTTCGAGCGGGTGCCGGCATGAGTCATGGATCGATAATAGCGGTTGAAGATGCGCTCCCGGTCCGCCCTGGGAATCACAGGGCCGTAGCTATGCACCGAAAAGATCGCCTCCGCGTTGAGATGGACCACGCGGATGGTGATGGTGGTGCCGAAGATCGAATATTTGCATGCGTTGTCGACATACTGCGTCAGCAGCATGACCATCAACTGGCGGTCGCAGCAGACAACCAGGCTGTCGTCCTGGAGATCGATCGAAACCTTCATGCTGGCCAAACGGTCCCTGAGGCTGTCCACAACTTCTTCAATCAGCGATCCCACGCCCACCGGCGCGGCATGAATCGCGACCTCGCCGGCATCCAGGCGGGCGGTGGTCAGCAGCCGGTTTGTCAGGTCGCTCAGCAGCCCGGTCTGTTCATCGATGAGCGCAACCAGGTCCGCCTGTCCCGCGGACAGATGGCCCATCTCTCCCAGGCCCGTGCTGGCCGCGCGGATGGCCGTCAACGGCGTCTTGTAGGCATGCGCCAGGCTGTCTAGCACCGTGGCGCGAAGCTGCTCGGTCCGGCGCTCGGTCTCGATGCGGCTCTCGTTGGCGAAGGCGCGGTAGCGGTCGAAGGTAATCGCAATCAGCGAGGCGATGGCGTTGTTGGTCAGCGGGCTGGTCTCGCCCCGCATCACCAGGCTGCCCACCGGCACGGTTCCCAGCCGGACCACGCGCCGTCCCAGCCCGGTTGCGGGATCGTCGTCCGAGGTCTCGAAGTAGTAGACGTTCCGCGCCAGTTCCTGCGGGTCCTCATTCCAGATTCCGGCCTGGTAGACCTCATGCAGGTCCGCGTCGAACACCGCCACTGCCTCCAACTGGAAGATCTCGTGAACCAGCTCCGCCAACTGCGGGCCCGGCTCCACGTGGAGATTCATCTGCAGCGTCCGCCGGGTGAACTCATACAGGTCGTGCATCTGTCCGCCCCGGGACTCGGCTTCCCTCGCGTGATCTGTGACGCGCGCGGAAAGCCGGCTGACCGTGAGCGCCACCAGCACGAATACCACCAGAGTGACTGAGTTGGCTGGATCTGAGGCTAGATTGAACTGGGGCTGCCGCCCGGTAAAAAAGCCATGCACCACAACCGCCGAGAGCGACACGATGACCGCCTGCCAAAATCCGCACAGCAAGGCGATGGGAATCACAATCAGCAGGTAGAGCAGCACGGCCACCGGGAGCAGCCATCCCGACCAGTGCGCCAGGGCAGCCGCCAGAATCACAGCCACAATCCCCAGCGCGCACTCCAGCGTGAACAGGAGCAGGCGCGATCCGGAGCCGCGCCCACGCTTTGCGCCAGGTGCTAAACGCGCTGGAAGACTGCTGCCAGACAACCGGACACCAACCTTTTCAAGGCAATGGAATTACGGGAAAGCCAGCCTCTTGACCCGGCTAACAGATGGGACGGCCGCACCGTCCAAACTGCGGTTCAAATCCCCACGGCAACAGCCATCGGAAATGGGCAGTTGTTGACCGATGCCGCTGTCGACAAGGAGAGAACGCAAGGACATTTTAACCGGAATACATTTGACGGCGTAAGCTCAATGTCAAACTGTCGGTCTCAAAAGCCGAACTTGGGGGTTCAAATCCCTCCGCCTGCGCCAACTTATGCCAGCGAAGACGAAGTCGATAGTCGCGGACTCATAGCCCTGTTGTAGATGATTCGAGTTCAACGGCAAGATCAGGGGTTTACCAAGGAAGTCGGATCGAGGATTCTTGCATTGGAACCGAAGCGGCGGAAGTGGCGGAACTCGATCTCGTTCAGATCTGTCTCGCGTTGACCTTTCCGGAGCATGATTTCCGCGCCGACCGGCAGCAGGTAGTCGTGCTTGTTGATCATTACATAGTCGTAATCCACGCTGACGGAGGTCGCATGGATAGGATACTTTTTCGGCACATCGTCCACCACTTGCGTGACGCGACGAACATTGCGGGTGGCGCTGTCGATGAAGACCTGGCCGTGGTAGCCGACCGTGATGACATCAACCGAGCTGACCCGCAGATTGAAGGTGGAGTTTTCGCGGGCCACGCGATAGTCGAATACCTGGACCGTCTCGTCTCCCAGCACACCGGTCTTCTTCCATGTGAAGTCGGCCTTCGACGCAGGGCGAAACAGTCCTGATAAAGCAACGCCGAACTCTCCTGCCGACAACATTCCCCGAGGGTTTTCCGTGGCGTCATGGCTCTTGCGGCCGTTGGCCTCGACCTCAAGGAGGGTCCGGCTTTCCTCCTGATTGAAATAGGTAAGGCGTTCCGTCAACTTATCCTCGTGCTTCCACTGCATAGAGCCACTTAGATCGACCGACCTATTGGTAATTTGCGTGCACACGAAGTTGGGCAGCGATGATCTGTAGTCCATTGCGAACTGTCTGGCATCCGCAAGGATGGCCTGGAGTTCCTCTGGCCGCGGAGCCTGAATGGGGTTTTCCGGGAAGGAGATGACAAGCGGACCGGCAGGGTGTGCCACGGCGTCCAGAGGGGGTAAACATGGATCCGCCGCGTCCGCGCTGGACGGCCGGATTCCCGTCAGCATCAACGTGGCGCTGGCTTGCGCGGAGCTTCCGCCCTGGTTCAGGATTGCCTTCACTTCGTACGGACCGTCCATCTTCGGGTCGATCGAAAATTTGGTCAGGTAAGACGAGAATTCCGACTTTTCGTCTTGTCTGGCGGCTATCTGCGCGTTGCCCAGCGGTTTGCCATCCTTGAGCACCTGAATGTTAAGCTTGGCGGCATCCGCTGCGTGCTGATCGGAGTGAGCGATCAAGAAGACCGAAACCTCCTTGGCGCCGGGCGGCAACTGGCCGGAAAGATTTGGAGTTACTTTATCGTTTCCATGGCGCAGCGGATCGGAGGGATCGTCCTCGGCGCGAACCAGCCCCGTCTGCCTTACCAAAACCATATCGCTTAACGAGGGCATCGCGGACGCGTTGGGAATTTCGAAGCTGATGCGCTGTGCGCCGGCTTTGCCGCTGTTTTGGTCCAAAACAGCGGCTTCCAGAAGGTATTGGCCCGGAGCGGCGGTAAAGGACCGATCCATCGAGATCGCTTCATACTTGGTCATCTCGATGTCTTTCAGTGCGCCCCGGCGTGGAATATCCGCGCTGAAGTGTTCAACGACCGCCCCCGCCTTGTCTTTGATATTTGCAACGATCGACAGGTGCGCGGAATAGAGGTTGGTGCTGGAGTCTTCTCGTATCTCCAGGCTGGAGAGCGGCGTCTCGATGGCCAGCGTAGTGACATTTCCCTCAGGCCGATCTTCCATGCGCAGGATCGCGGCGCGGAAGTTCAGATCTGTGGGCAAAACTGATTCCCTGAGGATCTTCTGCAGCGGCAATTCGAACGGTTGCGGCCTGTCGCCGGCGACGGCGTTTGGAGGCAAGGCAAGATAGCCCGTCTGATAGCGTATCTTGAGACCATGCCGGAGGGACTTGACAGCGACTGTATGATACTTTCCATCGTATTCCTTGATGGGGAAATGATAGGAAGCCTCGTAATACATTGTCATATCCTGGATCATCCGCTTCAGCGACTCTTCAATTCGATTATTGGTCACATATCGGCCTCCCGTACCCTCGGCTAAATGTTGCAAATCCGCATTATTATCCGGATATTTATCTATCGACTCCCCATCCATTACGGGATCCCGTGCCGCTAAGGGTGCAGGGGAGACACCTGCAAATGGATCTGGCCCCACTATGTTAAGGCCTTGGAGGTCATTCTGAGTAAATTGCTGTTCAATGCGATCGGAAGAACTCAGGTCGACAATATAGATGCTCACCCCGGCTTGATCTGCCGACCCAATGATGGATTGAATCGCATCCTTGGCGCGTGAATCGGCCTGCGTCTTCTGGAAGGAGGTGAAAAAGATCACCGTCTTCCGATGCGGAATCCGTTGCATGGCTTGCTCCAATGCCAGCAAACCCGCCAGGGAGGGTCGAATATGCTGATCCTGCGCAATCCTGCCGGATTGATTGAGCGCCGAATACAGCGCCAGAGCCTGAGTGTGCTCTGCCGTGCTTGCAGGCTTCCCTGATGAATTGGTTCCGGCTTGCAACTCCGCGACCATTTGTTTCTCGGGTTCATTGACGGGGCCGCCGTTCGCTGATTTATCCAGCCCGGTGGCCGCGCTGATCGCCTGTGCAAGCGTCTTGCGATCGTGGGTGAAGCCATGCTGGAGACGGAGCCGTCCCTCAACATTCAGCACGGAAATGGAAAAGCCGTTCTCCGGAACCATCTTGAGAATCTTCGCCGCAGCATCACGCTCGCTCTTCATCGAGGATGGGTCCATCTTATGACCTGTTTCAGCAACCCGGTTCGTTCCATCGAAGACCAGCGTGATCAGATGATCGCTTTCCTGCTTTCCGCTCACCAGAAGAAGACTGCTGAGCTTGACCGGTGATTTGTCATCGGTGATCTCTAGCTCTTCCGGTTTCAGATCGAGAATGGGCTTGTTATTCTTGTAGTCGACCACCAGATCAAGAGAAACCTCTTCGACATTCAGGTGCATATCGACCGCTTGACTCGCGGATGGTTGAGCTGCCTGGCCACTAGCCCAGGAAGCCGCTACTGTAAAGGCAAACAAAGCCGGAAGCCTTACGATCATACTCTGGCGCTCAAATATCTTCCCAGGTACGCCACAATCATTCATTTTGAACACGGTCTTTCCCTGTTTACGATTGAAATCAGATTGACATGAACCAGGATTTCCATTTTGCTTGTTCGATGACGAAAGAATACACCCCTGAGTGCCCGGCTCGCGACCTTTTTCGCATTCGTTCCAACGGCAAAGCCCCCTTCCTGCCCCGCGGGTCCTCTGCCCAGGCCAAAAAGGGCGGGTGGCCCACCCTTAAACTAACCACAAATCTGCGGGTGCCCCAGGTCTTCCGCCGCGGCGGACCGCGGCGGAAGACCTGGGAGTTCTTTATAGAAATAGAACAGTTCAACTGAGAGGCCAAGCCGGTGTGTCCGGGAAATCAGGAAATCTTTTGCAATCATCATGTGATTTTTATGCCGCGTTTGCATTACTAGAATTGACCCGCTACGTCCGGACTCCGCGCTATCGCTCCTCGGCCTCTTCACGCAGACGAGGGGGTTGAGAACCGCGCAGTGGCGCTTTAGAGCCGAATGTTTCACAATTTCAGAAATACCTTGCCGGAAACCATCCGGCAGATCCGCCAGGCGGCGCCCATGCTCGACATACAGTTCGGCCAGGCAAGCGATTTCGGCAAAGTTCGCGCCAACAATGAGGACGCGATGGGATCGTTCATCCCCGCGTCGCGCCGGCAGGGCCGTTCCCACGGCTATCTGTTCGTGGTTGCCGACGGAGTGGGTGGCATGGACCTGGGCGAGGTTGCCTCGGCCACGGCCGTCAAGGTTCTCACCGGGGAGTTCGCCCAGGCGCCGGCCGGAACCATGCTCATCAACCTGCTGCCGCGGCTCATCCAGCATGCCAACTCCGCGGTGCACGATTGCACCCTGGCGCCCGAATACAGGGGCAGGAAGATGGCCACAACTCTTGTGGCCTGCGCTCTCCGCCACGATCAGGCCATCGTCTCGCATGTGGGCGACTCCCGTTGTTATCTGGTCCGCAACGGAGTGGCCAAACAGGTCACCCAGGACCATACGTGGGTGAATGAACAGAGAAAGATGGGCTTGATCTCCGCCGGCGAGATGGCTCAATCCGAATCCCGGCACCTGCTACTTCGCTCGCTCGGCCCGGAGATGTTCGTCTCTCCGGACACGACCGCCCTCACCCTGCTGGCCGGGGACGTGCTCGTTCTTTGCACCGACGGCCTCCATGACGAGATGCCCGAGGCGCTCCTGGCCCGGATCGTCTCCCAGAACAAGAACATTCAGGAGATTGCCGGCGAACTGGTGGCCCGCGCCGTCGAAATCGACGGCAACGACAACGTCACCGCGCAGGTCATTCGCGTCCGTTCGGTGGAGCAGGTGGGCATGTACCGCGGCCGCCCCTACCGTCTGCCGGGTTGAGGCCTGTTTCCACTACCGGACCCCGCGGCCGGAACTACGGCGTTTTCGGAAAAGGTGTGGTACTTTGAAGTGCCTACAAGGTCGTCGCTCCTTGGGGTCGCGCCGACTTGATTGCAGTGGTTTCGGTTTACGGCATTTCCGAAAACGCTCTGGACGCGCGCTTGGCCGAATTATCGAGGAGCCTTACGGAATCCTTACCGCTCTTGCGCCGCTTCCCGATACAGTAGAACAAGTTGCCTTGATGGAGCAGGCCGCGCGATGGGCTTATACGACAGCATAGATGCCGGTTCCCAGATCGATTCCTATCGCATCGAGGCGCCTGTGGCCCGCAGCGGAATGGCAACTATCTTCCGCGCCGTCGACCTGCGCGATAACCGCATCGTCGCCCTGAAGATTCCCCACCCCGACATGGAGGCCGATCCCGTCCTCTTCGACCGCTTCCAGCGCGAAGCCGGGATCGGCGAAAAGCTTTGTCACCCCAAGGTCATGCGCGTCTTTGGCGGGGAGGAGCGCTCCCGCGTCTACATGGTGATGGAATGGTGCGAGGGGCGCCTGCTGCGCCAGATCCTTGCCGAGGGCCCGATCCCCCATGACCGCGCCATCCGCATCGCTATTGGCGTTCTGGAGGCCCTGGAGTACATCCATGCCAACGGCGTGGTGCATCGGGACCTGAAGCCGGAAAACATCATGGTCGATGCGGAAGACAACATCAAACTTATCGACTTCGGCATTGCCAGCGACTCCGCCGCGCGCCGCCTGACCTACGCCAACTTCACCGCTGCTCTCGGCACCCCGGACTACATCTCTCCGGAACAGGTGAAGGGGAAGCGCGGAGATGGCCGCTCCGACATCTATTCCATGGGCGTGATTCTCTATGAAATGCTCTCGGGCAAGCTGCCCTTTTCCGGCCCTTCGCCCCTGGCCGCGATGAATGACCGCCTGTTGAACCATCCCACCCCTCCCCGCGTCGCCGACCCCTCCATTTCTCCCCAATTGCAGGAGATTCTGTACCGCGCATTGGAAAGAGATCCTAAAAACCGCTATGCGAAGGCCCAGGAATTTGCGTGGGATCTCGCCCACCAGGATCAAGTCGGCACGGAGGACCGCCCGGAGCTGCGGAACTGGCAAAAGCGCAAAGCACAGCTTCCGCGCAAGATCCTCTATTATTCCGCTCTGGCGCTTATCCCGGTGGTAATCCTGCTGCTGATGATGCTGGTTGCCCATCACCGGTAGGAATGAGAATTGGTCGAATCGCTTGAATCGGGAATCTGGTGGACGCGGTAGGAATTGAACCTACAACCTGTCGGTTAAGAGCCGAATGCTCTGCCAGTTGAGCTACGCGTCCAGGCCATCGGGATAAACCGTGCGGCGGGAGTTTTGCACACGGTTCGAGCAGGCAGGAACTCCCTGCTGCCCTTGAAAAATATAGCACAGACCGGAGCGGATTCCAAAGACGTGGGCGAAAACTCGGGACCCGCTCCTTCGGCCCTGTCTCCCATGACTGCGCCAGCCGGTGAGAAGCCGGGACGGCAGCTCTAGGAACTTGTTGAAAAACTCTGGCTTTGTATCAGGGCACGACTTTAGTCGTGCCGTAAATGCCGCATAATCAATGCGGGCTTTAGCCCCTGAGGTCGAAATTCTCTGCCCAGGGCTACTATTTCAGCAAGTTCCTAGAAAGTGAAGGCCAGGCCGCCCTGGAAGCCGCGCTGGTCCTGAGCGAAGACGAGCAGGGAGCCGTTGCTCATGAGGAAGGGCCGGTAGCCTTCCGCCAGCAGATTGCGCACATCGAGCAGGGCCTCAAAGCCGCATGTTCCATCGCGGCACAGGCGGATGGGCTGGCGGAAGTGGAGGTTGAGATAGGGCTCGACGGCATCCGCCGCATACGGAGCAACGCGGGTGGCGGTGTCATCGGGCTGCCAGCGGTAGCTGGCCCGCCAACGCGTCCCGGTGCCATCCAAGGTGCCGGAGAACGAGAGCGAGTACATTTGGACGCGGCGGGGGTGGGCAGCGGCAAGCGCCTGGGCCAGCCCAATGAGCTGCGTGGACGCCGGCGGGGCGGACATGGCCAGGGCATCGCCATTGACGTAGCTGGCGCGGATAAAGTTGCCGCCGGGCAGCCGGCGCTGCGCTGTAGCCACTATTCCGGCAGTGGAAAAGTCCGGTCCGGCAGCGTGCAGCAGCCCGCTGGCGGGGTCGAATAGCGCGGCCTCGGCCGTGGAATCGCCAGCCGTAAAGTGGCCATTGGCCTCGATGACCGGATTGTCTATGTGGTCGGCGTAGACCATGACGGCCAAGCCCGAAACGTCGGTGCGGCGCTCCCATCCGATCTCCTGGTGAAGGCCATGCTCGATTGCCAGATCGCCATTGCGGGCAGAGAACCGGGGCAGCCAGGCCTGGGCCTGAGTGTCATCGGAGTCCTGCGGGCCGGGCACGAAGGTCGCTATCCGGTAGCGGATGGTAGAGTTGCCATCGCGCCAGCCCACGGAAGCGAACGGCAGCGCCTCAACCACGGTGTTGGCGGAATGATGGGCAAAGCGCGCCATCACCTGGGTGGAACCCACCTCCGCCTCGACCACATCCCCCAGATTTATCGTCTCCCAACTGCGCACGGCGGCCTCGTCAAGTCCCTCGGCTCCGGCGGCATCGACTTCGGGGTGAATGGCGACGGCAGCCACCGAGTGAACGGAGCCGGCAAAACCCAGATCCTGGCTGAAGCCCAGCATCGCTTCCATGCCGGCATCGGTGTCCGGAGCAAAATCCACGCGCGCCAGCAGCTCGCGGCTGTTGGACGGGGTCTCTTCCACCGCGGCGGAGATGCGTTCGCCGCTTTCGCCGAATGTGCCTTCCTGCCCGGTGGCTATCAGGCGCGCCTTCAGCCTGGGCGCGGCGCCGGAACCGTCGGAGGCTACCACCAGCGGCCCGTCCTCCAGCCAGCGCAGCAAGGGGCGATTGGCGGCCGATCGCAGCGTCCAGGCCCAGTCGTCTTTTTGCGCGTTGCCGGCGCGCGGTTCAGCCGGCAGCCATTGCATCACTTCGTACAGGGTGTTCAGGGTCAGGTTGACGACCGTACTGGTGCGAACGCGCACGTTCTCGCGCAACGAAGGCAGGAAGGATGTGCCCATGGCCTTGAGCGCGTAGCGGCCGGGAAGCACCGATGGAATCGTGAACCGGCCGTTGCTGTTGGTGTAGACGCTGGCGATCACGGTCAGGTCGGGGCGCAGCAACTGGACTTGGGCGCCGATTTGCGGCACGCCGGCGGAGTCGCGCACCAAGCCCGAAACCGATCCTGGGGCGGCTCCCTGTAGCGGAGCGCTCCCTATGGCAATCAGCGCTGCGAAAAAGACGAGATGGACCCTGCGCATGTTCACGATAGGTGACCTGGCGGCGTCCCTGGCAAAACGCTTGCGAAACCATCCCGCGCGGGCTTCCGAATCTTGTGTCCGGTAACCGTAGTGCGAGGGATACATACTATTCCACGACAAAAGGCGCCGATTGCGCAATCTCTTGTTTCGAGATTGTGTCGTTTATTTTGATCGTCACCTTGTATTTTCCCGGTTGCAGGCCGGCCATGGGCAGAGTTTTCTCCACCGTCAACTGGTCGCTGTGCGCCCCCAGGTCCTTCGAGGCCAGTTCCTTCTCAAAGACCACCGTGTTGGTCGCGGTATCGACGATCTGGTAGGTCACTGTGGCTTCGTTGCTCTTGGTGGCCTCGTCGATCCCCAGATTATAGACCTGCATCCAGAAGTTGAGCTGCTGGCTGCGCTTGAAGCTGACCGGAGTGGCCGGGTTGGGGCTCACCCGCGGACAGATATGCGTATTGCCGATGACGCAACTGCCGGAGCCGATCTCGCGCGAGGAGACAACATTCATCTCGTCGCCCAGGATCAGCGACGAGGTAGCCAGCTTCTCGTCGTGATACGTGGGCACCTCAAGACTGCGGCCGTAGAGGCCCACATGCTCCTGGTTGTTCACGTCCTTGATGGCAATATCCAGGCGGTAGAGGCCGGGAAGCAGCGGAAGTGCCTTCCAGTAGACCGACTTCCGGTCCAGGGTCTTCTCCAGCAGTTCGGCCGGCTGCTCCACCTGCACCGTGTCTTCCTGGCTCTGCACCGTCTTGTGGGTGAGAGTGGTGACCTTGATCAGGATGTTCACGAATCCCTTGGACACGCCGTCCTTGGTCACGAAGGTGATGTCGCGATTCTTCAACTGGACAGTGATGGGAACCAGCACCGTGCTATCCGTGACCTTGACGAAGTCGGTGCGGACGTCGAAGGGAAAGACCGGTCCGTTGAGCAGCTTGTGCTCGGAGATGAAGTTGTCAAGATCGGCAAACTTGATGGGCGGTGGAGCGAAAAACTTGGCGGCCATCTCGATGCGGTCGAACTGCTTGGCCTGCTGCGAGCCGGACAGCGGGCCGGTGCCCAGAGTCTCAAGGCCGTTATTGAAGCGGTCGGACTTCTTGGTCCCGCCCATCTCTTCCCACATGGTCTTGCCCATGCCGGGAACGAGCATGAGCGCGTCCTTCTCGCCGCGATTGATGGTGAAGTGATAGTCGCCGCACTGGCAGGTATCGACAAACTCGAGATCGATGTTTTGGCCGATGCCCTCCATATAGTGATAGTTCCATATCTCGAAGGGGAAGGTTGAAGTACTGCCGCCGCCCTCTTCCTGGGGGCGCTGATAGTTGCCGCCGGAGGGGTGCGCATCGATGGAATCCGGCTTGCCGTAGGAGATATAGATGCGTCCGCGGTCGGTCCTCCAGCCGGGCCTGCCGGCGGCAAAGTGCTCGTTGGCGTAGGCGATGCGCCGGTAGTGCTCCTCGCGGAATTCGTTCTCCGGCGAGTCCGGATCGGGATTGCGCCGCAGCCAGAACTGCTCGATGAAGGCGTCTCGCTCCTCATCGTTGCTCAGCGCCTTGAAGGCTTTGGTCTCCTCGTCGGAGATGATCCACACCACATCCTGATTGAGCCAGGTCTTGTAGGCGCCCTTCAACTCCTGCCGGACTGCCTTCTGTGCGGCGAACTGCTCCTTGTCGGAGCGTGGGCGCTTCAGCGGGTCCACTTCCTGCCGCTGCGTGGCGGCCGGCTGGGCCTGTTCCTGTGTGGCGGGTGCGGGCGGGTTGGCCGCCTGCTGGGCCAGGAGCCCGGAAGTGGGGGTGAAAACCAGGCCGCAACCCAGTGCGGCAAAGAGAATTTTTCGACCGTTAAGCGTCATTGCCTTCAAAACTCCTGCGATCCTTTATTCTACGGGTCCCGGTGGGGCTGGGCAAGGTTCCGTATGGAGTTGACTGCCGGTTGGACGCGGAAGCGCCGTCAAAGTAACCCGGAGGCGGCGTCGGAGACGGTCAAATCGCCCCTCGATAGATGGTTTTGAGACCCGGAGGCCCGTTCAGCCGTCCAAAAAGCAAGCGCAATTCTTCTGGCGCGCCATTCCGTGGCGCTTCCGTGGCTTCCGTATTCCTCGCGCTGGCCGTGCGGCCGGGATTTTCCCTCGGGAAAATCCAATCGGCCTCCGCGAGCAGCCTCCGAGCGGCCCCGCTGACGCCGAGAGAACTTTGGCAGCCTTTGGGAACCGTACCGGCCATAATTGCGTAAACTGATATTCGGGGAGACCTGGAGCACGAACCGCACATGAAAAAAATACTCTTGATCGTTCTCGCCGTAGTGGTGGCCGCCGGACTTGTGGCCTTGTTCGTTTACAAGCAGCAGTCGGGTTACACCAAAGTTCTGACCGCCAAGCTGGTCAAGCAGGACCTGTCCACGGTCGTCAGCGGCACCGGCCAGATCAAGGCCAAGACCTACGTCAACCTGGGAGCTACCGCTATGGGCCGCGTCACCCACCTCTATGTCAAAGAGGGAGACACGGTGAAGAAGGGCGAGACGGTCGCCACCATCGAGCACGTGCAGCAGGAGGCGAACGTTGAAGGCCAGCAGGCCACCATCGCCGCCGCCAGGACCGACATTAGCGCCTACATTGCCGCGGAAAAGACCGCTCAAGCCAACGTCGAGCACGCCCAGGCCGATCTGGAACAGAAGCGTCTTGACTGGGAGCGCGCCCAGGCCCTCTACAAAGACGGCATCATGGCCAAGCAGGATTTTGACGCTAAAAAGGCGGCCTACGACCTCGATGTAGCCTCGGTGGCACAGGCCGTGGCGGGTCTCAACCAGTCCAAGGCCAATACCGATTCCCAGCGCGGGCACCTGCAGACCCAGGTAGCCAGCCTGCGCTTCAACCAGGATCTGCTCGACAGGACCATCGCCATCGCCCCCTTTGACGGCATCGTGACCAACGAGCCCATTCGCGAGGGTGAGACGGTGGTGGAAGGCATCCAGAACGCCGAAGGCTCCACGCTGATGACCCTGGCGGACATGAGCATCGTGACCGCGGAGGTGAAGGTGGACGAGACCGACATCGTCAACATTCAGATCGGCCAGCCGGCCGAGGTCACCGTGGATGCGCTGCCCGGAAAAACATTCAAGGGTCACGTCACCCTGGTGGGCGATCAGGCGCTGCTGCGCTCTACCGGCATTGCCACCTCGCAGTCCACAACCGGCACCGAAGAGGCCAAGGACTTCAAGGTCGTGGTCACGCTCGACAGCCCCTCAAACGACCTGCGCCCCGGACTCTCGACCACCGCCAAGATCACCACTGCGCACAAGGCCAACGTGCTCTCGCTCCCCATCCAGGCGCTGACCATGCACAACCCGGAAGACGACAAACCCAAGGGCCAGGCCGGCGTGCAGGCCGCATCGAATTCGTCCGCTGCCAAGAGCGCGCCGGTGCAGGGCGTCTACGTGGTGGACAAGGACGCACGCGGCAAGCTGCGGGCCAGGTTCGTTCCCGTAACCACAGGCATTACAGGCGCCACCGACATCGAGGTGCTGTCCGGCCTCACTGAAGGTCGGGAGATCGTCATCGGCCCGTACAAGACGCTGCGCGTCTTGAAGAGCAACGCGTTGGTGAAGCGGGATACCGCCAAGCCGGTCAATTTGGCGTCCGACGCGTCAACTTAGCAGCAGTCCAAACGCGGGCGGGAAGTCCTGCAGGCGCGGGCTTCCTCAATCCCCAGGCGGCAGAACCGGACAGACGGAACAGGACAGGAAAAACCGGACAGGCAAGACCGGCCGGGAAAAAACCGGGCAAAGGATGAGAATCGGATGGCTCTGAACGGCATCAGTACCGAAGACGATGTGCGGCAGGCAGCTCTGCCAAACGGCGACATGATCGTCGTCGAGGACCTGTGGCGCACCTACGATATGGGCTCCGAGCAGCAGGTGGAGGCCCTGCGCGGCATCTCCATGCGCATCAAGCACAATGAGTACGTAGCCATCATGGGCCCCTCCGGCTCGGGCAAGTCGACGCTGATGAACCTCATCGGCTGCCTGGATACCCCCTCCAAAGGCCGCTATTGGCTGAACGGCCAGTTGGTCAGCGATTTGGACGACGACCAGTTGGCGCGCATCCGCAACAAGGAGATCGGTTTCGTCTTTCAGACCTTCAACCTGCTGGCCAGGGCCAGTTCGCTGCACAACGTCGAGCTGCCGCTGATTTATAACGGCACGCCCGCCGCCGCGCGCCTGGCCCGCGCCAAGGAATCGCTCGCCGATGTCGGCCTGGAATCGCGCATGTACCACAAGCCCAACGAGCTCTCCGGCGGCCAGCGCCAGCGCGTGGCCATCGCCCGGGCTCTGGTCAACCGGCCCTCCATCATCCTGGCCGACGAGCCCACCGGCAACCTGGACTCCAAGACCGGCCTGGAGATCATGGCCCTCTTTGACACGTTGCACGCCAACGGCAACACCATCGTGGTCGTCACCCACGAGCCGGACATCGCCGAATACGCCCATCGCGTCGTGCATATCCGCGACGGCCAGATCTTCTCCGACGAGCCCTCCAAGCGCTTCCGCTAGAACGAACGTAAAGACCCGCAAAATACGAAGTTTGCCCAGCCCGGACCGGAGAGACTTCCCCATCTCTCCGGTTCATGTTTTTTCCCTCAGCGCCGATAAGACCTCTGTTGGCCAGTGAATGCTGATTTGGCCAGGGAGGCGAGCCACATTGAGATCCATGCAGAGCGCCGCTCAATTCCAGCCCCAGCCTTCCGTCCCCGGCCTGACCCTTGTGGAGTTGGAGTCGCCGCCCGCCACTCACGTTGTGGGCGTAAGCGCGGCCTGGCGCAAACTGCTCATGCAGGCTGAAATGGCCGCGCCCCACGTGCAGGTGGCCGCCATTGAAGGCGAGCACGGCTCCGGCAAGCAAACCCTGGCCCGCTATCTCTTCAGCCGCTCTCCACTCGCCGCGGCCAGCTTTCAGCGCCGCGATGCCCGCGAATGGCTGGTTGCGGACGCCGATCCGGCCACCCTCGCCGGGTTTACCTATCTCGATCGCGTGGACCTGCTGGCCCCTCCGGGACAAGGGCTGCTGCTGGGGGTTCTCAAGGTGCTGCAGGACCGTCCGGCGGGCCGTGCCGTGGTGCTGGCCTCCTCGCAGACCTCCCTGCGCCAGATGGCCGGCCAGGGGCTGCTGATGCCCGACCTCGCCTTCCGCCTCACCGCTGTTCGCTTCGCCATTCCCCCCTTGCGCCAGCGCCGCGAAGATATCGCCCCGCTCGCCCAGGGCCTGCTCGACCGCATCTGCGCGCGCTATCAGCAGCGCCCCGTGATGCTGGGCCCCGGCGCGCTTGCCCGGCTTCTCCAGCACAATTGGCCGGGCAATGTGCGCGAACTGGCCAGCGTGCTGGAGGCAGCCTTGCTTGAAGCCGTCGATGGCGTCATCCGCGCCGGCGACCTCCCCGTGCCCTCCGGCCTCGACGCGCAACCCGAGCTGCAGCCCCTCCTTCACGCGGAGAACCTCTCTCTGGATGCGGTCATCCGCCACCACGTGCAATCGGTGCTCGACCTGAACCGCGGCAACAAGCTCCGCGCCGCCCGCCAGCTCGGCATCAGCCGCTCCACCCTCTACCGCATCCTCGGCAACGAAGCCATCCTCGCGCACTGAAGGCCGCATTGAATCCGTTGGCTCGCGCTCCCACAAATGCCGTCATCCTGAGCGATCAATAATGGACTGTCATCCTGAGCGATCAATAACGGACTGTCATCCTGAGCGGAGGTCGCCGCGGCGACCGGAGTCGAAGGACCTGCGGTTGTTTTTTGTCGCACTGAGAGACCCGCACCGGCAGGCCGGGGTTTCACAGGCTGCGGAAAAACTCGATCTGGAGGGAGGCCGGGGTCCCCAGCGACGGGTCCTTGTCGCTGGGGTGGAAGGCGGGGGTTTCAACCCCCGCATAAAACCAACAGAATCAGCGCGGGCTTTGTATCAGGGCACGACTTCAGTCGTGCCGCAAATGGCTGCAAAATAAACGCGGGCTTTAGCCCCTGAGGGAAAGCTCAATGCGTAGTGGAACTTAATCAGAGGTTCCTTAGATAGTGTTTCAGACGGAACGGTCGGAACAGAACCGGAGCATCAGCCTGTATCAGCTGGGGCGGATGGCGCGGGCGCTGGAATGCGACCTGGTGTACGGGCTGGTCCCGTGGCGCCCTTCGCTGGAGGATCGGGCGATGGAGCTTGTGGAACAGGAGTTGTGGAGGAAGCGGTATACGGGGAGAAAGGCGGGGCGTAGGGCGTAGGGAGTAGGGAACAGGAAGCGAGTTGGCGAGTTGGCAGGGCGGTTGCAGTGTTCTACCATTGGACGTACAATTGAGGAGCGCCAGGGAAAAGGGCGCAATTGCAGTGGAGAGAATTGCCATGCCTCAGGCCGCAGCTTTAGCAAGAACGGGAGAGCGCCGCACCCGCAGCACACGGCTCGGATTTCGCGTCGATGCCGAGACCAAGGGACTGGTGGAGCGCGCTGCCGCGCTGGAGCGGCGGAGCCTCACCGATTTTTGCCTGACGGCGCTCACCGAGGCAACGCGGGAAACCATCACGCGATACGAGAGTCTTGTGCTTTCCGAGCGCGACCGAGCGGCATTCTTCGATGCCCTGATTCATGCTCCCAAGGCCAACGCACGCCTGCGGCGCGCGTTCCGGTCGGCAGAGGAACGGGTTCTCCGCTGATGGAGCGGACGCGGGCGGATCTGTACCGGCTCGAAACGCTCGGGAAGCAGCATGACCGGGATCGGTTCCGCTGCGGGGTGGAAAGCCTCGACGCCTATTTGAAGACCCAGGCCTCGCAGGATATGCGGCGCAAGGCGAACGCTGTCTTCGTGCTGGTTCCGGAGGATTCGCCGGGAAGGATTGCGGGGTACTTTACGCTGTGCGCGCATGGCCTTTCGCCGGGAGCTATCCCCGAGGAGGCGCGCAAGCATCTCCCGCGCTATCCGCAAGTGAGCGCCACGCTGCTCGGCCGCCTGGCCGTGAGCGCGGACCTTCAAGGGCACGGGCTGGGCGCGATTCTTTTGGCGCAGGCGCTGCGCAAGGCTTATGAAAATGCCGCCGTGGTCGGCTCCTCGATGGTTGTGGTGGACGCGATCGACGAGCGGGCAGCGCGGTTCTACCGGGCGCACGGCTTTATTCCACTGCCCGAGTCGACGCGGCTGGTCTTGCCCATGCGGACGATTGGCGGCCTAATGCCGGGGTAGGGACTGAGGGAATAGGGGATAGGGAATAGGAAGCGAGTCGGCGAGTCAGCGGGTCAGCGGGCGGGTTCGGGCGAGGCGGGAGAAGGCAGGCCAGCCAGATCGCGTCCGTAACGCGGGCTTTGTATCAGGGCATGGCCGGGTACCCTCTGGGTGCCGTGCCGCAGAACCTGCAAGGAGGAATCGGGCTTTAGGGAACCTCTGATTAAGTTGACGTTTTGAAAGGGCACGGCTTTAGCCGTGCCAGAAATGGCGCAAAATCAACGCGGGCTTTGTATCAGGGCACGACTTCAGTCGTGCCGCAAATGGCTGCAAAATAAACGCGGGCTTTAGCCCCTGACCTGGGGCACCCATTCGAATAAACTGAGATGAGATCTGGGCCACCCGCCAGTTGGAAGTTTTTGATATGGAATGGGTTAGGTGGGGCCCCCTGGCTTCACGGGTTCACAGTTTGCGTGTTCCCCGGGTGCCCCAGGTCTCGCTTTTGAGACCTGGGAAAACACGCCCGCATCGTCGAAGAAAAAGAGCACGCGCTCTCACCCTTCCGCTTCCACGCCTCCGCCGCCCGTCTCCTCGTCGTACTCCGGCGGTCCCTGCCATTGCGGCTCCATCGCCAACTGCTCCGCCAGGCTCGGCCCCCGCTTCTTCTTCACCGGCTCAGGCCGCGGCTTCTTGCCCTCCGCAAGCCGAACCAGCTCCTTGGTGCTGGGCAGGTCTCCTGTCAGTGCCTTCTCCGTCAGCAGATCGGCAAGCTCCTTCGCGTTCCGGCCCACCCGCCTGTCCGCAGCCTGCCGCAGTCGCTCTATGCCGTCCTTGCGCGCCGATTCTGCCCGTGCACGTGTCCGGCTCGCCCATTCACGTTGCCTCTTATTGGTTGTATTGCTTGTCTTCCCTTTCGCCTTCTCTGTCGTCAACTCCTGCTGTGCTTCGGCCATCTCTCCGTCATTTCCGGCCACGCTCCACGGACCCTCGCGCCCGCAGTAAAGGAGCATGGGGCAATCCCGCTCCGGAATCGCCTCATCATCGCATTGTCAGAATTGTCTTTAAGGAACCTCTGAACAAGTCACAGTTTTGAAAGGGCACGACTTTAGTCGTGCCGCAAAGGCCGCAAAATCAACGCGGGCTTTAGCCCCTGAGGGAATGCCGGTATAGGCAGACGAACTTAATCAGAGCTTCCTTAAAGAATTCCGGTATCTTTCCTCTCCCTGCGCCGCGCGCCGCGGAGATGGCCTGAACAAGATCAGGAAGGTGCTCTCCCGCCTTCCGTTCTACGCTTTTCTCATTTCCGTTTGTCTGCTCTTAGCGTACCGGAAAGCCACATAATTTCCTGCAAACCGCCCCCACCCTGTTCCCTATTCCCTGTTCCCTGTTTTTCCCACCCCCAGCACGGCCGCCCACAGTCGCTCCTCCGCCAGCTCCTCCAGCGTCTTCCCGCCCATGGGCACAATCCCGTACACCACCTTGCAGTCCATTGCCTGCGCCATGCGCGAAATCGACCTCAGGGTGATTGTGTTTGTATGCTCTCTTGCCTCAAGATAGAACACCACCGAACGGTTCACCCCCATCTTCTTAGCGATCTCCGGTACCGGAACACGCAGCGCCTGCCGCACCGCCCGCAGCAGCCCATTGGTCGGATTTTTCTCCATTCCCGCGCGCCGGTAAGGCCGCATCTCCACATCCAGCTTCTTCCGCGCCAACTTCCGTTCCATCTCCCGCATCGTCCACCCCCCGGCTTTGATCATTGACCACTGATCCCTGACCCCTGATCCCTGATCCCTGTTCTAACGGTATCCAAAACGCACCTAATTCCATGCAAAAAGTGCCCAAAATCGCACTAAAAACAGGTTCTTTTGAATGTTTTGGTCCGCTCATATCTCTGCATTTCCGCAAAATCGCTCCGCTCAAACACCTGCATTCTTCAAGATCGGAACTGCCTTCTCCATTTCGTAGGCCTATAAACCGCCGGAATTCTCTCTTTTGTCGGTCTAAGCACGTAGCGAAAAGCACTGGTCCCCGATCTCTGATCCCTGTCGCTTGCTCTACACTCGACGGGAAGGTGATTTCGCTTGAGAGGTCGATTCCGTTGAGAAAATTACGTTTTCCTGCCCTGGCTGCCTCCGCGTTCCTGCTGCTTGTCTGCGTCCCGGCATTGTGGCCGCAAGCCCCACCCGTCCCTCCCGTTCCGGCGGCTTCGATCGAGGCAAACCGCAAGGCCCTCAACGCGATCTTCCAGGACTACTGGGAAGACAACCTCAAACATTCCCCGGAGTTTGCCTCGTCGCTGGGCGACAAGCGATACAACGACCAGATCTCCGACTACTCCGTGAAGGCCGTGAACGAGGGCCTCGCCCGCGAGCAGGACTTTCTGCTGCGGCTGGCGGACATTGACCCCGCCGGATTGACTGACCAGGAGAAGATCAGCCGCGAGTTGCTGCTGCGCCATTTTGCCGAGGACGAGGAGGCCGCGGAGTTCAAGCAGTGGGAGATGCCCATGAACCAAATGGGCGGCATCCAAACTACCTACCCGCAACTCGTGGCTCAGCTCAGCTTTGCCACCGTCAAGGACTACGACGACTGGATCGCCCGGCTGCACGCCATTCCCAAGGCCTTCGACCAGGTGGCAACCAACATGTCCATCGGCATGGAAGACCATCGCGTGCCGCCCAAGTATCTGCTGGCCAAGGCGCTCGAACAGGTGAAGCAGTTGGCCGGCGAGAAGCCGGAGGATTCGCCGCTGGCGCTGCCGCTCAAGAGCTTTCCCGCCGCCATCAAGCCCGCCGAGCAGGAGCGCATCAAGGCCGAGATGCTGGACGCCATCGGGAAAGAAGTGCTGCCGGCCTACCTGCGGTTTGCGCGCTTCCTTGAGGTGAGCTACGTTCCCGCCGGCCGGGAGCAGCCGGGGATTTCCGCGCTGCCCGACGGGGCGAAGTACTACCAGTTTCTGATCCGCCGGACGACGACGACCGGCCTGACCGCTGAGCAGATTCATCAGATCGGCCTGGACGAGGTGAAGCGCGACGAGGCCGAGATGCTGGTGATTGCGCAGAAGCTGGGGTTTGCGGATTTGAAGAGCTTCCGGGCGAGCTTCAAGAGCAATCCCAAGCTGCATCCAGCCTCGCGCGAGGCGCTGCTGGCGGCCTACGGCGGCTACCTTGGCCCGATGCAGGCCAGACTTCCGCAGCTCTTCGGCCGTCTTCCCAAGGCGAAGTTTGAAGTGGCCGCGGTTCCTGATTACCTTGAGAAGAACTCGGCGCCCGCCTACTACCAGGCCGGCGCACCCGACGGCAGCCGGCCGGGCCGTCTTTTCATCGATACTTACAACGCCACGGACCGCAACCTTTATAGCGTGGAGGCCATCGCCTACCACGAGGGCCTTCCCGGCCACCATCTGCAAATCTCCATCGCCCAGGAGCTCGACGACGTTCCCACCTTCCGCAAATACGGCGGCTACACGGCCTATGTCGAGGGCTGGGGGCTTTATTCGGAGCGGCTGGGCAAGGACGTGGGCCTCTACCAGGACCCCTACTCGGACTATGGCCGCCTGGAGGCCGATATCTGGCGCGCCATCCGCCTGGTCGTCGATACCGGCGTCCACTCCCACCACTGGACCCGCCAGCAGATGGTCCAGTACTTCCACGACCACTCGGCCATCGACGAGACCAGCATCCAGGCCGAGGTGGACCGCTACATCGCGTGGCCCGGCCAGGCTCTGGCTTATAAGATCGGCCAGCTCAAGATTTTGGAGCTGCGCGACCGGGCGAAGAAGGCGCTGGGCGACAAGTTCGACCTGCGCGCCTTCCACGACCAGGTGCTGGACTCAGGCGCGTTGCCGCTGGACGTACTCAGCGACCGGATCGACGGGTGGATTGCGGCGCAGAATAAAGCCGTTCCGCGATAAACTCGTAGCAAATACGTAGTCCTGCAGGTGGACCTTTTGCGAATTCCGCCCCGCAGTGGCCCCGTAGTGTTTTTTTGTAGGGTTATAAGCCGACAAAAAAGGCCGTTTCGTCCGGTTATAAGTCCACGGAATGAAGAAGGCATCTCCGCAAGTCAAGAATGTCCGCTTAGAGCAGGAGTGATTTTGCAGGAATGTCCGTTTCGGGGCGGACCAAAACATTGAAAAGGGGCTGTTTTTAGCATGTTATTGGCCGTTATTTGGCCGTTTATAGCGCGAAATCGAGGCTGTTTTGGCTGTGTTTCGATCAGGGCTGGAGACTGGGAGGCTCCCGGATTGGCCGTCGTCCGCTGATAGCTCGGAGACGGGATGCGCGGCGGGGGCCGCCGGCCTTGATGAGTGGTTTGGCGATTTACCAAGGATTGAGATTGAGGGCTCGACAAAACCAGAGGTTTGAGGTTCATGCTTTCCCACCCTTCCCGCGATGAGACTGCGGGAAGGATGGGGCACCCCCACATTTACGGCTGGATTAGGGTGGGGCACCCGGCGGTCGTTTGCTCAAGCAATTGAGTGGCTATTGATTGAATGGCTTACTGAGTGCCAGGCGATTCCGCGTGACTCTCGTTGCTTGATTACTCGAGACTCTTGTTGCTTGATTCCTCGAAACTCTCGTTGCTTATAGGTGCTTTGATCGTCATCGGCTTCGCCGGCGATGGCTTCGCCGGTGTCGGCGCCGTTATTGTCTGCGTTACCATCGTTGGCTGCTGAACAACCGATTGGGTTAGCACGGCCGTCTTGGGCGGTGATTCATAATACCTCTGCGGGGACGGGTTGAGCAGAAGCAGAGTCAACCCGATGGCGGCAAACGCCAACGTCATCTTGTGCTTTCTCTTGCCCTCGAACCCGCTATCCAGCCCTCCCGGAAGATTCGCGCGATTGGACTGAATCGGCTCAGATAGTTCTTCTGCATCCACGTGGGCTGTTGCTGGCGTGCGCCAAGCAGTGGTTTCATGCAACCAGGCTACCAGATGCGACACGATGGCATGCGCCGTTGCGGGATTCGCGGGTGGCTGTGGGGCGGCATAAGAACCAAGAGCAGCATCGAAGTCGTCGAAGTTGGCGGGCAGTGTCGCGGGAGGTTTTCCGCTGTCCCAGTCGGCGAAATCGGCGGACAGCGTTGCAGGCAGCGTCTCCTCTATATTTGAAACACGAACGTGCATGCATTATTCCTCAGCAATCAAATTGATAGTTGGGGCTGTTTCGAGCACGAATTCCGGCCCGGGTTGATTGGACTTAGCACATCAGATAGATATTGCGGCACTGGGAAAGAGCATTTCTGTTCAAAAACGGACACTCCTAGATTTAGATAGAAGATTGGTAAGCGCAGATATGGACCGGAATTTCCGTTTTGCCTTTCGGCTGCGAACCAATATACCCCCATTTGCCTCCGCTCGCGATCTTTTTTGCATTGGTTTCAAGGCCAGAGACCCGGTCGTGCGCTGATACTTGCCGCAGCGAGCGGGGTGGCGTATGTCGCTGGCCTCCTCTCTGAAGCATTCCTAGGGTTGCGCTTCGCTCCACCCTGCCACCCCAGCACGCGAAAACCGCGCGTGCCGGGGACCCCGGCCCTGGGCTATTCTCGTTGGCTCCCTCCGGGAGCAGGGTGCAAGGGGTCTTACCAGCACTTTCATGCGATTGCCCTGTACCGGTGATCGGGGCGCGTGAAACAGGGTTGTCCGGCGTGATAGGCTGGTCTGTTCTCTTTTTTAGAGCCTGACAGCTCGCCGATTCGACTTCGCCGCGGATGCAGGCTCGCATATCAACAGGAGAGACTCTCATGAAACGTCTTCTTGCTCTGGCGGCCCTCTGCGCCTTTTCCTGCTGCCTGCACGCGCAGGCGGTCGATGCAACCGTCTGCGAGATTCTGAAGAACCCGCAGTCGTTCAATGGAAAGATCGTGCGCGTGAAGGGCACGGTCACGGCTGGTTTCGACCAGTTCGTGGTGAAGGGCGCGGGTTGCGGCCAGCAGGTGAACGCCATCTGGCTTGCCTATCCGGAGGGAACCAAGGCCAAGGCGGGTCCGGCGGCCATCCTGCAATTGCTGCCCGCGCGGAACTTTGCCGGGACGGTCGCGGCTGTTGAGCGGACGCCGGTGCAACTGAATAAGGACAAGGAGTTCAAAAAGTTCGATTCCTTGCTCTCCACTCCTTACAAGGGCGACGGAATGTGCCTCGGGTGCAACCGGTACGCGGTGAGCGCGACCCTTGTGGGCCGGCTGGACGGAGCCGCGGCAGGGTTGCAGCGCGACAAAGCGGGGAAGATCGTGGGCATCAGCGGCTTCGGGAATCTGAATGCCTACAGCGCGCGCCTGGTGCTGCAATCGGTCTCCGATGTGACATCGCAGGAGATTGACTACTCGAAGACCGCCGCGATTACCAAGGGAGAGATTGTGTCCGAAACCGGCGGGGAAGACCCGGTTGCGGATGCGCACAAGACTGCGAAGGCCTTCCCCTCCGGCAGCCCGCTGGGAGACCGGCTGGAGCGCGCCGCCGCCGCGTTCCCAAAGGAGGGCGATCACAATGGCGTGGCATTGGGATTCGGCGTTGCGAATGAAGCCACCAATAAGGGCGACGCGAAGGGCGAAACTGACTCCCCGGACGGCGTGCTGTTCAATTGCAAGTTGGATATGGCTCGGCTGAAGGGCAGTGCGTTGTCCATCGCCATTGCTTATGCGGGAACGCTGATTGCCGATATCCGCAGCCCGGAGCCGGCAGGGGGAATCACAGGAACCTACGCTCTTGAACAACACGGCTGGCAGACTGCGGTCCTGGGCGCAATCGGGAACCGCCTGAAGACCCTGACCGTGCCCGGCAGTTACCTTTTGTGGAACACGGCCTGGGCGCCTGCCGATCGCGACAAATCTCTGGAGGATGCGCTCAAGGATTTTCTTGCGAATGAGGAGTTGCTCGCCAGGTAAACCGCAGGCGGGTTGAAATCGCCGGCCGGCCGGCAGGACGGCTCCTGAGAGCGCCGGCCGAGCAGCGCTTCCACTTCCGAGGCTTCGATCGCCTGCCGACAGCCATGCTCTCCTGGCCCGCTCTCAGTCCAGATGGAGCCGCTTTGCCGTGCGCATTGCCAGCAAGGCCAGTGTCTCATCCACGCATTGATGGACCACCTGCTCCAGAGGGCGCGCCGCATCGACCAGGATGGCTCGTCCGCGAAGAGCCGGGGAATTGGCCATGGCTCTATAGGCATTGGCCTGGCGCGCGGACTCTTGCGCGGAGACCTCCTGCTTTCTGGCCTGGAGCAGATGAGCCGGCGCATCCAGGACGAGCATCAGATCCGGCATGGGAATCAGCTTGGCAACCAGGCGCGCCAGCCACCGCGGCCCGCCATAGCGAAAGCGCCGCGCATCGATCAGCAGGTCCTGATAATAGCGGTCGAAGACGACCAGCGTGGAGCGCACCAGGAGTGGGCGCACGCGAAGGCAATAGCCCAGCACATAATCGACCCACAGAAACAGCAGCTTAGCAGCGGACATCAGCGCCCCGCGCGGAATCTGCCCATGGGGATCCGTGTTGTCCGTTCGTCCGTCAGACGAGCCGCGAAGCAGGTTAGGCCGCAAATGAAAACAGGCAGTCCCCGCGAAGGCAGGGCCCACAGCGCGCATGTACGCCGCAATCACGCTGGACTTTCCGCTCCCGTCCGGGCCCATGACCGCGACCAAGAGCGCAGGCGGGCTGATCCAGTTCCTGATGCTCCGGGGCCACTGCGATGAAGGGGCGCTTGCAGGAAATTCACTCAAAATGTTCTCCGGAAAGGCAGTGAAGAAGTTGACCGGCGGGAGAATCCCAGGGGCATGATTTCCGGCCGGAACTATAGCTTGACCGGTTATATTATAAACGTCGCAGGAATTCCAGAAACGATGTTTCGGGCGCCCTCCCGCCCTGTGAGTCATCTTGAAAGCCACTCTCCGTCCATCGAATCCGGTGGCGCAGGTCCAGGGTGTGACGCTGAGGCCAGACAATATCCTTTGCATCTCCAGCGACAATCTCTAAAATGTAGCAGGGCGGACGGCACAGATCACCGCGCGCAGGTCTTTCGGTGTACAGAATAGATAGCACAATTTTTCGGCGCTGACGGAAAACAGTGGAGGCCAGGGTGCGGGAATCATCGGCGGCGGAATGCGAAGCGCGTGCGGATACGGTGGTTTCGAAAGGAATATATCGCCCTATCGGCGTGCTTTTGTCGCGCCGCGAGTCCTGGGCGCTTGCCGATCAGGCGATGGTAAGCGTCGCTAACTTTCTCTCCGGAATCCTGGTGGCGCGCCTGGTAGGCTTGCGCGAATTTGGCGTCTTCTCGCTGGCCTGGGCCTCAGTGCTTTTTGTGAACAGCATACAGAGCGCGTTAATCACCGCGCCCATGGTAAGCGTCGGCCCGATTCTTGAGACGCAGATCGGTTCCTGCTACTACGCCGCGGTGCTGTTACAGCAAACGGTATTTGCCTGTGCGGCCTCGCTGCTGGTGGAAGCGGGAGTCGTTCTGTCGGCGCATTTCTGGCCGGCATGGGGTATCCGACCGCTGGCGCTGCCGCTTGCCGTATCCGTCTTTGCCTATCAGATGCAGGATTTCATGCGGCGCTACTTCTTCGCGACGCGCCGCGTGAAGCTGGGCTTGCTGAACGATGCCGTGAGTTTTCTGCCGCAGATACTGATTCTCGCCGTCCTGTTTCGGGCTCACGGCGTGGATTCGCGGATCGCGCTGTGGGTGATGGGGCTGACTTCGCTGGCAGGATTCGTCCTCGGACTCCTGACCTTCGGAAGCTACAAAATCGAATGGGGCGCTGTGCGGGCCGTGGCATCGCGGCACTGGGTGTCCTCCAAATGGCTTGTGGGCTCGGCCATCATGGGGTGGACTTCCGGAAACTTCTTCCTGCCGGCGGCGGCCATCGTTCTGGGACCGGCGGCCGCGGGCGGAGTACGCGCCGCACAGACCCTGGGCCAGGTTCTGTTTGTCCTGTTCAACAGTCTGGAGAATTATCTGCCGAACGAAGCAGCGCGGAGATTTCACAGCCATGGAATCGGCGCCCTGCGGTCCTATCTGCGAAACTCCGGGAAAGCTGTGATGTCTATTGCCGGGGTGCTCTGCCTGACCATTGCGCTAAGTGGCCGCTGGCTGCTGACGTTCCTGTATGGGCGTCAATACGGCAGCTTCGCCGGCGTGCTGGCCATTATCATGGCCACTTACTTTCTGACCTCCGCCGCCCTTCCGGCGCGCTTTGGCCTGCGCGTTCTGGAAAATACCAGGCCGCTGTTCGCGGCACAGGCGGCCGCCGGCGTGTTGACGGTTGCAACCATCTTTCCTCTGATCGCGCATTTCGGAGTGACGGGAGCAGCCTGGTCCTCCTTCGCATCGCAGTTGGTGATGCTGGGCATCGTGACCATGGCGCTGATGAGCAGGATGAAGCGCGAGGCCGAGACCAGCCTATGAGAATCGTTCACATCGGTCCCTTCAAGATCGGGACGACCAACGGAAGTTATAACGCGCTGTGGTCGCTGGCGAAAGCGCAGGCCGCCGCCGGTGATGCGGTCACCATCATGCGCGTGGGCAAACCGGTGTCGCAGGAACAACGAGAGCTTGCCGCCGCCAAAGGAGTAACGTTCGCCGGCTTTCCCTGCGACAGATGGATGAACTTCTGGTCCGATCCCAGCGGCGTGTTCGAGAGGCTCCTGGGCGAGCTTCGGCCCGATGTGGCGCATTTGCAATATGTCCGCGTGCCCAAGTACCACTACATCGCGCGCGCATTGAAAAGGCGCGATATCCCTTTCGTGGTTTCCACGCACGGCGGATTGAACCCGACGGAGATGCTCCGTCGAGGCACAAGCAAGAGAATCTACTGGAAGCTGGTGGAAAGCGGCGTGCACAAGCTCGCCGCCGGAATTCACTTTGTCAGCCAAGCGGAGCGCGACAGCTACGTGCGCGATTTCGGGGCTCCGCGCCGGGCGGCGGTGATCCCCAACGCCGTTGAGATACCGCCCGGGATTGCGTGGAAAGGCCTGCGCGATGCGGCTGCCCCGAAGCTGGCTTTCTTTGGGCGTTATGATATCTGGCACAAGGGTCTCGACCTTACGGCGGAAACACTGCGCCTGCTCTGGAAGCAGGGACTGAAGCCGGAGTTGCATCTGTACGGCGGAATCAAAGACCGCTTTGCCAAGCAAATAAGAGATCTGCTGGAGAAATACCGCGAGATCCCTATCATCGATCATGGCTTGGTGCTCGGCGAACAGAAATTCCGCGCGATGGCCGAGTGCGATTTCTATATCCAGCACTCGCGCTTCGAGCTGTTCGGCTTATCTCTGGTGGAGGCGATGGGGCTTGGCGTTCCCGCGCTGGTGAGCTCGACCAGCGACCTGATGCCGGAGTTGAGGCAGAGTCAGGCGGCCTTCGAGATTCCGCTCGATCCCGAGCGCGCGGCCGAGATACTGTCTGCAATCCTCAAAGACCGCGATAGAATTACCCAGGTGGCGGGCGCCGGACGCCGTTGGATGCAGCAGGAATGCTCACCGGATTTCATTGCCCGCAAAATGCGCGAGTTTTACCAGGAGTTGCATGTCTGAGACCATGAGCCGCCTGCGACTGGCTGAGGAAATTGCCGGCGCCTTGGAGCGCGAGGGCATACGTTATGCCGTCGTGCACGGAACGCATGGCTATCCGCAGACGATCGGCCGCGACCTGGATTTGGCGATCGCTCTTGAAGATGCCAGGAAGGCGATTTGCGTCGCGGCCGATAAGGCTGCCCAATGCGGATACACCAAAGCCTTTTCACGCTGGTCGCATTGGGGGCTTCACCAGCTTTCTCTCATCCGCGAAGACGAGCGGGAAGGACTGCCAATAGATTTCCTATGCACCACCGGCGTATGGCGGGCCAAATGGATCGAGCTGATGCGCCCCGATCATATGCTCAGGCTGATCGAAAGCGATAAAACGATTGGCCCGTTCCGCCTGTCGGAAGAGGGCACGTTCATCAAGGCCTGCATACGTCCATTGCTGTGCGGAGACTTGATCCGTTTCGGTCATGAGTTTCCCATGCCCGTCTCGATTCCGGAACAAATTGACCGGGAGTGGCTCATTGACACCATTGGACCGGCAGGTGTCTCGCTGCTCGCATCGTCCAGTGTGGAGGAACTCAAAGCTCGCTATTCGCTGCGGAGATTGCAGGGCCGCTGGATCGCGCGTCATCCGATCGGCGCTCTCAAGAGCTTGGCGCAAAGCATCTTTTGCCGTATCCAGCGCGCGGCGTTCGATGCCGCCGACGTGATTGTGGTGGAAACGCCCCGGCCAGATGCGGTTCGCCAGGCCGTCGAGGCGCTCAAGCCGGAGTTTAAGAAGTTGTTTCTGGAGCCGAGCTATTTTGAAGCCCCGAAGAACAGCATCGCAATGAGACTAGGTTTTGCCCTCGGTTGGCGAAAGCTTCCCATTTCGGAATTCCGCCTCTCGGTTGTCGCCAAAGAAGCAAACGCCGGCCAAAGGAAGATGCGGCCCGGAAAAGGAAGAAAGTTCCTCGACGCCGAGTGCTACTGCGCTATCCCGGATTCGGATGCGGAAGCCATGCGCGAACAGCTTCGCCGAAGCCTGCTGGATTTTGTGTACGGCCGCTACGGCATCAGGTCCGGTCTTTCATTGAAGCCTGAATTGGAACATACTGCCGGAGTTCGCTTGTGATTGCCGCGTGCGATGGGCGAAAGACACCGCGAGATTTCGATTGACCTCAATGCCACCAGACCCTATACTTCTAATACACGGAATTTGCGTCAGAATCCACCGGATGTCAGGAGTTGTTCGTCCTGCGAACAGAGACTAATGAGCCAAGGAAGTTCAAAAACCTCTTCCCGTTCACCTCAGGGACCTAACCCGCCTTTCGCATCCGATCCTCTTGGGCGGGTGCATGAAGAGGAGTCGCTGCGGGATATATTGCGCGTTTGGCGCAAAAGAAAGTATTTCATACTGTCGTTTGCTCTGGGAGCGCTTGCGCTTGGGCTGCTGGGATGTTTTATGATGCGCCCGCAGTATACGTCGACGGCGACGTTGCTTGTAGACAGAGATGCCTCGAGCGGCCTGGATCTGGGTTCTCTCGCAGGCATGGCGTCGGCCCTTGGCGGCTCGGACGACGTAAAGAGCGAAATTCAGACCAACGCCGCTGTTCTTCAAACCGACACCATTCTTCTCAAGGTTGTCAGCGAACTGAATCTGCAGAGCGTGGCGCCTTATCAATATAAGTACAAACCGGGATGGTTCGGTGGGAACTCAAGAATCAACGCCGAGCAGGGTCTTCCCCTCGAAATGGCTCCTGCTACAAGGGAGCGGATACTCTCGCTTATCTCGGCGCGCCTTAAGGTAGCTCCCAAGCAGGACACTCGGCTTATCGAGGTCACCTACCGCGATTATGATCCCGAAAGGGCGGCTGCAATTGCGAATTCGGTCGTGAACACTTACATCCACGCATATCTCGAGATGCACTACCAGTCAACAGCCAGAGCCTCTGACTGGCTTTCAGGCCAGCTAGGCACTCTAAAGGCGAATGTGGATGATTCGCAGAACAAGCTGGCAGATTACGAGCGGAAAACCGGGTTGACTGTGCTCATGCTTGGCATGAGCATGGAGACAAACGGCGCTTCCAGCTCCTCTGGAGGAGGAAGCGCTTCCGGCTCCGGTGGCGGGGTTCATATTCCAGCAGTCGACAAACTCTCCGCCTTGAATGCGGAGTTGACTTCCGCCGAGGCAAATCGGATTGCGAAAGAGGCGATTTATCATCTCACGCAAACGCAAAGCCCTGAGGTTGTGCTCGGGCTCGGGAGCAGCGATCTGTCTTCGATGGGCGGAGGGTCCGCGGTTATCAGCCAGGGCAATGGGTTGGCAGTGCTACAAGCTCTTCGCGAACAGGAAGCTGCCATAAAAGTGAACTATGGCGACATTTCTACCAAGTATGGGGCGAAGAACCCTCGTTTGGGCGAGCTTCAAGGTCAGCTTACCGCTCTCAATGAACAGATTCACCAGGAATTGCTGCGCATCAATCAGCGCGCCCAGAACGATCTGACCCTTGCACAGAAGGCAGAAGGCGCAATTCGCGAAGAGTATACCAAACAAGAGGATGTGGTAAACAAACTCAACGACAGCATGGTGCAGTTGGAGATACTTGCGGGCGAGGCGATCTCAAGCCGCGTCCTCTATGAACAGCTTCACACCAGGCTCCAGGAGGCAGGGGTAACGGCCGGCGTCAAGGCCACAAACCTCGATCTCGTGGATCCGGCTCGTCCACCTGCGAGACAGGCCCGGCCAAACTGGCTGCTCTACCCAGCTGTTGCACTCAGCGCCGGCCTGTTGCTGGGGATCGCGGGCGCCTTCATCAGGGAGAATTTAGATGATGCTGTCGTAACTTCGGAACAGGTTCAGCAGATTTCCGGTTATCCCGTTCTGGCTGCCATCCCGCTCGTGCGCGCCGGGGATAATGCGCCACCCGCTTCCACTGGAGAGTATCAGGAATCCAGTCTGCTGGTGAGCCAGCCCAAGGCGCCCGCCGCGGAATCTTATCGCGCATTGCGGACAGCGATTCAACTATCCGCCATAGACAGTCCGCTGCAGGCTTTGATTGTCTGCAGTCCCTTGACCGGTGACGGGAAGAGCACGATTTGCTATAACCTCGCTATTGCATTTGCACAGCAGGGAAAGCGCGTTCTGATTGTTGACGCCGATATGCGCAAATCCAAGATGCATCTGTTGTTTCGAGCCCAGAAGAGTCCCGGCCTCAGCGAGGTTCTCGCCGGGCGGGTTTCATTTGAGGCCGCGGTTCGGCCGCATAGCGCAGTGGAAAACCTTTGGCTGCTTCCGGCCGGCATAGCGCCGCCGAATCCGGCCGAACTGGTGGGATCCTCGCGTTGGGACGATCTTCTTGCCTTTCTGCGCGGGCGGTATGATCTGATCCTCATCGACAGTCCGCCCATACTTCTCGTGACGGACGCGGTTATTCTCTCTTCCAAGGCAGACGGCACTATCGTGGTGATCCGCTCCGGGTCGACTGCGCGAACAGTGCTGGCCCGCATCTCCGAATGGATGGACCGCAGTATAGGCCGGCAACTCGGCTTCGTTCTCAACGCGGTCGATACAAGATCGGTTGAGTACTACTATGCCTACGGATATTATGGAGACTCCAAATACTACGGAGAGGAGAATTCCCAGTCGTGACCAGCGCCACTCGCATCGGATTCTCATTGGCCACGCTGATGGTCTTCGCTGTGCCCGTTGCATCAGCCCAGCAGGGACCCGCGATTGGCGGCTCACTCTACGGTATAGGGCAATCTGCCGGAGCTTCCTCTCCTGGCACAGGCGCCGCGAAGGGGCCGGGGGGCACGCTCACCGCGGTGCCGGAGGATTTCTCCAAGCTGAAGATCGCCCCAGGATTTCTCCTGAACATTCAGGTTTATGACGAGCCGGAGCTTTCGGGCGAACTCCGGGTAGATGACGCCGGCAACATTGCCTTTCCGCTCGCCGGATCGATTCATGTTGGCGACAACACTCTTGAAGAGGCGCGGCAGCTCATTGAGGACAAACTGGCCTCGGAGCAGATTCTCATCCGTCCGCAGATCATGATCAACGTCGAGCAGTATGCGCCGTTTATCGTTGCAGTGATGGGCGAGGTGCAGGCGCCCGGCCGAGTCCAATTGCTCGCGCCTCATTCGCTTCTGGATGTTCTTTCGCAGGTCGGCGGAGAGACGCCAATGGCGGGCCGCACGGTGCAGGTTCGCCACCTGATCGACGGCCACTTGACAATCGATGCTTATCCCTACGGCCGCAATAGCGATGGGTCGTCGATTGCGAATGTGATGCTCCACGATGGCGATACGGTGATTGTGCCGCGTGCCGGCATCGTCTATGTCCTTGGAGCCGTGACTCGCCCCGGCGGTTACCTCATGCTAGAGGATGGAAAGCTCGATGTCGCCCAGGCTCTCTCGCTCGCCAGTGGCACAACCCTTCAAGCGGCTGTGAAATCTATCCGGGTCATCCGGCGCAACCCCGACGGGACATATGTCGAGTATCCGGTCAACTATAAGAAGTTCTCCGAAGGGAAGCAGATCCCGCTGCACCTGGAGGCTCAGGATATCGTCTATGTGCCTGTCAGCAAGATAAAAACCGTGCTCACCACTGGAGCTTCCCTTATCGACGAGGCCGCCATTGCCACTGTCTATTCCGTGAAATGACTCTGGATCATTGCTGATATGAGAGTTTCCATACTTCCATGGGACATTCGAGTTCCGAGGTAGCGAGTTGGGCATGAGGCGCTTCACATTTTTGCCGTGGGACATCTATTCCTGGAAGACGGCCTTTGCCTGGTCGGGAACGTCCGGCCTGGCGATGCTGGCGCTCCTGCTGGCTGAATTTCTGCAGTTGCAGGATACAAATGCGCCCGGGATGCACGCCAGTAATGCGACGATCTGGCTGATTCGCGCGCCCTTGACGTTCGCGGCGGCATTGTTGCTGCTTTCACGGCCCTATTTCCCTAAGCTTACTCTCCGCGACCTGCGCCTATGGTTCCTGGTTTATGCCGGTTATTTTGCATTGTCCCTGGCGTGGTCCACCGCTCACTTGCAAACCGCCGGAAAAGCATTCGAGTTGATGATCGGGACGCTCATCATTTTGCAAGCCTCCAGGGATCAGCACGCGCTGCGCAGGCTGGAGGGGCTCTATCGTATGACTCTATTGCTGTTTTCTCTGATGGCGCTCATAACTGTGCTGGGATATTTCGCGCGCATAGAGAGCTTTACAGCGCAGAGGGCCGGAATCTTCACGCAAACGACAGCCGAGTCATCGTTCTATTCATCGAACGGCCTTGGCTATATGGCAATAGCATTCATATTGGTCGCCTTTGCGGAGTTCGTACTTGGCGGAGCAAAGCTATCAAAGGCCCTGCCTCAACTTTCCTATGCTCTGTTCATCTTTTTATTCGCTGGAAGCAGAACTGCATTTGCGATATTGGCGCTCGGCGTCGTTGCCGTCCTGCTGCGCCGGCATAAGGCCGCGCTGATTGCTTTCTTGCTATGCGCCGCCCCCGCCGGTGTTTATCTCGCTCCGCGCCTCATCAAACGCCTCAATCGCGGTCAAAGCCAGGCCGGCCTCGACACCCTGAGCGGAAGAACTGTTATGTGGACCGCCGCATTCCGGGATTGGGAAAAGCATCCTCTCCTCGGCTACGGCGGCGGTGTCGGCGGCAAGCATGCCCTAAGCAGCGTATGGGGAGGCAGTCTTTCCAACATGTCTCACCTTCACGACGGGTTCCTGGAATGCCTTACAGGATTGGGCATCTTCGGCTTCTTGCTGGCTTGCGCGATTCTTGTAGTCGCCACTTGGAGAGTAGCGCGGCTGTGGAAGAAATATCCGTCCTTTGCCGGGCTCTATATTTGGATCATAAGCATCTGGATCACGAACATCATGTCAAACGGTGTCATGTCCGGGATGAATGATGTGGTTGTTATCTATCTGATTCTCCTCGCGCATGTAGATATCGTTCGCCGGGGTGTTCCAGGCGCCGTTGATGCGCCGAGGCGACCGGCATTGATGTACAATGGCGCAATGGAGTAGGTTTACGCGCAGCCGGGCTGCCGGATCCGGGGGCGCCTGCTGGCATTATTGGTCTTTTCAATTGCTCCCCGCAGCTATTTGGAAGCATGCTGCGGCGGATTGCGGCTTTGCCCCTGGAACGAATGCAAGAAGGATTGCGAGCCGAGCGATCGGGCATCTATCATCTTCCGGCCAGGAAAGGAAAATGGAGATTCCGATTCAGTTGCATTCAGGTGTATAGGCTTGTGACTCCAGGTGGACGATGATGGAAGCACGTTCCGATTTGATCTATGATGTTGGCCTGTACGATGGCGGAGATACGGCCTACTATCTCTTCCGCGGCTACAACGTGGTTGCGATTGACGCGAACCCGTTGATGATTGAAAGGGCCAGGGTGCGGTTCTCCAAAGAGATACTCGCAAAGAGGCTGACCCTATTAAATGTCGGCATATCGGAAACATCCGGCACGGCGACTTTTTGGATCTCGGATAATCCCGAGTGGAGTTCCTTCGATAGGACCATCGCATCGCGAGACGGCACCGCACATAGATCGGTCTCCGTTTCTACTGTCCCATTCTCGCAGCTTCTGGCGGAGCATGGCGTACCCCATTATCTAAAGATCGATATTGAGGGAAATGACAGGCTCTGTGTTGATGCCCTTAGCAGTTGCAAGATTCCTAAGTATATCTCCGTGGAGGCGGAATGTGTCGGAGACTCTGCTGTGCTCTCCGACGAAACTTCTGTGACGATGTTGGAGTTGCTTCGGGAAGTTGGTTATCGGAAATTCAAGCTGGTGAAACAGGTGGGGTGGATCCCGATAGGGACCAATGGCGCCGCAAATCTCTACAGGCGCCTTGTCCAAAGCGTAGCGCGAGGCCGGCTTCGTGTCGGAGGCCTATCGAGAATCGCAGAGAGACTTACGGTCCAGGGAAGGATCGCGGCAAGCTCAGGGTTCGTTCTGAGTTCCGGGTCCAGCGGTCCGTGGGGTGATGATATCGCAGGTGGTTGGATGACCCACGAGAAAGCAAAATCTTTGTATCTGAGAACGAGGCATTCGTATTTTTCTAAGGAACGAGCGCTTTATTCATTCTGGTACGATTGGCACGCAACCTGCTGATTGCCGAAAATCGTGGAATTCGGCGATCGGTGCCCCTGGAAAGTCGTCGGATCGGTCTTTGTCTAGGTCGAAGGCGCGGCGAATCATTGCCGACACTGCTCCGCGAGTCGACTCCGCAGTGATCGAAATCTCCGTATAATAAGATTCAAGCTGCGCAACTCATTGGGTAGAAAGGTTCAGATACTGTCAGTCTTCGGCGGCAGTGCCTATTATAACTTAACCTATCCACTTGCGTATGGCGCGCCTTCTTGGTTCAGGAATGAGGCTGTAGCCCACGAAGTAGAGGATCGGCTTTGGACTCAATGAGCCCAGCAGCAGCGCTGTCATAAGCAGATGGAGTTGGATTCGAAACGATGCGCGATTTTGTCGCGCTCGCGCCACACAGTGGGTAACCATAAAGAAAGAAAAAGCCATCGGCGAGAAAAGCTTTCGGTTGGCCATGCCCCACAGATACAAAGTCTCCCAGGAACCGATTACTGATTCCCTCACGCCCACATCTAAATTGTTATACACGGACAAAGGCTCTTCGACTACGCCGATCTTCGTTTGTTCATCGGCCGTCGCACGCAGCAGCCAGTCCCGATCTTCAACATACTTCAGGCCCTTGGTAAAGGGGATTTTCAGCAATAGAGCTTTGGAAATGAACAGCGTGGAGGACTGTAGATTGATTCCCCGCTTGCAGAAAAGATAGTCGCTGAAGTTTTGCGTGCTCCGAGGGAGGGCATCCGGGAGCGTTCTTTCCATTTCCAGCGTCTTCTCAATGTACCGTGAAACTACGAAGACGTATTCGCCGTTCAATTTCCTTGCGACTGCAAGCTGCTTTTCAATTTTCTCCGGGAGCCACTCGTCATCGTCATCGAGCAAGGCAATCCATTCGCCTCGCGCGTTCCTGGCGCCAACGTTCCTGGCCTCCGCCAGCCCGACATTCTGTTCGTTCACAATGACACGCAAGCGGCCATCAGCGATAGTCGCCAGCATTTCTTCAGTTTGTCGATGACCCTGGCCGTCCACTACCACAATGACTTCCATGCGGCTATAGGTCTGCCGCAGAGCGCTTTGCACGGCGCGGCATAACAATTCCGGGCGGTTAAGCGTCGTAATCACCGCGGTAACCAGCGGGAGATCGTTCTTCTGAGGATCGGAAATCATTTCTCTCATGCGCAAACGGTCCTATGCCTAGAGTTTATCCGGAATCGCCTGTTTAAGCAGTTTCTGAAAACGCGGCAGAAACTACGCCCGGCCCTCTGCGGGCCGGGTCAGCCAGTTGCGTATCCGGTCGGTATTGCGTTCGAAGCAATAATACACCAGCCAGGATGCGGCAAACACAATCACGAGGATGGGCAGGAGCTTCAACACGGATTGGGGTGAGAGCGGCCAAAGTCCCCAGACCGGCATCAGCAAGGCAGAGATAAGAACAAGCATGGGGTAATGCACCAGATAGAGGGTGTAGGACATGTGCGAGAGAGTCTGAGCCGAGGCGCGGTAGAGCGGGTGGACGCTGATTTCCTGTGCATGAAGCACGGTCCAGAGGAAGAGGGAAAAAACGGCGCCGAGGATAAAATCGGATAAGAAAGGATTGATAGGGGATCTAAGCTCCAGGTATATCGTGAACAAGAGCAGCAATCCTGCCGCGCCCGTAGATATCCCTCTCAGCCTGGAGGGCAATCGCAGGGGAAGAAGGGCGATCCCCGCGCCCAAAAGCCAGATTAGAAAATAGGCTCCGATTTTCCACCCGGACATGGCCACCAGCGCCAACAGAAGAAGGCCCGCGGGAACTCGAACCCGCGCGCGTTTGGATATTAGCAGCACAGTGACCAGTAAAGGGAAAAAGATATAGAACCAGAACTCATAGGAGAGGCTCCATAAGGGGCCATTGGTGCCGAAGGTTGGAGTGACGATGCCTTGAAGGAAGAACGCACTTCCAAAAAATGCACCGAATGTAAACCGGCCGGCTATCACCGGCGCGACGTACGGGCCGGCTCTGTAGATATCCAGTTGGCTGTGCAGGAGGTACAGCCCGCACGCGTCAAAAGCCGCACCCAGAAGCAGGGCCGGAAGGAGAACGATCCACAGCCGCGTGAGGCGCTGAAACAGGTATTTCTTCCAGGAAAAGGAGCCCTTGCGCATGGTGCGCAGCACGCTGCCACCGACGAGGTACCCGCTCAATACGAAGAAGACGATGACGGCGATGTGGGAAACCGATACCCGCCCGGCCAGGAGTTGGCCGAAGCGCAGATGGCTGATTGCCATGGGCTCAGGAGTTGAAGAAACAGGGGCGACAGAGCCTTCAAGACTTCCGGCAAGAATTTCACTGAGACCCGTCTTTATATATAATCCGCGGCTGTGACCCAGGAGCACCCAAACAGCCGCGATTCCGCGCAGAGCATCCAAATGCACCGATGCATCCGTGGCATACCGTTTCAATTCAGTTTTTGGTCCCATGCGGTTAGCTTTAACCTGTATTTCCATTTTGACATCCCGGCTTCGGACAGTCTACCCCCAACCGCCTGCGCCGGCGGGAGATTGGAGATTTCGGTCAACCTGGGAGTTGTCGAGGCAAGTTGATTGAAAAGTTTATAATGAAGATCAGGACTGGGCAACTAGTTCTTTGGCTGTGTAATTTGGTAATTGCTCCTGGACAAGTGCGGGCGTGGACGCCCGCACGACAGCCGGTCTGGAGACCGGCGCTACATTCTTGGCATTACACAATCACGCGGCCTCGGTACTAGTGGAGTATAGAGATCAGATAAGGAGGCCGGGGAAGTTGAAGGTCCTGCTATCCGCCTATGCCTGCGAGCCGGACAAAGGTTCAGAGCCGGGAATGGGCTGGCACTGGGCATTGGGAATCGCGCGCCTGGGCCATGAGGTGTGCATACTGACGCGCGAGAACAATCTCCCCAGCCTTGAAAGAGCATTGGCGCTCCACGCGGATTTGCGGATTCAAGTTGCCGGTTACGACCTGCAGCGATGGATGCGATGGTGGAAGAAAGGGGGGAGGGGTATCAATGTGTACTACTCCCTTTGGCAGCGCGGGGCCTACCGCGCGGCGAGGCGGCTGGCGCGCGAGACTCCTTTCGATCTGGTTCATCACATCACGTTCGCGAATTTCCGGCAGCCATCTTTAATGGGAAGGCTTGGACTTCCATTGGTGCTGGGGCCTCTTGGCGGCGGAGAAGCGACTCCGCCGCTGCTTCTTTGGAGCTTCCCGTTCCGCGGCATAACGGTGGATTCAATTCGTTTGCTTTTGAATCTGTTCGCCCGGCTTAACCCAGCTGTGCGGCAATCCTTCAGGCAAGCGGCAGTGATTCTGAGCAAGACGAGGGAGACGCTCGCCTATGTGCCGCCGGCATACCGGGCCAAGTGCCTTATGATGCAGGATGTCGGCACCGAGGAGGCTCTGATTTTGAGCGAGCAGCCCGCCAGCCCACCAACGCCGCGCTTTCTCTTTGTTGGAAATCTGCTCTATCTCAAGGGGATTCATCTTGCGCTTCAGGCGCTTGCCCGGATGCACCGGGACTTTCCAGGCGCCACGTTGACGATAGCCGGCGATGGACGGGACAGGAAGTGGCTGCAGAAGATGGCCGATCGGCTGGGCGTAGCTCACGCCGTAGACTGGAGGGGGTGGGTTCCACGCGAACAGGCGCTCAGCATGTATCGGGAGCACACCGCATTCCTGTTTCCCAGCCTGCACGACTCGGGCGGCACTGTGGTCATGGAGGCTCTCTCTCAGGGGCTGCCTGTCATCTGCCTGGATTGCGGCGGGCCGGGAGCCATGCTTCCGCCGTCGTGCGGTTTCAAGATTGAGGTGGAAGGCCGCGGCCGGGAGGAAGTGGTTGACGGCCTGGCGGATGCGATGCGGAAATTGGCAGTAAATCCGGAGCTTCGCGCGGAGATGTCGTCCCGAGCTCTCAAAGCTGCCAGGGAAAACACCTGGGGGCATATTGTATCTCGCACTTACCGGCACATCCAGGACACGCTGCGGAATACCTGAGGCAAGGAAGTTATCGTTTTTTCAGTGATGGTGCGAGAAGATGCGCGTACTCGTATTGCATAATCGGTACCAGGTGGCGGGCGGAGAAGATGCCGCTGTGCGCCAGGAGGTCTCCATGTTATGCCAGGCAGGCGCGGCAGTTGACTTGCTGGAGGTATCGAACGACTGCATCACAGGTTCCCTGCAACGCGCAGCCGCGGCGTTCAACGTAGTATATTCCGTCCGCTCCAGAGAGCTGGTGCGTGCCCGAATTGCCGAGTTTCGGCCGGATATCGTGCATGTTCATAACTTCTTTCCGATACTCACGCCGGCTATCTACGATGCCGATTCCCATATACCGTTCATACAGACGCTGCATAATTACCGGCTGCTGTGCGCCAATGCGCTGCTATTTCGCGACAACAGCCCATGCGAGCAGTGCCTCGGCAAGAACATTCCATGGCCGGCCGTCTATCATGCCTGTTACCAGGGCAGCCGAGCAGGTTCCGCCGCCATAGCCCTGATGTCGACGGTTCATAAGTTCCGTCATACATGGAATACGCGTGTGTCGCGCTTCATTGCCTTGACCGAATTCGCCCGCACATTGTTCGTGCGGCATCTCGGGGTCGATCCCGCAAAGATCGTTGTGAAGCCGAATTCGGCAGCCGACTCCGGACTGGGGGACGGCAAAGGCGGGTATGCGCTTTATGCCGGGCGGCTCTCTTCAGAGAAGGGCATTGCAACCCTCATCGCGGCTGCCGAACATGGCCTCGGCATGCCGCTCAAGGTGGCCGGAACAGGTCCGTTGAGCGCATCAGTAGAGCACGCGGCCGCGAAAGGGGCCTTGGAGTATCTGGGCTCTCAAAGCTGCTCTGAGGTTGCACGGCTGATGCAGGGCGCGCGCGCGCTGCTGCTTCCTTCGCTCTGCTATGAAGGAGTTCCGATGGTCATACCGGAGGCCTTCGCCACCGGGCTACCGGTTGTCGCCAGCGACATCGGAGCTCTCTCTTCACTGGTTGCGCATGGACAAAACGGGATGCTCGCGCCTCCCGGAAATGCCGAGGCTCTGGCACAGGCAGCGCGCATGATCGCAACAGCACCTGACCTCGAGAAGTCGCTGCGAGCAGAGGCGAGACGCACATATGAGCGGCAATACCGCCCCGAAGCAAATGTACAGAGCCTCTTTGAGATATATCGCGGAGCTCTGTCAGAACCTTGCGGTTGACGGGCTCTGGCCTGCCCTCCTTCTCTCATTTAGCAATCACTGGAGATTCCCGGTTGCCGATTGTCTCAGGCAATTGAAATCAAGAGATGTACGACTGTTCCCATCTCCTTGATTGAGGCCAGGTTGTCGTCCACAGAGAATTGTTACCCGGACAACAGTGCAAATTCCATTTTGCAATCGCACTGCCAAGAAGTATAGTGGGCAGAGATGCCGACAAAGCTCTCCCAACCTTCTGAAGCACTAAGCATTTCAGATATCCTGAATGCTCTGGAGATCAATTGCGGCGCCGTCCCTGAAGAGCCGGATATTTATGTTGTGATTCCCGGAAACAACGGCCCCCGTTGGCTGGTTCCGGCAGTGTCCCGCGGGGCCGCCTCCGTATTGAACGCATGGCGGCCCTACAGTGTGTCAGGTCAAGTGAAATGGCTGGCCATTCGCATTGCTGCCCGTGCCGGGATATTGCAGCTTTTCCGCTCTGTCTCGAGCGTAGCGATCTCGCGAACAGGATTGCTGCGCTGGTTCGAAAGGTGCGGCATTCCATCCCGAAGAGGAGAGATTGTCGTCCTGGTCGGGAGTCCGTATCTCAACAGGAAATTGATCGTATTCCTGCTCGATGACGCGCATCGCATTGCCGCGGTACTCAAAGTCGGACTTACAGCCGCGGGCGGAGCGAGTGTTCTGCATGAAGCTGAAGTGCTCAGTAAGCTCGAGGGGCACAGTTGGGCGCCGAAGGTTCTATCGGTTCACCCCGATCTACGGGCAGCAGCACAAGAATATGTGCATGGTTTCATGCCAGATCGTGGATTTCGGCCAGACTACATGAACCTGCTGTGCCAACTGCCCCGAAGCGGTAGTTCCAGGAACCTGGCGAATCTTGCCGCGGCAATGGCGAACACTCTCAGCCCATTCAGGGCTGAATTGGACAAAATCGCTCCCGATATATTGAACCGCTCTCTGTCCTGTCTCGATCTCGATATCGCCGTTCCCACGATACTGGTACATGGGGACTTCACGCCATGGAACATTCGAATAACTCCCGAATCCGGTTGTGTTCTCGTCGATTGGGAGTGGGCCGACTTTGACGGGTTACCGGGATACGATCTGTTCCGTTTCCAGTTCATCAACGACCGTATTTTCGGCAGCAAGGAGGGAGGCAGTCCGGTCCTTCGAGCAAGGTCCATTGGCACGGAATACCTGAGACGGATGGATCTCGATGCGGCACTGTTGCCGCGGCTCGCCATCGCGTACCAGCTCGATCAGCTCGGCACCGATTTCAATTATCGGAGTCCCGAGGACACGGTATATATATTGCGTCAACTGGCGACCATCGTCGATTCGCCCTGAAACCGTCGGCAGGATCTCCTGTCCGCGCTTAAAATGAAGAGATTCGAGGTGGCCGCATGAGTCTTTATTGCGCTACGGGAACTATTGAAACCGATCTGTCTCCGCGGCAGTTGAACGATCTGCTCGCGGAAAGCCTCGCCAGGCTCGGCGAGCGGAACCGCGTGGTTGCCGTGCCGCCCGACCAGAGCCGTGTACACTCCCGCGCCGGCGAGTTGACGCGTTTTGCGTGGGAGCACTATGGCGACCGCTTGAAGGCGGTTCTTCCCGCCCTTGGAACGCATACAGCCATGCAGCCCGGCCAGATTGCGCACATGTTTGGCAATGTGCCGCAGAATCTCTTTCGCGTTCACAACTGGAGAACCGATGTCGAGACGCTCGGCGAGGTTCCGGCAGAGTTCATCCGCGAACAATCGGAGGGCAAGCTGAACTATGCGTGGCCGGCGCAGGTCAACCGGCTCCTCTCGCAGGGCGGATTCGATCTTATCCTTTCCATCGGCCAGGTTGTGCCGCATGAAGTGATCGGCATGGCCAATTACAACAAGAACATCCTGGTGGGCACGGGAGGCCGCGAGGGGATCAACCGCAGCCATTACCTGGGCGCGGTCTACGGAATGGAGCGAATCATGGGCCGCGCCACAAATCCCGTTCGCAACGTGCTCAATTACGCATCCGATCATTTTCTGCGGCACCTGCCGATCGTCTATGTGCTTACGGTGGTCGGACGCAGGGAGGGCGGCGGGCTGGCTGTCCGCGGCCTGTTCATCGGCGATGACATCGAGTGCTTTCAACTGGCCGCCGAACTGAGCCTCAAGGTTAACTTCGAGAAGCTCGACGAGCCGATCCGGAAGGCGGTCGTATATCTCGATCCGGAGGAGTTTCACTCGACATGGCTGGGCAACAAGGCCGTCTATCGCACGCGCATGGCGCTGGCCGACGGCGCGGAGTTGATCGTACTGGCGCCGGGCGTGAAGGAATTCGGCGAGGACAAGACAATCGACGGATTGATCCGCAGATACGGCTATCGGGGGACTCCGGCAACGCTGGAAGCCGTCAATGCAAACGCGGATCTGGCCAACGATCTGAGCGCGGCGGCGCACCTGATCCATGGGTCTTCCGAGGGACGGTTCACAATTACGTGGTGTCCTGGACATCTCAGCAAGGAAGAGGTGGAAGGCGTCGGGTTTGAGTTCGGTAAGCTTGGGGAAGTGCTTACGCGTTACGATCCCGAGAAGTTATCGCATGGATATAACACTGTGGATGGTGAAGAAGTGTTCTTCATTGCGAATCCGGGGTTGGGACTGTGGGCGCACCGATCGCGGCTTTCACATTCATAGCCTGGGCTGCGAAGGCTAAGCGCCGTCTCGTTAGCGCAAAAGTCCCAACTCGCGCAGCAGAAACGCGTAGTCGAAGGCGATCTCTTTGAGGTAGTCGTAGCGGCCGCTGGAACCGCCGTGGCCGGCCTGCATGTTGGTCACCAGAAGCAGCGGATTGTTATCGGTCTTGAGGGTGCGGAGCTTGGCTACATACTTGGCCGGCTCCCAGTACATGACCTGGCTGTCGTGGAGCGATGTCTTGACCAGCATTGCCGGGTAACCAGCCGCCTTCAGGTTGTCATAGGGTGAATAACTCAGCATGTAGCGGAAATAAGTCTCCTCGTTGGGATTGCCCCACTCCTCGTATTCGGGAACGGTGAGGGGCAGCGAGGCGTCGAGCATGGTGTTCATCACGTCGGCGAAGGGTACATGGGAGACAACGGCGCGGAAGAGATCGGGGCGCAGGTTGCAGACCGCACCCATCAATAAACCTCCAGCCGAGCCGCCCTCGATGGCCACGCGCGCAGGATCGCCGTAGCCGGCGGCGGTGAGGTGCTCGACGGCGGCGATGAAGTCGGTGAAGGTGTTGCGCTTGGTAAGCATTTTGCCGGCGTCGTGCCAGGGCTTGCCCAGGTCGCCGCCGCCTCGGATGTGGGCATAGGCCATGACCACGCCGCGGTCGAGCAGGCTGAGCCGGTTCCCACTGAAAGCCACTGGAAGCGAGTAGCCGTAGGAGCCGTAGCCGTAGACGTAGAGGGGGTTCTGTGCGGGCCTGGAGGCCCGCACGACAGCCGGTCCGGAGACCGGCGCTACGGACGGATTGACCGGCGCTACCCGCTTGTCCTTGCGATAGACCAGAGAAACCGGAACCTTGACGCCGTCGGGGGCGGTGGCATGGACGCGCTCGCTGGCATAGAGGGCGCGGTCGAAGCCGCCGGGAATCTCAAGCTGCTTGAGGAGGGTGGAGGCGCCTGTGGCCACGTCATATTCGTAGACCGAGCTGGGCGTGACCAGCGACTGGTAGGCGTAGCGGAAGGCGGTCGCCGAAAAGATGCGGTTGATGTGCGGCTGGGCGCTGTAGGCCGGCTCGGGGAAGGCGATTTCGCCGGCATGCGCGAACTCGGGGCCCTCGGCGGAGAAGCGGCCAATACGCAGCCGGGGCAGGCCGTCTTCGCGCTCACAGGCCACAAAGAAGCCGGCGAAGAGGTCCACGTCTTCCAGCATGACGGTGTCGCGGTGGGGAATCCGCTCGGTCCAATACTCGCGGCCGGGCGTGGCTACCGGCGCCGTGACCAGGCGGAAGTTGCGTCCGCGGTCGTTGGTGCGGATGAACCAGAGGCCGTTGCGGTGGTCGATGGAGTACTCGTGCTCGTCTTCGCGCGGACTGATGAGGGTGAAGGAGCCTTGGGGTTCGGCGGCCGGCAGCACCCAGGCTTCGGTGGTGGTGTGGCTGGCCGATTCCAGCACCAGGAACTTGCCGTCGCGGGTGCGGCCTGCGCCCAGGTTGAAGCGCTCGTCGTCGTCCTGGTAGACCAGCTTGTCCTCGGAGTGGGGCGTGCCGAGGGTGTGGCGCCAAAGCTGGTATTGGCGCTTCTGCTCTTCGTCCTCGATGGTGTAGAAGAGGGTCAGATTGTCCACCCCATCGACGAAGACCTGTCGATGGGGACCCCGGTTGTCCGCGGCCCACACGACGGAGCCTACGCGCTCGACTTGGCCTGGAAGGGTTTCGCCGGTGACCAGGTCCTTGATGTGCAGGGTGTACTGGCGGAAGCCGGTGGTGTCGGTCGTGTAAGCCAGCCAACGGCCATCGTCCGTGATGTCTGTTGCGCCGATGGAGAAGAAGGCGTGGCCCTCGGCCAGTTGGTTGCCGTCAAGAATCACCTGCTCCGGCGTGTTCTCACTTGCATTGGGGGCGCCATGGGTGCGGCAGTGGATTGCGTATTGCAGCCCCTCTTCGGTGCGGGTGTAGTACCACCAGCCGCCGTCGCGGAAGGGAACCGAAACGTCGGTTTGCTTTACGTGCGAGAGCATTTCCCGGTAGAGGTCTTCACGGAGGCTGCTGAGCGGGGCCATCACGGCCTCTGCGTAGGCGTTTTCGGCTTCGAGGTACGCGGTGACCTCGGGGTCCTGCTTGTCGCGCAGCCAGGCGTAGTCGTCGGTGAGGACCGTGCCATGCAGAAGGGTCTCAGTGTGTTTTTTGCGTGCGATGGGCGGCAGGATAGGCGGGTTCTGGATCATTTCCTTCCCAGTGTAGTGCAAAGACAGCTTCTAGCTTCTAGCCTTGCCTTCCCGGGGGATGCGGAGTCAAACCCAAACAGCAGATTCGGTTGCGGACAGCTAAGAGCTAGAAGCTAGAGGCTAGAAGCTGAACTCTGGAACCTTTGGCCGGCCGTACCCGTACAATAGAAAGCGATGAAGGGCTTTCGCCGCGCACATTCGACCGTTTTCCGGCTGCTGTTGGCAGCACTCGTGGGGGTCTCCGCCACGGCCACTTTTGCCGAGCGGGTGGAGGACCTGCCCAAACCCACCGATTACGTCAGCGACTTTGCCCACGTGCTTTCGCCGGAGGCGATTGCGCGGCTGGACCGCGTTTGCGAGCAACTGGACCACTCCCAGGCCAATGCGCAGGTGGCCGTGGTCACCATTCACACTCTGGACGGCGCGGACCCGGCGGAGTTTGCCAACGCGCTCGAGGACAAGTGGAAGATGGGCCGCAAAGGCTCGGATCGCGGCGTGCTGGTTTTTCTGGCCGTCGACGACCACCAGCGCCGGATTGAAGTGGGCTATGGCCTTGAAGGCATCCTGCCCGACGGCAAACTGGGCGACATCGGGCGGGAGATGGTTCCGCAGCTCCGGGCCAACGACTTCGACGGGGCTGTGACGCTGGCCGTGGGTGAGTTGGCGCAGACGATTGCCGCCGATGCCAAGGTGACGCTGGAGGACGAGCCGGCAATGGCCAGCCCGCCGGTGCGCCAGGTGCGGCACAGCGCGGTATTCGGCAAGCTGATTCTACTGATCTTCCTGCTGATCTTTTTTGGTGGCTCATCCATTTTTCGCATGCTGCTGGGTTTTGGTCTCTTCTCCAGCGTTTTCGGCGGAAGAAGCTGGGGCGGCGGAGGTTTCGGCGGGGGCGGCTTTGGCGGTGGTGGTGGTGGCGGAGGCGGATTTGGCGGATTTGGCGGCGGGGGCTTTGGCGGCGGCGGCGCGGGCGGAAGCTGGTAGTTACACGAGTTTATGAAGGGGTCCGCCGCGGCGGACCGGAGGAGAAAAACACGGTATGAGCAAGGGACTTTGGATTGCATTAGGAGTCGTAGGCGTTCTGGTTTTGGTTGTCCTGATGGTGTTTGGCAGCTATGTAACGGCCAGGAATCAGATGGTGGCCAAGGACCAGAACGTAAAGAGCATGTGGTCGGAAGTGGACGTGCAATTGGAGCGGCGCGCCGACCTGATCCCCAACCTGGTGGAGACCGTGAAGGGCTTTACCAAAGAGGAGAGCACGGTGTTTGGCGATATTGCCAACGCGCGGGCCGGGATGCTGAATGCGCAGGGCCCGCAGGCCAAGATTGCAGCCAACGGCCAACTGGACTCGGCGATTGGGCGCCTGCTGCTGCTGACCGAGAACTATCCGCAACTGCGCTCCAGCGATCAGTTCATGCGATTGCAGGATGAGCTCTCCGGGACAGAAAACCGCATCGGCGTGGCGCGAAAACGCTATAACGACGCGATCCAGGACTACAACACGTTCATACTTCAATTTCCCAACAACATCTGGGCGAGCATGGCCGGTTTTAAGGAGAACAGCGCCTACTTCACGGCCAGCCCGAGCGCGCGGGCCGTGCCGGCAGTCAAGTTTTGAAGGCGTCTTTGCAGTTTCTATAGCGTGGGCATCGTGCTATCCCACCCCTTCGACTACGCTCAGGGCAGGCTCTAGTGCTTTGGCTGTGTAATTTGGTAATTGCTCCTGGACAAGTGCGGGCGCGGACGCCCGCACGACAGCCGGTCTGGAGACCGGCGCTACATTCCTTGCATTACACAATCACGCGGCCTCGGTACTAGCCGCAAAAGGTCGCCGCGGCGACACGCGGGGCCCAGAGGGCACCCCGGTGGGGCACCCAAGACCTTACACTCTTCGTGAAAAAAGGCCATCCCGAACGGCGGGATGGCCTTTCCAATGGTTGGGGGTTCGGGCGCGGCCCGGACTGGTCTATTTGAAGGAGGCGATGGCGCTGGCCTCGTCGTCGTAGATGTCGAAGACGGTGTAGAGCTTGGTCAACTGAAGCAGGTCGTGTACCTTCTTGGTCAGTTTCAGCAGCTTGAGCGCGGCGCCCTGGTTCCTGGCCGTGGTGTAGGCGCTCACCAACTCGCCCAACCCCGAGCTATCGATATAGTTCACGTCTCCCAGGTTCAGCAGGATACTCTTCTGTCCTTTGCCGATCAGGTTGCGAATGGCATCGCGTATCTGCACGCTGCCTTCGCCCAGAGTGATCCGCCCGCTAAGGTCCAGAACGGCGACGCCGTTCACTTCACGGGAAGCAATAGTAAGTGCCACGAGAATTCCTCCTTATTGGAATTCAGATTATCACACTCTTGCCGTTCAGCGGAGCGGGAAAACCCCGGCGCTGCGGCGGGAAGAGATTGACCCCAGTTTGCCGCTGAAGCCCTGCGCAAGCGCTTTATGCTTTTTTGCCCGCCAGCGCCAGACGCTTGACGAGCGTCAACTCGGTTCCGGGATGCAGTTGTCGAAAGTGCACCTCATCCATGAAGGAACGGATAAGGAAGATGCCGCGGCCGGTGCCGCGCAGGAGATTTTCCGGCGCCAGAGGGTCGGGAAGCGTCTCAGGGTTCAGTCCCTTGCCCTGGTCGGCGATGGTAAACACCAGCGCGGCGCCCGTGTTTTCAAAGCTGACGGTGATCCGCTTGGCGGGGTCGTATTCGTTGCCGTGAAGCACGGCGTTGACAGCCGCTTCACGCACCGCCATGGTCACATGGAAGCGCTCGTCCTCGTCCAGGCCGGCCTCGGCGGCCAGTTTTTCCGCCGCCGCCTCTACCTTGGCGACGCTCTCCATGGTGGATGTCAGCGAAAAACACAGCCGTCCTGTCCTGGATTCGCTCACCGGGTTCGTCTCCGTCCTTTCCCGAACGCTCCGGGACACATTCGCCCCTCCGCGCCTCGGCAGCCTGAACGCAGTTTCATGGCTGACAAGGAGTTGTGTCAAGAAACAGTAGTTTCCTCCTCCCTTGACACGCGCCTTCAAATTCGTTGATTATCCAGGCTAGTAGACTATTTGGCGGCATCCTACTACCAAATGCCCAAGCAAGGGGAGGATATTGAAGACAGCCGCGCGCAGTGTTGATTCGACCTCTGAATTGCACCTGAACCGCCTGCAGAGTCATCGCGGACGCCGCCGGATTTTGGAGCTGGCCGGCGTTTTTGCCGCTTGTTTACTGGCTGGCGAAATTGGACTGACTGTCCCTTTTACGAGCGGAACCGTATCCCCCGTGTGGCCTGCGGCAGGAGTCGCGCTGGCCGCCATGCTTATCTTCGGCTATCGCATCTGGCCGGCAGTCGCCATGGCTGCATTCATCGTAAATTTCTTTACCGGCATCCCGCATCTGGCCGCGGCCGGAACCGCTTTGGGCAGCACGGCTGGTCCGCTGTGCGGCGTCTGGCTCCTGCGGCAACTGCCGGAATTCCGGCCTTCCCTCACCAGGCTTCGAGATGTACTCGGAATGAGTATTTGCGGCGCCTTTTGCGGCACCGCGGTAAGCGCGACCATCGGCACTATTGTTTTGGCTCTGGCCGGCGTGAATGCCGGTTCCGGTTATGCGCCCGCGTGGCTGACGTGGTGGTTGGGCGACGCCACGGGGGTGTTGATCGTTACCCCGCTCGTACTGACCGTCACGGGGCTGATGGCGGTCAGGGAAAAGCGGCGGCAGGCCGAATTGGCGTGCCTGCTGCTGGGAACTGTCTCAAGCGCGTCGTTGATCTTTGGTCAACGGCTTGGATCGATGCATGCCGGTGTATTCGCGTTCGGCATTTTCCCTTTCGTGCTCTGGGGGGCCATACGGTTCGAGGTGCCGGGGTCGGCAGCCGTGAGCTTTTTGAGTTCTGCCATCGCCGTGTGGGGAACCGTTCGCGGCTTCGGGCTAGTCATCAATGGCGCCGCCCAGCAGAACGCCATGCTGCTCCAGTCATTTATCGCCGTCACCTCGGTCTCGGGCCTGGTATTGGCAGCCGTGATCGCGGAGAGAGCGGAACTCATACGCAAGCAGAGCACCCTGGAAGCGCTTGAGCACAGCGAGAAAAATTATCGCGGCATCGTAGAGACCGCGTACGAGGGCATCTGGAAGGTGAATGCCGAATTTGAAACCTCCCTGGTCAATGGGCGCATGGCAGAACTGCTCGGGTATACCGCCCAGGAAATGCTGGGCAGGCCGCTGTTTGATTTCATGTTCGAGAGTGACATCAAGCAGAAGAAATCCGAGATGGAACGCCTGCGCCTTGGCGTCAGCGAACAGATTGAAACCCGATATCGCAAGAAGGATGGGGAAGCATTATGGGCGCGGGTTACGACCTCGCCGATTATCGGTGGGGACGGGGGCTTTGAAGGCGCGCTGGCCATGGTCAGCGATATGACGGAGCAAATGCGCGCTGAATCGGAACAGCGCCGCTCACAGGAACGGATCAGCTTGCTTTTCCGGGCAGTGGAACAGACGGCCGATAGCGTCGTAATCACCGACCGCGACGGCACGATCAAGTATGTAAATCCAGCGTTTGAAGTCATTACGGGTTACAGCCGCCAGGAAGTTGTCGGCAAAACGCCTGGCATCTTGAAGTCCAACCTGCAAGACAAGGCTTTCTACAGCCGGCTCTGGGGTCAGATTCTGCAAGGTGAGGATTTCCGCGGGACGCTTGTGGACCGCAAGAAGTCAGGGGAACTGTACTGGGCGGAGCAGACCATCAGCCCGATCAAGGACAGCGCAGGCGTCACCTCCCATTATGTTTCTGTGTGCAAGGACATAACGGTGTTCCGCAAACAGCAGGAGCGGGAAATCCAGTTGCAAATGGCGCGCAACGTACAGGAGCGGTTCTATACCGGCGCAGCGACGTGCGCCGCCGGATTTGATATCGCTTGCGCCATCTACCCCGACAAGGAAGCTTGCGGCGACTACCTGGACTCGTTCTCAATGCCTGACGGGCGAATTTGCATCGGCATCGGCGATGTGAGTGGACACGGCCTGGACTCCGCGCTGGTGATGGCGCTGACCCGCGCTTATGTGCGCTCATTCGCCCAGGTCGAAGCAGATTTGGCGAAGATACTGAGCCGCGTCAACCATATGCTGCTTGCGGACCTGGAGGACGCCCGGTTCGTCACCATGCTGCTGGTTTGCCTGGATGGAACGAATGGCAGACTCTCTTATGCCAGCGCAGGGCACGTTTCAGGCTTTCTGATGAATGAATCGGGCGAGATCGATCATGTGCTGGAAAGCTCGGGTCCGCCGCTGGGACTATTTCCCGATTCCAGCTTTGTCACCTCTACAGTACCTTTGACCTCGCAGCATATCATGATTTTATTGACGGACGGCACGACGGAGATGACAACGCCGGGAGACGTGGAGTTCAGCACCGACGGAGTTCTCGAATACGTGCGCGCCCATCGGCAAGATTCAGCGAACGAACTCGTGCATGGCATCTATCGCGCCGCTCGGAGCTTCGCAGGCGACCATCCTCAGCAAGATGACGCCACGGGCGTCATTGTAAAAGTTGCCTGAAAAGCCGTCCTTTTATCGATCCGGTGATCCATGAGAATCTCCTTGGGCCTGGGAGCCGAATCTCTTGTCAGGCGCGTATATCCCGGCGAGTGCACTGTCAATCATTGACATGATTTCGGCGGGCGGAGATTCGAGCTGTTCCCGCGCCCTCGGAGTCGCAGTTTTCCAACCTGATGCATCCACAGGCGCAGGCCGCCTCCAAAGCGATACACTCACCTCATGCGCCCTCGCACCACAGCCCGCGTGAGCCTGACCGCGCTGCTCGGCACTCCGGTGACCGATGCGCAGGGCCACCTGCGCGGGCGGCTCAAGGATATCGCCGTGGCCACCGGCGAGGATGCGGGCAAGGTGGCCGGGCTGGTGCTGAAGACGCGCACCGGGCTGTTCATCGTGGCCTCAGAGGACGTGATGGAGACGCCTGCCGGCACACTCGAATTGCGTTCGTCGGGAGCGATGGTTTCGCTGAAGGAGGAGGGCAACTACCTCTACCTGCGGCAGGATCTGATCGACCGCCAGATTATCGACATTCACGGCCGCAAGGTGGTGCGCGTCAACGACGTCGATCTGGAGTGGATGGGCCACGGGGCGGCGCACCTGCTGCGCGTCGTCGAGGTCGAGGTGGGCTTGCGCGGGGCTTTTCGCAGGGTCTTCAAAGGGCTGCTGCCGCGGGCAACGCTGGAAACAATCTCGCGCAAGCTCGGCGCGCACGGCATCCCCTGGGAGTTCGTCGACGTGATCGAAGTCGACCCGGCCCGCCGCGTCAAGCTGCGCATCGAGTACGAGCGGCTCTCTGAGATGCACCCCTCAGACCTGGCCGATATTCTCGAAGACCTGGCGCCCGCCGAGCGCGAGGTCATCTTTGCCTCGCTGGACGAAGAGGTGGCCGCCGAAGCCCTCGAAGAGGTCGAGCCCAAGCTGCAAAAGACCCTGCTGGAGAAGCTGGACGAGGAGAGGATCGCCGATATCGTTGAGGAGATGGACCCCGGCGCGGCCGCAGACCTGCTGGCCGAGCTGCCCGAGGAGCAGTCCGACGCCATCCTGGAAGAGATGGAACCGGAAGAGCGGCAGGAGGTGGAAGAACTGCTCGAGTTCGACGAGGACTCGGCCGCCGGCTGCATGACTACCGACTTCGTCTACCTGGGAATGCAGTCCACCGTAGCCCAGGCGGTGCAGGCCCTGCGCAGCTTCGACGGCGACCCGGAGAGCGTGACGGAGATCTACCTGCTGGACGAGAAGCGGGTACTGCGCGGCGCAATCACGCTGGCGCGGGTGGTGATGGCGCAGCCGGAGACGCGGCTGGCCGTGCTGGCCGAGCCTCGTGTGCTCTCCTGCCCGTCCGGCCTGCACCAGAACGACCTGGCCGAACTCTTCGATAAATACAACCTGCACGCGCTGCCCGTGGTGGACGCCCAGGGCCGCATGGTGGGCGTAGTGCAGGCCGACCATGTGATCAGCTTCCTGCGCGAGAAGCTCTAAGTTATTGAAAACAGACCTTGAGAACGATTCTCAAATTGCGTTTATTGTGCAGGATTGCCAACTTCGATTCCGGCCTTGTGACTAATGTGAGATAAAATTCCCGGAATGATCCGAAATTGTGAAAGACTATGGATGATGCAGTTTCCCAAGATCATTCAGGGCGGCATGGGCGTGGGCGTTTCCAACTGGCGCCTGGCCAATGCCGTCTCCAAACTCGGCCAGCTGGGCGTGGTTTCCGGCACGGCTCTGGATTCTCTCTTTGTGCGCCGCCTCGCCGATGGCGACCTGGGCGGACACATGCGCCGCGGCCTGGATGCCTTCCCCTTTCCCGAGATGGCCAGGCGCATCTGGGAGGAGCACTTCATCCCTGGCGGCAAGGGCTGCGAAGCGCCGTATCCGGCCATACCCATGCACCAGCGCCGCGACCTGCGCAAGGTGGTCGAGCTGTGCATCGTGAGCAACTTTGTCGAGGTATATCTGGCGCGGGAAGGGCACAAGAATCCCGTGGGCATCAATTTTCTTGAGAAGGTGCAGATTCCTCACCTCGCTTCGATCTACGGCGCGATGCTGGCCGGGGTGGGCTATGTGCTGATGGGCGCGGGCATTCCGCTGCACATTCCCGGCGTGCTGGACGCCTTTGCGATGCACCATCCGGCCGAGTACAAGCTGGCGGTGACGGGCGCGGCGACGGGACAGGATACGCAGATGAGCCTCGATCCGGCTGAGTACGCGGAAGGCCCGCTCCCGATCCTCTACCGGCCAAGGTTTCTTTCCATCGTCTCCTCGAACACGCTGGCCACGACCATGCTGCGCCGGGCCAGCGGCCGCGTGGACGGGTTGGTGATCGAAAGCCCGACGGCGGGGGGGCACAATGCGCCTCCTCGCGGCAAGCTCCAGCTCAATGCCTCCGGAGAGCCGGTTTACGGCGAGCGGGATCAGGTCAACATTCAGGATTTGCGGGCGCTGGGCGTACCCTTCTGGCTGGCTGGCGGGTATGGAAACGCCCGGAAACTGCGCGAGGCGCTCGATCAGGGCGCCGCGGGCGTGCAGGTGGGGACGGCATTCGCCTTCAGCGAGGAGTCCGGCCTGCGTCCCGACCTGAAGAAGTCGCTCCTGGCCCAGGCTGTGACCGGAACGGGCGAGGTGTTTACCGATCCACTGGCCTCGCCCACCGGATACCCGTTCAAGGTGGCGCAGTTGCAAGGCTCATATTCCGATCCGGAGGTTGCCGCGGCGCGGACCAGGGTCTGCGACCTGGGCTTGCTGCGGGAACCGTACACCGCGCCGAACGGCAACATCGGCTACCGCTGCGCCGCCGAGCCGGTGGCCAACTACGTGGCTAAGGGCGGCAAGGCCGAGGAAACGGTGGGACGCAAGTGCCTATGCAACGCCCTGATGGCCAACATCGGCTACGAGCAGACGCGCAAGGACGGTTTCGTGGAGCCGGCTCTGGTCACCATCGGCGACGACCTGAATACGGTCGCGCAGTTCCTGGCTCCGGGGCGGACGACCTATAGCGCCGCCGATGTGGTCGAGTCCCTGCTGAGCCTGAGCGCGGACGCCGTTACCGCCGAGCCGGTTTTGGCCAGCGCCTGACTCGCCGGCCAAGCAAAGAATTATAGTTTGTCGCTTCTGGGTTCCGTGCGCCAGGGTTCGCGTCTCCCCGCTTGGCCTGTTATGGTCATTGAGGAAACAGATGAATCCTCCTTAGGAACCGGCTGGGATGTGGAAGCGTTGGCGAATCCGGATACTGCTGTTTCTGGCCGTTCTCGGCCCCGGATTCATTACCGCCAATGTCGATAACGACTCCGGCGGCATCCTCACCTACTCCCAGGCCGGCGCGCAGTACGGCTACACCCTCCTGTGGACCATCATTCCCATCACCATCGCGTTGATCGTGGTGCAGGAGATGTGCGCCCGCATGGGCGTGGTCACCGGCAAAGGACTGAGCGACCTGATCCGCGAGGAGTTCGGCCTGCGCCTCACCTTTGTGCTCATGGTGCTGCTGGTGGTGGTCAACTACACCAACGTGGTCACCGAGTTCATCGGCATCGCCGGCTCCATGCACCTGTTCCACGTCTCCAAATTCATCTCCGTGCCCTTTTGCGCGGCGCTGGTCTGGTACATGGTGGTGCGGGGCAGCTACAAGAGCACGGAAAAGATCTTCATCGTCGCCTCTTTGATCTATATCTCGTACATCTTTGCCGGGGTGCTGTCGCAGCCCAGCTGGCACGATGCGCTGTGGGCCACGGTCAAGCTGCCGGCCAAGTCGGTGTGGAGCGACAAGGCCTATATGTATATGGCCATCGGCGTGGTGGGCACCACCATTGCGCCGTGGATGCAGTTCTACCTGCAATCGTCGATCGTGGAGAAGGGCATTCGCGTGAAGGACTACGCGGCCTCGCGGCTGGATGTGATCGTCGGCAGCCTCTTCACCGACATTGTGGCCTGGTTCATCATCGTGGCCTGCGCGGCCACGCTCTACGTGCATGGCATGGGGGCCATCCAGGTGGCATCGGACGCGGCCGAGGCGATGCGCCCGCTGGCCGGCGACTACGCCTTTCTGCTCTTCGCCTTCGGGCTGTTCAACGCATCGATCTTCGCGGCCTCAATCCTGCCCATCTCGACGGCCTACACGGTCTGCGAGGGCCTGGGCGTCGAGTCGGGAGTGGACAAGCGCTTCAAGGAAGCGCCGTTCTTCTATTGGCTTTACACGCTGCTGATTGTGGGCGGCGCGCTGACCGTCCTGCTGCTGCCCGACGCGCAACTGATCAACGTGGCCATTCTTTCGCAGGTGCTCAACGGCGTCCTGCTGCCGGTGGTCATCATTCTGATGCTGATGCTCATCAATCGCAAAGACCTGATGGGCGAGCACAGGAACTCCCGGCTGTGGAACGTGATTGCGTGGGTAACCAGCATCATCGTGATCGGGATGACGCTGGTGATGCTGTGGGGGATGATGCCGGGGCATTGAGGACTGTGTGTTCAGCGATGCGACAGGCCGAATTCAGAGTTCTGGGTATCCAGCTATGAATGACCGAAGTTCTTATCGAACCACTTGACGAAATGCTGTCTTTCAGCGACATTCTTCGAATCTAACAATTCCGTCCTGTAGCGTTCCAGATGGCTCTTGAGAACCTTGGGGAGGCGATGTGGATTGATCACAAGCTTCTGCGCTTTAGGATCGTAAGCCAATGCTTCCCCGCCTGGTGGTTGACCAAGACCCACTCCGCGAGTCCTCGAATTGTGATAAAGGCCGCACCTTGCATCGTGATAGAGGACGCGGAGCAGACTCTCGCGCTCGATCGTTGGAATCTTCGCTAATTCTGGAAAGACGTCCTGAGTGCCGGCCCTGAAATTCGCACCGTCGCCGTTTGCAAGCGCGCGACACTTGCCGATTGTCTCAAAGTAGCTGAGACAGATCTGAAGGACGGCAAACCCTGAATGATTCATGCTCTCAACCTTGCGTCCGTTTCCGAGTTCCTCCCCTCCATTTGATAGCAGATCCGCTACGTGCAATTGCCACCCTAAGGTCTGCTGGTAGAAGATATCAATCTTCTTTTCGGTCGAAAGTGGCCAATCGAGATCACTGTCCCGGTCTTTCCAAGAAATCATCATAGGAAATCCTCCTCCTTCCAACCCGCATCAAAGACGGCATGTCATTGCGACCCTACACAGGTGGATTATGCCACGGCCAGCCGCTTGAGCTGAATGCGACCCGCGGGAATCTGAGCAAGTTCGTACTGAGCCTGCTGCGTAATCCAGCTTTGCGCGTTGCCGCCAAAGACCTGAGAGAGCCGGATGGCCATCTCCGGCGAGATGCCGCGCCTGCCGTTGACCAGTTCGGAGAGAGTGGTGCGCGTGACTCCCAGGGCTTGCGCGGCCTGCGTGATCGTGATGCCGAGCGGCTCGATGCACTCGCAAAGTACAACGCTGCCCGGATGTGGCGGATTCTTCATCGGCATGGGAAAACCTCCTTAGTGGTAATCCAGATAATCGACTTCAGTCGCATGGCCCTCAACAAATCGAAAGATCACTCGCCAATTGGCTCGAACCGTGACCGCCACGAAACCGTGCAATGGACCCTTCAGCGTGTGCAGGTTAAATCCTGGAAGATTCATATCCTCCACGGAACCGGCTGCATCCAGGCGTGCGAGGATGTTTCGCAGCTTCATCAGATGTTCCGCCATAACGCCGCGAGGGTTGTCGTCCTCGTAGAGGCGTTTCAGCCCCTTGTGGCGGAAGGACTTAATCATGAGTAAGCGTAACGCGTAACGTAACGGCGGTCAAGAGGCCTTTGCCGAACCCTGGGCGGTCCACCGTAGGTCCGCCCGGACGGCCAGTCCTTGCCGAAAATAACCCTCCGTCGGCGCACACTGGTAGATAGAAAACAAGGGAGCAAAACCCCTCATCGACCGGAGAAGCCATACGTACCCCCCACCCCCCACCAAAATGCCCATTTTCTCGGATGCATCTTTGGTCCGGCGGAAAGGTTAAGAGATGTAGAATCAGAGATTTATCATGTAAACGCAAAGGCCGCCCTGTTATCTCAATGGTAAACTTCGACCGCGGAAAATCGCGGCTTTTTGCGGCTTTTAGCGCATAAAACGGCCTTTTATAGCCCTGTCGGGACTTCGCTCTACAGCAGCTTTCCCGCGGCCAGATCGCGGATGAGGCCGCGGTCGGCGGTGAGGAACTCGTAGCCGGAGAGGTCTTCAAGCTTGGTCCAGCGCAACTGCCGGAAGATGCGGTTATCGAGTTCGCCGGCGAACTCGTGGACGGCAAAGAACTGCAGATCGACGGCGCCTCCATGGCGGTAGTTGTGGCGGATGCGGGTGACGCGGGGGCCGATGATGGCGCGGATGCCGAGTTCTTCGTCCAGCTCGCGGGCCAACGCCTGCTCGGGGCTCTCGCCGGCCTCGATCTTGCCTCCGGGAAACTCCCACAGCAGCGCCATAGGCTGATCCGGGCGGCGCTGACAGATGAGGACTTCGCCGCCGCGCACGATCAGGGCCGCCGCCACGAAGCGGAGCGCGGGACCGGCAGGGCGAGGATCGGAATTCGGCTGGGCTTCTTCCACCCCTTTAGTGTAAACGCACCAAAAGGGATGCAGGACCGAGCGGGCACATCATGTATAAGCGCCATCAAAGCCGTTCGGAACAGGCTGCGGAAATGGGGGAATGGCGACGAGTTCCCCGAAAGACCTACCTCAGGGGCTAAAGCCCGCACTGATTATGCGGCATTTACGGCACGACTAAAGTCGTGCCCTGATACAAAACCAGAGTTTTTCAGCAAACTCCCAAAGCCTGTACCTTTCACCGAAGCGAGTTTTTGCGCAGCCTGTAAAGCCCCGGCCTACCTCAGAAGTGAGTTTGCAGGCAGGTTCACAGCAAGCGGCCTATTCTCCGGCGACCGCCGCTTCGAAGCCCTCGACGGCCTGGGGCCGGAAGTAGCCCCAGCCGTTCTTTGCCGCCGCCGCAAGCAGGGCAGGAGACGGGTTGACCGGGAAGGGGTGGCGCGCGATCTCAAGCAAGGCCAGGTCGTGGATGGAGTTGCCGAAGGCCGCATCGGGGCGGTCGAGTCCCACGCGGCGAAGCGTGGCGGCTTTGCCTTCGTCAGTGGGCACGTCCACAATTTCGCTATAGATGACGCCTTCGGCGACGCGGACTTCGGCGGCCAGGATGCGGTTTTCCAGGATGCCGAAATCGCGCATCCCTTCGGCGACCACCCACTTATTGGTGGAGCTGACGGCCCACAGCTCGACGCCGGCCTGGCGCAGAGTGGCCAGGAGCGAGGCCATTTCAGGAAATACACGGGGGCGCACAAACTCCCCAACATACTGGGCGGCGGCGGCGCGCAACTCCTGCTCGCGGAGGCCGGCGTAAATCTGCACCATCTCGCCGCAGATTTCCAGCTCGCTCACCTGGCCGGACTGGTAGGCCCGGTAACGGGTATCGATCCAGTCGCTGGTGGAGCGCGAGACCAGGCCCTGTTCGAGAGACCAGACCATGAAGCCATAGCCCGCGTCGCCGCCCCACAGCGTTCCATCGCAATCGAAAACCGCAACTTTCGGACTACTATCGAGAACCAGCCGCTCGAACTCCCGGGCGGTCCATTTGGGGATTTCTATCTGCGTTGGTGTCAAGCGCACCTCAATCCTGATCGAAAACTCTTCCAACTCTATTCTCTTCCAAACGCGGCTGCTTTGCACGTAAAGGTTTGAAGAAGGACCCAATGAGGCAATGCGATCGATTGATTTTGGGCACGGGGTAATGAAGTTGATTCCATGATGAACGAGGTACGGTTGCCTGTTCGCGGCCGGCGGAGATGGGTTCAGGCCGCCGATAATCGGGAGTGTGGACATCGAGCGCAATCTTCCGCTCTTGAAGGACTACCAGGCGTATCTGCGCGTGGAGAAGGGGCTGCGCCCGCTGACCTGCGAGGCCTATGACAGCGACCTGAAGACCTTTGCCGAGTTCATCGAGGGGCGGCACGGCGTGCTGTTGACGGCGGCGCAGCAGGATGTGGCGGCTTTTCTCGAGCATCTGCGCGGCCACGGCATCGACCAGCGTTCGGCGGCGCGCAAACTGAGCTGCCTGCGGGGCTTCTACAAGTGGCTGCTGCTGGACCGCCGCATTCACCACGATCCAACCGTGAATATTGAATCGCCCAAGGCGTGGAAGGTGCTGCCCAAGTCGCTGGCCGAGCCGGAGGTGGCGGAGATGCTGGAGCGGGCGCGGATGGCCGCCGAGCATCCGCAGGCGCAGGGCACGGCGTTGCGCGACCGCGCGATTCTGGAGCTCCTCTACGCGGGCGGGCTGCGCGTCTCCGAGGTGACGGCGCTCTCCACGGGCGATCTGGCGCTGGACGCGGGCCGCGTGCAGGTGCGCGGCAAGGGCGACAAGGAACGCATTGTGCCCCTGGGACGTATCGCGATCGAGGCGCTGGAGACCTATCTGCGCGAGGGGCGCCCGCATCTGGCGCGCATCAGCTCAGCGCGCAAGGCCAATGCGGCGCGGCAGGATGCCACCCGTCTGTTTCTTTCCTTGCGCGGCATGCCGCTTACCCGCCAATGGGTCTGGCACGTGGTGAAGATGGCGAACGGCGCCGCCAGCCCGCACCGGCTGCGCCACAGTTGCGCCACACACATGGTGGAGCACGGCGCGGACCTGCGCAGCGTGCAGCTCATTCTGGGCCATGCCGACATTTCCACCACACAGGTCTACACGCACCTGGCGCTGGGCCGGCTCAAGGCCGTGCACCGCTTGCACCACCCGCGCGCAACGCGGCGCGGCGTGGACGTTGAGGCGCTTTCTGAACCAGGCGGGGATACGCATCCCGATTCCCATCGGGGGCTATGTCTTGTTCCGCGCGCACATCTGAAAAAGGAGACGGCATGAGCGCATCGGTCGCTCCCGCGATTGCCCGGCCGCTGGATTTGCTCGTGGCCGACTATCTGCGCGTACTGGCCAATGAGCGCGGCGCCTCGGCGCACACCCTGCGCGCTTATCAACGCGAATTGCACGGCTTTGCGGCCTTTGCCGCCGAGCGCTACGGCCCCGAGCAGAGCGCGGAGCAGAGCGTGGGCCGCATCGAGCACACCGACATCCGCGCCTATTTGGGCACGCTGTATGACCGCGGGCTCTCAAAGGCCTCGGCGGCACGGGCGCTGGCGGCCATTCGCAGTTGGTTCAAGTGGCTGGCGCGTGCCGGTTACATCCAGCAGAATGCGGCCTCGCTGGTGTCCACGCCGCGGCTGCCCAAACATCTGCCGCGTGTGCCCTCCATCGAGCAAATGAACCGGGTGGTGGACTCGGTGGGGGACGATGCCGCAAGCTGGCCGGCGCGGGATAAGGCCATCCTCGAGATGCTGTATGGATGCGGGATCCGCAATGCGGAGTTGACGGGGCTGAACCTGGACGACATTCACTGGGCCAACGAGGCAGTCCTGATACGAGGCAAGGGCCAGAAGCAACGCTATGTGCCGTTGGGCGATGCGGCGGCGCTGGCGCTAAGGGCCTATCTGGCTGAGCGGTCGGCGCGGCTGGCCGCGGGCGGCAATGGCAAGGGAGCGGCGGCGGGCGGAGGGAAGGGAATCGAGACGCCGGCGCTGTTTCTCAATTTGCAGTTGCGTGGACTGAGTAAGCCGGGCGGCCAGGCGCGGCTCACCACCCGCAGCGTGGGCCGCATCGTCAAGCGCATCGCCATTCTGCGCGGTCTCTCCGCCGACGTGCACCCGCACACGCTGCGCCACGCCTTCGGCACGCATTTGCTTGAGGAGGGCGCCGACCTGCGGGCTATCCAGGAACTGCTGGGTCACGAACGGCTCTCGACGACGCAGCGGTATACCCAGCTAACCACTGCACAGTTGACGCAGGTCTACGACCGGACCCACCCTCGGGCAAAGTAGAGTGCTGCCGGAGCAGCCCGGATTTAGAAGCTGATCTTTTGTTTTGGGAACCAGGTGAGCTGGACGGTGGTTGTGGTTACGGTCTGCTGGCCTGGAAGGTAAATGGGAGCCTTCCAGTGTTCAAAGGCGAAGTTGCCGTTGACCTCGAAGTCCTTGCCGATGCGCTTGACCACCTGGAAGTTGATGTCGTTCAACGTGGTGCCGCCGGGGGCCAGGCAAGTGTTAGTGCCAGGGTCGGGTCTTGGGCATCCATTGCTCCCCGCAGGGATGGTCTGGGTTGTTGAGCCGGGGATGAAGTACTTGGCGGCCTTCTGGTTGCGTACGCCGACCTGGATCCATTCATTGCCGCCCAGATGATAGGTAATCCAGGCCTGGCCGCCCTTGTCCTCGCGTCCGATCCAGTCGCCGAAGAGTTGACCATTGTTGGTGTAGCCCTGTTGCTGGAGGGACTCGTAGTACATGAAGTGGCCGTAGTGGCTTGCGGTGTTTGTGCTGGAAGGATCGGTAGAGGCTGCTTCGACGCGGATGTCAAGCTTCGGAATGCCAGGCACATGGGAGAGATAGAGGCCCGGCCGGTAGGCGGCGCGGCGGGGAGCGTCGATGGGGGAAACATCGTCGTGGACCTCCGAGTCCGAGTAAAGCGTGAGCCATTTGCGGACGAAGGGGAGTCTGTACGAGAAGTCGAATGCGCCAAAGCGGGCGCCGGGACTGTCGCGTGTGCCTTCTAAAGGTCCGGCGGCCGAAAAACTGAAGAAACTTTTCAGGAAGGTATGCAGGGTGATGGGCTCGTGTCCCTCGCCGCCCCAGATTACCGTGCGCTCAAATCCGAATTCGAGGTTTTCCGTGGGCCGGAAGCTGAGCTTTTCGACGTGCACCCAGGGGGCGTTGGGATAGGTATGCCCTTTCAGAGGACCGATCAGAAAGTCGTAGCGGAAGGGACCTGTAATCCGCGAAAGCCCCGGAACGTGCAGTGGCTCGACGCGGTTGACGCGGAAGGAATAGATGTTCTCGGCGTTGTTGGAGTAGGCCATCCCGCCACCCAGCCCAGGCCCCAGCCAATCGTCCTGTTTGCCGAAGGAGATTTCGTGGTTGAGATAGTGGGCGGAGGCATAGGCCTCAATGACACGGCCCTGCGTGGTTGTGCCGATGGGACCTTGTGGGATGGTGGTCTGGAGGTAGGGGAGTCCCGTGGCTGGATTGATGGCGATCTGAAGGAGGCCGGTATCGATTGTGGCGAGCGCCTGGGCCAGTGCCGGGGAGTAGCCGGCGGCCGAGGGCGCACCCTGGAACTCGCCGCGCACATAGAGCACGAAGCGGCCGGCGGCGGCATAGCCGCTGGCGCCGGTGTAGTTGTTGAATCCGTTTTCGTAGGGACGGCCGTAGTCGTTGACGATGGTCGAGCCGAGATGATAGCTGTCGCGCAGGGGCGTGCCGCTGATGCCGCGGACCACGGTGTAAGTCGACTCGATGCGGGAGTTGCCCCGGTGCGCCAGGCAGGGGCCCTCGGTGTCGTCGCGCAGTTCGCGCATCAGCGCGTCGTAGATGTCCTGAGCCTCGTCGGTGGCCGGCCCCGGATCCGCGTCCTCGATGCGGGCGCCGGCCTGCTCGAGCATGTGGCTCACGCTGGCGCGGGTCCACGGGCGCATACCGAGAAAGACATCGTCCACAAGGCCAAGCGAATAGAGCCTCAGCATGGCCGGATAGACCCAGCTATCGACCGGGATATAGGGCGAACCGAGCACGGAAGGTTCGCAGACGGGCTCGGGGCGGCTGGGATCGCGGCCCGACGGCCCGGCGCCGCCCGGTTCCTGGGCGGGGAGTGGATTGGCGGTCATCAGGAGAAGTCCTGCCAACACCGTTACACATTGGATAACAGGAGAGATGGCCAAACGTCTGCTCACGTTCATACCCACACTCTATCATCAGGCTGTCCCGGATGGAGGGGCTACTTTTCCGCCAATTCAATGGCGGCGTCGAGTTCCTCGTTGAAGGCGGCGGCGACCTCCGCTTTGTAATCCTTGGTAAATAAACCCTTGCGGATTAGGTACTTCTCCATGGTCAGGATGGGGTCGCCGGCCTTCCAGCGCTGGCACTCGATGAGGGTGGGCCCGTTGCCCTTGCGGGCGTGAGCGATGGCCTCGGAGGCAACGCGATAGACGGCCACTGCGTCGTTGCCGTCCACGGTGATGGCGGGGAAGCCGCAGGCCTTTGTTTTCAAAGGGATGCTCTTCATCCAGGAGACAAAGATCATGGGGAGGCCGTGGAGGCCGGCAAAGCTCAATGCTTGATGCCAGGGGCCGAGAGAGGCGGGTTCGCCGGTGGAGAAAGCTACGGATATCTTGTTGTTTTTATTTAGTTTATTGGCCATGGCTGCATCGACGGCGATTTTGAGCCGGGCGGCGATCCCGGGCGAAGGGGCGATGGGGTGGGAGAGGCCGCCAAACAGCTCTTCGAGCAGCAAGCCATTGATAAAGCATGGGATGAGGTCACCGGGCGGGGGCGCGACGGTGTCTTCCGGAGCCAAGTCGATGGCCACGCCCACGGCGGCTGCTTCCCGGCCCACGGCGGGGGAGTGGTTGCCGGTGAAGTTGTTTTGTCTGAAGAGGATGCGGATGCGCCCCTGAATCATTCGGCACTTGAGCATGGTGGAGTAGAGGGCAAGCAGCTTGCCGTTGGAGATGAGCGAGAAGCCGTTCTGGGCGGGCTGGACGTGGGCCGCGGGGGGTTGTTGCTTGCTCATGGGCTGGGGGTAACTCTCCGGTTACTGGGATTGTAAATCGTACCCGAGAAATGGTGGCCCGGAAGGTGCGGTTCGAGGGCCAAAGGTTTGCCTGGATGATTGCGAAAATGTGAATGCTTAACCACCGAGAGTTGCCCGATCCGAGCGAAAGTCGACCTGGAGGGCGGCATATTCGGCGAAAAGTTCGTATTGAGCTACCTGGAACGTGGCCAAATAGGGGCAGGAGATCGCCTTTTGGGTGGGGCCGGTGTCGTTCTGGACGAGTGGCCCGCAACCCGGAGGCTGGCCGACGCTTGAGATTCCTGGCCGCCAGGGGGTTGGCCGGGCGGTAGTAAACTGTGTCTGTGATGCGCCGATTGCTTACTTGTTCATTGATCGCTGTAGCCGCGCTGGCCGGGTGCCATTCGGGGCAACAGGCGCCTACGCAGTCAGCAGCCAGCCAGAATTTCAAGGTGTACAAACTGCGCGGCAAGGTGGTCTCGACCGATGCAGCCAAGGGCGAGGCGACGCTGGACCATGAGGCTATTCCGGGCTTCATGGAGGCGATGACCATGCCTTACAAGCTGAAGGACGCGAGCATCCTGGGCGAGTTGCATCCGGGCGACGTGATTACCGCCGACTTGCTGGTTTCGACCGACCCCAATGCGGATTATCTGCTGGATCATATCGTCGTGGTGGCTCAGGCCAAGCCGGATCACCGGCCCGCGGTTTCCTATCACGTGCCGACGCCGGGCGATGCGACGCCGGACTTCAAGCTGCGCAACCAGGATGGGCAGCCGATCCATCTGGGGCAGTTCAAGGGCAAGGCGCTGCTGGTCACCTTCATCTACACGCGCTGCCCGTCGCCCGACTTCTGCCCGCGGGTGACGCGCAACTTTGCCGCGCTGGAGAAGCAGTTGGCGGCCAACCCCGCGCTCTATGCCAAAACGCATCTGCTCTGCGTGAGCTTCGACCCGGTGTACGACACGCCGGAGCGGCTCAGGGCCTATGGGGCGACCTATATCGGTATCGGCAGCGATGCGAAGAATGCCTTTGCGCATTGGGATTTTGCGGTGCCGGAGAAGCCGGTACTCGCCGAGATGGCTAAGTTTTTTGATTTGGGGATTACAAACGAGACGGACGGAACCATTACGCACACGCTTTCGACCACGCTGATTGGGCCGGACGGCATGGTGGCGCGCTTCTATCCGGGCAACGAGTGGACGGTGGAGCAGGTGCTGGCCGATGTGAAGCAGTCGGCCGCAAGGGCGGGCTGACGCGCGTATTGCTTGAGACGAGGTAGTTTTTCGGCTTTGAATTCCATTGATTTCAGATTTGGATTGCAGACGAGGAGTGAAGGAACGATGAGTGATGGGTTGAATATCCGCAAGGATGCGGAGTTGGATTTTCTTTCGCTGGGCGCGCTGGTGCACCGGCTCGATCCGGGGATCATCCCTTTCCGCAAGGCGACAGAGTGCAAGATTCACGTCAGCGGCGGCGAGTTCAATGTGGCCGCCAATCTGTCGGATTGTTTTGGGCTGGAGACGGCAATCGCCTCGGCCATGTCGGACTATCCTATCGGCGACCTGATCGCTGAACGCGTGCGCGCCATGGGCGTGAAGCCGTTCTACAAGCACTTCCAGCACAACGGCGTGAACGGGCCCAACATGGCTACCGTGTACAGCGACCGGGGGTATGGCCTGCGCGCGCCAGTGGTCTTCTACAACCGGTGCAATGAGGCGGCTGCGCAACTGAAGCCGGGGGATTTCGACTGGGCCCGGATCTTTGCTGGAGGCGTTCGCTGGGTGCATAGCGGCGGCATCTTTGCGGCTCTGTCGCCGACGACCGCGCCGTTGGCCGCGGAGATGATGAAAGCAGCCAAGGCCGCGGGCGCAGTCACTTCGTTCGATCTCAACTTCCGCGAGAAGCTGTGGAAGATTCACGGGGGCAACGAGCGGGCTGTGGAGACCATCGGCAAGATCGTGGAGAACGTGGATGTGCTGGTGGGCAATGAAGAGGACCTGCAGAAGGGGCTGGGCATCCCCGGGCCGGAGGTCGCGGCCAAATCGAAGCTCGACCCCAGCGTGTTTTTCGGCATGATCGACAACGTGGTGAAGAAGCATCCGCATGTCAAGGTGGTGGCCACCACCCTGCGTGAGGTGCACTCCACCAACCGGCATAGCTGGAGCGCGGTTGCGTGGATCGACGGCAAGACCTACACTGCGCCGACGGCGGAGCTGGAAGTGGTGGATCGCGTGGGAGGCGGAGACGGTTTTGCGGCCGGCTTTATCTATGGCCTGCTGAGCGGCGAGGCGCCGGAAGAGGCTCTCAAGCTGGGATGGGCGCACGGCGCGCTGCTGACTACCTTCCCCGGCGACACCACCATGGCGACCTTGGATCAGGTGCGGGCCTTTGCCAAAGGGGGATCGGCGCGGATTCAGCGGTAAGGGAAGGAGCTGGTTCCCGGACTCTGCCGGCTGGGGACCGATTGCAGGCAACTGGTATTCTTGCCGTGCACGGGAGGGAAGTCTCGCATGGCAAAGTTGACACTGGTTTTTGCGGTTCTCTTGGTTGCTCTGGGCCTGGTCGGCTACCTGGGCACAGGCAGCCTGCATCCTACCGCGCTGATTCCGGCGTGGATCGGCCTAGCGCTGGGCATCTTCGGCTTTTTGGCCATCAGCCCCAACGAGGGCCAGCGCAAGCTGTTCATGCACATCAATGTGACGATCGGACTGCTGGGTTTTCTGGGCGGCGCGGCTGAGGCGGTGCGCGGCTACGTTCATGCAAAGGCTGTAGGGTTGCCGCCGGACATGATTGCGCTGGCCTCAAAGGCGACGCTGGCCGGGCTGATGCTCATTTACGTGATCCTGTGCGTGCGGTCGTTCATTGCCGCGCGGCGCTCGGGGAAGGTTTAAGCGCATGGGCACCATGCGGAGCGGCGTGTTGGGCATGGGCGGCGGGCGGGCCGAGCGGTCGCCGCGCGGCGGCGGGGCGCGCGCGGGGCAGGCAGAGTTGCCCAAGCACAAGCCCAACCTGAAGGAGCTGTGGCCGCAGATCTGGTCGCTGGTGGCGCCGCGCAAGGGCCTGCTGCTGGCCGGGTTGGGCTTGATGGCCATCAACCGCGTGGCCGGCCTGGTGTTGCCCCTGATCTCGAAGCCGCTGCTGGACACAGTGCTTTCTCCGCAGTATCCGCAGCACCCGCGGCCCGATCTGCTGCCCCCCATCATCGCCCTGGTCTTCTCGGCCATGGTGGTGCAGGCCATCACCTCGTTCTCGCTCACGCAACTGCTCTCGAAAGCCGGCCAGCGGCTGATCGCCGAGATGCGCTGCAAGGTGCAACGGCATGTGGGCCTGCTTTCAGTGGCCTACTACGACGAGAACCGCACCGGCACGCTGGTGGCGCGCATCATGAGCGACGTGGAGGGCGTGCGCAACCTGGTGGGCACCGGGCTGGTGGATTTTGTGGGCGGCCTGCTGACAGCGGTGCTGGCGTTTCTTTGGCTCTTGCATCTGAGCGTCACGGTGACTCTAGCCGTGTTCTCCGTGATGGGCGGATTCGTCTTTATTTTGCAGTACGCCTTCAGGGTCATCCGCCCCATCTTCCGCGAGCGGGCCAAGATCAACGCCGAGGTCACGGGGCGGCTGACCGAGTCGCTGGGCGGGGTGCGGGTGATCAAGGGGTATCACGCCGAGGAGCGCGAGGCGGCGGTCTTTTCCGCGGGGGTGGACCGGCTGCTGGCCAACGTGATGAAGTCGCTGACCATGACCAGCGCGCTCGGCGCCGCATCGACCACGGTACTGGGGCTAGTGTCGGCGCTGGTGATGTGGATGGGCGGCCATCGCGTGCTGGGGAACACCTGGACCGTCGGCGACTACTTCAGCTACAACATGTTTCTGGCCTTCATGATTGCGCCGGTCTTCCAGATCGTGAACATCGGCACGCAGTTGACGGAGGCCTTTGCGGGCCTGGACCGCACCAACGAGATCATGTCGGAACTTGAAGAAAACAAGAGCCCCGGCCGCACGGTGAAGATGCCGCCCATCCAGGGCACGGTGCGCTTTGAGGACGTGGAGTTTGCCTACGACCCGGACAAGCCGGTGCTGCACGGGATCAGCTTCCTGGCCGAGCCGGGAACGGTGACCGCGCTGGTGGGGTCCTCGGGATCGGGCAAGTCCACCATGATCAGCCTGCTGTGCGCCTTCCACACGCCGACAAAGGGTTGCGTGGCGGTGGACGATGTGGACCTTGCGAAGGTGGACCTGAACACCTTCCGGTCGCAGTTGGGCGTGGTGCTGCAGGACTCGTTTCTTTTCGACGGAACGATTCGTGAGAACATTCTGTTTTCGCGGCCGGATGCGAGCGAGGAGCAGTTTCTCTTCGCCTGCCGCACGGCCCGCGTGGACGAGTTTGCCGAGCACTACCCGGATGCCTACGACACGATTGTGGGCGAGCGCGGCGTGAAGCTTTCGGGCGGGCAGCGGCAACGGCTTTCCATTGCGCGTGCGCTGCTGGCGGAGCCGCGCATCCTCATCCTCGACGAGGCGACGAGTTCGCTCGATTCGGAGTCAGAGGCCATGATCCAGGCCGGGCTGAGCCAACTGATGCAGGGGCGCACGACGTTTGTGATTGCGCACCGGTTGTCGACCATCCGCCGGGCGGATCAGATTTTAGTGGTGGAGCAGGGCCTCATCGTGGAGCGGGGCAACCACGCGGAGTTGTTCGCGATGGGCGGGCGCTACTACGACCTCTACACGCGCCAGCATGGGTTGGAGGCGAATCTGTTCCTGGCGCCGGGCGAGGGGGATACGGTGCCGGAAGGCGCTTCGTAGCTTCCCGTCCGGAGCCCTATCTCTCTGAAAATGAATTGCTTGCCTACCCGGAAGGCCGCGCCCAGAAAGGCATCCCCCCTTGAATGCGAACCGTGCTATGATGGTAGCAAGGTTTGAATACCATGCGTTCCACCAAGCCAATTGTTTAAGAGAATCGATCTGGCCCGGCCAGCAGGTGAGGCGAGTTCTTCGTCTGGAAAGACGGGTATGTGAGCCTGTTTCCCGCATGAGCATGGAGGTTAAAGCAAACCCTCCAGCAGCTTTCTCGTTTTTGCGGGTAATCCACTGAAGTCCCTGCGTGCTTTCAACTCCCTTTTTAAGCTCTCCTTGAACTTATCCAGAGCCTTGCTGCTCTCTACTTCGGTCCGCAGGTAGCGTCTGCCCTCAGTGCAAACCTCCACGATGCGGTCGTACATGGAATTCTGCTCTGCCCGATGCGGGACGGTCTTCGCCTTATCGGCGATGAAGCAAGCCAGGTTGATATAGACATCCGGAAAATACTTTTCCTTTGCGCCACGGGGAACCTCGTCCCGGGCCGCGAGCAGTTCCTCTGAGATGCGGATGGCCTCATCGGGATTGTCCTCGTAGGAGCAAAGCAAGGCAAGATTGTAGAGCGCGCCAGCATTGATCGGGTCGATCTTCCTGCACTGCTTGAAGTCCTCCCTGGCAAGTTGCAGCAGGCCGGCGTTCTCCCCCGATTTCCGGCTTTCTTCCGGAGCGTCGTGGTAGCGGGCCAGCGTCGTTGCTCCGCGCATACGATAGGCGTCCGCGCTCTCTGGTTTGCACTCGATGGCGCGGCTGGCGTAAAGATAGGCGCGCATTGCGTCGCCCAGAGACGATGAGCCTGCCCGGGCGCGTTCCCGGGAGCGTTCAAAGTAAGACCTCGCCAGGGCAAGGTAGAGTTTGACCATATTTGGATCGTCGAGAGCCACAACGCTGACGGCGAGGATCTGCGACTCATCGATCTGAAGACGTTGCTGCCGCTCCTCGAAACTCCATGAGTCGGGGCGCGGAAAATCGCGATTCGAATCCTCATTCTCGGGATATCTGTCTTCAAGATCGAGAATCAGCTTCTGCACCCGGCTCTGCAAGCTGGAAATGATGGGGAATTCCAGTCTGACCTGTTCCTTGAGGCCGTTGATATCGCTCTGGGCCTGCGTTTGGATCTTGCCCAGTTCCTTTTTGAGATTGTCGGCCAACTCGCTGGCTTTGGCGTTGATGTTGGCCAGTTGCTCCTTGGCGTCCTGGCGGCTGACAAGCACCGTAGACAAGGCCAGAAAGCTCAGGATGGTCGAATACAAGCCGACCAGCAGCAGGAGCTTGTCGAGGAGCAGTTCGTCGCGCTTGATGGCGGCGTCCACAGCCGCCTGAATGGCACCTTGCGGATCGGCGGCCGCCGTGCCCGGCGCTGGCTTCTGGTCCTGTGTCGCCGCGGGGGCGTCCACAGCGGCCCTTACACGGAAATACAAACTGAAGCCGCAGATCAGAACCGCAACGAACAGGGGAATGCCGATCCAGGCCAGCCACAGGCTGGGACGGTTGATCCTTCCAGCGATCCGAACTACAAGCGAAGGTTTGGATGAGAGCTTGGGGGGATTTTGGTTGCCGGTCTGGGCCATGTGCATTACTCTCCTGGTTTTCGATCGGCGAATCGCTCCGTGCCAGATCGCCCGCAACTGCGGAAGCATTACTGTAGCGAAGAGAAATGTATCACAGGCATTCGTGTCCAAGGACCGGAAAAAGAGCGGCAAGGAAAGAAGCGGTGAACGAGCGGGCGCCCGGTCTCACATCCGGAGATTGTGTATCAGTCCTTGACATGAGTCTCATGATCCGGGAAACTGGTTCAGTAACCATTTAGCGGAATCGAGGACCACAATGCGAGATGCAGCCCCGCAAGGCACCTACAAAGTTCAGGCTCTGGACCGGGCATTTGCCGTACTGGATTTGCTTGCAGAGAGCGATACGCCGCTCGGATTGGCGCAGGTTGCGTCGTCCCTGCAACTGCACAAGAGCACGGCGCACCGCTTTCTGATGGTTCTGGAGCGGCACCGGATGGTGGAACGCACCACGAGCGGCAAGTTCCGCCTGGGGCTGAGGCTGTTTGACTTTGGCAATCGCGCCATCGAGCAGTACGACCTGCGCGACCGCGCCCAGCCGCACCTGCGGCGGCTGGTTGCCGAGACCGAGGAGACCGCGCACCTGTGCATACTGGAGCAAGCGCGGGTGATCTACATCGACAAGATCGAACCTGCGCGCGCGGTGCGCATGATTACCCGCATCGGAGCCAGCAACCCGGTGTACTGCACCTCGGTGGGGAAGGCGATTCTGGCGTTTCTGCCCGAGGAGCGGGCCGCGGAGGTTGTGCGGCGCATCCGCTTCGAGCGTTTTACGCACCGCACGATCGCCACTCCTGAGGCTCTGCGCGCGGAGATGGAGAAGACCCGGCGGCGCGGCTATGCCGTGGACGACGAGGAGTTTGAGGAGGGTTTGCGGTGCATCGCCGTGCCGGTGCTGGATGCGCAGCGGCTGCCGGTGGCGGCGGTGAGCGTCTCCGGGCCGTCGTTCCGCGTGACGGCGCAAAAGCTGCCTTCGATCGCCAACCATCTGCTCCAATGCGTGCGGGGCATCTCAGTGGACATGGGATACACTTCCGCCGGGCGCGGCAATCGGACGGCCTTGTCCGCATAGTGCTTGAGCGCGGCGGGAGGTGCCGATGGCGGCGCTCGCCGATACATTCTTGCCGCAAAAAATGCGGTGGCGCGCTGTGCCGGAGTGGCCGCCCTAAGCTCGATCTTTCTGATACACTCATTCATGTCGCCCAAGCAAAATCGCTTTCAGCCCACGCGTGTTCGGACTCGACTGCGAGCAGCGAGCCAGGAGAACCGGCCAGGCTTCCGCAAATTGGATGGAATTGCTTTTGCGGGCGATAGGATAGAGATGTCAAGGTTGTATTCGGGGACGTAGCTCAGTTGGTTAGAGCGCTGCCCTGTCACGGCAGAGGTCGCGGGTTCGAGCCCCGTCGTCCCCGCCATTCATTCCGAAGGACTTATGGGGTGTTTTGGCAAGTGGCACAAAGGTACAATAAGGAAATTCTCGCTTCCCGTTGGCAGGGCTGCGCAGCAAGTTTGAGCACAGGAAGAGGCGTCCGGCTACGGGAGCATTTCTGCTCCGGTCAATATCCAATGATGCGTATCACTCCATAAGATGGGCCAGGTGATAGACTGCTCTCATGCATGAGGGCTTTTTCTTACGGGCGACAGTGGCCATCCTATTGATGGGTACGATGCTTGCGCCGCTTGGAACCTGCCTGGAGAGGACCCATAAGTCCGCGCACAGTTGCTGCGCACCCGCATCTGCGCCCGACAGCACCGCCCAAACGAATTGCTGCACCGCCCACACCCCACTGCCGGCCGTTGTCGTTGCACCAACCCTTCCCGCTCCAGCCCCAATGGCCGTTGAGCCGGAGTTCATCGCCACCCATGAGATCTCTTCCGTGGGCGCATTTTCGGCCTCGGCTTTCATCCCTCCGCAGTCTCCGCCTCCGGGCGGTTCCATCTTAAGAATCTAGCTCTTCACTTCCGCCGAGGCTTTCCTGGGTGCGCACTTCTGCGCCCTGAAGTATTTCTCCTGCCCTTTGCCGTGGAGTTGAAAAGTGAAATCCATCTATGTTCTTGCGCCCTTTGTGGTGATGCTATCCATTGTCTGTCAGGGGCAGACAGCGCCGACCTCTGTTCTTGTTCCAGAGCCTGCCTTGAGCTTGCCGGAGGACCCGGCCGCCGCTCCCTTGTCTGTCGATGAGGCAGTGACCGAGGCACTCCAGGCTAACCTTGAGGTAAGAGCTGCGGTACGGCGTCTGTCGTTGGCCCAACTCAAAACCGCCACCGCGCGCAGCCTTGACGATCCTATGCTCATGGTGCGCGACTGGGACACGCCGCTGCGCAAGCCCTGGGACCTGAACCAGGCGCAGGCCATGTTCATGCTGCAGCAATCCTTCCAGAGCAAGCAGAAGCGGGATTTGCGCGCGAGCCTGGCCGGGGACGATGCGGAGGTTGCAGCAAGCGATCTCGAATCGTTGCGTCAAGAAGTCGCGGTCCAGGTCCGCAAGGCATGCGCGGACCTGATGCGCAACGCCGATGAGATGAATCTGCACGACCGACAGACGTCAGTGCTCAAGGAAGCAGTTGCCTCGACGCTCGCTGAATACACAACCGGTAAGGTTCCCCAGGCTGAGGTACTGCGCGCGCAGATGGCTTTGACCAGGATGAACGAACACCTGATCGAACTCGAAGAAGAGCGCGACAATGCGCGCGCCAAGTTGAATGCGCTGCGGGGCCGCAGCCCGGACGAAGCAGTCGAGATCACCGGCAGCTATGCAATCCACGCCGCGCTGCCCCCGATCGAGAAACTCGAGCGCATGGCCATCGAGAACCGCCCTGAATTGGCAGCTCTGCGCAAACAAATCACGAAGTCCAGGGATCAGGGGCAGTTGACGCGCCTGGCCATGAAGCCCGACTTCACCGTTGGACTGGGATACATGCTCATGCCCACCGGCTCCGCATTCCGGAACGCATATATGGCAGAACTAACGATGAATCTTCCCTGGTTGAATCGCGAGCGCCACGAGGGCGAGGCCAGGCAGGCCGACGCGGCGACGGATGTTTCGCAAGCCGAACTCGAAGCACGCTCATCGATTGTGTTCCTCGAAATCCGGGAGGCGCAAATCAGTGTCCTTGCCGCGCAGAAGCGGGTCAAGCTGTATCGCGACACGCTGCTGCCACAAGCCGAAGCCACATTCAAGGCTTCAGCCGCAGCTTACGGGAACAATCGCGGCGAGTTTACAAACCTCATCGACAGCCAGAATCTACTGCTCGATATTCAAGCAGCTTACTACAAGGCATCCGCGGCATCGGACGCGGGCATTGCGGAACTTGAGCGCGCAATTGGCGAGGCGTTGCCCGTTGCGCCCAGCACAGAAAGGACAAGCAAATGACAGCGAGGGAAATGAAGCTGATCGCGCTGGGCGCCGGTGCAGGAATTCTGGCCGCGGCGCTCGTTGTTGGAATTCTTGCCGCCAGGGAGCTGCCTTCGTTTGCGGCGGGACCGACAGTCCCCGCGGCCCGGCCCGCTGTGGCCGCGCAGCTTGACAAAGGGCAGACCGCGCCATCGGGGACACAACCCGGCGCCACGGTTCAACTGAGTCCATCGGAGATCACAGCCGCCGGCGTGCAGGTAGCAGAGGTCCGCACGGCCACATTGAAGACGGACATTGCTGCGTTTGGCCGCGTGGAGCAGCCGGAAGCGCAACTCGCCGCAGTGAGCGCGCGCATCGGCGGCCGCGTTGACAAGCTCTACGTCCAATACACAGGCGAGCGCGTGCAGCGCGGTCAGGCCGTGGCCGACTTGTACAGCCCCGAAGCGGCCACAGCGCTCGATGAGTACCGCCTGGCCGAGCAGAGCCGCAATCAACTGCGCCAGTCGGATGACACGTATGCGCGCCAGCAGTCAGATGCGCTCGTCGCAGCAAGCCGGAGGAAGTTGGAGCTTTGGGGCATCTCGGGAAAACAGATCAGTGCCCCTGAAACAAGCGGGATACCGCACGTGACCCTCTACGCTTACGCCTCGGGAACGGTGGTCGATCGCAAGGTGACGCAGGGCCAGTATGTGAACGCGGGCGACACGCTGTTTACAGTTGCCGATCTCAGCCAGGTTTGGATCAAGGCCGATGTCTACGAGGAGCAACTACCGCAGATTCGTGCTGGGCAACAGGTGGACATTACGGCGGATTCGCTGCCCAACCGGACCCTGCACGGCCACGTGGATTTCATTGAACCTTCTGCAAGCCCGCAGACCCGCACGGTTCCCGTACACGTCCATGTGGCCAATCCGGGGATGCGCCTGTTGCCGGGAATGTTTGTGAACGCAACCTTTGTCAGCCGCGCAGCGCAGCCGTCCATCGTCGTTCCTCGCTCGGCAGTGCTCGATACAGGTACGCGCAAAATCGTGTATCTGGCCCGGCCCAACGGCCTCTTCGAGGCGCGCGAGGTGCAGGTGGGCGCGCCCACGGAAGACCTGTTCCCGGTGTCTGGCGGATTGGCGCTGGGCGACAAGGTCGTCCTCAACGGCGCCTTCCTCATCGACTCGCAAGCGCACCTGAGCTCCGGGATGTCGGGACTCTACGGGGGATCGAAAGAGTTTGCCGCCGGACAAAAGGCGCAACCAGCCTCTGCTTCAACGAGCAATAGTGCGGAGCCAAGCGAGACCAAGCTCACATTCCACGCAGATGCCGATCCGATGAAGGCAGGCGAAGACAATCCATTCCACGTGAACCTGACCGACGCAAATGGAAAGCCGATTGCCGATGCGCAAGTGACCGTGACGTTCATCATGCCGGCCATGCCTTCAATGAATATGCCGGAGATGAAGAACGTCTTCGGACTTCAGTGGATTGCCGGCAAGCAGATGTACATGGGGAAGGGCCAGGCGCCAATGGCGGGATCGTGGACAGTCCTCGTTGAAGCGCGCAGAAATGGCGCCGTGATCGCTTCGTACCACACTCACCTGAGCGCCAGATAGGAGCGATCATGATCAACCGCATCATTGAATTCTCGATGAAGAATCGCTGGCTGATCCTGGCCGTCTATGCCGGCCTGGCGGTGTGGGGTTATTGGGCGCTCTTGCACACGCCCATCGACGCGATCCCCGATTTGAGCGAAAACCAGGTCATTGTATTCACCGAGTGGCAGGGCCGCAGTCCACAAGAGGTGGAGGACCAGATCACCTATCCGCTCACCGTGAACCTGCAAGGGTTGCCGCATGTGCGCACTGTCCGCTCATCCTCCGCATTCGGCTTCTCGATGGTGAACGTCATCTTCGAGGACTCGGTAGACATTTACTTCGCGCGAACTCGCGTTCTGGAGCGCCTGAGCCTCGCGGGCAGCTTTCTGCCTTCGGGTGTGACGCCGATGATGGGGCCCGACGCAACCGGTGTGGGACAGGTCTTCTGGTACACAGTCGAAGGCCCATACGACAGCGGCACGCTTCATTCCATCCAGGATTGGTTTATCAAGTACCAGCTGAACTCCGTGCCCGGCGTTGCCGAGGTGGCCAGCGTTGGCGGGTTTGTGAAGCAGTACCAAATCGATCTCGATCCCATCAAGCTGCGCGCCTACAATATCCCTCTCAAAGATGTGGTTGCCGCAGTGGAACGCAGCAATAACAACGTCGGCGCCAAAGTGATCGAGGTTGGCGACAGCGAGAACATGGTGCGCGGGATCGGCCTGATTCGCGGCCTCAAGGATATCGAGGACATATCTCTCGGCGCGTTCAACGGCACACCTGTTACGGTCGGCAATGTCGGCAGTGTCCAGCTCGGTCCCGAGTTCCGGCGCGGCGTCCTCGACAAGGACGGAAAGGAAGCAGCCGGCGGCGTTGTCATCATCCGCTACGGCGCCAACGCGCGCGAGGTGATCGAGGCGATCAAGAAGAAGATCAGTGAGATTCAGCCGGGTCTTCCGGCAGGCGTCACGATTGTCCCATTCTATGACCGCAGCATTCTCATCGATCATGCCATAGACACGCTGCGCCACGCACTGATTGAAGAGATTGTCCTGGTCACACTCGCGCACGTACTTTTCCTTTGGCACTTCCGCAGCATTCTCGTGGTCACCATTCCCTTGCCGCTGGCTGTGCTGGGCGCGTTTCTGTTCATGAAGGGAGCAGGCATCTCGTCGAACATCATGTCGCTAGGTGGAATCGCAATCGCCATCGGCGTCCTTGTCGACGCGGGAATTGTAATGACTGAAAATGTCATTCGACAAGCGGAGCGCTACGAGCAGGAGCACGGCAACTACCGGGAGCACATTTGGGAGATCACGCTGAGCGCCGCGCGGCTGGTGGGGCGTCCCATTTCGTTTGCCATGGTCATCATCATCCTGGCCTTTATTCCGGTCTTTGCGCTCACCGGCATGGAAGGCAAGATGTTTCATCCGTTGGCCTTTACCAAAACCTTTGCCATGGTCTGTTCAACCATCATGGCCATTACGCTGGTGCCGGTTCTGTGCACCTTCCTCATCCGCGGCAAACTCCATCGCGAAGACGAGAATCCCGTGATGCGCTTGTTGCAAGCCATTTACAGGCCCGTGTTGCGCTGGGCGCTGCAGCACAGAATCATCACGCTCGCCGCCGCGCTGGCGATGTTTCTCGCGGCTCTCTATACGGCAACCACGATCGGCTCCGAGTTCATGCCGCCGCTCGATGAGGAGACCGCGCTCTTCATGCCCATCACCGATCCGCGAATCTCTCTCACCGAGGCCACGACTCTCCTGCGTCAACAAGATGCTACTATCGCCGCCGACCCGGCCGTCGCCATGGTGGTTGGCAAAGTAGGCCGCGCTGAAACCTCCACCGACCCTGCGCCTGTGAATATGTCCGAGACAACCATCACATTCAAGCCCAAAGACCAATGGCCAAAGGGCCTGACCAAAGATGCCATCCTGGCTCGACTCGATGAAAAGCTGCAAATCCCCGGCGTGACCAATATCTGGACGCAGCCGATTCGCAATCGCATCGATATGCTCTCAAGCGGCATCCGCACACAGATCGGCATCAAAGTCTTCGGCCCCGACCTCAGCGTGATCGAAGAGAAGTCGGAAGAGATCAAGGAAGTGGTGAGCCAAGTATCCGGCGCGACAGATCTTTATGCCGAACGCACTACCGGCTCTCCTTATCTTGAGATGACAGTGGACCGTCTGGCTGCGGATCGCTATGGTTTGAATGTCGCCGACGTGGAGGATGCGATTGAAACCGCTGTGGGCGGCAAGAATCTGACCACCACCATCGAGGGACGGCAGCGTTTCCCCGTGCGTGTCCGCTACGCGCGCGACTTCCGCGAGAACCCGCAGCAGCTGGGAGATGTGCTTGTAACCAGCAGCAACGGAGCACAGGTGCCGCTTAACAAAGTGGTCAACATCAAGACAACACTGGGACCATCGATGATCAGCAGCGAGAATGGCCTGTTACGAGGTTCGGTACTCTTGAATGTGCGAGGCCGCGATGTGGTAGGTTTTGTCGATCAGGCTCAACGGGCTGTGGCCCGGAATGTAAAAATGCCGCCGGGTTACTACGTTGAGTGGAGCGGACAATACGAAAACCAGATCAGCGCGCGCAAGCGCCTGGAACTGGTCATTCCTCTTGTTCTGATGGTGATCTTCGTCCTCCTCTATCGCACATACGGTTCAGTGAAGGAGGCGTCGCACGTACTGCTGGCTGTGCCCTTCGCACTCTCCGGGGGCATCTTCCTCGTCAAGGCGCTCGGTCTCAATTTCTCGGTTGCGGTTTGGGTTGGCTTCATCGCGCTCTTTGGAACCGCCGTGCAGACGGCCGTTGTGATGGTCATCTATCTGCGCGAAGCGGTGACGCGGCGAAGAGCCGCCGAAGGCCAACTCACACGCGCCGGCCTGCACGCAGCCGTGATGGAAGGCGCTCTGCTTCGTCTTCGACCCAAGGTGATGACTGTGGCCACGGTGGTAGCCGGCCTGCTGCCGCTGATGTGGTCCACGCGCACCGGCGCCGAGTTCATGAGGCCCCTCGCCGCGCCCGTGCTCGGTGGAATGGTCAGCTCCCTCATTCACGTGCTGATTGTGACTCCGGTAATCTTCGCCTGGCTTGGCGAGCGCGAACTTCAACGGAACCGGGCAGAGTGAAGGACCACTATTTCTCACGAGTTTCCGGCTGGGACCGCAAAGATTCCAGCCACGAGTCTGTGCGGCAGACTCCGCTGGACTCGTTGAAGCTACTGCCGTATATCCGGATTGTTGTGTTAACGTTCGAATGCCAAAGGATCTTCGACAAAGTAAGATAGTCTTTAGGGCGCTCCTTAAGCCAAGCAAACGCGAGTATATGTCGATAAGAATGGGTAGTTCTCCAGCCGAAAGCCGTGCTGCGAGAACGAGAAGCGGAGGCTGACCATGGAAGTGGAGTTCACCGCCAGACAGGTAAAGATCTCCAAGGCGCTGCGCGCGCAGGCCGAGGAGGGGATGGAACGCATGGGCCGCATTCTGGGCAAGACCGCCCGCGCCAGCATCACCTTCGGCGCGCAGAGGCACATGCAGATCGTTGAGGTGACCGTACAGGCGCGGCTGCAGACGATTGCGGCCACGGGCAACGCCGACAACCTGGGCGCGGCGCTACGGGAGGCGATGGAGCACGCCGAGAACCAGGCGCGCCGCTACCGGGACCGGCGTCTGGAGAGCAAACGCCTGCCCAAGGAAGAGAAGGTGCTCACCGCGCCCCCGGTGGCCCGGCCCAAGGCTCGACCCGCTCAACCGGAGGCTGCCGCCGGGGAGGGCAAGCCGGCCCGTGCCGCAAGGCCCCGCGCGTCGATCGCCGTGCACTCGTTCCCATCCCGCGCCGCGGTGGTTGAGCCGCACATCGCCAAGAGCGCCGAAGCGATTGCCCTGAGGCCCATGACCGTCGAGGAGGCTGTGAAGGAAGCGGAGTTCCGCGACCGCGACCTGCTCGTCTTCCACAATCCTGCCGGAGAACTGTTTGTGCTCCACCGCCGGCGCGACGGGCAGATGGAGTTGGTGGAGATTCCCTAGGTGTGGAGCGTCAA
>PMYL01000004.1 GCA_003170825.1 Acidobacteriaceae bacterium
CTATTTCTGGCGGACTACACTAGCAATCAGCCATGGGGGATATTCTTCGTCAACTTCGCACCCAAGCAGTTGCCTGTTGTTGCCCTGCGCCGCATCCTCAGCACGCTTGTTATCAAGAAGAGACAATCGGCCAACAAGTCACAGCAGGCGGCGTGGCGCTTGCACGATCTTCTTTTCATCTCCTCCTACGGCGAGGACGCTCATCGAGACATCACTTTCGCGCACTTTGCCGAAGAGCACGGAACCGGCGATCTGCCCACTCTGCGCCTTCTCGGCTGGGACGATGAAGACACAAAACTGAAGCTGGACTTCGTTGAGCGAGAGCTGAAGGATAAGCTCCGGTGGCCAGAAAACGAAAGCGACATTGCGGCTTGGCGTGCAAAATGGTCTACTGCGTTCCGGCTTCGTCCTCGCGAAGTCATCAGGACTTCACAACAGCTTGCGATCCAGCTTGCAGACCTGGCTCGTGGTATTCGCAAGCGTGCCAACAACGTGCTGGCGGTCGAATCAACTAGAGGGCCTCTGCGGAAGATGCACGCCGCCTTCAAAGAGGCGCTGATTCACGACCTCAGCACCGACGATTTCGCCGATATGTATGCCCAGACCATTTCTTATGGCTTGCTGACGGCGCGCATTTCTCGTCCCGCAGGGCTTGTGGCTGACAACCTGGCAGACATGGTGCCGATCACGAACCCTTTCCTGAAAGACATGCTGGAGACCTTCCTCACGATTGGAGGCAGAAAGGGGAAGATAGATTTTGATGAACTCGGCATCAATGACGTCGTGCAACTCTTGCGAGATGCCGACATGGAAGCGGTCCTGCGTGATTTCGGTGACCGAAATCCGCAGGAGGACCCCGTCATCCATTTCTATGAACTATTCCTCAAAGAATACGACTCGGAAATGCGCATCAAACGTGGCGTTTTCTATACACCTCGCCCCGTCGTCTCCTACATCGTCCGTAGTGTTCATGAATTGCTGCAAACGGAGTTCGGTATCGAAGATGGTCTGGCCTCCACCATTACTTGGGGCGAGATGGCTGCTAAGCATACTGGCTTGGCAATCCCTGCCGGGACAAAGCCCTCTGAGCCGTTTGTTGTCATTCTTGATCCGGCCACTGGTACAGGCACGTTCCTGGTCGAGGCGATAGACATCATTCACAAGACGATGGAAGCGCGATGGGAGAAGCAGGGTCACATGGCCCTGGAGTATCAGAATTTATGGAATGAATACGTCCCCAAGCACTTGCTTCCACGTCTGCACGGTTACGAACTGCTGATGGCTCCCTACGCCATTGCCCACATGAAGATAGGCCTCAAGCTCTTTGAGACGGGATACCGCTTCAGCAGTAACCAGCGCGCCCGCATCTACCTTACTAATAGCCTCGAACCTGCAAGCGATGACAAGAAGCAGCGCGAGTTTGAAGACTGGGTTCCGGCTCTTGCCCATGAAGCTAAGGCCGTTAACACCGTCAAGCGAAACCAGCGTTTTACAGTTGTCATCGGTAATCCGCCTTATGCTCAATACAGCATGAATCTCAACGAAGCGGCTAAAGCGCACATCGAAAAGTTTCGCTTTGCCAATGGCCAAAGAATTCATGCGCGTAACGCTCTTCAATTAGAACGAAATCTTAATGACGACTACGTGAAGTTTCTTGGCTTCTCGTCGGAGATATTCCCGCCAGGAACTGGCGTCCTGGGGATGATTACTAATCGCATGTTCCTTGATTCCGAGTCGCTAGTTGGACTTCGAGAATGGATGTCAACTTATTTTGAGAGAGTACAAATTGTTGACCTTTGGGGAAGCAGCGAAGAGTCGAGGAGAGTTTCCCGACTCGCTGAAGATCAAAATGTGTTCGACATATTGCAGGGCGTGGCCATTTCGTTCGCCGTCTGTCGCCGGTCCTTTCCAGGAAGCCCTAATCTAGTTCGTTTCCGAGAAGTGATCGGAAGTCGAGATGATAAATACACACTTCTCAGCGACGATCTTGATCTGAGTGAGGAAGGCTGGGAGGAAACTCTTCCATCAGCTCAATCTTGGTGGTTACATCGCAATGCTTCGAGTTCGGAATCGACAGAGCAGGAATTCACTCTAGCAGAAGTGTTTCCGCGCTATTCAACCTTAGTTGCAAGTAATCGCGATCACTTGGTCGTAGATTTCGACTTCGACAATGTCTTGCAAAATGTCGGAGCCGTGCAATCATTTCGGGGCTCTGACGAGGAACTGGCTGAACGATTCGACATTACTCTGAAAACAGGTTGGAACGTGAAATCGGCGAGAAAGCAGTTGAGGGCGATCTCTGACCTCTCAAACTACATTCAAACTATCGAATATCGTCCATTTGATCGTCGTAGAATATTCTTCCATCCTACTCTCGTCTGGCAGACTGCTCCGGTCTGTTCCAACAACGTATCAGGCAAGCGCTTTAACCGTGTATTGATTTCTCTCGGGAAGAACCGGGCAGAAACTATCAATGGTCAGTGGGTTACTACGACTCTCGCGGACAAGAGTGTCGTAAGCACTCGCGACAACGCTTCCGGCTTTCCGCTTTACCTACATGATTCCGACGGAGAGCTTGCGTTTACAAACACGGCGAGACATCCGAATCTTTCACCAGAATTCCTGCGATACACTTCGGCTCGGTTCGGTCTGCCTCAGGTCGGCAGCTTCGGCTTACCGCAAGGTCTCACGCCTGAAGACATCTTCCACTACATATACGCAATTCTGCAAAGCCCAGGATATCGTGGGCACTACGCTGAGTTTCTCAAGGTTGATTTTCCGCGCCTGCCATTGACCGCGAACTTGAAGCTGTTTCGTGCGCTGGCCCGGCTCGGCGGCGAACTTGTTACCCTACACCTTTTGGAATCGCCCAAACTTGCCGAATCTGTAAGCTCCTACATTGGTTCGAGGAATCCCGAGGTCGAGAAGCCTACCTACGCTCGCAAGACCGTCTGGCTCGACAAGGAGCAGACCTGCGGCTTCAAGGGTGTGCCTGAAGCTGTGTGGGAGTTCCAGATCGGCGGCTACCAGGTCTGCGAGAAGTGGCTCAAGGACCGCAAAGGCCGCACGCTTTCCAAAGACGACATCTCCCACTACAACAAGATCGTCGTCGCCCTGAGCGAGACCATCCGCCTGATGAAGAAGATCGACGAGGTCATCGACGAGCATGGCGGCTGGCCCGGCGCATTCGTAACCGGCCAGCAGCCGGCCAACAAGAAGTCCTGACTCCAGCTTTCGGTATCTAAGCGGCAACTCTGTCGGGGGTGGCGTGTCATCCCGCTCATGGCTTTGCCGGCCGGCGATCCGCCGCTGGAGCCCGCCGGTCGCCACCGGACGCAACAGGTTCGTCAGCATCAGCCGGACGCCGATGATTTCCGTCAGCTCCGCGCTCGGCTGAACGCCTCCGGCATCCCGCGCTTGTTCATCCAGGATCAGCCCGCGAATCAACTCGCCCTGCGTCTGGTTGCGCTTCGCCGCCAGAGCCTCGAAGGCCCGCAACTCGCTCTCGTTCAGCTTTGTGCCAACGTGATGCACGCGGTACGTTGCCCGCTTCGCCGCCTCTGCCGCAAGGTTCCCCTCGTCAAGGATCGCCAACGCTTCACCCCTCTTTGACGCCTGATTTCCGTGGGGTTCCCTGGGTTTCCCCTCGGAACCCCACGCGCCCTAACTCATAGACGCCGCTCACGCAGATTCAGGGTGGCCCCAGGGTTCCTTGCATGACCCTTGGAGGGATGGAGTGTCGTAAATAACCCCCATGCAAAGCATGGACACCATTCGGCTAATCAATGCGCGGGTGAACAGGCACCGATTGGCTATTGATTGCGATGGCTATTGCGCTTTGATTCGCGCTGGGATGTGCGCAGTGAAGCGCGGAGAAGGTGACGTGCATGGTTCACACGACGCGAACCGGCGCGTACTTCCGCCCATGCCCAGCAAGACGCCCGATGGAGGCCACAACAGCAAGCAAGCCGCCCCGAGAGGCGGCTTGCTGTTGCAGCACAAGATCAGGCGGCGGCCTTCTCAAGTTTCTTTAGGAGCAACCGCGCCTTTGTGTGATTGTTCTTCGCTGCCTTTGTCAGCCACGTTTTTGCCCGGCTGCTACTCTTCGCAACACCCTCCCCATCCAGGTAGGCTTGCCCAAGATTGAATTGAGCTTTATCGTCGCCTCTTTTGGCAGCCTTGCGAAGCCAGCGAATCCCCTCTTCAAGGTTTCTTCTTACGCCGCGACCTTCAAGATATCGGATCGCAAGGTTTGATTGTGCCTGAAGATGCCCCTTAGTTGCAGCCTGGATGTATAGACGAACCGCTCTCGTAGCGTTGCGTGTCGTGCCAACACCCGTTTCGCTCAACAGGGCAAAGTTAAACATCCCTTCAGTTGATCCACTCTCTGCGGCCTTCTTGTACCAGTAAGCAGCCATTTTCGGATCGTGCTTAACTCCTCGGCCAATGTCATAGCAGTAGCCTACGAAGTTCTGCGAACGAAGTGAACCGGCCTTCGCCGCTGCATACGCATCCTCAAAAGCTTCTTTCCATGTGTATGTCTTCATTTGTCCCGGTCCTTTCGCCGATATGGCGGCTTCTCTCGATCTTTCTTTTTATCGTGCTTCGGCTGCTCGTGTTTCCGGTCCGGCTTGTAGTTCGGCGGTGGAGAGGTACCTGGGCGCCTCTTCGTGTGGTCGTCCCATTTGCTCGGGCTCGGATTCTTTGTATGCTCTGCAGTTGGAGTCGGAGGAGCAGGCGAAGTCGGAGTAGGGGTTGCGTTTGGCTTCGGCGCCGTTTGTGAGGGCGGTTTACATGCATCTCCACACGCTTTTATCTGCTCCGGTGTCATATCACCGCCGACAGGCGGCGCAAATACCGTAGCTACAACTAGGGGGGCCGCTATGCCAACACCAACCGCACTTGCAGAAACGCCTGTTGCGCCCCCAATCATTTCCGCACCCTCGGCAGCGCCTTTGTTTACAAGTTCCTCAAGACCGTCCTCGACGTATGTTGTCGCCTCGGCTACCCACGCAGGCCAGTGCCCATCTGCATCCACTCGCGTTAGCGGATTGTTGCGCACATACGCGTACAGATTGAGACTCTGCGGATCATCGAGTTGTGCGTACGGCACAGGCTCTTCTTGCGCACTCCAGTCCGGCGACATGAATCGGCCCACCGCGCTGGAGTAGTAGCGCGCTTCAAAATAATCATTGCCGCTCTCGGCGTCTCGTTCTTTGCCGGTGAAGAGGTGCTCGGTGGGTGTTGGCGCGCAGCTCTCGCCGTCCCCGTAGGGAAGGCTGGCGCAGTCCTTTTCCACCACGCCGGCGTAGTCGGTCTGCACGCGCCGCGTGCCGAGCGGGTCGTCGAGATAGAAATGCAGGCCGTCGTTGTCGTAGGTGCCGAGCAGCTTGCCCGCGGCCCAGACATTGGTGTGCTGCCACGCCAGGCCGCTCGTGGTGCTGCCTGTCGTCGCGCTGCCCATGCCCATCTCGGTGACCTGTTCGCCGCCCAGGCCGAGGACATAGTCGTTGATGGTCTGGAACCCGCTGGCGGCCGGGTCGCAACTCCACTTTTGGATGCTGCCCTTGGCCACCCGCGTTCCGCCCGCGTCGTAGAGGTAACCGGTCATCACCGTCATGCCGGGGATGGGAGTGCTGGCCACCGCGCAGATGCGTCCCTCCGCGTCGTAGAGGTACTGGTTCACGCCGTCGTTGAGCACGTCGCCCGACGCATCGTAGCTGACGCCGCCGGGCGCCTGATTGGTACCCGCCAACCGGTTGTTGTTGCCGGGGCTGAGATTGGCCCAACTCGCCGGCGCCGGATTGCTCGTACATGCCGTGGTGGACATTGCCTCCATTGTACGGTTCCCAAAAGCGTCGTAGGTCCAGCAGCCGTAGTTGCCCGCATAGGGCGCGGGCGCATTGGCCGCCGCCGAGGCTGTTGACAGCCGGTTCAGCGTGTCGTAGCTGAAGCCCCACGCGCCCATGATGGTGTCAGTATAGCTGGTAACGAGATGGTGTCAGTATAGCTGGTAACGAGATGGTGTCAGTATAGCTGGTAACGATTACCGAGACCGAAAACGAAAGGCGGCGGGTTGGGGTTCTTCATCTCCCAGGTCTCAAAAGTGAGACCTGGGCCACCCGCCGTACGGCATGGCTCTATCATAGTCCGACCACGATCTGACCTCACGACCCGCTCATCGCGATAAGACCGCGATGAACGGGGCACAGTTTCTCATAGCTCATGGTGATTCTTCGGGGCTAATGAGCGGGCCACCTGCCGCGAAAAAGGCCCGCCAAACCGCGACCCTTTGTTTTCAACACGTTTACCTGCGTAAACCTGTAAACACTATATATTTAGAGACTTTCCCCTCTTAGCCGCTTGATTCTACAGTGGTTCCCACAGAGGAACCTGTAAACGCCTCATTTTTCGCATCCGATGGCTGTAGACTTCTGATTCCATGATGGTTCCCGCAGGGGAACTTAAAGTTCCCCTGCAGCTCCCATTCTGGGGTGATGTGTCCCTATTCTCCCGGCGCAAAGCACCGTGCCCTTTCTGCCCATGTCCAGCAACACCCCCTATGGAAGCCCAGACGCCAACAAGCCGCCCCGGAGGGCGGCTTGCGGTTGGATCACAACGACGGCTCACTGCTGCTTCGGCGGATCGACATTGCCCGACTCGTGAACGAGCGTGTCCGTGGCAGGTTTGGCAGTGACGCCCGCGCTTCCTGGATAGCCCGGCTGGATGGACTCTGACTTCCTGTACTGCTCAGGAATGAGATACCAGTTAAAATCGACCACGCTGTAGGGCTCATAGTTTCCTGAAGGCTGATGGTTGATTGACTTGGGTTCGGGAAGCACAAAGCCGAAGCGGACTTGTATGTACCATTGCTTCGTGACGCTTTCCGCTGGAACGCTAAACAGCAAGTCGCCCGCTGGCGGGATTGTTACGAGTGTTCCGATGTCGGCTGCATACCCGAATGGCATTTTCTTCCTCTGCTCTGCATCCGGAGCATCGCGCCCTGCTGTCGGAACGACTTCGAAATTCACGGCAACACCCGGATCGCCTGTGCCCAGCCCCAATACGTTGACCCCAATCGGCAGCCTGCAATTATTCACCAAACGCAACCACAACCCCTTTGCGCTTTCAGTGTCATTAACCGGCTTACGGTCTCCGAAATGGTCAAATCTGATGTAGACGAATGGCTTTGATTTGTCGATCTCGAAGTTTTTGGCTGAGACTTGGGCTGAACTTGAGGCCGGATGGAAAAACCAAACGGCCAGAGCTACTGCTAAGCAAAGCTTCATTGTCTTCACTCAATGGCCCCCTTGAGTATTCTTCTGCCACATCGTAAGTTTGTTGCTTGGGTCCATGCGATACGGGGATTGGCGCAAGATTGCATGGATCATGAACCCCTGAAAGTTCTGGGAATCTGGCGCTCCAGCGCCAACAATTCCGACACCGTTGAGAGGGTGTCCCGTTATGCCCATCGCTGTCATTAAGTTAAATTGAACTGAAAATGCATGAAACTCCGACTGGTACCAATTCGGTGCCGCGCTCGGATTGAATCCTGTATTGATCCAATCGTGCGCATCTGCTGCATGGAATCCTTCGTGCTCGATAGAAGTAGCTGCGCCCGCGCTTCCATCGAACTCACCGGCACCCAATGTGATTTTGATGTTCTGTCCGTTTGGATTGTCGTCAGTCTTGGCTTGCATCGGACCGATAGTGGTTTTTCCTTCCGCATCTTTTCCAGCGTTACCAATACTCAGCACGACACCGTTATCTTTCGTTCCGCCAAGTGCATCATGGGCTCTCGCCGCGTCTTTGTACTGGCTTGAGTCTGCGCCATATTTGGCCTTGATTTTATCTAGAGCCGCACCTGCCTTGTCGTCCGATGCATGCGCGTTTGCGCACTGCGTCGCCGACACGGTTTTTGAGTCACACGTGAACTCACCACTTGGATCAACGGAGTTCAGTGGATTATTCCGAACGTAGCTGTAAAGGTTCCAACTTTGGGGGTCTTCGGGATGCTGATCAACTCCACTGTCGGGGCTCATCATACGTCCTATGCTGGATGTATAGTACCTGGCCCCGAAGTAATCATTCCCTGATTCGGAGTCTCGTTCTTTGCCGGTGAAGAGGTGCTCGGTGGGTGTTGGCGCGCAGCTCTCGCCGTCCCCGTAGGGGAGGCTGGCGCAGTCCTTTTCCACCACGCCGGCGTAGTCGGTCTGCACGCGGCGGGTGCCCAGCGGATCGTCGAGATAGAAGTGCAGGCCGTCGTTGTCGTAGGTGCCGAGCAGCTTGCCGCCGGCCCAGACATTGGTGTGCTGCCACGCCAGGCCGCTCATGGTGCTGCCTGTCGTCGCGCTGCCCATGCCCATCTCCGTGACCTGTTCGCCGCCCAGGCCGAGGACATAGTCGTTGATGGTCTGGAACCCGCTGGCGGCCGGGTCGCAACTCCACGCGGTGATGCTGCCCTTGGCCACCCGCGTTCCGCCCGCGTCGTAGAGGTAACCGGTCATCACCGTCATGCCGGGGATGGGAGTGCTGGCCACCGCGCAGATGCGTCCCTCCGCGTCGTAGAGGTACTGGTTCACGCCGTCGTTGAGCACGTCGCCCGACGCATCGTAGCTGACGCCGCCGGGCGCCTGATTGGTACCCGCCAACCGGTTGTTGTTGGCGGGGCTGAGATTGGCCCAACTGGTCGGCGCCGGATTGCTCGTACATGCCGTGGTGGACATTGCCTCCATTGTACGGTTCCCAAAAGCGTCGTAGGACCAGCAGCCGTAGTTGCCGGCATAGGGCGCGGCCACACCTGCCGCTGCGTCCGCAGCCGCCGACGCGGCTGTCGCCGTCGCCAGCCGGTTCAGCGTGTCGTAGGCAAAGCTCCAGATTCCCATGACGGAATCAGTATAGCTGGTGAGGTTTCCGACAGGATCATAGCTGCCGTTGAAGCTGTAGATCGCGGCCGAACTCTGTCCGCTGCCGCCGGTCGACCCGCCATCGAGGGCGCCGCTGGGGGGAGTGGCTGCGAAGGAGGCACTGTTATAACCCGCCGTATCAAAGAACTGGAGGGAGTAAGAGAAATTCGTTCCCGCGCCGCCGAAAGAGGAGACCGCCGCCGGTGAGGCTTCTATGTTGAGAGCGTTGTCAACGGCGGCGACATTGACCAACGAGCTGGAGGACGCCGCTGCGAGCCGTTCGGCAATGGTGCTGGGGGTGTCTGCCGCCCCGTAGTTAATGGATACGGTAAGAATGTTTTGGGTGTTTGCGGCATTGATCGTCAGGGTAGCGGTTCCAGTGTCCGCGTCGGCCCCGGTTCGAAGCGTGATCGGAACCGTGGCAGAGGCCGTGGTGTAGTCATAGGCGTCTTTGGGCGTGAAGACGACCGAAAGCGTCTGCGCGGCGGTGATTACCGTGCCTTCGGGTGGAGTGTATGCAAAAGTGCCAGGGACATTGGCCGTGGCATTCAGTTGCGTTTCCAACAGAACGGTACCGGAGCCAACCGGCGCGGGCGCAGTCCATGTGATGATGGGCGTAGCCTGGGTGATGGTCTGAGTGATTGAGCCGGACGAAACCGAATAGTGATTTGCGTCGCCTGAGTAACTTGTGCTGATGATGTGTGCGCCTAACGCTAGAGTTTTCGTTGTGTAGGTTGCAGTGGTGCCGCTGATCTGGTTAGAGCCGAGCAATGTGTTTCCATCGTAGAAATTCACCGAGCCGGTTGTTCCGCTGGAGATGGTGGCCATGAAGGTCACCGGGCTGTTGTAAGCGGAGGGTGTGACGGAAGTTGCCACGGTCAGGTTGGGCGTGGCTGGATTAATGGTCACCGCGCCACTGACATAGCTGACAGTATAGTTGGCGGTGGCGGCTCCAGAGCAGCTCGTCGAAGGCGAGGAGCCCGCCGCGCTGGTCGTTGTGTACGACGTAGTGCATGCCGGTTGTGTTGTGAGCGACGCGCTCGTATCGCCGTTCACGAAACCGCTATAACTTGGCGTAATTGCAGGAATTGCCGCGCCGTAAGTCACCGTCGGACTGGAGGCGGTGATGGTCAGCGTCGTTTTGTTCACCGTCAGCGTTCCGTTGACATACGTGAAGCTGTAGTTGGTTGCCGCCAGTGTGCCCGCAGCGGCGGTGATGGTGTAGCTGCCCACGGCGGAGGATGCCGTAGCCGTGGTGGTCAGGCTCGGCGCGCCAGTCAGTACGCTGGCCGTATCGCCGTTGAGGAATCCGCTGTAGCGGGGGGTGAATGTCGGGTTGGCGGCGCCGTAGGCGCGGCTGACGTTGTTGGCCGTCACCGTAAGGACTGCCTTGCTGACCGTCAGCGTTCCGTTGACATACGTGAAGCTGTAGTTGGTTGCCGCCAGTGTGCCCGCAGCGGCGGTGATGGTGTAGCTGCCCACGGCGGAGGATGCCGTGGCCGTGGTGGTCAGGCTCGGCGCGCCAGTCAGTACGCTGGCCGTATCGCCGTTGAGGAATCCGCTGTAGCGGGGGGTGAATGTCGGATTCGCTGCGCCGTAGGCGCGGCTGGCGTTGTTGGCCGTCACCGTAAGCGTGGCCTTGTTGACCACGATGGTATGCGAGACTGTTGCCGCAGCCGAGTAGCTGGCGTTGCCCGCCTGGTTCGCGGCCACAACCACCGTGCCCGCGCCGGTGATGGTCAGCGAGTTGCCGCTCACCGTTCCCGGTCCGGAGGTTACGCTGAAGGTCACAGGCAAGCCGGAGCTGGCTGTTGCCGAGAGCGTAATCGGCGGAGCCCCCACCGTCGCATACCAGCCGCTCACACTGACGCCTGCTGACGCAGAGCCACTGCCAGTAGCAGCAAATGCTGTTATCTGAATTTGTACGGTATTAAGATTAGTAATGCCTGAGATCGGAAAGGAAACCACTTGAGATGAGAATGACGAGGACCATGCAGTAACCGTTGTAAAAGTAGACCCATTATTCGTTGAGTATTGAAGTGTTAACACCCCAGCACCGCTACCGCTCGATGAAGACACTGATCCGGAGATTGTCACGTTGAGTTCAGCAGAAGTTGCGGCAACGGATGAAAATCCAGACAGAGTACCAGAATTTGTCTGGCTATACGTTGGCGGAGAAGCGGAGGCGCTTTCATAACTGGTCTGTTGGCTGGGTGTGTAAGTCTGACCGGGGCTGTAGGTTACCGGCGTGGTGGGCGCGGTGAAGGTAATGGTCTGCGCCTTGCCGTTGACGGTAAAACTCTGCGAGACCAGCGGGGCCGCGGCATAGGTGCTGTTGCCCGCCTGAGTGGCCTGGATGGTGCAGGTTCCCGAGGCGATGAACGTGGCTGTCGTGCCGGAGACCGTGCAGATGCTGGTGGTCGTCGATGCAAAGCCGACCGCCAGGCCGGAGCTGGCCGTGGCTGAAAGTGTCAGCGGCGTTCCCACAGTCTGCGTTGGAATCGCCGGGAAGGTGATGGTCTGCGCGGCCAGATTGAGATTGATCGTATACGCCGCCGAACCCACCGTGCTCTGCACATAGTTGCTGTCTATGGCAATCGCCTCTACTGTCTTGGAAGATGACACCGTGATCGGCGCACCGTAGACTGTCGAGCTGGTCGTCGGCGTGGTGCCGTTGGTGGTGTAATAGATCGTCGTGCCCGAGGTTGCATCGCTGATCGTGACCGTCTGCGCCGTGGTGAACGTACCTCCTGCGGGGCTGAAAGTTGGAGTCGCCGGGTTTTGGGAGTATGTCGCAGTAAATGAACTCGGATCGAGGGTTATGTAGAATGTGGGACCATACAGATACAAAATTGCGGGATCCCCCCACTGCGGCGTGCCATATTGGCAATTGCCATCCCACACGTAGTCTAATACGCTAGCGCCTGGGAACTGGGTTACAACTCCAGTGGAACTTGTGAAGGAGAAAGAAAAGTATTGGTATGTCGTCATGTAATCGAATCCAGTATCGGAACACGCGTTAGTGCCTTCATCAGTTACGTTATAATTGAGAGTTCCCCCTCCCACTCTGAGTTGAGCGTGTGCCTCATGGGACGCTACAGCCCCCATGAGGGTGAGCAAGATAGCCAAGGCCAGGCATGATTTCACAGCGGCTTTAGTCCTGGCCGCGAGACTGAGGATGGATTTGCGCGACAAAATACTAATCATCGTGCCGATTTCATTTGGAATGCTCTCCCGCCCTTGTCCATTGCAATGAGCGGCTAAGTCGATGCGCGGTATCTCAACTCCACGATCTTTGCTCATTTGGTCTGCTCCGATCCGGTGATGGTCACCGTTGCTGAGCCGCTGGTCGCAGGCGTGGTGCCAGTTCCTACGTCGTTCTCGCAAGTAGTTCGCAATCGCTTGTCGTATGCCCGGTTCAGGGTAAGTCCATTGCCAAACGCGGCATTCGCCAGCCCGCCAAACGGAGCATACTGTGCGGTGATGGCATTCGCGCATGGAGTTGACGGCATGGCCGTCGGCGGAGAAAAGAGCGTCACCGGGAATACACCGTTATTGGTCCAGCTACTCGTTAATGTCTGCAAGCGGCCCGCGCCGTCGTACGTGTTTGTGAAAGTAATGGGGGCCGGATTCGCAGGAGTAGAGGTCGGGCCAACTCCGCTGGTAGAAATGAGCAGATTACCGGCCAAATCGTATGTGTAGGCCAGCGGGTAGGATGTTCCGGCCGCCTGGCTCGCCGGCGTGTACTGCTGCTCGTTCAAGATGCGGCCCATCGGATCGTAGCAAAGAATCGAACGCTTCGTCAAAAATCCCCCTGTAGGCGCGAGACAACTACCCGCGGAAGAACTTTGGGTCCACTGATTCGTCAATCGCCCAATCGAATTTGGACTCGGAAGAACACAGGAAGCAGAGGATGCATCGTATTGGTAGCAGGAGAACGCAGTAGCGCCATCCGAATAGCTCTTGCTCAGCAAACGGTTCAATGCATCGTATCTGTACGTGGTTGTCACATTCCGCGCATCGGTTTTGCTCGTCACGTTGCTGTTCGGGTCATACACGTAACTGACTCTGCCCGTCTCTGGATTGGTGGCTGAAAGAAGCCGAGATAGATTGTCATAGGTAAAAGATCGCGTTCGCGCTCCGGACGACCCAGACGGCCCTCCCCACTGCGTCACGGAGAACAGGTTGTTTAACGCATCGTAGCTGTAATCGGTCTCCATGCCCGGAGCCTGCGCAACGCCATTCGGCTCCAGAACTGATATCAGCCGTCCAAGAGCATCCGCGTTCCGCCGCCATTGGTTGCCATCCTCATCCCTGAAGGTGGTCGTGTTCCCGTTATAGCTCCACGACTGATAGCTGTTATTTGGGCTGCACGTAGTGGAATTTATAGGTAGATTGTCTGGCTGGCATTGAAATGTCTTGCGGCCTAACGGATCATATAAATAACTCGTGATCCCATCCGTAAAGGACGCAGTGGCATAGTGTGGATTGCTGACCGAGGCGACGCGGCCATCCAAGTCATATGTGGTGTAGGTGATCGCGCTACTTGGGGTTATCGCCTGATAAGGGCGCCCGAGACCGTCGTACATCGCCGTCGACGTCAGGGTTTGAGATTGATTTAGCGGTTGTTGCAAAACAACACTATAAGGCGCGCTCGTTTGCGAACATGACGTGATCCCGGCAATCGCGCCCTCATCAGTATAGCATTGAGTAGCCAGACCGCCGTCGGGGTATTTAACCTGGATGAGCCTGCCAACGGGGTCATAACTGTAGTATGTAGCGTGGTGAGTGTCGTTGATGCTGCTGGCATTCTCATCAGAAATGCCTGTAGTCCATCCGGTGTTCGGATCTTGCTGATAATACCGGATATGCGCAACTCCGTTGGTCGTAGGCGCCTGAACTTTGGTGATGTACAGCACAGGGTATGTTGCTGAGAGATAGCTGTAATATGTAGTGCCATTCGTGAGTCCAGCATTGCCGTTCGGATTGGTTGTTGACGTCGGCATCGCGTTGTTGTTGTAGCACCATGAAGTTTTTGTTCCGTAATCTTTGGTGACGGAAGTCAGATTCCCAAAGAAGTTCCCGGATGCCGCAGATGGACTGCACGGTGGCTCGTCATAGCCGTATACCGTCTGAGAGACCTGGTTGCCCAACTCGTCTGCCACTGTTACCGACTGAGGTAACGCTAAGAAGTTTGCCGCCTGGTACCACGGTTGGGCCCGAGCAAGACGAATCGTCGTGGTCTGCTTGATTCCATCATCGACAAAAGACGGTGTCTGATAACGGATGGGGGACGAGGTCGGAAATACTCCGGTCCCACACAATCCGGTTGGCCAACAAACGCCTGAAGAAGACTGATACGGTTGGCTCGCCGTGAAGAGAGTGTCATAGTTGTACGAGACTGAGCTCTCCACCTGCCCGTTCAGCAAGGTGGTTGTTGTCTGCGGCAAAACGTTAATGCGTTGTGGTGAATCTGAGACGTCTTCCTGAGGATTCATCTCATAGGTGTAGGTGTTTTCCACCTCTTTAAGGATGGTCCCACTTATTCCATTGCTCGAGGATCCCTGGTACCATTTTGTGGCGGTCTCCTCGGCCCCGCAGACCATGTCCCCCCAGTTCGGGTAGTCAAGCGTAAACGTGTGAACTGTGTCGTTTCCATACCCATCTGTTTCGATTGTTGCCGGATTCGCGCGGGTCCCTGATGCTTGGAAATATGAATAGGTCGTGGTAACGGGTTCCCCAACGAGCGGTTCAAGAGTTCTGGTCTGAACTGCGCGACCAACAGGTTGTGGTTCCCCTGCCGCGGTTGAGCCGCAGATAGTTATCCATCCGTATCTGTAGTTAATAGATCCTCCGGATGGAAGGATTACCTGTAGCAGGTCGCCATAGGATTCCGGATTTGATGAAGAAGCTGTATCGTACACAAAGCCCCAATACGTCTTATTGGGTAATACGACCGCTTGCAAGACCGGGCTGGTCCCGGACATATCTTGATAGGTTACGAATAAGTAAACCCCTCCTCCGTTGAAAGGGTCCGGGCGCCAAGTAGGGCCTTCCTGAGTGACCGTCTTCCCGGGCCCGTCTCCGAAGAAGTTGGTAGCTATATTTACTGTGGTATAGCAGAAATGATATGTTTCAGGCGAATTCTGGTAGCCTGGAACCGTCCAACTCTCGCTGTATACCACCGTCTCTCCTGCCACTCCTGGCTCTCCTGGCATTCCAAGGGGAGGACAAATGGTGGACGTAACAGAGGGTGGGTCGAGTGTTAACCCAGTCGGAATTGTTGGATCTGGGTAAAAGTATGATGCGACAAGCGTTGGATCTGGTATTTGTCGGCCGACAGAATCGACAATATTGGCCGTCAGTGGGAACGATGATCTCTGGATATGATTGCCGACTGGATCGCTAATGGTGATTGCTGATGTTGCTAATGAGCCCGATGGGGTACACGTGGTGCTCGCAGTCTGCTTAACACCGGAGCTATCAGAAATGACCGTGCTGGTTCCGCACATACCTGGGTATGTGGAAGGGGCTCCATAGCTCCCCGTAACAGCATTCAGTGAGTTTCCCCAAGGCATCTGGACCGTATATCCGGATCCATCCGTAGCCTGTAACACTGACCAGTTGCTCTGATTATATCCAAGCGTATGCGTAGCGTCTGTACTATCGATAACTCCGAAAACTGTAAACAAATTGCTGTTAGTACACATGATTGGGTCATCGGCAGTCGGGTTACACTCGAACACAGCCTCGACCGGATCACGAAAACACGAAGTCAGAGAAAGGTCCTGATCCACAACAACCTGAGCGTCGGCTTCTCCTGTGCCGGTGTCAGCGATACCCCCGGGTTGGCAGTTAAACCCCCGATTGTAAGCGTACCAAAATTCACAAGTCCCGTAGCTATCGCAATCGGCTTCTTCCTGAAATTGCGGGCCATTTGCGAGGAGTGAAAAGCTCAGCTTGAGCTTTCCCAGTTGGGGATATGACAGCAGAGGGATTCGGAGGTATAGGCTTCCGTTTTGCATCTGGATATGGTCAATATCTCCACCCGAATAAGACTTGTATGGGTTAGCTCCGACCTCTGAAGTCGCGGCAATCTGCGGGAACGCGCCGCGTGCGGTAACGAAGAGTAGAACAATGAGCAAGACATACCGATTGCATTTGGTCATTGGGAGACTCCTGAAAAAGTGCTGTTACTGAAGGCGGGATTCCATGACGCGGAAGTAATAATAATCGTATTGATTTGTTTTCCAGGAGTTGTGACCGAGACCTGCTGCGGCACAAGAACAGCACCAACTGGCTGAAACTTTTCGTATTGGATCGATTCGATGTGCTGGTGGTTCGAATGAAAGAGATCCGGTAGGGAAACATAGGCGCTGACCGGGAGAGAAGTAGCCGCTGAAAAGCACATCGTGATATCGTCAACTCGCAGGGCAGAGTTTGTGGGTGTTCTTCTGACCCGCACGCAAGATGTATTGGGAGGAGTCGATCTTGATGGAGCGGCTGCTGTGATGGCGTATGCAGGATTTTGCAAGGCTAGGAACAGGGCAGCACCAGGGAGATGTATGACCAGCGCGGGTACGTTGTCGAAGCGGGGCCTTCGCGGTGTGGTAGCGGACGTAGATGCCGATGAGGTCGAGGCGGAGGACGTTTGTGATGGCGCATCCTGCGTGTAGAGGTTATGCGGACCGCCATTGGAACTGCCGTTATCCCGCCTCATGCGCGCCTCGCCTGACCAGTCGTCTGACCAGGTGAATGAGGTGTTGCTGGTCTCTCCGTTTCGTACAGAAGTTCCGGTGGTCGTAGCTGCGTGCAACGCACTCCATCCGGAATTGCCGCCCATTGCGTTCAGCGATGCCGTGATCGTTGCAACCGCCGCGGCGTCGCGAGCCGGCGCCGCGCTGCTGGACGATGAAGGAGACGGCAACTCTTGGCAAAGTATAGCCGCATAGGACACTGTTAAGATTATCCCTACAATGGAATGCCGAAGTGATCGCGTGAGCCTTTGCAGGATGCGGAAGTGAGGTGTTAATGGTAGCTGCATGTTTGTCTCCATTTACCGCGTCAGCGCTACATTTCAAAATTCAGCGACGCGCGGTCCGGTAGCAAGGCAGAACTTCATACGGCCCGGCATTCGTTAGAGTTGCGGTTGGTAGCCAGGCCTCTCGGGAAGAATCCCTTTGGGTCTCCCGACGCCGTGCGAAGTTGCATCTTTGCATACAGCGTATCGCACTGTGTGTCTCGCATGAGTCGTAGAGTCGTTGCGGTTGTCGCAGTCAAATGTTTAACGGACAGTGGCCCATGTCCGCCTGCCGGGGTCGTCGTAAACGGAATTTTTACGTTGAGAGCGCCGGTGAGCGGATCAACCTGCCAGATGCTGTTTTCCTCTTGCGGGTCGAGCGCGCCGGAAGGCAGGTTGACATCGGCAAACGTTCCAGCGCCCATCTGAGCGGCTGACCGCAGTGTGCATCCAAGAATCAGCATGAGGACGCACGCCGCGCCGAGAAACGTTCTTATCTTCATTCTTCACTTGCCGATCTGAGGAAATCTTCCAGTTCTTCGCGGGTTTCCGTGCGAAAAAACAACCAGAAACTTCACCGGAGATATGGTAATGTGAGCCCCGTTCAAGCTGTCAAGTGTTTTTTTTCGTGAATCTCTACCGACCCACCCCAGGCACAGTTTTCCGAGCGGCTTCGATTATTCACCCAGCGAAATAGCAAGGCGCATATTGTTGCAAGCTAGTAAATATGAGCGTGGTTTGGACGTTATGTAGGACGATCCAGCCTGGGGCTCCCACGGCGACCAGAAGGATTTACTATTTGCATATTAATAATTACGCCAGTATCTATGGGGTAAACAAGTCCGCAACAATCCTTGGCTATCAGGCAGTGTTCATAGTCCGAAAGGCGCAAATGGGCATTCCTATTGACCGTAAGGCGTGACCTTCGTTGGGCGCGATTTCCATCCTATGTATTTACTCATTTCGGCAATAATTGACTTGACTCGCCCATAGGAGTAGGATAGGCGACAAGTTGGTTTATTGCCGGTGAAAGGAAGGTTTCACCGTGCAAATGCCCGAGTTTGGACGACTGCCTCGTGTGGCATTCGTGCGTGTCAGAGGTGGGGATGTGATCAAGTATCGCCCCTATGAGTTTTTCTTAGTCGCCGTCTATCTGCACCCAGTCCTAGAGCTGCCCGACGAGTCGGATCGAAGGCTGATGATCAAGCGGCTGGTTGAAGCGCGATTAGCGCTCACGACATTTACCGGCGATCTGATCGATAGATATCTGCCCATTTCCAAGAGGCGAGCTGAAGAGATGATCAAAGACATCGACGATATAACGCTCTTCCATAAGCAGGACGCGGCTGGCATTCCAAATCTTCAGACCGTTCAGGCAAGCATAAAAAAGTTCGAGCCCATACTGGACGAAGAAGTATCTGCCGCGCCCATTTTTTGCTTGGAGCGAATCGGCAACCTGTCCACGGAGAATCTGCTGGCTGCCGCAAGCAAAGGATATGATCAGGCGGCGATCCAAGCTCTTGATGACCGGTGTATTGCCGAGATTGATGAAGCGGGACGATGCCTCGCATTTGAACGCCCTACCGCCTCTGGTTTCCATATTCTGCGGGCGGTGGAATTGACAATTAGGCTGTATTTGTCCCGTATCGTCGGCTTTGTTCTGCCTCCGCTGAATCGGCAGAACTGGGGAGAATTCATCAAACTCCTCAAGGACAATAACGCGGCCAAAGAGGTGATCGATTCTCTCCAAAACATTAAAGATAACTACAGGAACCCATTGATGCACCCGATGGACACCTTAGAGTTGCGGCAGGCAATCAGTTTATTTTGTGTCTGCCAGGGGATGATTGAGGCACTGGTTGCGGACATGAAGAAACGGGGATTGATCGCATGAGCACCTCGGAATCTAGAGCATTTGACAAGACAGTCCGCAAGGTTCTGTCCGTCTCGCGCGAAGAATTGAAGCGCCGCGAAGAGGAATGGAAGCGTAAGCGTGAGGGCCAGAAACCAAGAGGGAGACGGCCTAAGATTTCGGCTGTTTCTCCCGAAAAATCAGGAGGAGGCAAGAATGAGCCCAGATGAGAAGCGCGAGCAAAAGGTAAGGCTTCGCATTGAGTTGGAGGAAGCCGAAGAGGAACTCAACCATTGTAGAGAAGCAGCGAATGCCACGAGCGATCTGCTAGCTCAGTTAGCCGAATGGCTTCGGGTTTCTCCCGTGGAAAACATCTATTTGGCAGGCCGAAGCATCCACCACGGTTTTGAAGTGCGGCCGCTTCCACAGAAATACGTGCAAGCGTTTGATTTCAAAGGGTTAATAAGTGTAGCGGACGATATCCGCAAAGCACAAAGGCGCGTCCTTGATCTGCAAACGCGCCTTGCTAAGCTCTAACGCTTCCTTCGCCCACGCTTCAACCGGGAAGGATTAGAAAGCCTCGGCGGCTCCCACCTTGCCGGTTAGTTCGGCAAATGTCAGCCGCTTGCCGACGATCTTTGAGACGGCGAGGCTGAAACGGTCCGCATCGGTCCGAGGATGCTTTTTGGTTGCCCGGTTGTTGTAGCGGAACACTTGCTCATCGAGGTAGCGGAACAGATGAAACGGTTCGACGCTCACATAAGTACCAGACAGGCCGCGCTTCAGGAGAGACCAGAAATTCTCCATGCCGTTCGTGTGTACGCGGCCATCCACATACTTTACGGCGTGGTCAATGATCTCGTGCAGGTACTCTTCGCGCAAGCCTTTATATCCGCCCATCTCATCGGTGTAGAGGGTCGCTCCCGGTTCGATATGTTCCCGAACGATAGGCTGCAATGTGCCCTTTTGCCGGTCGGGGATAATCTGAGTGCGAACCTCACCACCGCGCTCCAAGAGTCCCATCACGATTGTCTTGTCCTTCGCGCTCTGGCCCATCCCGGTGATGCGGCGCTCATGAACGCTCTTGTGCATGTTGCGCGCCTTGCCGCCGATGAAGGTCTCGTCCGCTTCGACTTCGCCGCACAGTTGGCCCTTGTTCTCATCCTGCATCGCAAGGCGAATCCGATGCAGCATGAACCAGGCCGATTTCTGAGTCACCTTTACATCACGGGCAATCTCATAGCTGCTCACGCCGTTCTTGCAGTTGGTTACGAGCCACATGGCCACGAGCCACTTATCCAGCGGGATCGCCGAGTCTTCCATGACCGTGCCGACCTTGATGGAGAACTCGCGCTTTACGTGATGGCTGGAGCACTTCCAGGTGCGGCGTTCCCGGTTGTAGCTAACAGACTCGGAGCCGCAACCGGGGCAGATCGCCTTGCCATCGGGCCAGCGGCGGCTCGAAAGGTATTCGACGCAATTGTCTGGATTCGAGAAGTAAACTGTTGCTTCTTGAAGGCTTTGCGGTTCGTAGCTCATAGCGTTTTCCCCTTACATGAACTACTCTACCGCAAAACAATGGGCGAGTCAAGTAAATTATTACCCTCATTTCTAAACAAGAATAAATTTTCAACAGACGGCTATGGCAGGGCATACCAGGAGCCCTTGCCGACACCGTGCCGGATAATATGCCGCTTTCCCACAAGTCTTCGGGAGAGTTCTTTCAACGTGTTGCGGCTGGCCCTGGTGATGCGGATCACTTCGCTAATGCTCCAGCTGCTTGAAGGCGCGCATAAAGAATGCCAGACACAGGCCGAACAGGCGCGGGCCGCACCTCATTCGAGCGGAAACGGTGGCAGCTCAGCCGCGTCATCTTTACCGCCTGCTTGCCTTCCTTAATCCACTGCTCAGCCGTGCCTCGCTTGTTGTAGAACCGCACCACCGCCCGGCTCGGCAGGGTCAGGTTCGTCACAACGAACCCGATGCGCGGGAACAACTCCCCGGCATGATGTTCCACCTTCGCCACCACTCGCCGTGCCGTCGTCCAACTGGCGGCCCTGTAGAGAAAGCCTTTGTACCACACG
>PMYL01000052.1 GCA_003170825.1 Acidobacteriaceae bacterium
GGTGCTGACCGTGGCGGACATTGTGGAAGCGATGGCCGCCGACCGGCCCTATCGAGCGGCACTCGGTTTGGAGGTTGCCTTGGCGGAAATTGAAAGCCAGGCCGGAACGCTGTTGGATGCGGAGGTTGTGCAGACATGCGCCGGTCTGTTCCGCGAGAGGCGTTTGATTATTTCAGATTTGAATTAGGGTTGATCCGGTTTAAAGGCCGGTGACCCCGCGCTCATTCACGCATTCGATGCACTGGCTACCTGGCCGACGGGCAAATCGTGGTCAATATTGACACAGGTATCAGCAGAATCCTGTATGATTGGACAAGCTGTCCGGGGGGAAAACTCGGCATCGCCCATCATGCGGGAACCCACCCCCGCCATCGATTCGCCCGATTACGAAGACGCTCTCTGAGGCATCCATATTTCTACGAGGGAAGGTTGGATTCGTTGAGCGTTCATCTGGTCAATCCAAGCGACAATTCTTTTGGCACCGCGGTTATCACGCCGCGATGGCTGTTTGTGCTTGCGGCAGCGACACCGCGGACGGCGGGCGATCCCATTCTGGTGGATGAGTCGCTGGAGCAGATTGTGCCGGAGACCATTCAGCCGGGAGACATTGTGGGCATCAGCGTGCACACGGGCAATGCGCTGCGTGGCTATGCGGTGGGCAGGATGGCGCGCGGCCGGGGCGCGTGGGTGGTGTATGGCGGAATTCACGCGACGCTGTTTCCCGAAGAGGCGCTGGAAAGCGGGGAAGCGCACGCGGTGGTGAAGGGGGACGGCGACGTGGCCTGGGGCAAGGTGGTTACGGATTGCCTGGCGGGAAAGCCGGAGAGGATATACGAAGGCGGGCGGATTGAAGGCGGCGAGTTCCTGGCTGCGCGCTGGGACCTGATGGATCCTGAAAAATATATGTGGGCCTCGGTGCAGACCATTCGCGGATGCCCGAAGCACTGTTCTTTTTGCAGCGTGTGGCGGACGGATGGGCAAAAGCCGCGGCAAAGGAAGTTTCAAAGCGTGATCAACGAGATTGTCGCGCTGCGGCGGCTCGGGTTTCGCTTTATTGCCCTGGCCGACGATAACTTCTATCCGGTGACGTTTACCGATCTGCGGCTGGCCAGGGAGCAGAACAACGCGGCCAAGCTGGAAGAGCTGACGGCCATCCGCACGGAGCGCTTCCAACTGATGGAAGAGCTGGCCAAGCTGCCGAAAGACATGGTGTTCTACACCCAGATGACGATGGAGGCGGGCGAGGACGTCGGTTTTCTGGATGCGATGCGAAAGGCCAATATCAAGGGTGCGCTGGTGGGTGTGGAGGCGGTGACGCCGGAGGGATTGAAGGCGGTCTTCAAGGACTGGAATTACTCCGGCGAAGCTCTGGCCCGGCAGTTGCAGACATTCAAGGCGCACGGAGTCCATGTGCTTGGCTCGTTCATCTTCGGGCTGCCTACAGACAGGGCGGCGACCTTCGATGCCACGGTGGAGATGGCGCAGAAGGCGGGCATCACGTTTGCCCAGTTCGTGATGATGACGCCGTTCCCGGGCACCGTGGATTTTGGGCGCTGGGAGAAGGAGCAGGCGCAGAATCCTACCATGGTGGGCGATGTGCCGATTACCCGGTACTGGCTGATTCCCACCGCGATTCGGCCCAAGATGTTTACACCGCATCCTACCATGAGTTCGAATGAGATCAGGGAGCGCACACAAAAGGTGTGGGACAGGTTCTATAACTGGCGCGCTATCTGGCAGAGATCTGCTTGCTGCCCGAATATAACTTCCAGGATCGCGTTCATGTTTCTCTCGAAGCTCTACCGGCAGATGTATGCGGACACGGGAATCTCGACCGATAGCGCGCGACGCAAGAAATCGAAGGCCTGGGCCAAGTGGACGGCTCGGCAGTGCAAGAAGCTGTTCCGGGCAAGGCCCATGCCGGAGCTAGCGTCGCCGGCGTGGGAGATTGGGCTGGGCGCCATCGGCCAGACAGCGTTCGCAGTGGGCTACGGACCGGAGATGCGCGGGCCTTTCGTCGAGATCACGAAGAAATGAAGGCTGTTACAGATCGTCCGGTGAGATGTTGAACGATCTGGTTTCAACTGCGGCGCCCAGGCCGGGGCTGCAATCCGCGCTCATCCACGCTTTCGATGCACCGGCTTCCTGGCCGGCGGGCAAAAGCGGCGGCGGCGGAAGTTTCAAAGGCTTGGCGGCCATCCCCTGCAACGCCCGCTTGTTGCGGAGTTCACGACATGAGCCAATCTGCACAGTATTGCGCCCGGAGATGAGCGAATCTTAGACCTATTGATGCTTTGAGGGAAGCCGTTCGCCACGGTCGGAGTCCGCGCGTATCTCAAGCGTCCTATTCCGGGCAACATAAGGAGAATCGAATGAAATCCAGGAAGCTGGTTGCTGTTGTCTTCGGGTCGCTCGCCGTGCTTGCATGGTCGTTGCCGGTAACGGCACAGGACGCCCCGCAATCCACCACCACCACGACACAGACCGAGGGAACTCCGCCGCAAACCGAAACCACTCAGAAGACTGAGACCAAAACGAAGCACAAGCGCCATCACAAGCAGGTGACGACGGAGAAACAAAAAACGACTACAACCACGACCCCGGGCCAGCCGGATCAGACGCAAACGACGACCACTACCACGACTCCGCCGCAATAATTCCGGGAAGCCGGCCTGAATGCTCATGGGGAGTTATCTCATTCCCTCGTGGTAAAGAAGGTGTATCTGCTTCACTCAGGCAGCCCCAATTGATTGTAGTTTTGGGGCTGCACAGCCGGAATCGCCACCCTATTATGTTGCGGTCGCCTGAGTCGAGTAGATACCCGCCTTGAGGGATTCCATCATCCCGCAATCGGGTCGCCCAATAGCCGCCGGAATCGACAGAATAGCGCAAACAAAATTACAATCGACCGGGTAGAGAAGCCTTTCATCCCGGCGAGGGCAGTTCATGACTTTCATGCTTAGGCCGCTTCGGCCAATTCTGGCTATCGGTTCAGTGGGGTTCATGCTGGCCGCGGGTGGATGCGGCGGCGGTTCCACTTCAGCGCCGCCGGCAAGCCTGTTCGTATCCCTGGGCAACTCAATTGTGGTTGTGCCGCAGGACGGAACGGCGGCGGCGTTGACGGTTACAGTGACCGGACTCAGCGGTTCCGCAACCGTTGCGGTGAACGGCCTGCCCAGCGGAGTGGCGGAGCAATTCGCGGCAGTGAATGGGGGGCCATCCGGAACGCTGACCTTCACAGGCAGCGCCTCGGCCGCGGCAGGCAGCTACTCGCCGACAGTCCAGGCGAGTCTCTCCGGCCAGACCGCGTCGCAGAGTTTTACTCTGGTAAGCGCAGTGGTGGCCAAGGTGGGCAATGCCACGGATGCGGCGCTGGGCGTGAACGGCGTACTCGAGCAGTTCATGTCCACCTCTTTCCAGGTGGCCGAGTGGGACGGCGATTTCTTTGGAACCGGCGCAACGGCGCGTGAAACCACCATGAATGCGCTCGGTCCGCAACATATCAGGTTGCAGTCGGTCTCTCAAGGCGTTGCCATGTCTACAAATAGAGGGACGGCCAGCGACTGGGATTTCACCATCCTGGATCAGACGGTGCAACCGGTTCTGGCCTCCGCCGATCATAGCCCGGAGTTTCAGGTTGCCGAGGCGCCCGCGTGGATGTGCAATAGCAACGGGCAACTGGACGTCACCAACCATGTGAACGATTTTGCCGACTATGCGGCCAACCTGGTGCGCTACTACAACAAGGGCGGCTTCGATTGGGGCGGAACGCACTTTCAGTCGGCCAGCAGCCAGCCCATAACCTGGTGGGGAATCTTCAACGAATTCAACGGCAATGGGCTCACTGCCGCCCAGTATGTCACGCTCTATAACACCGTGGTTCCCGCCATGCTGGCCGTCGATCCAACCATCAAGCTATCGGCGTTCGAGTTTTCCGACTATGGGTTGGGCACCGGCGATGGGGGCGACCCGATGAAGTTCCTGCCCACGTTTGTGGCGCCCGCCAACGCCGGCGGCGTGAACGCGCAGGTGAATATCATCTCGACTCATTTCTATAGCTCCTGCGACCAGACAAACACCGACGTTGACCTGTTTTCAACCATCCCCCAGTTTGTCGCCAACGTGAATTACTTCTACAAGGAACTGCAGACACGCTCCGACCTGGCCAGTGTGCCGGTCTGGGTAACCGAAAACAATGTGAACGCCGATTATGAGGGCGCCAACAGCATGAGCGCCTGCAATCCTGGCCAGGTGTTTGTTGATGACCATCGCGGCACCAGCGCGTTTTTTGCGGCATGGCGGCCCTATGTGTTTTCGCAGTTGGGCAAGGCAGGCAATCAGGCGTTGTATCACTGGGCCTATGACGGCGACCAGCAATACGGCGAGGTGGACGGCAGCGGCAACACGTATCTTAGTTATTGGGTGGATAAAGCGTTGACGAGTATCTTTGCCTCAACGCCGGCCTCGCCGGGGCCGAACATCCTCAAGCTGAGCGCCACGGATACTTCCACGGTGGAGACGCTGGCAACCGAAGGCAGCAACGGCGCGGTGACCGTCATGGTCGCCGATCGCGCGGTTCATTCGTCCACGGATAACAACGGGAGCGGCGATCCTCGCACCGTGGTGGTGGACCTGTCGAGCTTTGGGAGCTTTTCCGCGGCCAGTTTGCTGACCATCGATGCGGCAACCAGCGCCAGCAGCGGGCCGGCGGCAGTGAGCGTCACTCCGGCTTCGCGCATGACCATTACGCTGCCCGGCTATGGAGTGGCGTTTCTGAGTTTGACGCCGTAGAAGCGGGCTGAGAAGCGAGTTACCAGCCGAGCACATAGGCAAAGATCAGCGGCGCGACGATCGAGGCGTCGGACTCGATGATGAACTTGGGCGTAGTTTCGCCCAGCTTGCCCCAGGTGATCTTCTCGTTGGGCACGGCGCCAGAGTAAGAGCCGTAGCTGGTGGTGGAGTCGCTGATCTGGCAGAAGTAGGCCCACAGCGGCACGTGCTCGCGCTGCAAGTCCTGGTGGAGCATGGGGACGACGCAGATGGGGAAGTCGCCCGCGATGCCGCCTGCAATCTGGAAGAAGCCGAGGGGGGTGTCCGCAGTGGTAGCCGTGTACCACTCGGCTAACTCCATCATGTACTCGATGCCGGTGCGGACGGTGTGGACGTTTTTCACGTCGCCGGAGATGCAGTGGCCGGAGTACATGTTGCCCAGTGTGGAGTCTTCCCAGCCAGGGACGAAGATGGGCAGGTTCTTTTCGGCGGCGGCCAGCAGCCAACTGTCTTTGGGATCGATCTGATACGACGGCTTGAGGTCGCCGGAGAGCAGAATCTTATACATGAACTGGTGGGGGAAGTAGCGCTCGCCGGCCCGGTCGGCGCGGACCCACTCCTTCAGCACCTCGTTCTCGATGCGGCGCATGGCCTCCATCTCTGGGATGCAGGTGTCGGTGACCCGATTCATGTGGCGGCTAAGGAGTTTGGCTTCGTCGGCGGGGGTGAGGTCGCGGTAGTTGGGAACACGTTCATAGAAGTCGTGGGCGACGAGATTGAATACGTCTTCCTCAAGATTGGCGCCGGTGCAACAGATGCCGTGAATCTTGTCCCGGCGGATCATTTCGGCCAGCGAAAGGCCCAACTCCGCGGTGCTCATGGCGCCGCCGATGGTGACGAACATTTTTCCGCCCGAGGCCAGCAGGGCGTTGTAGGCATTTGCGGCATCGACCAGAGCGGCGGCGTTGAAGTGGCGATAGTGGTGCTTGATAAACGAAGTAATTGACGACATAGCCTGTGCGTACTCCCGTACCTAAATTACCACAATTGAATCGACGCCCAGTGAATGCGCGGCGCCCGCATTCGGAGCGTTTTCGCCGGCAAAAAAGGCCGAGGCAGTCCGTCCGCTCCGGCCCCTTTCGATTGGGTTCAAGACTTCGCCCAGGTTGCTCAGGCTTTCTTTGCTTCCAGCAAGGAATTCACTTTGGCCATGACCTGGAAGGCGTCGGCGATATAGACGACGTCGGCCTTTCCGCGGGTCCAGCCGCAGTTGGGGTCGAGGTTGATGGCGCGGCGGTCGGCGATGAAGCGCCAGCCTACGACGTGCGGCTCCTCGCCGTGGCAGCAAGTCGACAGGCCCCTGGCGTGGCGCGGGGTTGCGCCGGTCTGGCCGATCTGGTTGAGGTGGGTGAGGAAGGGAAGCACGGGCTGGCCCTCGCCGCCCTGGTCCACCAGGGATTTGCTGCTGCCGAGCGACGCGCCGGTAGTGCGCAGGAAGCCGAGAATCAGGTCGCCGGCCTCGGCGGCGTGGACCTGGCCGTCTGATTGCTTTTTTGTCCATCCAGCTCCGGCGACGAAGAGGAGTTTGGCGTCGGGGCGAATCGTCTGAGTTCCCTGCGATGGAGCGCGGAGGCCGGTGACGGTGGTGCGAAGGGCGGGAAGCTCGACGGCGACCTGCTCGACTTGAGCGGGAGCGGGCGGGCCGGCAAAGGCTGCGTGCGTGCCTGCGTCGAGCAGAAGGAACCAGGGGCGGCCATCGCGGCTGAGGACGGCTTCGACACGCTGGCGATAGAACCAGCGGGTTGCTTCGACGCCATCCGTGCCGCCGATAGCCGTGATGTGGGTGTCGACGAAGCCGCCGAGGCGGTGGGCTACGCCAGCAGCGACGCGCGCAAAACGGGCGCTGGCCGGGGCGAGGACGATGGAGGCCTCGGCGGCGCGGCAGAGGGCTTCAAGGGCGGCGGCATCGGTCGAGTAGCGCGGCTGGGCGAAGGGTTCGCCTGATACGGCCAACAGGCGCGCCACGGTGGAGGCAAGGGCGCTGGCTGCGGCAGTGGCGTCGATGGCGACGATGCCGATGGCGAGAGAAGCGTTAAGGCGGGCGGCCAACTCCTTGCCGGCGGTTACGGCTTCGAGCGAGGCCTTGGTGAGAGCGGAGCCGGTTTCGTCTGCATGAGTCAGTACAAGTATCGTTTCCATCATTCGGCTCCGATCCACTCGACCAGTTCTGCGGCGATCTCGTCGGGAGTGAGGTCTTTGACCACCCTGGTTGTCCGCTGCTGTTTGGGCAGGGCGACGGAGACGTAGCGCAGACCATTGGGGGCCAGCGTTGTGGGTTTGGCCTTTTGCAGAGCGGGCATGATGGTGCGCATGTTGGCCATGCCGGTTTGCGGATTGTTGCGCGGCTCGGCGAGATTGCCGGTGGCCCAGCCAAGGACTGCTGGAGTTCCGGCACAGACCGAGACCTGGTGCTTGCCGCCTTCGACGCGCTCTAAAACTTCAAAGCTCCCATCGTCGCGCAGGTCGATTTGGTCCACGCCCTGGAACTGGTCGATGATGCCGAGGCGCTCGCCGACCAACTGAAGGGTCACGCCCGCGCCGCGCGTGGCCGACTCCCAGCCGCCGAAGAGAAGGAGCTTCGCTTTGTCGAGGCCGGGGAGGGCGGCGATGGTTTCGGCCAGCACGGCAGCGGTGGAGTGCGCGTCGGGAAAGCCGCCGATGGGGCCGTCGATGGGGACCAGCTCGAAGGCGATCTTCTGGGCGACGGTCATCATCACTTGTTGCAGCTTGGCCTTGGGGCCGAGCGAGACCAGCCAGAGCTTGCTGCCGGGGTTTTTGGCGGCCAGAGCCGCAGCTTCATAGAGCGCGCTCGCGGCCCATGGGTCGAGTACCGCGGGCAGGACCATCTCGTTCTTCAGCCCTGGACCGGCGGGGCCGGTGACCGGCTCCAAGGTTTGCAGCGGATCGGGAACGATGCCCGCGCAAACGACGATGTGCAACACATTTGCCATGGAGTATTTCCTTTTTCAACTAGTTTAATTGCTTGGGGAGGCTCAGTTCTCCGCCGAGTGCAGGCCGCCCGAGCCGGCGCGGAAGTCGATGTTGGAGTGCTCGCCGTCCGGCGACTGGGCGCAGTTCCACAGGCACGCGCCGCAATGAACGCATTTTTCGCGCTCGAAGGCGGGCACGCCGCCGTCGCCCAGCGTGAGGGCCTGGCCGGAGCACATGGCGATGCAGGTCTTCTCCACACAGGCGATGCAGAGCTGTTTGTTGAGAAAGACGACGTGATCGGCGAAGCCGGGGATGGCCTGCACCTTGCCGCCGATCAGCAGCGCGTCCTGTTGCGTGACCAGAAGACGGCCGTCGAAGGGGATCTCGGGCCAGCCGCGGGCGGTGAGCAGGGCATCGTGGAGCGGGCGGCCATCGGCGATGGCCAGATCCACGGCCTGTTTCAGTTGCAGGCCTTCGGCGGTTTGCGATGAGGTATCCCACCCTTTTCGCAAAGAACGCGAAAAGGATGGGGCACGGAGCGCAATCTGCTTGTGGGGCGGTGGGATATGAGCCTGAAACGAGAACCTGCCGCCGGTGAGTCCGGCGAGGGCCATGCCGATCATGCCCTTGACCATACTGGAACCGCGTGGGCCGCCATGGAAGCCGTTGCGGGCGTTCTCGGCCTCGCGCGCGCCGCGCTCGACCCAGCTTGCGCGGCGGCGGGCTTCGTAGGTTGCGGAAAGGTTTTTCCGGGTGAATGGCTTGCCGGCGCGGAGCAGTTCGACCACTGCCTCGGCAAGTTGCGTGCCCGTGGTCCAGGCCTCGTCTACGCCGGAGCCGGTGAGCATATTGGTCGAGCCCGAGCCTTCGCCGATGCGGGCAAAGCCGTCTCCGGCGAGGAAGGGTTCGCCGCGCTTGCCGGATTCCTCGAGGGATTTGGCGCCCCAGGAGCGGAGGGTTCCGTCTTTGAGATAGCGCCATAGGGCGGGGTGCTGGATGTAGTGCTGCAAATAGCGGTAGGCGGTTCGCAGCGGGTCGCCCATCCAGGAGGGGACGAAGATGCCGACCGAGACCAAACGCTCCGGATGCACATAGAGGAAGCCGAAGATCTCCGGCTCGGGATAGCCGAAGGTGTGCCAGACGGTTCCGGGTTCGAGCGTCGAGTCTTGATCCGATTCAATGGGGGGCAGTTCGATGACCATCTTCATGCCCAGGGCCCACTCGCGATGGGCGTGGCCCGGGGGCAGGCCCAGCCGCTTGTCGATTGCTTGGCCGACCGCGCCCACCGGCCCATCGCCTACGACGGTGAGCAGCGCGCGCACGTCCATTCCGGCCATGAAGCCGCCGGCCGGCGCGCCGGTGCGGTCCACGCCCTGATCGGCGAGGCGCAGCCCCAGGACAGCCTCCTCCGCCGGATCGTCCTTGCTGGTCGCTTCCGAGAAGATGGGCGCGCTGACCGGCGTGCCCGGCCAGATCTGCACCAAGCCGGTGGCCATGAGCTGCGAGCCGACCCACTGGTTGAACTGGCCGATCGAGAGGACCAGGCCGCCGTGCTTGTGGAGGAAGGCTGGGGTCCAGGGCAGTTCAAAGGCATGGTCTTTCAGGCCGAAGAGCCGTCCGGCAGTGTGCAAAACGGCGTCGGCGGCTCGGAGAGTGAGCGAACGGCGGCTGGCGCCGATGGGGTCGAGCAGATAGAGCACCCGCTCCCGCTTAACCTCGACGGCCATGGGAATTTCGGCCGGGTTCAGGTGAGGGAAGCTCGAACGAATGCCCTGGGCGCGGGTGACTACGCCGCTGACGCCCGCTGCAATGTCGTCGGCACGCTCGTAGCAGAGGACCTGCAAAGGCATTCCGGGCGCGACTTTGCTTTCGAAGGCGGGATCTTCCGGATGTTCGGACCACTCCCGGGTGAGCGTGGTGAGAAAGCCGCCCATGGCGGGGCCAAAGCCGGCGCAGGCGATGTCGACTTCCATCGTCTGGCGCTCGAACTCCGGCGCGGGCGAGTCGGCGGGAGTGGTTTCCACGCTCATTCGAATCTCCTGATGGGCGGGTTCGGTCGAGTGTCGTGGCTTCCCACCCTTTCGCCAGAAAAAAGGCGAAAGGATGGGGCACGGAGCGGGTTGGCTGGAGGGGATTCCCAGGTCTCAGAAGCGAGACCCTTCGGCAAGCTCAGGGCAGGCTCTGGGGCACCCGCCGATATTGTTGCGCCCACGCTCATGCGGGATAGTCCAGAGCTTCGGGGATCATGACCTTGCTGACCGTCTCCGCGGCACGGTCCTTGGCCAGCCGCGAGCCGCTCAGGCAGGTGGTGAGCTTGTTTTGGAGGCGGAGGAATTCGCTTGCGCCGGCGCAACCCGCGCAGGGGCCGGCCTTGGGCGGATGTGCGCCGTCGGCGGCCAGCACATCGACGGCAAAGGCCGTAATGCCGGGCATGGTCTCCTCGTATTCTTCGAGTTCGCTGGCCAGAAAGCAGCCCTTGTGCGCTTCATCGGCCCAGGCTGGGTGCTGGTTGTAGCCGAAGACCAGTTCGCCGCAGATGCGGGAGACTTCGCCGGCGGCTTGCGCGGCCTGGGTGTGGCACAGATCGCTGAGGAACTGGACGGTGCCGGCGAGGCCTTCGGCGGCCACGGGATCGTCTGCGCCGCGCGCTTCCAGTTCCAGCACGTCGAGAATCTGGCAGCGCGAGGCAAGCAGCCAGCACAGAGCATCGGCGAGCGCAAAGGTCACGCCCTGGCGCTGGCCGTGATAGAGCTTGTTGCCGCCGGGGTCGGTGGCCTTCTGCAGGTAGTTCAGCGTCCAGAGCCAGAGCTGCATGGCGGAAGCTAACGTGCAGGCGCCGGTTCCGGGCCGGTCGGAGGCGATCCGGCGCATGGCGATGGTCCAGGCGCGGAACTGGGCCAGGAAGACCTCACTGGTCATGGTCACCGTCAACTGGCGGCGCTGTACGGCTTCAGGGCCTTCGTAGGTTGCTTCCAGTTGCGCGTCCATCCACTTGTTGGCCAGGAAGCCGGGGCAGTCCTCGGTGATGCCGTAGCCGCCCATCAGGCTGACGGCCTCGCGCATCATGTTGGCGCCGTGGCCGGTATTCCATAGCTTGGTCGCGGGGCAGATCACGTTGGCCTCGGCGTCTTTGAGGACAAAGTCCACCAGGGGATCGGCTTCAAGCTCGGCGCGGCGGGGGGCGTCCGGGTTAGAGAGCAATTCGATGGCGCGCTGTTCGCTCTCCTTGAGCGCCTTCATCTCCGCGCGACCGCCCTGGATGCCGCGATCCTTCAGGATTGCGGACTTCTGCTTTTCCAGCGGGTCAAGGGTGTCGAAGAGGCGGGCGGCGGCAAAGCCCAGCGAGGTTGCGGCTTCTCCGGCGGCCCAGACGTCGACCAGGCGGTGCAACGCGTCTTCTCTCTGCTGGATGCCTTGCTCGTAGCGCACCGTGCCGGGTTTCGTGCCCTCGGCCCCGCGAAAGCGTTCGCGCTGGTAGCGGATGACCGGCTCGACCGCCGAAAGCAGCTTGGCCGCCGTCATCACGCCGACCGGCACGCGGGTACGGCGGAATACGGCTTCGATGACTTCGCCATGATTGAAGTTGGGGACGATGACGCCGTCCTTTACTGTGTATCCGCCCACGATGCGGCTGGCGGGAACTTTGAGGTTGAAGATGGGATCGCCGGTGGACGAGAGCTGGTGAACGAGCTTTTTGGTCGGGGTTCCGTGGTCGAATATGCCCTCGTCGGTCTCTTCCAGGATCACGAAGCAACTGCCCTTGATGCGCGGGTCGTCGGAGTTGACTGCGGCGGTGACGAAGTTGGCGAAGGCGATGTTGGTGATGAAGCGGCCACGCTTGTCCACCTGCAGCCAGGGTTCTTCGCCATCCTTCCACTCGGCAACGCGCATCTTGCCGTTCAACATGCCGGTGTCGACGCCCACGTAGGGGATGGGTTCGGTGAGCACGAAGGCGCCGCGCCAGGGCTTGCGGTCCTCTCCAGGTTGCGGCGGAGCGGCCAGCGTCTTGTAGTGGGTGATTTGCTCCTGGGTGCCGCGCTCGTGAATGGGCGAGAGAGCCAGGAAGCCGGCGAGGCTGGCGGTGGCCGCGCCGCCGTCCACCCAGGCCAGCTCGAAGGCCGCCAGCGCCAGCGCCAGGTTCTTGGGGCCGGTGATGAAACCGCCCTCTTCCGGCTCCATGAAGACGGCGGTGAGTCCGGCGCGGTCGAAGGCCTCCAGCATCTCGCTCTTGGCCGGGGTCCACTCGTGGGTGTTGCGCTCCCCGGCGGCCACCAGGCGCGCCACGGTTCCCCGCGCCACACCGCGCGCCGACTGGACGAGCATCTGCAAATCGAATCGGTCGGCGAAGCGCCATTGAATCTGGCGCACCGCATCCCCAGGGAGGGTGAGCATGGTTTTCGTCTCGGATAGCGCAACTGTGCCCATAAATTTGGTCCTCTAGCAGCGGTCCCATTGTGCTTGACCGGGCATGGTTTGGCATGTGACCTGTATCACCCTGACGCACCGACCGCTGCGCTGGGCGAGATCGGATGGATGAGGAGATCATTCGCCCGCAAGGTGGCGGGAGCGATCCTTCCGAGTGTGGCCCACCTGTGGCCGACGTGTGGCCTGCGTCACATACGAGGCCGAAACGCAGGCTATATGACATATCTTAACCGGGAACCGCCTGGCAAAGGAGCAAAGTTATGATTCAAGGATTCAGAACGGCGTGCGTCATCCTGCTAGCCGCTTCCATTGCGGGGCCTGCGTTCGCGCAGACACCCGGCGCAGACACCTACAAGGCCAAGTGCGCCATGTGCCACGGGGCCGACGGGCTTGCCACCTCAACGATGGCAAAGAACATGAAGATTCTCTCCTTTAAGGATCCGGCGATGGTCAAGGCCCCCAACGCCCAGTTGATCGCCTCCACCAAAAACGGCAAAGGCACAATGAAAGGCTTCAGCGGCAAACTGACCGACGACCAGATCAAGGATGTGATCTCATACATTCGCACGCTGCAGAAGTAGCGGCGCGCGCGAGATAAGCCCTGACCGTGCGGCGTGAACCGGGAGAGACATGCCATAGTCCTTTCTCTCCCGCACCTGGAAGCGGTTGGAATTGACCGGAGCCGACATGAAGACCGTTTCCTCGATCGCGCTGGCCCTTGTTGCGTTCGCGCTTCTGGCGGGGGCGAGGCCAGGCGTTGCGCAGGCGGCCACGGATTGCCTGTCCTGCCATGCGGACGCAGGGATGCAAGATGGGTCGGGGCACAGCGTAAGCGTGGATGCGCAAAAGTTTCATTCGAGCATCCACGGCAGCCTCAAATGCGGCGATTGCCACACCGCTATCAAGGACTATCCCCATCCGGATCGCGCGACGCCGGTAAAGTGCGATTCCTGCCATGCGGGCGAAGCGGCGGGGCTCATCGGAAGCGTGCATGGAGACGGAGCGGAGCATCCATGCACCAGTTGCCATGGAGACGCCCATTCCATCTTCCCCAAGGAAGATCCGAGGTCGGCGGTCTATCCCCTCAACGTCCCGCGGACGTGCAGTTCGTGCCACGGCGACGAGGGGATGGCGAAGAAGCACGGCCTGGTCAGCGTCTATCCGTTGTATATCGACTCCATCCACGGCTTTGCGCTCAGCAAAGAGGGGCTGCTGGTGGCGGCAAACTGCCAGAGCTGCCATGGGTCGCATCACATCCTGAGCCACAAAGATCCGCAGAGCCGCACCTACAAGGCCAACATTCCGAAGACGTGCGGAAGCTGCCACGCGGGAATCACCGCGGACTACGAGGGCGGGGTACATGGAAAAGCCGTAGCCAAGGGCCATCTGGATGCGCCGGTCTGCTCGGACTGCCACACCGCGCACGCCATCCTGCAGCCGACGGAAGCGGCGTTTCGCACCCAGTCCACGCCCATCTGCGGCTCGTGCCACAAAGAGAAGTTCAGCACCTACCGGGACACCTTCCACTCGCAACTGGGAGCGCTGGGCGGATACGTGGAGACGGCGCGCTGCTGGGACTGCCACGGAGCGCATGACGTCTTGCCTGCATCCGATCCACGCAGCCCGATCGCTCCGGCCAACCTGGTGGCGACCTGCGGCAGGTGTCATGCGGGCGCCAACGTCAGTTTCGTCCAGTATCAGCCGCATGCCAACGCGCGGAATCGCAAACTGAATCCGGCCCTCTACTTTATCCGTTTGTTTATGAATTTGCTGCTGGCCAGCGTGCTTACGTTCTTCGTGATTCACACCGTGCTTTGGCTGATCCGCTCGCGATACGACCAGATCAAGAGAAGGCCGGCAGAGGGAGGAAAGAATGCCTGACCTGGAGCCAGCGGCAGATGGAAGCCCAAATGGAAGCCCAAATGGAAGCCGGGAGCAAAGCCGCGCGGGGGGCCGGTATTTCATGCGCTTCACGCGGGCGCAGAGATACCTCCATGCCGTGCTGTTCACGACTTTTCTTGGACTCGCCGGCACGGGACTGCCCCTGCGTTTCAGCCAGAGCTACTGGGCGCGCCGTTTCGCTAGCGGCGTGGGCGGATTCGGGGCGATTCTTTTCTTTCATAAGTTTTGCGCAGTGGTCCTGACCCTGGCGTTTTTGTACCACGTGAAAGACATCTTCACCCGCGGGCTGATCCATCGCGAAAAGGGAATCTTCTGGGGATCGACTTCCATGATGGGCAACTGGAAGGATGTGAAGGATCTCTTTGGACATCTTCGCTGGTTCGTGGGACTGGGGCCGAAGCCGCAGTTCGAGCGCTACGCCTATTGGGAGAAGTTCGATTACTGGGCGGTCTTCTGGGGCATGATCGTCATCGGCTTTTCAGGATATGCGATGTGGTTTGCCCCGTTCTTCGCAAGGTTCCTGCCCGGCTGGGCGTTGAACGCCGTGCTGGTGATTCACAGTGAAGAAGGACTGCTCGCCATTTTGTTTATCTTTTCCATCCACTTCGTCAACACCCATCTGCGCCCGGACAGCTTCCCCATGGATATGGTGATTTTTACCGGCGTGGAGAGCGAGGAGGAATTTGAAACCAAGCGCCCGGAGGAATATGCAAGGCTTGCCGGCCAGGGGAAACTGGAGGCGCGGATTTCGGAAAAGCCTGCGATCTGGCTGGTGAACTTCAGCAGAGTGGCGGGGTTTACGGCGATTCTTATCGGACTGGTTCTTCTTGTATTGACCTTGAGCGCCTACTTCAGGGAGTAAAAAGGGAAAACATGCAGGTGTCGAGCAGGCCGAGGGAGAACGAGCGCGGAAGAATTCTCACCCGACTTATCGTTCTATCCCTGCTTGCCTGGGCTTGTGCGGCTCACGCCGAGCATAAGCTCAATGATAAAGAGTGTCTTGCCTGCCACTCCGACTCCACCTTGACCACGGAAGTGAACGGCAAGACAGTCAGCCTGCAGGTGGATGAAAAGAAGCTGAAGCATTCGATCCACGGCACGATGTTTACCTGCGTGGATTGCCACAAGGATGTGAAGAGCCTGGTCCACGAGACCACCCCGCAGAAGGTCACCTGCGCCCAGTGCCATGCGGATGCTCAGGTGACTTATTCGCACAGCACCCACTTCAAGGCGAGTGCGGCCGGCAAAACGCCGGCGGCAGGCTGCGAGGACTGTCACGGAGGGGCGCACGAGATTTTGGCAGCCGACGATGCCCAATCGCCGGTGAATCATGGCAACATTCCTTATACCTGCGGAAGGTGCCATGGGCAGAAGTTCCTGATGGAGTCGAACGGCGAAAGCACCCAGCCCTTCATCTCCTACCAGGAAAGCGTGCATGGACGCGCCATCGAAAAGGGATCAGCGAAGGCCGCGGTCTGCACCGATTGCCACGGCTCGCATGAAATCCTTCCCGCCAATGACGCCAAATCCCCGATCTACAAGTTCAACGTTCCGGCGACTTGCGGCAATTGCCATACGGCAATCCGGACGACCTTCATGCAGAGCATTCACGGTCAGGCAATTGCGCGGGGCAACGGACAAGCTCCGGTCTGCACGGACTGCCATGGAATCCACTCGATCAAGTCTCACGCAGATCCCAACTCGCCGGCCTCGGAGCAGAACCTTTCCAGAGATACCTGCGCCCGCTGCCACGAAGGCGTGCGGCTTTCGCAGGAGTTCGGCGTGCCCGGCAACCGGGTCACAACTTATTTCGACAGCTATCACGGGCTGGCCACGGAGGGCGGTTCGGTGATTGCCGCCAACTGCTCCAGCTGCCACGGCGTACACAACATTCTGCCTTCGAGCGATTCCCGCTCGACGATCAATTGCGCCAACCTCGACTCCACATGCGGCAAGTGCCATAAGGGAGTTACTCAGAAGTTCACTCTGAACAAAGTGCACATGGACCGGGGCCAGTCCAAGGATATCGGCACGATTGCGGTTCGCTGGGTGAGATGGTTCTATCTTGCGCTGATTTTTGCGGTGATTGGCGTCATGTTTCTTCATAACGCCATCATGTGGCGCAGCAAGGCCGTAGCGCGGCGCAGGATGCAGAATCCGAGCATGGCGCGCATGACGACGAATCAGCGCTGGCAGCACCTAGTGTTGCTCACCAGCTTCATCGTGTTGGTGATCACGGGCTTTGCGCTCAAGTTTCCGAACTCCTGGTTTGCCGAAGCGCTGGGCATGGGCGAGAAGCTGCGCAGCATCACCCATCGAGTGGCAGGAGTTATCCTGATCGGCGCCGGCATCTATCATCTCTTCTATCTTGGTGTTACAAGGGAAGGGAGGCGACTGATCTGGGATTTCGCGCCTGCGCCTAAAGACGCGTTCGATGCATGGAGCGCGATGCGCTACTATCTTGGCCTGAGCAAGGAAAGGCCCAAATTCGGCCGCTTCAGTTACGCGGAAAAGGCGGAGTACTGGGCGCTTGTGTGGGGTACTGCCCTGATGGGCGTTACCGGCATCATGCTATGGGCCAAGGTCTGGGTGGGCAACCTGCTGGCGCGGTGGTGGATCGACGTGGCGACCGCCGTACACTTCTACGAGGCGATACTGGCGACGCTGGCGATCCTGGTGTGGCACTTCTACCAGGTGTTTTTCGATCCCGATGTCTACCCGATGAACTGGGCGTGGTGGGATGGGAAGATGCCGGTGGAACACTATCGCGAGGAGCACGGGTTGGACACGGAGGCATTAGCCGAAGCCGAGGCCTCCGAGCAGGGAGATCCCATTGCAGAAAGTGAGGCCAAACCCTCCAACGAGCCACCGCGGAGGTAAGTTGCGCCGCCGGATGGCTCGACTCACTTGATGCGGATCGGGTCGGCCCAAGTCCCGCGGAAAAGAAACTTCTGCGCGTAGATGGTCTTTGTGAACTTGCCGTAGTGGATATCAGTCCCGGCATAGAGTCCCAGCACAAAACAATCGCCGGGCAGCGGGAACGTGTCAGAGACACTCTGCTGTTTCAGCTTTGGGTCGATCGCGTGCCGATACGTATCTCCCGGATCCCAGCCCTTGTGCGGAGCAAAGACGTAGCGCAGCTCGCTTGCGAGCGTGAAAACTGTGTTGTTGGTGAGTTCGTATTCCACCGGAACTTCTTTGGCTTTGTCCAGGTCCGTGACCGGGGTGCGCAGCTGGAGCGTGGGCCACACGATCGGCTCCTTACCCGTGAGCACCATGACCGACTCGACCTTGAGCAGACGGCCCTGTGCGTTGTAGCTTTCGAACACAAATTCGCGATCCTTGAGATCTTCGCCCGCGAACGAGAGCTTCCCGCTGACATATCCATAGGCGTCGGGCGCCGCTTCCCAAAGCACCGCATCCTGGTAGATGATCTTGAACCGCTTGACCTGCGGTCCCACGAAGGCTTCGACCGGGACCTCATTCAGGTAGAACTGCTGATTTCTGGGCGAAGCGACCAGCGCCTGGTTATACTCTGTGAGCGCATACCACGCCGGCCGCGGATAGCCGGTCCTGTCGTTCACATTCTTGAAACCCCAGAACCCGAACCACTCTTCGGCCGTGTCGTTATGCACGGCCGGCTCGCCGCCCTTCCACCATCCATCTGCGTAATAGAAGGGGCATAGGCCGGCGACGCCGGAGTCGAGCAGGTCGCGATAGGCGCGGGTCATGGCCCGTGCCTGGGTCTCCAACGTGTTGCCTCCGTACTCGCCGGCGCCCGCGCCCTGGCGCGAGACTGAGCGGCCAAACTCGGTGACCAGCACCGGCTTTGCGCCACCGTTGAGTTCCTCAACGAAACGATTGGTGTTGGCATAGCCGTGGGTAAAGTTGGACCCTTCGCTGGTGTAGTCGTAGGTGTTGTGGCCGTACACGTCGAAGACGTTGAGGTCCAGCCAGCCGGTAATGGCCGTGTTTCCCGAGATCGTGACAGGGACTCCCGGATCTTCGCGATGGATCAGGTCGCGGAGCTTGATCCACAAATCCAGAGTCGGCTGCGCTCCAACCTGTCGGATGTGCGCCGGCGTCGGCTCATTCATGATCAGATAGGTGATCACGCAGTCATACTTTTTGGCGTAGGCCAGAATGCTTTTTGTGTACGCCAGGTTCTGTTCCACGACCTTGGGATCGGCAAAATCCTCAGTGGGCTCGATCCAGATTCCGAAGACGATCTTCAGGCCCGATGCCTGCACCAGTTTGAGTTCGTCTTCGGTCATCGCCGACCATGTGCGTATGCCATTGAACCCGGCAGCCTTGATGTTGTTCAGATCCTGCCGGATTTCCGGCAGATTGGAGACGCGCTGTTTTTGAGGATTTTCGCCGGGACGCGCACCGGGCTCGTAGCCCATGGCATTGACGAAGAACTTGTGGCCATCGATGTAGTACCAGCCGTCCTTGATTTCGATTTTGGTTTTGAGCGCCGGCGCTGCCAGCGCCGTGACGGAGCAAACCAGGAACGCCAGCAGGATGCAACGATGCAGAAACGATTTCACGATGAGGCCTCTTGCGCCCCCCTCCGGAACGCAACGGAAAAACAACCAGAGTCAAAGATACATGACAAGGGCGGCAACTTTCACGTGAAAAGCGCCGCGCCGGGTGCACGGGAAATGGTTTGTGCACCAGTTTAGCCCGGCGTCCGAACCTGGGCCTCCAGCGTCGCATCCCAGCTTTCGGGGAAACCGCTCACCCGGAAAGGACACGTGAATTGTGGAACCGCTCCAGACTCGCCGCGTGTTCCATGTCCGGCAAACCGGAGAGCTGGCTTGCGTTCGGTCAACGGATTGCAACTGGCCATTCTTTGTCCCGGGCCGCGGATTCAGGCGTGCCGGTGCGGTAAGCGCCCAGGCCTTTTGCCATGCTCTCTAACTCCTCTGCGTGCGCGGACAGCCCGCAAGGATGTCCCTCCGTCTCGAGCAGATGCCCATTTTGCCGGATCATGGCGAAGAGCGGACTTGCTAAGGCCTCGCGCAGGTTTGAGGTTCTTACGTTGTGCGTCGCCAGCGCCGAAACGGGACAGGCGGTGACGTCGCCGCTCGGATTCACATGGGCGAAGCCGCGTCCGGCGGAGACGCACCCTCCCAGCGCCTCTTCATCCCCCGGCGAATGGATGATGAAAGCGCCTCCGCTGGCGCGATCCCGATACTGGACGACGGTTTCGCGGAAGCTCGACCGCTGTTCCGCGGTCAGCAACGCGGCGCTTTCGCAACTACCGGTGGGAACCTGCCCGGTTGGGATCTGTTCGATAAACATCGCCAGCGGTCCGCTGTGGGAATCAGCTCGTCGATGTTCCTGGGCTCGCACCAGTACTCGATGTTTGCCGATCCCACAGTCACGGCGATGCCCGTCAAAACACCTGCGTCCCGCAGCCGGTCGAGAGAGCCGAGGGCCTTCTCGAAGACGCCGCGGCCCCTGCGCATGTCGGTCAGGCCGCGATCACCCTCCAGGCTGACCACGACCACCGTATTGGAGCAGTTCCTCAATATCTGGTAATCGCTGGGTTGCAAGGCCGTCCCGTTGGTGAAGACCAGGAAGAGCCGGTCGGGATGGTCGCGGAACAGGTTCGCAATGCCCGGCAGCAGGAATGGTTCGCCGCCGGCGATTAGGAACGCCATCACACCCAGTCGAACCGCTTCGTCCACGATTCCGTACCAGTCGCGGAGGCTGAGTCCCGGCTGCGCCGGAGCGCCCGTGATGGTCCCTACGGCCCCGGCGAAGCAGCCGGCGCAGCGCAGATTGCATTTGGAAGTGACGCTGAGAACCAGAAAGGGCGGCACTCGCACCCCGCCGGCAAGCGCGCGGGCTCGCACGCGCCTCGACTGCCCAATCGTTCGCGCCAGGCGGAGAAACCCTGGCAGGTACCGCGGATGCCGCACGACCCACGGAACCAGAACACGCGACAACTGCGGGTCAATGTCCTCGATCCGGCGCGTGAGGCCGAAAAGGCGGTTCGAGAGGAAGTCAGTTCGCGGGTCGGACAATTCAGTAGTAGCGTTCATTTGCGGTGTATACGGGTTGACAGCCTCTTTTGTTCCGTTATTTCGGCTTTTTGAAGGAAGCCATGCGCCACAGTGAGCCAACCGTGGACGCCGCTGCGAAGGCTCTGCATCGGTTTGAGGAGTACACCAGGAACCGGGACTTCAAGGCATTTCGCGTTGAAAAGGCGATTGCATTCAAGAAGTATCTTGCCGGCCAGAAGGGGGCGCAGCCAGGGGAGAGGCTGAGCAAGGCGACCCTCTATACCTGCCAGTGCTCCAGCCAGAGAGAGGCGATGCTCTGAAAGGAGTTTTCGCTGGAGACCTTTTGCGCTTTCTTCTCGGTCTTCCGTTGCGCCATTTGGAGAGAGTGGGATTCATACTGAGCTGCAAACCATTTATTTACAATAGGTTGTAAAATCGAATTTCAGAAATACCCCCCAAAGTATCCCCTGCGAAGCTGCGCTTCCGAGGCGGTCGGGCGCGAGTTCGGAGTCCGCTATCGCCGCTACCATGTCGACCGCCTGAAGCACAGCGTGGGATGGAGTCCAAAGGGCAGGGCAGCACTTCAAGTCGATGCGCAGCCTTGCTGGACACCTCTGGCGCCGTCAATACGCATGGATATGCTTGAAGTCGTAGGAAACGCCGATGGTGAAGCCTTGGGGGTTCATCGCGTGATGATGAAAGAAGTCGGTCCAAACCTGATATTCATAGTCGCCGCGCACCCAGACGTTGCGCCACGCACGATACTCGACACCACCGCCCGGAGCATAGACCGTCCGGGTGTCATGGGAATATTTGGGTCTAATATGCTGAAAATCGATGCTGCCGATTCCCGCCAGAAACTTGCCGTAGGGATGGAAGTTGCGATAGTGGCGCCAGGTGTAGATCGCGCCCCCCTCGGCGGTGTCCTGACGCAGATTCGGCACACCACCGGTACGGCCATAGTTGAGGTCGCGGCCTTCCACTTCGATGCCGAATCCGTGCAGAAACGACGGGCCATGGTAGAAATTCCAGTCGACCCACACCGTGGGGCCTGCCAGGCGGCCATTCCAATCGGAGTAGAAATCGGAGAAACCGGCACCGACAACCAGCGGCAAGCCACCCTCTGTTGCAGCCGGAGCGACTTGGGAGAAAACGGGAATTGCTGCGGCCAGGAAGAGTGCCGCAAGAACGAGCTTCAAACGCATTTGAAATCTCCTTACAGAGGACAGACCCGCCCCGAAGCGAACCCCATGGCAAAAGTCTACACCGAAACAAAAGAACTGCAAGGTTGAAATGTTGCCGGTCCCTTTGTGCCGCGGCATCACCCGCGCGCAGGGAGAACGCCATGATGCGCAACAAGTCGGTACAGCCTGCGTGTGCACACCCGCATCGCCCTTGTGTCGCTCGATGATGCGTGCGAAGGTTTTCCACGGCACAAAACCTCCATAATCTTCGCAAACAGCGTCTTGCCCACGTTCATGCGACCCTCCGGGCCGTTCAAATCTGAAAATATCGCAAATGGACACAACGCAATTCAAATTCTGGACACTCATGAATTGTCAGAAGCCATAGAGAATAAATGGTTTACGGACGGTAGGTATCAAATAAACCGGGCACTTGTGGAGTAAGACACGTTATGAAAAGAGTAAACATCGGCGCGTTCCTCACGCATTCTCTTGAAGTAACCACGCATTGGGTGACTAAAAGGTTTAACTGCCTTTCACAGAGCCGTGGTATGGTGTTTTCAGAGTCGGTCAGTGCATTCAGTGCGTTCAAAGGACGCACGTATGGCATGATGGCACTTGCTTTCATGCGACCCACGGAAATTGATTTGGGTAAGTTCACTTGGTCCCGGAACGAATGTATGGAAAAGCTCACCTAAGTGAGAGGGGCGAAGCCATATCTGAGATCGCACATGAAGCGATCCTTTTGCATGCGGATGGACCTGTACCGAATTGCCTGCCCGATATGATCTGCTTACTGAAGTGGTTCGCCGTCCACACGTCTCCGCGCCATGAGAAGCGCGTGGAACAGCACTTGAGCCAGAGGGACGTTGAGCATTATCTGCCCCTCTACCGCTCGCTGCGCAAGTGGCGCAACGGCTTGAAGGTCACCCTGGATCTCCCGCTCTTTCCTGGCTACATATTTGTTCGCATTCAGCGGACAGACCGCGTGCGGGTACTGAAAGTGCCAGGCGTGCTGGCCATTGTGAGTGGCGCGGCAGGCGAAATGGCTCCGCTGCCAGAGGGTGAAGTCGAGGCACTGCGATCTGGCCTTCATTTGCGCCAGGCTGAACCACACCCTCTTCTGACGGTAGGGCAGCGGGTTCGCATTCGATCGGGCGCCCTTGCCGGGATGGAGGGCGTTGTGGTGCGCAAGAAGAACAGCCTGCGCGTTGTCCTTACCATGGATCTCATTATGCAAAGCGTCGCCGTAGAAGTCGATGGAGAGGAACTGGAACCGTTGGATTCCGGAGTCCTCAACTGTTCCGGGGGCAGCAGGTCATAGCCCAGTGGCAGCACGGGGGGAGAGTGATATGCCTGAAACTAAGGGGTTAGCCGGGCTTGGCGCAGGTGAGCGCATCATGCCTGAAACTACGGGGTTTGCCGGGCCTGGCGCAGGTGAGCGCATACTGGCTAGTGCGACGAGTCTTTTTGCCCTGCGTGGATACAATGGCGTCAGCACCCGGGAGATTGCTTCCGCCGCGCAAGTGAATGAAGTCACAATCTTTCGGCATTACCCGCGCAAGCACGACCTGTATTTGGCGGTGATGAAGTCAGGGCTGCGACAGTTGCATCTCCGCGGCGATTTGCTGGCCGGGATCGCAGAAGCCCGCGATGGGCAAACGGCTCTCGCGCTGACTTTTGACCTGATCACGAAGACCCTGATGGAGAAACCCGAGATCCTCCGGCTGTTGCAGTACAGCGCCCTTGAGCTGAGTGCGGATTTCGATCCACTCGTCCGCAGGCACCTGAACGAGTTTGTCGAGGTGACTGCCCGCTATCTTGAGCCGTGGATCAAGAAAGGCGAACTGCGCTGCACAAACAGCAAGACTCTTATTTTCACCCTCATCGCAATTGTCACGAGCTACAGTTCGCTCCAGCGGGTATTCTCAGTCGAAGGGTTAGGCCCAGGCGGGATGTTCGAGGCTTGCGCGAACTTGTACAGTAATTGACTTGAGCGGCGCTATGAAATTCAACGCAAGCTGCGCCGTCGCAAGAGCCTCTCGATCCGCAGTATGGCTGCGGCAATTTCATCACATCCTGATGCGCGATGGTGCAAGGACATAAGCTGCATCGAATTCAGCGGAAAGGCTTCCTGCAAACACGGATCTACCCTCTGCTCGGCTACTACCCTGGAAATGCTTGCATTGCGAGAGATTGCAAATGGAAAGGGTGCGCGGAGAACGGAGAAGGTACACCGGGAATCAGAACCGTAGTGAAGTTCTGCTTCTCTTGTCGTGCGTCGAAACTGTTGGATTGATCGTGAAATCCGTCGGAGCAATTCCAGACGAGAGCCGCGGCAGTGACCGAGAATGCATCTCGCCGTGGATGAAACGGAACCAGCCGACGCAACATGGGACGGGAAGCTGATAGGCGCTGAGTGAGTCTCGCCCAGTTGCGCGGCACCCTTAACCATCGGATCCAGACTGAGGAAAAGTATATGTCCCGTATATCACTTTCCGCGCGGCGGCTTAACGCGAAACTCATCCGGCACAGAATTATTGGATATCTTTTGGACGGGGCTGCATTTGCCCTTTCTGGAGTCCTCGCATTTGAGCTGCGGCTTGATTTCGCACTGCCTGCGAACTACCTCCATCCGATGGAGGTGGCTCTGTGCATTTGGGTCGTCGCAATGTCTGCCGCCTTCATCGCCTTCAAGCTGGACCGAGGGAATTGGCGGTATACATCCGCCTACGATGCCGTCCGGATTGTCTTAGCAAATTCAGCGGGATCAATACTGGGCGGATCGGTCATATTTCTTCTGCTCGGGCCATGGGGTATTCCGCGTTCTGTATATGTTCTCGACTGGATGCTTTCCTGCCTATTGACGTTGGGAGGCAGGCTGTTGGCCCGTGTGCTCGTCACCCATCGAATGTTGCAGCGGAAGACGGAAGGCGACCGGACGAGAGTTTTTATCTACGGCGTGGGCTCAGCGGGGTTGGCGCTCCTTTGGGAACTTCAACAAAACGAGTCTTTGATGTACGATGTCATAGGGCTGATCGATGACGATCCATCGAAGGCTCACTTGATATTGCAGGGAATACGGGTGTTGGGAACGGGAGAGGATCTCGCGGCATTGGCGCGGAAGCACGCCATTAAAAGAGTGCTCATTGCGATCCCATCTGCAACGGGACCGCAAATGGTGCAGATTATGAAGTTCGCCCTCGATGCCGGCGTGGAATACAAGATGGTGCCCGGTCTGGGAGACCTTGTTGTGGGTGCCGGCTTGGGCAAGCAACTCAAGAATGTAGCGGTAGAAGATTTGTTGGGAAGAAAGCCAGTACACCTGGACCAGGACAGCATTCGAGAGCGCATTCAGGGAAAGGTCGTCATGGTGACCGGCGCCGCAGGCTCGATAGGGTCAGAGATCTGCCGGCAGATCGCTCGCTTCGATCCCCTTGCCCTGGTCGGCTTCGATGAGGCCGAAACGCCGCTGTTCCAAATTGACAGGGAATTGCGAAAGACCTTTCCCCATTTGCCCTTTCACGCGGAGATTGGTAGCATCACGCACCCTGACACTCTGAGGCGTGTAATGCAGCGCCATCAGCCGTCCATTCTCTATCACGCCGCCGCCTACAAACATGTTCCCATGATGGAAAGGCATGTCTTCGCAGCCGTCGAAAACAACATCTTCGGCACATGGCACGTCGCTCAAGCGGCGGTCAACCATGGCGTCGAGGATTTTGTCATGATTTCCACCGATAAAGCAGTTCGGCCGACCAGCATGATGGGCGCTACGAAGCGCGTGGCGGAGCTGCTGATTCGCGCACTTCAGAAGGAGAGCGGCACCAAGTTTGTTGCAGTGCGTTTTGGCAACGTGCTAGGGAGCAATGGAAGTGTCGTGCCGATTTTTAAGGAACAGATTGCAGCGGGCGGTCCTGTGACCGTTACCCACCCGGAAGTGTGCCGTTATTTTATGACCATTCCCGAGGCGGTGCAGCTTGTCTTGCAAGCTTTCTCCATCGGCAAGGGCGGAGAGGTTTTCGTCCTCGATATGGGTGAGCCTGTAAAAATTGTGGACCTGGCCAGAAATCTCATTCTACTCTCTGGACTCCAGCCCGACAGGGACATCAAGATTGACTTCACCGGTCTGCGGCCGGGGGAGAAGTTGTTCGAAGAATTGAATCTGCAGGATGAATATCTGGTCGCGACTTCGCACGCCCAGATCAAGAGCTACGTCTGCTCTTTCGACCTCAAGGCAAAACAAATGAGAGCATATCTGCACGACCTGCAGCAGATCAGCAATGAGCAAGATGTCGGCCGTCTTCTCCTGCTCCTCAAGGAACTGATTCCCGACTACAATCCCGGCTCCCAACTCCTGCGGGCCGCCTTGTCGGTTCAACCAAACCATGCCGAACCAGCCAAAAGTCAGATTCCTGTCGGGTCGGCCGATAGTATTCTGGCAACTAGTTTCGCACAGGCGACTCGACCGAATTAACGGCTTTCAAAACAGCGTGGCGCAGGAACGAACGCAACAGGTGGGGATTTGATCAGATGGAGCTGCATTCCTTGCATTCTGTAACTCAAATAGGCGACACCATGGACGAATGGGTTGCCGTATCTTTAAGGATACCAATTGAGTAATTACGAAGTTTCCCACCCAGGAGATGAAGCGCCGATGGGCTCCACGGGCACACCGGTCCACCATCAGTTTGCCAATGCCAGTTCGCTGCATAATCTCCTCCGCGTCTTGACGAGACGCAGCAAATGGATCATCGGATCGATTGTGATCTGTGTGTTGTTGGCCATTATCGTCACGCTGATGACGAAGCCCACATATCAGGCGACTGCAACGATTGAGTTGAATAAGAACAGCAGTTCCCTTGATTTAGGACTTGGGGATATGTTGTCTCAGGGGTTGACTGGGGGCGCGGACACTCTGATGACGGATATGCAGACAGAGACCGCGATTCTTCAGAGCGACTCACTCGCCATGGCCGTGATTGAGCACCTCAAACTGGCCTCGCAGCCTCAGTTTGTCGCCAAGGGCAGTGCGGCTCGCGAAGAGATGTCCGAGCAGGGATTGCCGCTCGAACGATCGCCACGCACGCGGACGAGGTTGTTGAAGGTATTCGGGAAGTATTTGAAAGTTCAGCCGGCGCGTGGAACCCGTCTGATTCAGGTTACTTACGAGAGTCACGATCTGGAGCAGGCAGCGCAGATTGCAAACGCCTTGATCGACGCCTACAAGAGTCAGTACCGCCAGTCCCACTATGATGCGACGACGGAGACCTCGGACTGGTTGACGAAGCAGTTGTCGGATCTCAAGGCCAACGTCGAGGATTCGGAGAAGAAGCTTACCGATTTTGAAAAAGAGTCTGGGATTCTCAGCTTGAACATGATGATACCGACAGATTCAGAGAAGGGCTCCAACGGCGGGGGCGGAGAAATCCATAGCGTCATTATCCAGAAGCTCGACGCACTGAATGCCGAGTTGACCGAGGCCGAGGCGAATCGCATAGAGAAGGAGGCAATTTATCGCCTTGTGCAAACCGGAAATGAAGATGTGATCGTCGGTCTTGCAAGCGACTCTTTGGCTCAGCAAGGAAGATCGATGGTACTCACGCAAGGGGGAGGGGTATCGAACCTCCAGCAACTACGGCAGCAGCAAAGTCTCCTGAAGGTCAATCTAGCCGAGGTATCGACAACGTATGGGGAGAATAACCGTCACCTCAAGGACATTCAAACGCAGATACGTGCGCTAGATGAGCAAATTCATCAGGAATTGCAGGCGATCACCAAACGCGCCCAGGCGGATTTCCAGTTGGCGCAACAAACTGAAGGCGGAATTCAACGGCAGTTCGACCAGCAGCAGATGGCGGCAAGTAAGCTCAATGAGAAAGCGGTACAGTTCGCAGTATTGAGCCAGGAGGCTTTCTCGCGCAAGAGACTGTATGAGGATCTCTACACCAAGCTGCAGGAAGCAAATGTTTCCGCGGGCGTCAAAGCTACGAATATCACCATTGTCAATCCCGCCCGCTCGCAATCCGTTCCTGTCCGTCCCAAGCGCATCAATAATATAGCGCTCGGGATGTTAGTAGGGATATTCGTTGGGCTTGCCACCGCTTATACCGCCGATACCTTCGACCGGACACTGAGGGGTCCTTTGGAGGTGGAAGAGATTACCGGAATTCCGGTGATCGGCGTCATCCCGAGTTTCGAGGAGTCGGCTAGGCCCTACGGGTCGCGACGACGGAAAGAAAGAAGCAAGGAAGTTACAGAAAGTCTCCCTGCTCAGAATTCCGTCTGGATGCTGACTCACCCCGAATCTGCCGCCGCGGAGGCTTTCCGGGCTCTCCGCACCTCCATTATGCTTTCTCGCCCTGGAGGGGGGCCGAAAATCATCCTGGTTACCAGTTGCATTCCCGGAGAAGGCAAGACGACCGTCACAACCAATTTGGCCGTTGCCTTCGCGCAGCATGACAAGAAGGTGATCATCATTGAGGCCGACATGCGCCGGCCGAGGATGAAGCACGCTTTCGATGTCGACAACAAAGTCGGGCTCAGCAACGTGCTGGCCGGCACACATACCAGCGATGAGGCGATTTTTCGCGGAGTACAGGTTCCTACGTTGGATGTCCTGCCAGCAGGGCCGCATCCGCCGATGCCGTCCGAGATCCTGGGGTCGAGGGCTTTCGACGAACTGCTGGGGCAACTTCGCTCACGGTATGACATTGTCCTGATCGACAGTCCTCCAGCGCTGCTGGTCACGGACGCTGTTTCAATCTCGACGAAGTCGGACGCTACCGTTTGGGTCGCTCAGGCAGGCGTTGTCACCCGGCCGCAGCTTGCCCGCGCCGCCAATCTCATTGAGCGCAATGGGATGCCGGTGATTGGCTTCATTGTGAATCGAATGACCAGAAGGGTGGCTGGGTATGGGTACGAGTATGGGTACGAGTATGGGTACGAGTACGGTAACCATGGTTCCTACGGTGAGGAGAAGAATTCACATGACGCGTAAATCTTTCCGTGCAATGCTCGTTACAACCGTGCTTCTTTTTCCCTTTGCCGAGCCAGCCGTTGCCCAAATCGATATGCAGCAAAGGATTGGTTCTCAGAGTGGCGCGACTACGAATCGAAACCGGCCAGACGCTGCCACAATGCGCAATTCCGGCTTGGCGCTAGTGCCCGCGGATTTCGCCCAGTTGAAACTGGCTCCTGGATTTCTCTTGAGCTTGAACGTTCTCGACGATCCAGATTTTGCAGGACGCTTTCGCATCGACCAGCAAGGCGATATCGCACTGCCCATACTGGGGACAATGCACGTTGCCGGAGAAGATGCTTCTGAGGCAAGACTCCAGATCCAGAAAAGGCTCTTGGAGGATAAGATTCTAAAAGATCCTCAAGTCGATTTGACAGTACTGGAATATACGGCGCCCGAGGTGACGATCATCGGAGAAGTGACTAGCCCGGGCAAGTATCCTTTGCTGGTTCCGCGCAAGCTAGTGGACGTTTTGGCAATTGCGGGGGGAACTACAATCACGGCCGGCAATGAAGTTCAGATCACGCGCGGTAGTGCCGACGCCGAACAGGTTCTGGTCCACTTTTCGAAAGCCACGAATCCAAAGGCAGTCGAGGATGTACTCGTGTATCCCGGCGACACCGTACAGGTGAAGCGCGCAGGAATTGTCTACGTGCTGGGCGCGGTCACGCGGCCAGGCGGGTATGTGATGCAGGAGGAGGGTACGCTTACTGTACTGCAAGCTATCTCGCTGGCGAATGGAACAACGCTGCCGGCGTCGGTCGGCGCCATTCATCTTCTGCGTCGGAATGCCGATGGCACAGAGGTTGACATAGCACTGCCACTCAACAAGATGCAGCACGGGCAAAGCACTGATTTGAAACTGCAAGCAACCGACGTGCTATATGTGCCGACGAGCAAGATCAAGTCAACCGTTATAAACGGTGCGTCTATCCTGGCCGCAGCAACCTCAGCCTCCATTTACGCCGCGGTGATTTACTAAACACGACGACATAAATAGTGCAGGAAGATAGGGTTTTGCCGGCCAGGTTCCTCTTCGCGATGTATACACCGGAACAGGCGCTGGCGTGAATGAGGAACAGCCTTTTTGCCGCTTGAACCCTGGAGTCGGTCAAGCAGAGTGTAATCGTGGAAGTCGATGGCGTGGAGATTGTCCAGTGTGTCTTGGTCTTACTGCGCATTCGGCGGTTCGAGGAACAGAGACATCTGATAGTGATTAGGCGAAAGCATGGTATAGCATCCGGTTCTGAGCCAACAACGGGACCGGCAAAGCACGCAACTTCCCGTATGCTTCGGGCCAGCCTGTTCAAGAACAGCGCTCTGATGATGGCGTGCCGGGTTGCCGCCATGCTGGTCATGCTCGTGACGGTTCCGTTCGTCATCGGCAAACTCGGGCTGATCGGATACGGAAGCTGGGAAGTTCTACTGTCTGTCTCGACCATCACAACGATCTTTCAGAACACTCTCGGGGGAACACTGCTTTGGCGTGTTTCTTCAGCTTATGGCAAGGGGGACCAGGCCGAGATCAGGCGCCTCCCTCGCCTCGGGATTACGGCTACCCTGGCGGTGTTCTCCGTGGCCTTTCCTGCCGTGCTTATCGCCAGGCATTTCCTAGTCCAGTTATTCCACATCCCTCTGGAACTGCGCCCCAGCGCGGTGGTGATCCTGCCTTGCATCATCGGTGTGGCCGTTCTGGGTGGGATGAACGAGTCGCTCGCCGCGGTTTTGCGCGGAAGTCAGGAAGCAGGCTACACCTCCGTTGTCCAAACGCTGGCCGGCTTCATGAACGCCGCAGTTCTCCTCATCGGCCTGTCGAGAGGCGCCGGGCTCTGGAGCCTGCTTGCAGGCTATGCCACAGCGGCTCTGGCAACGGGAATCGGATACTACCTGAGAGCCTCCTATCTTTACGGCTGGTTCGATATCCGGCCCAAGGTGCCAACGCGCCAGGATGTGCTGGTGACGCGGCGCTATATGGGCCTTCTGTCCATAGGATTCTTCTCCTCGCTGTTGCGCGGCGAGACCGACAAACTGGTGCTCGCCGGTTTCGCTTCCCCTGTCTGGGTTGGTGTCTACGCGATCGCCGCAAGGATGTCTTCCCTCGTCATGGAGTCCAGCAACTTTTTCTACACTCCGACCATCGCGGCCACCGGCGCCATGAACGCTAGAGGAGATTGGCAGGGAGTGAAAGACCTCTATGTTACGATGTCTGCGGTCTTTCCCGTAGCAGCGGGCCTTGTCAGTGTGCTCGTCCTCTCTATGTATGACCGCCTGACAGTACTCTGGCTTGGCAGAGGTGTGCCGGGGATCGCTCCGATCCTCTTTCTCGTTGTCGCAGGCAACGCCATCGCGGTAATACTGACCGGATCGGGAACCTCGATCTGCAAGGGGCTTGGCAAGTTGGAGGCTGAAACTACCTACGTGATCACCAGCCTTATCCTCAACATCATCCTTACCATTGTGCTGGTAATGGCTGTGGGAGCGATCGGTACGGTGATCGCGTCCACGGTTTCATGGGCTATCGGAGCGGTCCTCTTCATCGTGCTGCTGCATCGCCGCTTCGACCTTCCCCTCAAGGGGACATACCGCAGCATCGGCGCGTTACTTTATGTCGCCGCGGTTGTGGTTGGCGCGAGAGCTTTGATTCCCGTCTACGGAAGTAACGCGGACCGGCTGCAGGCATTGTTCTCCGCGCTCAAGTTCGGAACGGCTATCGGACTTGCTTACCTCTTGCCTTTCATCCTGATGAATGCAAAGGCCATCAGGAACCGGATACGGCCGCTGATGTTCCGCAGTGCAGGAAGCGAGGGGCAATGCTGATGCCTGCGCAACCAATAGCTATGGGGCATCGCGAAGGTTGGATGCCGAACACCGTTCGCTACTTCCCAATTGTGTTCTTCGAAGCCTTCCTGACCTTTACTGTCGTTGTCTTTGCATTTGGTCCGTGGGATTGGCCAGTTACGAACCCAGTCACGCTCTATTCATTCCTGCTCATCAATCAGCTCGCTCTGCTTTTCGGATATGTTGGGGCCGTCCGGGGCCGCCGACCATCGGCTTTCAACCTGATTTTGACGCCTAAGGAACTGGTATGGCCTTGTGCCGTGACCACCATCCTGATGATTGTGCCGACGGCGATGGTGCGGACAGGCGGAGAAATCAATTTTCTTCGTGCTCTGACAAACCCTGGGCAGGCTTACGATTTCACCAACAATGCGGCTCATAACGCCGCTCCCACGATTTGGGAATACGTTCGGATAGTCCTTTCGCCCCTGATTTGGCCGTTGCTGCCTCTTGCGGCAGTGTTCTGGAATAAGCTGAGCCCCACACTGAAAGTCTTGGCGGTTCTGGGAATTGTAGGTAATGCAGCGATCTATTTTCTGCAGGGCACGAACAAGGGCATCGTTGATCTTCTGATTCTCATGCCGTGGCTGCTTATCCTTCGACACAAGAATCTGGCGCAGATACTTCAACCGAAGCGTGTTCTTCGCTTCTTACTGATGTTCACTATCGCCGGCGCCCTGTTCTTGCCCTATCTCGGACTCAATATTGTCGGCAGGGGATCGACTGGAACCATTGGTGCCGTCGGCATTCGAGGAGCAGGTTCAGTTCAACCGGAGCCGATCCAGATTCCCGGCTTCAATGGTCCTCTGGCAAACGCGTACAATGATGGCGCGACTGCGTTGGCATCCTATGTAGGTCAAGGCTATTACGGGCTCTCCCTTGCCTTGCAAGAACCGTTTGAGTGGACGTATGGCGTTGGTCATTCACCGTTCTTCTCCTGGCTTGCAGAAAAGGCCATGGGTATGCGACTTCATGAAATCGATTATTCGACCTACCCTTGGAGGGTAGATCGGGACTTTGGCTGGAAAGCCGATGTTCAATGGATTAGTTTCTATCCTTGGTTTGCAAGCGATGTGACATTCTTTGGGGTACCATTCATCGTATTCTTGTTTGGTCGGTTGCTCGGGCTGACTTGGCTTGATGCAATCGGAGGTAACCCAGCGGCAGTGGTTGTCTTCAGCCTGACGGCTTTAACGCTATATTACACCAGTGCAAACGCACAGGTATTCCGGTTGGCGGAAACGGTTTGCCCCTTCTATTTTTACCTTTTATGGTGGATGCAGTCTGCTAAGAATGATGGGCCGAAGAGAGAGTATGTGCGCTAAACACTTTCCCAGAGTATTGATGATCTGCTCGCACAGCCTGAATTACAAGAGCGGTACAGGAATTGTCTATTCCAACTTATTTAGAGGCTGGCCGCTCGATTCGCTTGCTCAAATTCATGTCGATCTGCCCGGTCCCGACGCAGATATATGCAAGATCAGCCGGCAGATGTCCGTTGACAACGTTCCTCTGGACCGGACATTCCGGAAGATGCTTGGGCAAAAGTGTGTGGCAGCTTTGGGTCGGCCAGAGCCGCCGTCTTCCTCGCCAGATTTGGAAGCCAGTGAAAATGGGATTGCCTCTTGGCGCCTCCGGCTGCGCATGATATTGAGCGCCTGGACAGATTGCGTCCCCTATCGTCTTGACCCGGATTTTTTGAATTGGCTCAAAGAGTTTTCACCCCAAGTAATCGTTTCGAATCTCGGAAGCATACGCCAGATTGGATTGGTGCAGCAGATTTCAGCCATAACAAATGCGCAGATTGTACCGTTCATGAACGACGATTGGCCGCTGACAACCTATCAAGGCGATCTCTGGATGGCGCCTCCCCGGTGGCTGCTCCTCCATAGGCTGCGCAAACTAATGCGGGATGTCTCCGTAGGCGGCGCAGTGAGCATCGATATGGCTAATGAATATAGGGAGCGGTACGGCGTTCGCTTTGAGCCGTTTCTGTATTGTGTGGATGCGCCCTTGCTCCCCCCTCCTCCACCCGGCGGCGATGTCGTTCACTTTTGCTATGTTGGTAATCTTCATCTAGATCGGTGGCGTTCGCTGCTTGAGATCGGAGAATGCCTACAGGAGTTGCTAAGCACGGGACTGCGCGCCAAACTGCTTGTGTATGCCCCAGCGGAGCATTTGCGAAAATATGGCCGAAAACTATCAGGTATTTCGGCAATTGAGTTGATGGGGACATTGGGGGCCGGAGAGGTTCCTGAAGCTCTCCGGCGCAGTCATGTGCTTGTTCATGTTGAGTCGTTTCATCGCAGAATGAGAAGATATACGCGCCTCTCCTTTTCCACGAAACTACCCCAGTATCTTGCGGCCGGACGGCTAGTACTGGCATACGGGCCAGAGGAACTGGCATCCTGCCGATATGTTCGTGAGACAGGCAGTGGCCTGTTGGTCGGGCAGCAGAATCGCCAGTTGCTGCGTGATACGTTACTGAAGATTCTTTCCTGCCCTGACAACCGAATGGAAATGGGGGAATCTGCATGGCGCACGGCGCGATTGAGCCACGAACCTGTGGCCATGCGGGAGAGATTTCGTATGCTGCTTGCAAATGTGGAAAGGAAATAAAATGCAAGTCCTAGTTACTGGAGGAGCTGGATTCATTGGCTCCAATCTCGCAAAGAAACTTTTGGAAAAAGGTTATACAGTTCGTGTGCTTGATAATCTGCAGTCCGGCTTTGCAACGAATCTGGCCCCTTATCCGGAAGTGGAATTCGTGCATGGCGATGTTCGCGACAAAGAGGCTGTCGACGCAGCTGTGAATGGTTGCGAGGTTGTATTCCATCTTGCTGCTTCGGTGGGCAACAAGCGATCTATCGATTTTCCCGTCGACGACGCAGAGATCAATGTAATCGGTACGCTGCGGATTCTTGAGGCGGCTCGGAAGCATGGGGTGCGAAAGGTGGTGGCCTCCTCTTCGGCCGGAATCTTCGGGGAGTTGAAGACCCTTCCGATCCGGGAAGACCATCCGGTGGAACCGGATTCTCCCTATGGGGCCAGCAAGCTGTGCGAGGAGAAACAGTGTCTGGTCTATGCAAAACTGTATGGATTTGAGTCAGTGTGTCTAAGATACTTTAACGTCTACGGGCCAAATCAGCGTTTCGATGCATATGGGAATGTGATCCCAATCTTTATGTTTCAAATACTTCAGAACGAGAAATTAACGATCTTTGGCGACGGCGAACAGACCCGCGATTTCGTTAATGTGCGCGATGTGGTGCAGGCGAACATTCGAGCGGCAGAAGCGCACGGCGTATCGGGAGCGTTCAACATCGGCAGCGGCACAAGGATTTCGATTAATGGATTGGTGGAAAAGATGAAGACTACTACCGGGATTTCGACTGACATTGTCTACGGGCCACCTAGGCAGGGCGACGTGCGAGACAGTCTGGCCGATATTAGTGCCGCCAGAGCTGCGTTAGGCTTTGTCCCTGCAGTTTGCCTTGATGAAGGCTTGGCCGAATACACTCAGTGGGCAACGCAGCAACTTTAACTTACCGAGTTGGGGCGACCAAAGCGGGTCGGCATCACAATTCTTCCAAAATTTAGAAGGCGAAGAGCATAATGCATAACGGAAATCCGTTGGCCTCGGTTGTTATTCCGACGCGCAACCGTCCGGAGTTGGTTGGGCGCGCGGTCCGTAGCGCACTACAGCAGACACTCACCGATTTGGAAGTGATTGTGGTGGTGGATGGTCCCGATCCGGCCACCGTTTCGGCGCTGAAAGTCCTTCAGGATACAGATTCGCGTCTGCGCGTTCTTCCACTGCCGCAAAACCGGGGAGGTTCGGATGCGCGCAACGCCGGCATTGACGCCGCAAAAGGAAAGTGGATTGCGCTGCTTGACGACGACGACGAATGGATGCCGCAAAAGCTCGAAAAGCAACTGGCGCTGGGCGAATGCTCTTCCCATCGCTATCCGGTGATCTCCTGCAAAATTATTGGACGAACCCCGTCCGGGGATTCGATATATCCCAGCAGGGAGCCGTTTCTTCCGTTTGCGGATTACGCATGGCGGCACCGGGGGTTGCTTCAAACCGAAGGCTCTTTGTACTGCCCGACGTTGGTTGCGCCAAGCGCGCTGTTCAGGGAATGTCCATTCACGAGCGGGCTGCGAAGGCACCAGGATTGGGATTGGGTGATTCGGGCTTTTGCGCTTCCTGGAGTCGGACTGGAGTTTGTCAGTGAGCCTTTGGTTATATGTCACTCTGAGGAGGATCGCGGAAGCATCAGTGCGACGCCGGATTGGCGCTATTCACTCAACTGGGCCAACAAAATGCGTTCTCATTTTTCGCCGGAGGCTTATTCCGCATTTTTATTAACCAATCTCAGTGTGTCTGCGGCGAAAAAGGGCGAATGGAGTGGGTTCTTTCTGCTTCTGACCTCTGCCTTCAAAAGTGGAAAACCACGAGCTGTTCATCTGATACAGTACGTTTTCGCGTGGCTGCTTCCGATGAATCTCAGACGACTCATCAGTAGATTACTCCAGGGTAGTTCTGAGAAAATCTCCGAGCGCAAATGAAACCACCTCGTTTTGTTGTAGTAGATCAGATGCCCTCGCCCGGTGTTGGGTGAACCCTAATGCTTCTGCTTCTAACCAACAATTTGTATCAGGACATGATCTGATTCATGTGCGAGTGAACTTTCCCCAAAGCAGCTATTCAATAGCAAGAAGGATCAAGTACAATAGAATGCGAATACTATTCTGGTACCCTGACCCGAGCCAAAGCGGGGCCGCTAGTAGCGAGGTCAAGCTGATCGAAGGCTACTGCAACCGCTTTCCTGACGACGACTTGACTGTGATGTGTGCGGCTGGTTCGCCATTGGTTAAGTTGGGGAATCTGGGCAACTGCCATGTCGAGATTGCGGGAAGATATATTCCCAGGGAGGCATACCTTCTCGGCATGCTTGATCTTGCTCTTTGGCGCTTCAACCGCAGGCGGAGTTTTGATGTTTTCTGGTCAACCAATAATGGCTTGTACATTCGTAGAAAAGTACCGCAAGTGCTGTACGTTAAGAACGCCTACCAGGTGTATACGCGGGAGACTATTGCCCTGCATCCGGGTTCGGCCTTGCGGGTTTCACTGTTGCGTCGGTTCTTTCGCCGCTCTCTTCGGGTTTCATCCGCAGTGATCGTTGAGACGCCTTTGATGGGAAGGTATTTGCAAGAGATATCCGGATGTCCGACACAAGTGATCGTAGTGCCGAAGGCCGTAGTTGCCGAAGGAGAAAAATCAGAGCGGCCCATGAATGAAAGGATTGCGCGGCGACTCGAAGGGATAGAAGGAAAGGCGAAGTTGCTGTACGTAGCGACGAGCTATCCGCATAAGAACCATAGAGTCCTCGCTGGGATGATGAATCAATTCCGGCAGAAGGACACGCCGGTTAGACTGGTAGTTACCATCAGCGCTGACGAGTGGAAGCAGTTAGCCGGGGAGGCGGCCGCCAGCTTGGTCGAATCAGGCCATGTGATCCCGCTTGGGTGGGTAGACAAGGATGAGTTGGGGCTCCTTTACCGCGCGTGTGATGTGTGTGTCATGCCGAGCTTGCTGGAGTCGCTCAGCTCGGCACATATCGAGGCGATGTATTGGAAGAGGCCGCAGATCGTGGCCGATTTGCCCTACGCTCACGATCTTTGCGGCGATTCGGCTTTGTATGCCTCTCCACAAGATTCCTCAGCGTGGAGAAGCCAGGTGGAGCGCCTGCTGGCCGATGCTCCCTTGCGGGAGGAGCTTGTGACAAGGGGAGTGGAGCGCCTTTCAGCCTTTCCCGAAAGCTGGGAGGTCATGGCCGACGGAATCAGGGCAGTGCTGGTCGCGGTGGTTGTAAACCCTGGCAGGTGAGAAAACGGATAACTTTTGCGGCAGTTTTCTAAAACCTGCATTGCAATGTGAACAAGAAAGTGTGACAACCATGATGAACTCAAACATCTTTTCCGGAAAGACCCTTTTAATCACTGGCGGCACGGGCACCTTTGGCAACGCTGTCGTGGACATGGCTAGCAAGACTGGCTTTGGCGAGATCCGGATATTCAGCCGGGATGAGAAGAAGCAGGACGACATGCGGGGCCGGCTGAAGAACGCCGCGGTGAAGTTTTACATCGGCGATGTGCGGAACTACGACAGCGTTCTGCAGGCAATGCACGGCGTGGACTTCGTGTTTCATGCGGCGGCGCTGAAGCAGGTTCCCTCGTGTGAGTTCTTTCCCATTGAAGCGGTACAAACGAATACGCTTGGGGCTGAGAACGTCATGAAGGCTGCGCTTGCTTGCGATGTAGGCAAGGTGATCGTGCTGAGCACCGACAAGGCAGTGTATCCCGTGAACGCGATGGGAATGTCGAAAGCGCTTATGGAGAAGTGCATGGTGGCCAAGGCGCGGATGTACGGGGACAGTTCCACCGTGTTCTGCGGGACGCGGTATGGAAACGTGATGGCATCCCGGGGGTCAGTGATTCCGCTGTTTCTGACTCAGATACTGGCTGGGGAACCGCTGACGATTACCGATCGGAACATGACCCGCTTCATGATGACCATTGAGGGGGCGGTGGACCTGGTGCTATATGCCTTTACCCATGGCGTACCGGGAGATATTTTTGTCCAAAAGGCTCCGTCGGCGACCATCGGCACTCTTGCGAAGGCCCTGTTGAGGCTTCTGAATGCGGAAAATGAGATCCGGGTCATCGGTACGCGGCACGGTGAGAAGCTCTATGAAACACTTTTGAACCGCGAAGAGATGGTCCAGGCCGAGGATCTTGGCGATTACTACCGGGTGCCGGCCGACGCGCGGGATCTGAACTATTCGAGCTTTTTTAGCAAAGGGAAAACCGAGGTTTCCGAAGCGGTGGACTACAATTCCCACAACACGGAGTTGCTGGACGTGGATGCGATGATGGAGTTGCTCCTCAAGCTCCAGTGTGTGCAGGATGCACTAAAGGGCAAGGCGGTGTTGGCGTGACGAGGATTCTCATCACCGGCGGACGGGGGTTCCTGGGCCGCAATCTGGCAGCTCACCTGCAGGAACGCAAGGACTGCGAGACCACGGTTTTTGATCGAGAAGACTCCGCCGAAGACCTCAAGAGATGGATGCTGGAGTCTGATGTCATCTTTCATCTGGCAGGCGTCAACCGGCCGCAAAATTTGATCGAATTCGAAACGGGAAATGCGGGACTGACGGCGCACATATGCCAATTCCTACAGGAAAACCGGCGCTCTCCGAAGATCGTCTTCAGTTCTTCAATTCAGGTCGAATTGGATAATCCTTACGGAGCAAGCAAGGAAAAGGCCGAGAACGCACTGCGGCGATTTGCCTCGGAGACCGGAGCCTGTGTTCGGATCTACCGCCTGAAGAATCTGTTCGGTAAGTGGTGCCGCCCCAACTATAACTCGGTCACGGCAACCTTCTGCCACAACATTGCGAACGACCTTCCAATTGCCGTCTCCGATCCGGCGCGCGAGTTGGATCTGAGCTATGTGGACGATGTAGTAGCAGCATTTCTGGCGGAGATCGATGGACGGGAGACGGCAGGCGAGACTGGCGCGGACATACAAAGCTATCGCATTCAGCTTGGCGATCTGGCAGGAAGAATCCAGGCGTTTCATGAGATGAGAACCACGCTGACGCTGCCGGACTTTGCGGAATGGTTTAACCGGGCCCTCTATGCGACGTATCTCTCGTATGTTCCGCCGGAGGCGCGGCAGCACAACCTGGAGATAAAGTCCGACGCCCGTGGCAGCCTTGCGGAATTCATCAAGCAGAAACACTTCGGGCAGGTCTTCGTTTCGAGGACCAACCCTGGGATAACGCGTGGAAACCACTATCACCACACCAAGACGGAGAAGTTTTTCGTGGTGGAAGGAGACGGCTTGATCCGTATGAGAGCCGTCGGAGGTGGTTCGGTCCAAGAGTATTCCGTGACGGGCAGTGCGTATCAGGTGATTGACATTCCGCCTGGGTTCACGCACTCGATCACCAACGTGGGCCTCGGAGAAATGGTAACCTTGTTCTGGTCGAGTGAGATGTTCGATCCGAATCGCCCGGACACCTACTATCTCCCCGTCGATTTTGTGGCGCAACAGAAGTCTTTGTCCCTGGAGAGCGCATGAAGGTCGCTACTATTCTGGGCACCCGGCCGGAGATCATCCGGTTATCGAGGGTGATCGCGGCATTGGACCGTTATACGGAGCACGTACTCATTCATACCGGTCAGAACTACGACTATGAGCTGAACCAGGTCTTCTTCGAGGATCTGGAGATCCGCCGGCCCGATTACTTTCTGCAAGCTGCCGGGAAAAATGCAGCCGAGACGATTGGGCTGGTCATCTCCAAGTCCAGCGAGGCACTCGCCGAGGTGCGACCGGATGCAGTGCTGATCCTGGGCGACACGAACAGTTGCCTTGCCGCGCTGTCGGCAAAACGGTTGAAAATCCCGGTCTTCCACATGGAAGCAGGGAACCGTTGCTTCGACGAGCGGGTTCCCGAGGAGATCAATCGGAGGATTGTCGACCATATTAGCGACATCAATCTGCCATACAGCGACATCTCCCGCGAGTATCTGCTGCGGGAGGGGATCGCGCCGGACCGAATCATCAAGACCGGCAGCCCCATGTATGAGGTGTTAACGTACTATCGCCAGAAGATAGATCGTTCCGATGCGTTGTCGCGACTCGGCTTGACCGAAGATGGCTACTTCATGGTGAGTGCGCATCGCGAAGAGAACATCGACTCTGCAAGGCAGTTTGGGAACTTAGTGAGAGTCCTGGAAAGCGTAGCTTCGAAATATCGACTGCCCGTGATTGTCTCCGTGCATCCGCGGACGCAGAAGCGTATTGATGCGGAGGGCGTGAGCTTTTCTGAGAATATTCGCTTGGTGAAGGCTATGGGCCTCACTGACTACGTCCATCTGATGATGAAAGCTCGGGCAACGCTGTCGGATAGCGGCACAATCACAGAAGAATCTTCGATCCTCAACTTTCGGGCATTGAACATCCGCGAAGCCCACGAGCGCCCCGAGGGCATGGAAGAAGGGGCGGTGATGATGACCGGTCTTGACCCGACTCTTGTTCTGGATGCGTTGAAGGTACTGGAGGCGCAACCGGCCGGCGACAAGCGGGCGCTGCGAATCGTGGCGGATTACAACGTTTCCAACGTGTCTGAAAAGGTGGTGCGAATTGTTCTTAGCTATACGAGCTATGTAAACCGCGTAGTTTGGCGCAAAGCCCCAAATCAGTAGCGGATGGGAAGGCTCCATTCCTTCAAACGTGATTTGTGGCTTGATGCTCAACTCAATAGCGCTGCGCGCCTCACGCCTTTCGGGGACAAGCATTGGGTTGTGAAGATGCCGCTTGGCCCCGGCAGAAAGGCAGATGAATAGCATGCTCTGGATTCTCAGCGAAGTGTATTATCCGGAGGAGACTGGAACCGGATACTACATAACACGCATTGCCGAACACCTTGCGTCAAAACAGCCCGTGTCTGTATTGTGCGCTCAGCCGGCGTATTCTCGAGCGGGAGTAAAAGCCCCGCGCTCCGAAACTCACCGCCAGGTCGATATATTCAGGTGTCCGTCGCTTGTACTCCACCAGCGGTCGATTCTGATGCGGCTGATGCGGATGGTGTCGATCACGCTCTCGATGTTCTTGGCGGCACTCTTACGCATCCGGCGAGGCGATTCGATTCTGGCTGTGACAAATCCGCCTTCGATGCCCATACTGGCGGCGATCCTTTCCTATCTTTTGCGCGTCCGCTTCTCGCTCGTGGTTCATGACGTTTACCCGGATATCATAGCGGCATGCGGGTTGACCTCGCGCAAATCTTTCTCCTACAGGTTGCTGTACAAGATCAGCCGGCTCGTTCTGCGGCGGCCCGAGCGCATCTTTTGCATCGGGCGCGACATGTGCGAACATCTGGCGCAAACTCGGGGAACGGGGACCAGCGACGGCATCCAAGTGATTCCACTCTGGGCCGACTGCCAGGAGATACAGCCTGCACCGAGGGAGAGCAATCGGTTGCTCATCGAGCTTGGCCTGACGAACAAGTTGGTCGTTCTCTATGCCGGAAACATGGGGCATCCCCACGACATTGAGACGCTTGCCGCGGCGATAAAGCGTCTTAAATCCGACGAAGGGATTCATTTTGTATTCATCGGATCCGGGCCCAAGCAGAGATTACTGAATGAAATGTTGGCAAGCGGCTCGACAAACATCACCGTGCTGCCCCCCCGTCCACGGTCGGCACAGAACGAGTTCCTCAATGCCTGTGACGTAGCGATTCTGTCGCTTATGCCTGGGATGCTGGGACTGGCAGTGCCAAGCCGAACTTATAACTTAATGGCTGCTGGTAAGCCGATCATTGCGCTGGTCGCACAATCCTCGGAGGTGGCGAGGGTTGTTCACGAGGAAGGGATCGGATGGGTGGTCGAGCCGGGAGCAGTGGAGAAAACCGTGCAAGCAATTCAGGCCGCCAGAGAGAATAGGAAACTTCTTCTTGAGATGGGCGCAAGAGCACGGCAGGCTGCCGAAACAAAGTATTCTCCCGAGACCATCCTCAGACAATTCGACGTCTTTCTCGAACCTCCGAGGGAATTCCCCGGCTCTGGCTGGCCACCTCCCTCGGTGGTTAGTTCGAAGTCCTCCGAAGCAGAAGCATCCGAACCCTGAATTGTGGAGATTTGTAGTGTGCTGGACCAAGCGAACTTTAGATGTCTTGATGGCCTTGCCGCTCTTGTTGCTTACTTCGCCGTTGCTAATTGTCGTGGCGGTGCTTATCCGGGCAACATCCAAGGGACCGGCTCTTCATTGGTCCGATCGGGTAGGAATAGAGAACCGCATCTTTCGAATGCCAAAGTTTCGGAGTATGCGCGTAGACACGCCCCAACTCCCCACTCACCTTATATCGGATCCAGCAAACTATCTGACTCCGATTGGCAGTTTCCTTCGCCGGTCGAGCCTCGATGAACTGCCTCAATTGTTCAGTATCCTAGCGGGCGACCTGAGTTTCGTCGGGCCGCGTCCAGCATTGTTCAACCAGAACGATCTGGTAGCACTCCGGACCGAGCGAGGCATTCACATGCTTGTGCCCGGGCTGACCGGCTGGGCACAGGTGAACGGACGTGATGAATTGCCGATCCCCGTCAAGGTACAGTTCGACTATGAGTATCTGCAGCGGCGATCTTTTCTGTTCGATCTCCAGATAGTGTGGATGACACTCGTCAAGGTCTTGCGCGCCGAAGGCGTTCAGCATTGAGAAATTACTCTGCCACTCAGATGTCAGTACGATGACCAAATGGATAAATACTCGCGTTAAGGTACTTGTAATCTGGCATTGCAGACAGTAAAGCCATAATATGAGCAGAGGATGGCGACTTCAGATTGATTTGATGCCGCGAAATAGGCGCCAGGTCGAGCAGTTGTTGGGCGGTGGGTCGCAGGTAGGTTCGAACTACTTTATGCGGTGTCGACTCTTCATGCGACGGTATGACACGTAATCCATGAGTGCAATCTGTCAAGTCCGTTGCAGGAAATCCGCTCGGGTGGGTTTCACGAGAGGGGGAGATAGGCATATGCGGCCTCAACCACAAGGCCAGTTCCTACCCACCGACAGCAACGCTTTGATTATGGATGCGAAACTCGATGGCTGCGGTCGATGGAGGGAAGTTGAATTATCGAAGGGAAATTGATGGTCTCAGGGCGCTAGCAGTGATTCCTGTAATACTTTTTCATGCCGATTTCCAGATGTTTAGCGGAGGCTTTATCGGTGTAGATGTATTCTTTGTGATTAGTGGCTATCTTATCACTTCGATCATCGTTAACGACCTGCATCAAGATAAATTTAGTGTCCTGCGTTTTTACGAAAGGAGAGCGAGACGGATTCTCCCGGCCCTGTTTCTTGTTATGGCCGTGACGTGTATTTTTGCCTATGAGTGGATGCTGCCGGACGAACTGAAGAACTTCGGGCAGTCCATCCTTGCCACAACGCTATTCTCCAATAACATACTGCTGGCAATTACGACCAATTACTGGTCCCTGTCCGCGGAATTCAAACCATTACTTCATACGTGGAGCCTGGGAGTCGAGGAACAGTACTATGTTCTCTTTCCTCTTCTTCTGATGCTCGGATGGAAGCTGTTCAGAAAACATCTGGCAGCAGTGCTTGGCGTGGCTGCAATACTGAGTTTTGCTGCCGCAAACTGGGGATTGTTCAATAAACCTGAATTTGATTATTATCTTTTGCCGACACGTGCTTGGGAGATTCTCATAGGTGCCCTTGCGGCCTTCTACATAATAGGAAAGAAGTCCGCCAGCAGCAAATACCTTTTGAGTGAGCTGCTTGGTGGAACAGGCTTCTGCTTGATTGTTGCTTCCGTATTTATTTTGGGACGCGATAACGCATCCCGTGGCATCTTTTATCTGGTTGCGCCCACGTTAGGAACAGCATTGATTATTCTTTTTTCATCGGAGAATACCGTGGTGGGAAAAATACTGGGCTGGGACCCCATGGTAGGTGTCGGCTTGATTAGCTATAGCGCCTACCTGTGGCATCAGCCGCTCTTCTCCCTGGCACGAGTCTACTCGAAAGAACCCCCTGGAATCGCCGTCTATTCTATCCTGTCGGTTTTGACGCTCATTCTGGCCTATATCACCTGGCGCTTCATAGAGACTCCATGCCGCAACAAGGATAAAGTCGGTCGAAAAGTGATCTTCTCCTTTGCACTGGGGCTTTCGATTGCATTCGCTTTGTTTGGATTCTACCTGGACCGGAATTATGGAATTGTATCCCGGATTTATGACACCTCAAAGGTGACGCCTTCCGATCTGGATAAAAGGATTTACAACGAGAGGGTCTTTCAGAAGAAGATGGACAGTTTTCCCCTGGATAGAAAACTGAAGCTGTTGGTCATTGGCAACAGTTTCGCCAGAGACTTTGTCAACATGACGACCGAAACCTTTGACGTCGAAAAGGTAGATATCGTATATCGAGACGATTTCTCTGAGTGCATTACTCCTTTCGATAACAAGACAGCAGAAGAACTATATGGCGTCGCCGATGTCATAGTATTCGCGAGCGGAAATGTCATCGAACGCTGCCTGTCTGACAACATCAGGTTTGCTCAAGAAAGAAACAAGGACCTGTTTTATGCAGGCACGAAGGATTTCGGTTATAACCTAAACTGGATCATGAGACTTGACCCAAAGAATAGGCCGAATCAATGGAATCAGGTTTCCAGCGCCTCTCTCGATGCAGACGCATATGTATCACGAATTGTCCCTAAAGATAACTATATCTCCATGATGAAACCGACTGTCAAGGATGGTTACATTCCGATAACGGATGCAGATGGCCGTCTAATCAGCATTGACAGAGCGCACGTCACAAAATTTGGCGCGATCTATTTTGGCCAACGGGTTCTCCTGGAAAGTCGATATGGGGAGATCCTGAAACGAAGAGGGGTATTGCCTATCTTGAGCGCCTAGATAAAGTAGGCATGGGGCTTCAACCGGAAATTGCACTTATCGCTGGGTTTGGATGCCGGCATTGTGAGAATTAAAACGGTTGACATCCAAACGTGAGCACATCGCCCGATACCGTCGCGCCAGTAAGCGTAGCGTTTGTCGCGGTGTGGGCTGTTTGCCTGAAAACGTTTGCTGTTGTCTCATCATTGACAAAGCAAGTGAATCCATGCGCTGCCGTGACCCCCGGTGTGATCGTCAGAGTACATACGCCGTTCGTGCCGGACCGGATTGATCCCGCCAGCGAGTTCCCCGTTATGTCTGTCAGCCTGCATCCAGATCCTGAGACATTTACCAATCCGCTCAAAGTCGTTCCATTCACGGTACTTGTCGAACCACTTGGAGTAGTCACGCCTGGGCGCTCAGAAATGGAACTTGCCGTATTGCCGGATGTGGCTGCTCCAGCGGATGCAACATTATTCAGGCTGCCATACTGCGTAAGGAACGATGTGCCGGTTCCAGAATTCGAAACCATGCTTGAATAGGGAGGTCCAGAGAGCCACATATTTGCTCCCACGATGGTATTTGTCGCCTTGCCTGTTATAAGAATGTCCACAGACGTTGTTGCCCCCCGCTCAAAGCTGTTTCCAGAAATATCCGTATTGTCCGCGTTATTGATCCGGATGCCATTGGCCGTGATTCCGTTGACTACCTGAAAGCTGTTGTGCTCAATAGTAATTGATCTTGCCGCGTGAACAGTTGACCCCGAACTCCCGTCGATATCGACAATCGACCCGTTGGAGCCGGTAAATATTTTACTCGTTTCGAACTCGTTGTTTTCAATATGAGATCCGATTGCGGAAGTTCCGATATGCATTCCCCCAGGAACAGTGACGTTATTTCCCGTAAAGATGAATGAGGATGCCCCGGGCTGAAAGCTGACGTCGATCTTTCCTGCCAGCCAAAGGACATTATCCACCACTCGGACAGTGTCTCCGCAATTCGTCATAGCAATTCCGCCAGCAAGAATATTGTGTGAAATGTCAGAGAGAACCGGTACGCCCGGAACTAAACCGGTGTCTTGCGCGTAGATGGCGTAACTTCCGAGCGGATACGGAATATTCACCCTCTCAATCGATAAGTAATAGACCATAGCCGTGACGCCGTTGATGTTAAACCCATATCTCGCGGGCGTTTTGCTGGTCGATTGCGGTAATATCGAAAAGTCAGAGAAGCGGATAAAATTCGCTTGTATGGCGGGACTGACACAGAAAATATCATTGCTGGCGCTGACAGAAGAGGCCACCTGTATCACTGATCCTGTCCCCATCCCTTGAATATTGACGGGCTTCGTGACTGTAATACAAGTGTCGGATGGACCGTAGGTGTACACGCCAGTGGGTAGAAAAACTGTTCCGCCCAGCGGTGCGTCATTAATGGCTTGTTGAATACCTGCCGCAGTCCTTGGATATGCGACTCCATCCACCCAGACGGCGGAAGTGAGGTTGGCCAGCGCCCCGGATGGGGTGGTAGCTCCGGTGCCGCCGTTCGCGGGCGGAATAGGCATCGAAAGAGAGAGAGTCACATTTCCGCTTGAACCGCCGCCGGTCAGGCCGGGTCCGGCTGTCACGCCGGTGAGGGTACTGGTGGTAGGGCCGGTGCCCGGACTGGTGGTCTCCCCCGGAAACGTCTGACCCGGCGCAAAGGTGATCTGCCCATTCGGAGCGATCGAGAGACCGGTAGCCGTGGGCGGCGTAGTTCCCGACCCGAAAAGCAGCGCTAGGTTGGCCGCGGGGCTGGCCGTGTTGTTGCCCGAGCTTGCCGCCTGCCATGCAAAGTTCTGGGGCACGGCTGCGTGGCTGGCGCTGGAATAAGTGCTGGCTCCGAGTTGCAAGGCCGGCGAATTGGTGCCTGCTGCCAGGGTGGCGGCAGAAGCCAGCAGGCTCACTGCGGCTCGCAAAGTGCTCGCTCCGTTCACATCCAACATAGTAGCAGGCGCGATTGTGCCGATGCCAACATTCGCCCCGGATTGGGCTATTAACGAGTTGCCGAGGGTCGAAGGCGTGGTCCAAACAGGTAAAAGACCGGCGGTCCCAGTCCCCGGCGCCTTTGGCGCGCCTCCGATGGGCAGAGGAAGTCCCACGGTTTGGGTAGCCTGGACCTGATCGGCGACAGTTGACTTCAGGTCTTCGTGGGTCACGTAATCATCCGCCGGGCGCCCGGCCAGGGTCTCGGCGTCCATGGACTTGAAGGCATAAGGGACAGCCGCCAGCAGGCTTCGCGCGGGCGACGTCGCATTGGCCACTTCGGCTACCGCATCCCCGCCCGAGGCTGCGATCAGCTGCGCCTCGATCGGGCGTGCCTCAATCCACTGCGCCTCGCCAGCCTGAAACAGCGCCTGCGGAAGTCCTTCGGCGCTGGTTGCCCCCAGCAGCACAGAATAGCGCCCATCGGCTCCAACCTTGACCGTCTGCGTCTCGTTCCATAGTGCAACCTCCCCAGCTGGATCCTGATAGAGCGCGAAGGACATCTCCACCATCCGCCCAGCCGCCTCCGGCATACTCCCCGTCCAGCGGACGATATTAGCCGTTGAAGCCGAGCCGGCGACTGCTGACGCATCCGTGGCAGCACTCTGCGCGCCGGCGGGCAGAGCCAGGGCGACAGCCAATATGGAGAACGACGCGCCGAGAGCCCAGAAAAATGTCGATTTCCGTGCAGTGCGGTCGAACCGTAGCCGTTTCTGGTTCTGCACGAAAGCTACATTTAGGTTAAGAAATGAGCGGATACCGATGAATGCGGCCATTGTGAGCCTCTCCCGACAAGGCCACCCAGTGGGATCGTGCAGGGGTCTTTCATTCCTTGTCTTCCTCTCGTTCATCGGCTTCGTTGGCCATTTGCTGATGGGATACCCCTAACCGAAGTAATATGGCCGTCCAGAATTAAAAACCTCTAATTCAGTCGGAGTTGTCCCGGCTCTGCCGGGGAGACAGGCTAGGTTATAATATAGAGCGTTGTGGATCGCTCGTTGCGAAAAGGTGAGATGAATACTTTTTTAGTAACTGGTGTTGCCGGCTTCATCGGCAGGTCAATCGCCGCGGAGTTACTCAGGCGTGGCAAACGAGTACGAGGTATTGACAACTTTACTACCGGCAAGCGAGAAAATCTGTGCGGGCTGGAGGCGATGGATTTCATTGAGGCGGATATCAACGATGCGGCGGCCATGGCAGAGGCATGCCGTGAGGTAGAGTGTATCTTCCATGAGGCCGCTATTCCTTCGGTCCCACGCTCCGTCGAAGATCCAGTATCCTCGAACCACGCTGGTGTCTCAGGGACAGTTCAGTTGTTGGTTGCGGCCAAGAACGCAAAGGTGCGTCGTGTCGTTTATGCAGGTTCCTCATCTGTATATGGCAATACGCTAACGCTACCGACGCCGACATCAGGCAGGCAAAGGAGTGACTTGGCTATGAGCCGCTCGTGCAGTTTAGGGAGGGTCTCGAGCGCACGATTGCCTGGTACAAGAGCATTGCCAAGTACACAAAATCTCAATGTGAGGGCATATGATGACCGTTGTGGCTGTGGATGGATTGCACGAAATCATTCAGAGAATTGAATCGCGCGAAGCCCGTATCGGCATTGTCGGCATGGGCTACGTGGGCCTGCCGCTTGCGCTGCTGTTCAGCGAGGAGCGCTTCGCAATTACCGGCTTCGATATCGATGCCCACAAGGTTGGCACGCTGAATAGGGGCGGGTCATACATTGTTCGCATTCCAGGCGCCGATATCCAGGCGGCCCAGAAGAATGGGTTTCAAGCAACTGCGGACTATACCCGGATTGGGGAGATGGATGTCGTCATCATTTGCGTGCCGACTCCACTGAACGAGCATCATGAGCCTGACCTCAGTTTCATAACCGAGACTGTGAAAGCCATGGCGCCCCATCTGCGACAAGGACAGCTCATTATCCTTGAAAGCACTACTTATCCTGGCACTACTGAGGAGGTTGTTGTCCCGCTGTTGGAGCAGGGGAATCCTTCCGGGCTCAGGGTAGCGAGGGACGCTGCGAGCCCTGGATTCTATGTGGCGTTTTCTCCCGAGCGGGAAGATCCGGGCAACGATACGGTCGCACGGCGCGATATTCCCAAGGTTGTGGGCGGCTGTGGACCGGTGGCGCAGGACTTGGCGTCCGCCGTTTACGCGACAATCTTCAACCGCACAATCCAGGTCTCATCGCCTGCCGCGGCGGAGATGACCAAGCTGCTTGAAAACATCTACCGCTGCGTCAACATCGCACTGGTCAACGAGCTAAAACAGCTCTGCATGCGTATGGGAATCGATATATGGGAGGTCATCGACGCCGCCAAGACGAAGCCCTTTGGGTTTCATGTTTTTTATCCTGGGCCTGGTCTTGGCGGCCACTGCATCCCCATCGACCCGTTCTATCTCTCGTGGAAGGCGAAAGAGTTCGATTTCCGCACGCGCTTCATTGAGCTGGCCGGCGAGATCAACGCCGACATGCCGTACTTCGTGGTCGAGAACGTGATGGAAGCCATGAGCCAACGCGGCAAGGCGCTCAGAGGCGCACGTGTGCTGGTCCTTGGGCTGGCCTACAAGCGCGATATCGACGACCTACGCGAATCGCCTTCACTTACCATCATTGAACTGCTGCAACAGCGCGGTGCGCTGGTTGAATACAATGACCCGTTCTTTGCGTCTGTCGGTCAGGGACGCAAATATGCGCTCAACATGAGCAGCACGCCGCTCGAGAGGGTCCCTGATTTCGATTGCGTGGTGATCGTGACGGATCACTCGCAATACGACTACCCGAAGATCGTGGAGAATTCCAAACTGGTGGTGGATACACGCAATGCGACCAAGGGAATCGTAGCCACGAATATCGTGCGGTGTTGACAGATGGTTCGAGATCGAGTTCCGGCCAGTAGGCGCGGGCTCGAACTATAGGAAAACCAAAATCACATTTCAGAGGTAGGTCAAAGCAATGGAAGCCCCTGCGGAGCATTGGAGCCGCGGCAGGCTGCTGTGTGTGGGTGTATCGCGGCTCAACGCAGCGCGAAGGGGACCTGGGGGCGCTTCAGGAGGGGCCATTGCTCTGTGCCAAGATGAGTGAGACAAGTAGATCCTGGACAATTACTGTAGGGTGGAGAAGCTGCCAACGCAGCGGGCGCCGCGGGGCCAGGCCCACGCCAGCCGGTTCCCGATTCCGAAGTGATTGCCCGACCGAGGCGGCGCCGCTTCACGGCAGAGTACAAGCAATCGATCACGGTGGACAACGGAACCGAGTTTGCCTCGAAGGCGATGGATCTGTGGGCCTACACCAACGGCGTGCATCTGTATTTCATCCGACCAGGGCGGCCGGTGGAGAACGGATATATCGAGAGCGTCAACGGCAAATTGCGCGGCGAATGCCTGAATGTCGAAGTCTTCTTTACCCTGGCCGATGACCGCCGGAAGTGTACACTAATTATTCCGCTGATACAAAATATCAGGCAGGCCACTGTGTTGCCGCGGCTTTAGAGCAGTTGGCAGTTCCGGTTTGCGAGGGGTCTTACTTTCCCAAGTATCAAGATCGAGACCTGGTGCATCCGCCAGAAGGGTGCTGACAACGAGCGCCACCACCGTCATCAGCGCCCAGGCAAGACTTGCCCTCCAGGTAGGCAAAAAGAATCGCACCGACCATTCACGGCATTCACGCCAGGAATGGTCGGTGCGATTCAACCTGCCCTCGATATGAGCTTCTGCTTTCCCTGTACCTCTACTACTGTGCGGTGTAGGTGTAGTCGGTAGACTGCCACTTGGCATTGATCATCTGATAGAGCCGCGCATACACTTTCACCCCATTGGTCGGCAGACCGCTCACGGTCTCAGTGGTTGCCGTCGTTCCACCCGAGTTATAAAGATTCGAAGAACCCACTCCGGTGGTGCCCAGTTCCAGTTGGTACTCCGCCGGCCCGTTCCCGCCCGTCCACGCGAAGGTCACGGTGGAACCAGCCAGCGTACTGCCCGGCGTGGGGGTCGTGAGCGCCGCCGGAACCAGCGTTCCGGCTTCCGTGTAGGTGTAGTCGTTAGACTGCCACTTTCCACTGATCAGAGAATAGAGCCGCGCGAACACCGTCACCCCGCCGGTCGGCAGACCGCTCACGGTTTCGGTGGTTGCCGTCGTTCCTCCCGAGTTATACAGATTCGAAGAACCCACTCCGGTGGTGCCGAGGTCCAGTTGGTACTCCGTGGGCCCGTCCCCAGCCGACCACGCAAAGGCCACGCTGGAACCCGACAGCACAGTGCCCGGCGTGGGAGAAGTCAGCGCCGCCAGCACCGGTGTTCCCGCTTCGGTGTAGGTATAGTCGGCAGACTTCCAGACTGCGTTGATTTCCCAATAGAGCCGGGCGTACAATTTTAGCCCGTAGGTTGGCAGGCCGGTTACGGTCTCTGTGGTACCCGTCGTTGATCCCGAGTTATACAGGTTTTTCGAGCCTACTCCGGTGGTGCCCAGCCACAGTTGGTATGCCGCCGGGCCGGCCCCGGCTGTCCACGTGAAGGCCACGCTGGAACCTGACAGCACACTGCCCGGTGCGGGAGTCGTCAGCACCGGAGCTACCGGCGTTCCCGATTCGGTGTAGGTGTAGTCGTTAGACTGCCACTTTCCATCGATGAGCGACCAGAGCCGCGCATACAACGTCACCCCGTCGGTCGGCAGACCGGTTACGGTCTCTGTTGTACCCGTCGTTGATCCCGAGTTATACAGGTTTTTCGAGCCCACTCCGGTGGTGCCCAGCCACAGTTGGTATGTTGCCGGGCCGGCCCCGCCCGGCCACGCGAAGGTCACGGTGGAACCTGGCAGTACACTGCCCGGCGTGGGTGTGGTGAGCGCCGCTGGTACCAGCGTTCCGGCTTCCGTGTAGGTGTAGTCGTTAGACTGCCACTTTCCATCGAAGAGCGACCAGAGCCGCGCATACAACGTCACCCCGTCGGTCGGCAGACCGCTCACGGTCTCGGTTGTACCCGTCGTTGATCCCGAGTTATACAGGTTTTTCGAGCCCACTCCGGTGGTGCCCAGCCACAGTTGGTACGAAGTGGGCCCGTAGCCGGGCGACCACGTGAAGGTCACGCTGGAGCCTGCAAGCACACTCCCTGGTGCCGGAGTGATAAGCGCCGCCGGCATGGGCGTGCCGGTCTCGGTGAAGCTGGCCGGAGCGCTTGCTCCAGTCACGCTGGCTGTGACGGCGAGAGCGCCAATGGCGCTTGGCTGCGCGGTAATCTGCGCCTGGCCGAGGGAGTTGGTGACTGCCGTGTTTCCAGACGGGAAGCTGACGCCGGTTCCCGTAAATGTGACTGATGCATCCGGCACCAGGTTGCCGTACGCGTCCTGCACGATGACAGTCAGTGGATTGGTGAACTCAGCGCCGTACTGCGCTGTCTGGCCGGAACCGCCGATCTCCGCAATGCTGGCCGCGGAGCCAACAGGAGTTGAGACGCTGGCCTGGTTGGAAGGCAGCGAGGTAAACAACCCGTCATTGGCTTCCACCTGATAGTAGTACGTCGTCAGGGGCATGAGCGAGGCGTCCGCATACGACGTGCCTGAGGTGGTGGTGATCAGATTGCTGGCCGAGGGTGTGAACCCGGAGATGGTGCTGCGGAATACTTCATACACCACGCCGGAGGTTGAACTTGCGTCCCAACTGATATTCGCCTGCGTGTCGGAGGCGCTGGAAGCGGCGAGGTTGGTTGGCGCGGCAAGCGCAGCAGGCATGTTGCTGCCCGTGCCGACCTGGATACCGTTGACCGTGGGGTTATTCGCGGCGCCGATCGTAAACAGAATCGAGATTTTTCCGTTGGCGTCCGCGAACGTGTAGAACGATTGGACATTGGCTATGTTAGCGCCGCCCGTGGTGGCGTAGATGTCAAAATTACTCAGAACTGCCGCGCCGTTGATTGCAACATTGAATTCGCGATAGCCGACTTTACCGCCGTTGGTATAACCGGTCCCGGTTTGAACGAAGTTCTCATTAAAGTCAAGAGCCACGATGTAGCTTGCGCCGGGCGTAAGGCCAGGAATGGTGTAAGTGAATGGGCCGCCGTGGGTGTACGAGTTAAACACGTTGTTCGGAACCCAATTCACGATGCCGGTGGGATTGTTGATCGCCACAGACTTTACCGACAGAGTGGTGGTGCCTGACAGGTAAGTGGCTGTATCGTAGACCCAATTTTGTCCCGATGTTGTCGGGATTGTGTTGTAGGATGCGTTGGTACATGCGGCAGCGTTCAAGCAACCGGAGTCAATGCTCACGTTATAAGAAGTGATTTGTTCGCCGTGGTTGGCAGTTGTTGTGGCGCTAGCCTGATTTGAGGCCGACGATAAGCCAGCGACGTCACTCGCTTCCACAACATAGTAGTATGGCGTTCCGGCAACTGCGGTAGTGTCCGCAAACGACGTGCCCGTCACGCTGGTCGCCACCTGATTGGCGGTAGAGGGCGTAAAGCCGCTCGTCGTCGAACGGTATACCGAATAAAGAGCGCCCGGAGTCGAACTCGCCGTCCAGGTGAGATTGACCTGCTTTGAAGCTACTGCATAAGCTTCAAGATTCGCAGGCGCCGCAGGGCAGTTCGTCGAGCAGGGTGCGCCATAGAATGGCACGTAGCTGCTGGTGGAGCCTGATTTAGCCACGGTGCCAACATTGTCGATCGTGGCAGTGATTTGCCCGCTTCCGGTGAGGAAGTCCGTCATGGCATCGGTCACGCTCACTCCGGGGACATAAGGCACAGTGATCCCGTTGTCTTCAGTGATGGCGATCCCTTGACTGAAATAGGAGTAAACACCCAGGCCGTACGCTGTGTGCGACGTAACCGAGTTGGAGACCACGTAGGACGGGTAGCCGTTCGCGCTGCCATCCATCCACGCGCCCTGGCTTGGAACATCATAGGGCAGCTCGCTCTGATAGAAGATCGTCTCGCCGCCGTTGCCATTCCATACAACCTGGGCTCCTTCGTAGTGCTCGACGAATAGGCCCAGCGCCGTAACGTTGTCGCCATTCACAATAACGCCGTTTTCGCCGGCGTTGCCCGTCCAGATAGGAGAAGCTCCTGCGCCGTGATCCGCGCGCCATGCCCAGATGTTGTCGAGGATGACGTTATCGCTGTCGATTTCCAGGCTGGTTGCCGCAGTGCCCACTTCGGCTCCGCCAATGCGGAAGAAGACATCGTTGATGGTGATCGGATTGCTCTGATGGCTGACTCTTGCCGAGCCCTGAACACCGATCTGCATGAGCACCGGCGAGGAGACCGGGCCGGCGTCGATAATCAATCCGGCAATCTGCACGCCATCCACATCGGCAACCGTAATCGCGGCTGATCCCGTCTGCGGAATGAGTGTGGCATAGCCGAGTCCCAGCACGATGGTGTTGGGGTTGGTGATGTTGATCGAGCCGCTGTACTCGTAGATGCCCGGAGTCAGAATGAGGTTCTGGCCATTCGCCAGGGCCGTATTGATGTCCGAGAGCGAGTTCGAGGGCTGCGCGATGAAAAAGCTGCTGATGGGAAGCGTGTATCCCGGCTCACTGCCGGTGGATGTGGCTGTGCCGGAGGCGCCGGCCCAGGTTGTGCCGGACGAATTGGTCAGCGCCGCAGGCACAAACACGTTGTAGTTGCCGCTGCCATCCACATAAAGGAAGGGCTTTTCGCGGCTGACCGGAGTCGTGGGAAGCACCGTATACTTAAGGGTCGGGTAGTTAGTCGCCGGCGCACCCTGCACGCCGGAGAAGACCATATTCCAAACGTCTCCTGTCCAGCTTCCAATCGTGCTGTTGCGCGTATACCATTGCTGCTGCGAGCAGCCGGCGACATTGCCGGTGACAACCGTATTGCTGATAAATCCGCCGCTGGCGTAGCCGCAGCTGGTGTTCGTCAGCTCCAATCCACCGGAGTTATCCACAATCATGCGCCGGAAGGGCGAACCCTGCGATACGCCCCACTGATAGGAGCCCGAGGGCGCAGTGATCCGCATATTCTCAATGGAACGCCAGAAATTGGTCGTTATATTCCCACTGGAATCCGTCTGATTCGTGTTCAAATAGCCTTGATTGATGTGAACGGCGCTGGGAATCGCGCCCAAGCCGGCCACGGACTCGTAATAGCCAACCTCAGCCTCAACACCGGTGTAGGTCCCCGGCATGAAGAGCACTGCATAGCGACTATTGCTGAACTGGGCGGCGCCAGCACTCGGCGAACTCGACGCACTCAACCCGCTCAACGAGGAATTGATTGCAGTGCTCGACATCGTTGTGTCGTAGATGTAGACGTTCGGGCCAAAGATGGATGAAGTGTTTTGAGCCGAGGCCTGAAGCCCCCCCGAAAGTGTGATTGCGAAGATCAGGCCAAGAAATAGCATAATGCTGATTCCAAAGCTTTTGCCGTCATTGAGAAGCGTGCCGCGATTTTTCATCAGAGTTTTCCTCGCTACGAATTGTTTGCGAACGCAGCGCCCAGGGGGGGTAGGGCGCATTTCGACGCATAAAGCCGATTGGAGCATACTAAGCATACAGAGAGCAATACCACTTTCTTCCAATACAAGATGAGCCTGAAGAGGCGGTCATGCTGGGATGTGAACATCTGCACGCACACAGCAGAAGAGTGGACTCTGGAAGCGATTGGCCGGTTCGTTGCGGCCAGCGGAGAGATCCGTTTTGAGGCCGAAAACCGCCCGCAACTCTATGAATGGATGGAGCGAGTGCTGGTCGAGCAGGAGTATCCGCAGTTGCGCAAGGCGTCGCGGGCCTGACCCCTGATCTCTGACCGCTGCTATAGTCAGGAATTTCCCCGAAAAACTCCCCCTAACCAAGGTGAACCAGGAATATTCGCTCTATCTTCTATCACTTCTAAAAATGACTACTGAGAGATTTGCAGTCGTTCGACCATTATCCGGTAACCTGAACCTCTCCGATGTCCGAAAAACCGGACAGCGCCAGCTCTCCACTTTGCCCAAAACCAGCGCGACACTGAATTCTAGACACTTTCCAAAATTCGATTGCGTGATGTGATTCTTCATCCGATTGTCTCACTTCAATGTCAGAAGTCCGGTGCGCCGAACGGAGTCCGGGAGGCATCGCCTCAGGGATCCGGGAAACGCTTTATAAAGCAAAACAGGGGAGAACACCTTTGTGGACTCGAATTGTAGAACGGTTAGCGCTCAATGAGCAAGGGCGCTTCCAATAGACTCAGGGCCGATACTACTGTGCCGTGTAGGTGTAGTCGGCAGACTTCCAGGCTCCGTTGATCCACGAATAGAGCCGCGCGTAGACCGTCTGCCCATAGGTCGGCAACCCCGTCACGCTGGCGGAAAGTGCCATCGTGCCGCCCGAGTTATAGATGTCGTGCGATCCCACTCCGGTGGTGCCCACATAGAGTTCGTACTCAGTGACCCCTCCTCCGGCCGTCCACTGGAAGGTCGCGCTCGAACCTGTCAGCGTACTACCCGGTGTGGGGCTGGTGAGCGCCGCAGCCACTGGTGCTCCGGACTCCGTGTAGGTNNATGTCGTGCGTTCCCACTCCGGTAGTGCCCACATAGAGTTCGTACTCAGTGACCCCTCCTCCGGCTGTCCACTGGAAGGTCGCGCTCGAACCTGTCAGCGTACTACCCGGTGTGGGGCTGGTGAGCGCCGCAGCCACCGGTGCTCCGGACTCCGTGTAGGTGTAGTCGGCAGACTGCCAGGCTCCGTTGATGTACGACCTGAGCCGGACGTAGACCGTCTGCCCATAGGTCGGCAGCCCCGTCACGCTGGCGGAAAGTGCCATCGTGCCGCCCGAGTTATAGATGTCGTGCGTTCCCACTCCGGTGGTGCCCACATAGAGTTCGTACTCAGCGACCCCTACTCCGGCCGTCCACTGGAAGGTCGCGCTCGAACCCGCAAGCGTGCTGCCCGGAGTGGGTGTGGTGAGCGCCGCAGCCACCGGCGCTCCGGACTCCGTGTAGGTGTAGTCGGTATACTGCCAAAGTCCGTTGATTGTCCACCAGAGCCGGACGTAGACCGTTTCCCCGTAAGCCTGCAGTCCCGTCACGCTGGCGGAAAGTGCCATCGTGCCGCCCGAGTTATAGATGTTGCGCGACCACACTCCGGTGGTGCCCACATAGAGTTCGTACTTAGTGACCCCTACTCCGGCCGTCCACTGGAAGGTCGCGCTCGAACCCGTCAGCGTGCTGCCCGGTATGGGGCTGGTGAGCACCGGAGGCCCGGACATGCCTGTATCGCTGACCGCGATCGACTGCGTAGCTCCGGTCACATTCAGCGCGTTGTCGGTGAGGATCACGTTCTCGCTCAGCAGGCCGGCATTCTGGGGAGTGAACTCGATGGGCAGATCGCACTGCCCGGCTGGGCTCAGGCTCGTCGAGCTGGTGCAGGCATTCGCGTCGCCGGCGCCCTCGGGGAAGTCGGTGGGATAGCTGAGGCCCGTGAATACCAGTTCTTGGTTGCCGATGTTCTGGACTGTCACCGTCTGCGGGCTGTCGCTGCTGGTCGAGCCCACATTCGTCGAAGCAAAGCTCAGCGACGGCGGGTACGCGTCGTCTTCCTTGTACGCTACGTTGCTGGTGGCATCGGCGAGGTAGAGATTGCCGCTGCCGTCCACGGCCACGTCTGGAAGAAAATCGCTGCCGGTGAAGACCGTGCTCTGTGTGTACGTTCCGTTCGATTGCAACGCTTCCTTTATCACATAGCTGGGCCCGGTCGTGTAGCCCCAATAATTTTGGGCATTGACGGTGACGTAGACGTTTCCGACGCCATCCACCGCCACGCCATAGGGCTCATTGAAGCCGCTGGCCACCGTATTCTGTTTGTAGCTGCCGTTCGACAGAGCCAATTCATACAACGCGCCATTCGCGTAATCCGCGAAATAGACGTTTCCGCTCCCATCCACCGCCACGCCAAAGGGCTCATTGTAGCCCTTGCCGATTGTGGCCTGGCTGTAGCCGCTGTTCACAGGCGTCAGCTTACTCACGATGCCTTGCCCGTCCCAGCCTTGGTCATCGGTGACATAGACGTTCCCGCTGCCATCCACCGCCACGTAAGAGGGTAGGACCCACCCGCTGCCGATCGCGGTCTGGACATAGCTGCCATCCCCTTGCAACGTCTCCAGATACACGCCGCCCGGGCCCTCATACGCGGCGCCGGCGCCAAGGGTGCCCTGATCGGCCACATAGACATTTCCGGCGCCATCCATCGCCACGCCATTGGCGGTGTGGAAGCCGCTGCCGATCGCGCTCTTGTAATAGCTGCCGCCCGAGAGCGTCTCCTTGTACACCCCGCTGGGGAGATTGCTGAGGTTGCCGTTATCGGCGACATAGAGGTTTCCATTGCCGTCCACCGCCACGCCCCAGGGATTCACAAAGGAGTCCAGCGTGAGCTGCGCTCCCGGCAAAAAGCTCACCTGCGGCCCCACGCCCGTGCCCTGGACGTAGCCAGTGGCAATCGCGTTCCCATTGCTATCCCGGAGCACGGTCGCGCCGTAGCGGGTTCCGGCGAACTTTGGCGTGAACGTCACATTGACCGTGCAGGTCTCCCCGGCGGTATATGACGTTCCCGCCATGCAACTGTCCCCACCGGCGTCGGCAAAGTCCAGCCCGGCTGCTCCTTGCGTCAGCACGGCCGTCGAGCCCAGCGTGCCGCTGCCAGTGAAGGTGAAGTTCAACGTCATTGTCGAACTTGCGGTCCCAACGCTCACCGCCCCAAAGTTCCAGCTCGATGGCGATAGCTCGAGCACGAAAGAATGGTCGCTGCCGCCTGCGCTGACAACGTAAACATTCCCGCTGCCGTCCACCGTCACGTCTTCGGGACTGCCGAAGTCGCTGACCAGTGTGTCGATTTTGGGCGAGGCCGGGATGCTGCCATTCACCGCTACAATCTCGTACACCGCATGGTTGGTATAGTCGGAAGCGTATACATTCCCGCTCTTGTCCACCGCCACGCCATCAGGTGAGATGAATCCGCTGCCCAGGGTTTTGATGGTGGGCGAGGCCGGTATGCTGCCATTCACCGCCAGCATCTCGTACACCGCACTCTCGCTCGAATCGGCCACGTAGACGTCGCCGCTGCTATCCATTGCCACGCCCTTGGGTCCGACGAAGTTCTTGCCCAGGGTTTCGATAGTTGGCTGGGCCGGGATGACGCCATTGACTGCCAGAATTTCTTTGATTGACTTTTCGTAGTAAGCGGCAACGTATACGTTCCCGCTTTTGTCCACCGCTATGCCACTGGGCCCTTTGAAGGTATGGCCCAAAGTTGTCACTATCGGCGAGGCCGGGATGCTGCCATTGACTGCCAATATCTCGTACACATTGTCCTGGCTGAAATCGGTGACATAGACGTTTCCGCTGCTGTCCACTGCTACGCCGGCTGGATCGGTGAAGTCGCTCAAGGTCCTTATGGTCGGCGAGGTCGGAATGCTGCCATTCACAGCAACAATCTCGTATACCGCATGGAGGCCGCTATCGGCTACATAGACGTTTCCGCTGTTGTCTACCGCCACGCCCGCGGGAAGGTTGAAGCCGCTGCCCAGCGTGGTTTGTGCCCCGCTGAAGTAGGCGGTCTGGGCAGACGCGATGCTCCCTGCGCCGCACAGCAGCACAACCAGAACAGCGCACAGGGCAACCAGCTTGCTCGGCTTCTGTGGACGGTTGGAAACACAAAGAGAGGCAACGGCGAAAACCGCCGGGCGGACAGACCAGGGTATGGAAATCATGAAAGCATTCCTCCGGGGGGAGGTTAGACTGATCGCCGAACTGTTTGTTCTTTAGTAAACAAATGTCGGCCAACAAACTCCAGAAGCCTGCAACATCGCAGACATCCTAAAAATTGTCACATTCACTGTAACAAACTCATTTTACAAGAGTATAGACCACTTTTAGGCCATTGAAGGTATCACTCTTGGAACCATTGAGGGTATTACTTTAGTTTAGTTTAGTTTAGAGCGTGTTTCAAAAATCGGTTTGGCCTCAAATCAGGTACTTACGCGTGAGGCGGGTGAGCTGTTGAGCTTCTGCCATGAAGAAGCGGCAGAAGCTGTTGACGGACGAACAGTGGGAACTGATTGAGCCCTTGCTTCCCAAACCGAGGCGGCGGCGCGATAAACGAGGGCGGCCACCAGCCCAGAATCGAGCCTGTTTGGAGGGCATACTGTGGGTTCTGCAAAAGGGCGCGGCGTGGCGATTTCTGCCTGACGAGTTTCCCTCTCCCTCGAACTATAGGAGAATCAAGATTTCATTTCAGGGGTAGGTCAAGACATTGAAAGCCTTCGCGGAGCACTGTGGATGCGGCACGCCTCTGCGCACGGGGACATCGCGGCTCAACGTGGCGATTGCCGGGTCTGGAGGCTCTTCAGGAGGGCCACTGCGAGCGGTATCATCCCAACGGTTGGCCGCAAGTGACAGGACTACGCTCGGCGGGGATTATTCAGCCAGGTTTGAGGGTGACTCTGGACTGGAGACTGCCGAGGAGCTTGCTTTTAGGCGCAGGTATGCTCCTGGATGGTAGGTGTGGCGGAGGGGAGATCGGATGCTGGAGTGTGCGAGAAGGGCTGGAGTGCTTCACCGCCGGAGGATTTGACCTGCTTTCGCTTTGGGCCTCTCTGGAGCCTTCCAGCCGATCTTTTGCATAACCTCCCCGTTCGATGTGAGCAGCGGGTCTCTTCTGAATGTCAACCAGATGAGTTTGCGCCAGCGAGTACGTCGCGGCCGTGGGCGCCGTTTCTGCCTCAGCAGCGCCAGAAAGACTTCATATCCTCGGCCTTTGCAGCGTGGCGCCAGCAAACCGAAGTAGTGGACCCCATGCCGATAGCGGTCTGGTACCTGATTGGCCAATCGGTCGATAAACTCATCCGCCGAGTATTCCTCGACGACCCTCTGCTTGCTCTTCGTGTCTATGTACCAGAATCTGACCCGCTCGCCGTCGTACAACAAGAGCTTATGCTGGGCGAATGGCGGTCGCCTTAGGTACCGGGAGATGTATTCGACTAGAGCTCTTTTTGACCTACACTCCATGACCCCGGCCTTCCACCACAAGTTTCGGTGCTGTTCGAAGAGCGTCCTCAATTCGGACTGCGGTCTGGCGGAGGAAATGAGTCCCTGATCGAGCGCAGCCAGGAGATAGTCGACCACACCGTGGCGCCATCTCTTCATGAGCTCTTCCTGAACATAGTAAAAATTCCAAGCCACACCCCAAATCAGATTGTTTCCCGACCTATCCAGTCCCACCGATGAGACGACGAGGTGCACATGTGGATAGAAGTTCAGTCTGCCCTGGAAGGTGTGTAGTACGGCGAGGATCACAACCTGCGCGCCATGCCTGCAATCTGCCCAGTCCTGCAGCACCCCCGCAGCAATCGCCGGCAGTCCGTCAAGAAGTTGACGATTCTCTCGAAAGATCTCCCAGAGGTCTTTGTGCATGGAGAAGAGTACGCCCACATAAGGGATTTCGGGGAGATCGCTGACAATTACCTGCTGCCAGTCGCGTGTTGCTCGCTGCCCACAGCTCGAACATGCAGGGCTTTTGCACGTATACGGAACAATCATCTTCTCGCCGCTGGAGGAAGCATAGACATCCGCCCCGAGGGCCCCTGTACCGCAGTCGAGCACCTTCTGGAAGTTTTCGCGGACCACAGGTCTTGTCTGCGGGTTGTCCCAGAGGCTCCGATGGTCGGCCAGTATCTGCTTGAGAATTGGCTTGTTATTCACCTGGATCCCTCCTATCTTCCAGTACTGCGCGGTCGACGGCACCGAGCAGATCGTCGATTTTTTCCCAGATGGCGCAAAGGCGAGGAATTGCTTGCATCCTGGTGAGGGTGTGCTTTAGCTCACGCAGGCAGGTAGTTATGGAATCGCTTTGGACGTTCTTGGACAACAATTCCCGTAGCCTCTTCTGACTTCGCTTCTTGCTCCTTTTGCTGGCCAGTGCGGCTTCCTGCTCGTCTCGGTTGAGTTTGCTCAGCTTCCAGGCGTTGTGAATGCGAACTTCGCCAGATTGCGCCGCAGCAATCAGCTGCGGAATGGCAGTGTCTAAAAGCTGCTTCACCTTGAACACGTTGCCCGTGGATACGCCAGCGAGGGTGGCAATCTGCTTCCGGCAGTCGAGCCGCCGATCTTCCGTCAATTTTGACGAAGCCTTCTCTTTGCCCCCAGCGCTCTGATTCGCTCGCGCCCCCTCTCGAAACCAAGGCTCAAGATCAAGCGCCAGCTGCACGCGGCTGAAGGCTTTCAACCATTGCGGGCGGCAATGGGTTTGCAGGATTCGTTGCAGAGCTTCTTGTTTCGTTAGCGGGCACTCGATGCACAGCAGCGTGGCGCGCTGCTGGCGGCGGGCAATGAGCCAGCGGGCATAGCCATCGACGATCAGGTTCTCTCTCGTGATCAAGAGAGGCTGTTCATAGATCGCCTCGCCGAGTTTTTCGAGCACCAGGAGCCGCTCGTTTGTGGGCCGGAGGTTTAGCTTGAGCAGGCTTGGATGCGGCTTGAGGGTATCCGTGCTTCGCATCGCCAGACGACCGGCGGGCTCGTCGCCGGCATCTGATGGCGCGACGGCTGGAGCTGCGAAAGGAGACTGCTGCGCAGGCGGTTCTGGCAGTACGGCCTGCAAGCGCGTTTTGCCAGGATGCGCTGCTCCTGGTGTTTTTCGTTCAATGCACTGAGGATTCATGGCAGTTTCCTGCTATGCTTCACGCACTCACGAATCCATTCCTCGATTTCAGATTCCAGCCAACCCACCGCGCGGGCTCCAAGGTGGACAGGTTGGGGGAACTCCGCACGAGAAATCGCCAGATAGATCGCGCTGCGCGAAAGTCCAACGCGCGTCTTCACTGCAGGCAAACGAAGTATCGAAATCGCCATCGCATTCTCCAATCCAATCGAGTCAAACGTTGGAGGAAAACGCCACCCGAAGCTCCAGGCCGATCACACTGGCGGACTCCGAAGAAGCGTTCGCGCAAGGCTGCAAGGCGTCACCACCGCTCGCAGAAGCGCAACTTCTGCCGCTGCGGATGTAGTTTTTGCCGCTGGCAGAAAGCAAGAGCCATCCTGGAGCAAATGCACTGGCTATTGATTCTGCCCTGCCTTGCGCTATTCAGTTGTGGGCGCTACGGGGCGTTTCTGTTACTGGCGTTTCTGCTGCGGGCGTTTCTGTTGCGGGCGGTACGTGTTACTGGCGTTTCTGCTGCGGGCGTTTCTGTTGCGGGCGGTACGTGTTGCGGGCGTTTCTGTTGCGGGCGTTGCGGTGTTGCGGGCAATTCGGGTACTTCAGCCTGCTCCTGGCAAAGCTAGAAGAAACCCAACTTGCCGGGTGTCCTTTGCTTGCCAGTCGGACCAGACTGAACACATGATGACAAAAAGGAGCGCATCAGTCAAATAATAATTGTCCATAGTGAACCACGAGAGTTTCGATTTGGTCCTCAGAGCCAAGGGCAATCAGTCCGGCCCTCGTGGCGACAAAGCTGGAGTGCTACGCTACGCCGCTGCCAAAGTTGCCCACAATCACCTTAGATTCGTTCAAGATGCCATCCACGTAATCGTCCCCCACCACAGGAGCATCTCGGCCACTTTAGAGAACCCGGCGCACTTCACGGAGGAAGAACTGCTTCACCTCGCCCCAGTCGAGTGGGATGAGCATGTGGGGGATCGGGTCCTTTTCGGCATCGCCGAAGAATATGAGGGACTTCAGAATATGAATCCTGCTGTAGTGAGTCTGCGCGTACTTGCGGTCGAAGAGGTGCAAAACCTCAGTAAGGCCGAAGCGCTGAGCGGACACGTAGAGGTCTACGAAATCGCGCTTCGTGCCGCGACTCGCAATTGCACTCACTTTCATGCACGCAATATCGCGCAGATCGGCGACGGCAACTTCTAGGAATCGGATCTCGGGAAAGAGTAGCGGATAGGCGTATCCGAGGAAGCTCACCTTGGTTTCTCCAATTGTGGTGTGGAGCGTGTACGGAGCCTTTGCAACCAGCGAGAATTCCGCCAGCGTATGAACGCGCTGGAGGAGAGTCTCCTCATCGAATTGGACGGTAGCAAAAAAATCCATATTCAGGGAAAGCCGGTGGCCGAACTGGAGGGCAAGCCCCGTTCCGCCGGCAAGGTAGAAGCGGTCAACGATATGCGCATCCCGAAGGGCACGGAGAGTTGCTTCGGTCGAGGCGGTGATCACCGGTGTCGAGAATATGCTGGACAGCGCAGCCGTTGGCAACCAGGCATGAAGCCACCGAGCATGGCTCGATCATCAAGTTTATCGATCAGCTCTTCCTCGACACTTTCGGCCTGGCTAGCCTCAATGAGCTGTATAAAGAGGGGCGGATGGAGGAGGTATTTTCTTCGGTCAACAGCGGGGAAATGGGTGCCTTTCGTGAAAATACCTTGCATTTCAAACGTGTAGTGTTTAATATGCGTGAATGATTGCCAGAACTGCGACCACAATAATCGAGCAGGCCCTCAAGAGACAAGCGGCAGTGGCTATTATCGGGCCCCGGCAGGTAGGAAAGACTACCCTTGCGCGGGAGATCGCTAGCACTCGCCCCGGTGCGCTTTATCTCGATCTGGAGGCTAGAGAGGACAGGGAGAAACTGGCCGAGCCGGTTCTCTTTCTCCGCCAATATGAGAACAGCCTGGTAGTCCTGGACGAAATTCACCGCGTTCCAGAGCTTTTCAACTTGCTCAGAGGCATCATCGATCAGGGCCGACGCACTGGCCATGGGACAGGGAGATTTCTTGTCCTGGGCTCGGCCTCTATCGATCTGCTTCGGCAGACCGGGGAGAGTCTTGCCGGACGCATCACCTACATCGACCTGGGGCCGTTTTACACGCTGGAGCTACCTGCAGACGAACCTACATTGATCCAGCTCTGGCTGCGAGGAGGCTTTCCCGGCAGCTATTTGGCAGAGGATGACACAGTAAGCCTACGCTGGCGCGCGGACTTTATCCGAACATATCTGGAGCGCGACGTGCCTCAGTTTGGGCCCCGCGTTCCTGCCGGTGTGCTGGAGCGACTCTGGACGATGCTGGCGAACGGTCAAGGCGCGTTGCTGAATGCCTCGCGGCTGGCCGCCGGGCTCCAGATATCAGCACCTACAGTGCAGCGCTACATCGACCTGCTGGCGGACCTGCTGTTGGTTCGGCGGCTACCGCCTTTTCATAGAAATGTCGGAAAGCGGCTGGTGAAGTCGCCCAAAGTGTATGTACGGGATAGTGGCTTGGTGCATGCCTTACTTGGAATCAGGACGTACAACGATCTTGCCGGCCATCCGGTTTCAGGAACCTCGTGGGAGGGTTTTGTCATCGAAAATCTGCTCTCGGCTGTACCTGAGCGTACTGTGGCCAGCTTCTATCGCACTGCAGCCGGCGCGGAGATCGATCTGCTGCTGGAGATTCCCGGTCACGGCCTGTGGGCCATTGAGATAAAGCGTAGCCTTTCCGGACGGCCAGAAAAGGGCTTCTACATCGCCTGTCAGGATCTGCTGCCGGATCGGCGTTTTGTCGTAAATGCGGGGAGTGCAAACTATCCAATCGATTCGGAGATAACGGCAATTGGACTCCATGAGCTTGCAGCCATGCTGGCCGCACTCACAATCTGAAAGGCCGCGTGGAGAGTGCAAGGCAAGACTCTGTACAACTTAACGTTTGCAACCGCCTAGCGAGTAGCGAAGGGCTATGTCGCAGTTCCACGGAAGGGCAGCACCTTGCCTCCGCGCTGTATGTGCTCCAGGAAGTCCGCCCAATCCTGCATCATCTTGGCTCGTGGCCCCAGGTACAGAGCGTGGTTGTACGCGGCGCTCACGGCATTGCGGGGAGCGTGGGCTAGCTGTATCTCGATATGCTCGTGCGCATACCCCTGCTCATGGAGGATCGTCGAGGCCAGACCACGAAAGCCATGTCCGGTCATGCGGCCCTTGTAGTCCATGCGTTCCAATGCTTTCAGGATGGTGTTGTTGCTCATGGGCTTGCTGGCGTTGCGATCACCGGGGAAGAGCCATTCGCTGTGCCCGGTCAAGTCGCGCAACATCTCCAGCACTTCCAATGTCTGCCTGGCCAACGACACAATGTGCGGGGTACGCATCTTCATGCGCTCGGCAGGAATGTCCCAGCGGGCATTCTCCAGGTCGAACTCCGCCCACTTGGCTCCGATTAGCTCGCTGGTGCGGACGAAGGTGAGTGCCATCAGCTTGATCGCCAGCCGTGTGACATGGGTTCCCTGGTAAACCTCAATGCGTTTGAGAAGAGTGGGCAGTTCTTTGGCATTGATGCGGGCATAGTTTGTTTTACGCTTGGATTTCAGAATGTCACTGGGACGGATCTCACTGGCCGGGTTGCGCTTCGCGTAGCCGTGGGCGATGCCGTAGCGAAAAACCTGTCCCACAGTCTCCAGCGCTCGCTTGGCAATATCCCGTGCGCCGCGATCCTGAATCGCGCTGGCCATCGCCACCAGTTCCGGCGCCTCGATCTCCGCAATTGGACGTGGTCCCAGGCAGGGCAGAATATCTGTTTCTATGCGCCGCTTGACGTACTCCACATGACGCGGGCTTTTTCCATCCTGCCAATGCTCCAGCCATAGGGATGCAACGCTCTGGAAGGAATTCTCGACGGCGCCCTTTTCAGCGGTCTTCTCGGCCTTCCGCTGCGCCATTGGATCTGTCCCGGTGGCCAGGAGTTTGCGTGCCTCAGCGTGGCGTTCTCTGGCCAGCGCCAGTGGCACATCCGGGTACTTGCCGAAGGACATGAGCTTTCCCTTGCCGTCATGCCGATAGGACCAGCGCCACAGTTTGCCACCAGCGGGCGTGACCCAGAGATAAAGGTTTCCGCTGTCGCTCAATCGGTAGGCCTTCTCGGCAGGCCGGGCCTTGCGCACTTCTAAATCCGTCAGTGGCATTTCTCCCCCCAAAATACCCCCGCTTGCAAAAGTACTCCCAAGTCAATAACAAAATACTCTCAGAAGTACTCCCCGCAGGACCTGGCTCCCATAGTACGCTCCTGGACGCAGAAAGACGAAACCCCCAGTGTTTACCGGAGTATTTCGTCTTTTTATTGGATGTCTTTGGATGTTCCTGGAAGGGGTCGTGGCGGAGAGAGTGGGATTCGAACCCACGGTACTCGTTAAAGTACACACGCTTTCCAAGCGTGCGCCTTAAACCACTCGGCCATCTCTCCGCAGGGTGGTCTGTCTTCTTGAATTTACCACATTGGGTGCGCGGCTCAGGGTGCACTCGAACTGGATGGGGGCCGGGGTGGGATTACTATTTCAGTGGGCATGAAACCTTTTACTTCCTGGCGGCATTTGATTTATAGTTCGGCGTTGATTGCCGCAACGGGGTTGAGGCGTTGTGTGCGGCGAGAATTCATCCGAAAGAGGACTTCCATGGCTGGCATCTCTCGTCGCGATCTGCTTTGTTCTGGAGCAGCGCTTTCCGCATCTTCTCTGGTGGCCCGTTCGGCCTGGGGGCGCGCGGCGGCGCTGCTTGCCGGCGATTCGCAGGCGGCTTCGGCCGAGGCGCCGGGAGCCGTGGCGCCGCGCGAGCAACTGCTGTTCGATTTTGGCTGGAAGTTCCAGTTTGGCCACGGCAGCGACCCGGCCCGCGACCTGGGCTTTGGCAATGGCCAGGGCGACTTCGCCAAGACCGGGGAATTCGAGTTTTCAAAAGGCAAGTTCGGCGACTCGAAGTGGCGCACGCTGAACCTGCCGCACGACTGGGCGGTCGAGTTGCCCTTTGTGCATGACGATGTGCAGCAATCCCACGGATACAAGCCCATTGGCCGCCGCTATCCGGAGACCAGCGTGGGCTGGTATCGCCGCGAGTTCGAGATTCCGGTCAGCGATCTGGGCCGCCGCATCGCGGTCGAGTTCGACGGCGCTTTTCGCGACGTGCTGGTCTTCGTGAACGGCTGCTTCATCGGTCGCAACGACAACGGCTACGCCCCCTTCCGCTTCGACCTGACCGACTTTCTGAGCTACGGCGCGAAGAACTATATTGTGGCGCGCGTGGACGCGAGCTTTGGCGATGGGTGGTTCTACGAGGGCGCGGGCATCTACCGGCACGTGTGGCTGACCAAGACTGATGCACTGCATTTGGGCAAATGGGAGAGCACGGTGCGGACGGCGGTGAGCCGGGGCTCCGCCCTTTTGACCCTTGGAGCAGTGGTTGCGAACGAAGGGAAGCAGGCGGAGAGCGCCAAGGTGAGCTGGCAAATACTGGATGCCGCGGGCAAGACAGTGGCCACAGCCGAGGCGCCTGCGCAGTCGATTGCCGTGGACGGTTCAGTGGCTTTCGCCGCGACCGCGAAGCTGGCCAATCCGGCGCTGTGGTCGGTGGATGCGCCGAATCTCTACTCGGCGATTGTGACGATTGAGACCGATGGGAAGGCGCGCGATGCCGAGCGGGTGAGCTTTGGGGTGCGGACCGCGGTCTTCGATGCGGACAAGGGGTTCTTCCTCAATGGCAAGCCGCTGAAGATTCAGGGCGCCTGCAACCATCAGGACCACGCGGGGGTGGGCGCGGCGTTGCCCGACCGGTTGCAGTGGTTCCGGCTGGACGTACTGCGCGAGATGGGGTGCAACGCGGTCAGAACATCGCACAATATGCCTACACCGGAGTGGGTTGAGGGCTGCGACCGGATGGGCATGATGATGATGTGCGAGACGCGCCAGATGAGTTCGAGTCCCGAGGGCCTGGCGCAACTGGAGGCCATGGTCAAGCGCTATCGCAACTCGCCATCCATTATCCTTTGGTCCATCGGCAACGAGGAGTGGCAACTTCAGAATGAAATGGCGGAAGAAGGCGCTAAGATCGCCACAACCATGGTGCGGCGATGCCACGAGCTGGACCCAACGAGGGTGGTCTCCGCGGCGGTGAACGGCAGCAACGAGAAGGGCGTCTCCGATGCGTTCGACATCGTCGGCTTCAACTACGGCCTGGAGCGTCCGGACAACTTTCACAAGACGAATCCGAAGCGGCCCATCTACGGCTCGGAGACAGCGAGCGCTATCTCGACGCGCGGCGTTTATTCGACCGATCCGCTGCGCAACACGCTGAGCGCCTACGACGTCAACAACCCCGGCTGGGGCGAGCAGGCCGAGGAGTGGTGGAAATTCTACGGGACGCGGGAGTGGGAGGCGGGCGGCTTTGCGTGGACGGGCTTCGACTATCGCGGCGAACCCACGCCCTACGGCTGGCCCTCGATCAACTCGCAGTTCGGCATCGTGGACATGTGCGGATTCCCGAAGGACACGTTCTTCTACTACAAGGCGTGGTGGGGCAAGGACCCTGTGCTGCACCTGTTTCCGCATTGGAACTTCGAGGGCAGGGAAGGCGGCGAAATTCCGGTGTGGGCGCACTCGAACCTGGACGAAGTCGAGCTTTTCGTCAACGGCAAGAGCCTGGGCAGCCAGAAAGTTCCGCGCCTTGGGCACGTGGAATGGAAGGTGAAGTACGAGCCTGGTTTTATTGAGGCGCGCGGGTCGAAGGACGGCAAAATCGTGTTGACGGAGAAGCGGGAGACGACCGGGCCGGCGGTGGCCATCCGGCTGACGGCGGACCGGACAGAGATCGATGCCGACGGCGAGGACGTGGCAATCCTGAAAGTGGAGGCGCTGGACAAGGAGGGACGGCCGGTTCCGACGGCAGGCAACTTCATCGGCTTCAAGGTCTCCGGCGAGGGCGCGCTGATCGGCGTGGGCAACGGAGACCCCAACTGCCAGGAGAGCGACAAGGAGCCCAAACGCTCACTCTTCAACGGTCTTGCACAGGTGATCGTGCAATCCACCAGGCGGCCGGGGGAGATTCATGTTGAGGCCGTAAAGGAAGGCTGGGATGGACCGGAGTTGACCCCGGCCAAACTGGTGATTTCCACGAAGAAGGTCGATCCGCGGCCGGCGGTTGAGCTAGCGCACCGCCTCTAGCCCATCGTTTCCGGTGCTATACTCACAACGTCAGGCGCATGCCCGCGCCGGCATTCTCTGTTACCGTTGAGGTTCTCATGTCCGGCCATTCGAAATGGGCCACAATCAAGCACAAGAAGGGCGCGCTGGATGCCAAGCGCGGCAAGATATTCACCCGCCTGATCAGGGAGATCACCATATCCGCCAAGGGCGGCGGCGGCGACCCTGACGGCAACCCCCGCCTGCGCACCGCGATTCTGGCGGCAAAAGCGGAAAACATGCCGCAGGAGAACATCAAGCGCGCCATCCAGCGCGGCACCGGGGAACTGGAAGGCGTCAATTACGAGGAGATCAAGTTCGAGGGCTACGGGCCAGGCGGCGTGGCCATCATTGTGGATGTCACGACCGACAACCGCAACCGCGCGGTGAGCGAGATTCGCCACGCTTTCGCAAAAAACGGCGGGAACCTGGGCGAGTCCGGCTCGGTCCGGTTCCTGTTCTCGAAGAAGGGCCTCATCGCGGTCGAGAAATCCGCGGCCAGCGAAGAGCAGTTGATGGATATCGTGCTGGAGCACGGAGGCGAAGACCTGAACGACGAGGGCGACACCTGGGAGATTGTCTCCGATCCCGCCGACCACGAGGCCGTCGCCGCGGCCATCAAAGCCGCCCACATTCCCACAGTGATGTGCGAGGTGACCATGGTCGCCTCCACCTACACCAAGCTGGAGGGCAAAGAGGCCAACCAGATGATTCGCCTACTGGAGGTTCTGGAAGACTGCGACGACACCCAGAACGTCTATTCGAACTTCGACATGGACGCCGAGCAGATGGAACAGGCGGCCGGCTAACTGGACGCCAGGAGGCGCTCGAAAGGCCGCCCGGTTGTGGCGGCCTTTTTTGCGGAATCCTGATTTTCATTTGAGGGAAAGGAAGAACGTTGACCCGAAGTGCAAGATTTGTATTGTTTCTCTTGATGGCGGGGACGATGATGGCTTCCGCCCAAACGCCGGACGCCGCCGCTGCGAGCGGCTCTGGCGGTGCGGATAACCCCGTCGCCCAGGTTCGCAAGGACATGAGTTGGGAGTACGGGCCGTTCGTCAACGGCGGCACCGGCCTGGGCAACCGCGATAACTTCCAGTTCCTTTCGGCCGGCGTCCAAGTGGGCAAGCCGCTTACTCCGGTGCTGCGCGCCGGGATTTTCAGCGGCCAGTTCGAGTACGGCGTCAACATTATGCCCTTATGGCAGGCTTATACTCCGGCGCCGCACGAGCAGACCTTCTTCTATACGGGGGGTAATTGCCCGGCGGGAGAGGAATGCTCCTTTGAGGGGCCCGATGGCGGCGGCACCTACCACGGCGTCAGCATTACCCCGATGATCTTACGCTGGAACTTCCTGACCAAGTCGCGGCGCTTTCAGCCCTGGTTCCAGGGAGCAGGCGGGCTCATCTACACCACGCACAAGTTTCCGCCGGACCTGCTGGTGCCACACAACACTCCAGGTGGAGGCGGAACGAGCGTCTGGAACTTTTCGCCTCAGGGCGGAGGCGGGTTTCACTACTTCATCCGCCCCAAGCGTTCGATCGATGTGGGCGTCAACGGCGTGCACATCTCCTCGGCTTCTCTGGGCGACCGCAACCCCGGCGTGAACGCCAGCATTCAGGTACAGGTGGGCTACACCTTCTGGAAATAATCCCTCGGAATCTTCAGCGGCGTATCTTTGTCGCTGGGTGGAGATGACTATGAACGGGCCGGTTGTGGAGTGCGTTCCCAACTTCTCAGAGGGCAGGGATGCCCGGCGGGTCAAGGCGATTGTGGCCGCGATGCGCGTGGAGGGGGTGCGCCTGCTCGACTGGTCGATGGATGCGGACCACAACCGCTCCGTAGTGACCATCGCCGGAGAGCCCTCCGCGGTGGTCGAAGCGGCGGTGCGCGGGGCAGGCAAGGCCGCCGAACTGATCGACCTGACCCGCCAGCAGGGTGTCCACCCGCGCATCGGCGCCGCGGACGTAATTCCCTTTGTGCCCATCTCCGGCATCAAGCTGGAGCAATGCGTCTTGCTGGCCCGCCAGGCGGGCCTGGAAATCTGGCGGCGCTTCGGTGTGCCGGTGTTCTTTTATGAAGCCGCGGCCGCGCGGCCCGACCGGGCCAACCTGGAAGAGGTGCGCCGCGGGCAGTTCGAGGGGCTGAGGGACGCGGTTCGCAACGATTCGGCTCGTAGGCCGGACCTGGGTGGTCCCGGCCTGCATCCCACCGCCGGCGCCTGCGCCGTGGGAGCGCGCAAGTTTCTGGTGGCCTACAACATCTATTTCGATTCCACCGACGTTTCCATGGTGAGAGCCATTGCCCGCGAGATTCGCGCCGCTTCCGGCGGACTGAAGGGCGTAAAAGCCATGGGCGTTCTTGCGCATGGGCGGGCGCAGCTCTCCATGAATATCACCGACTTCGAGGTCACGCCGATTTCCCAGGTTTTTCGCGTAGTATCGAGCCTGGCGCTCCGGCACAAGGCCGCGCTGGTGGAGGGAGAGGTGATCGGCCTGCTTCCGGAAGCCGCCTGTGAGCGGGAAAGCGAGTGGATGCGTCAGTTGATTGGGTTTGACCCACTGACCAAGATACTGGAGCACCGCCTAGGAGCTCCACTGGCTTGGCCGGAACAGGGGCCGGGAGCGGCATAGCCGATGGAGCGGAAGATGAACGGCATCGGCAAGACGCCCGGCAGGTACAATAACGGCATAGGATTGAGAGCGTTTTTCGAGTTCGCGGGCGAGGGCAATCCCCATGAATTGGGGCGATTGCCAGTTCTTCGAGTCGAAAGGCGATTGGTCCCCGGAGGATGAAATTGTTGAAAGCGTTTGTGAAGGTCTCGATCGTCCCCATGATGCTTGCGGCGGCTACTTTGGCTCCTGCAGCGCAGTTGTCCACCGATGCCCGCACGGCCGTTCCGCGTGATGTGCAGCAGTTGGTCGTGATCGATTACCGGGCCATGCAGAATTCCACAGCGGCGATGGATCTGCGCGAGCGCGTGATGCCGCCCGAACTCAAGGAGTTCGACGAGGCGTTGCGCAAGTCCGCACTCAACGATAAAGACAGCATCGATCAATATGTCGATGAATTGGCCTTTGCTCTGTTCCGCCCTTCGGCGTCGAGTGACGCGCTGGTGACGGTGGGCATCGCCCAGGGACAGTTCCCTTACCAGGACATCCTCGCCAACTTCCGCAAACAGAAGGTCAAGCCCACCCTGGTGCGCACCAACAAGATTTATCCGATGGCCAAGACGGGCATGGTTCTTTGCTTTGTCGATCCCTCCACCATGGTTTTTGGCGCAAAGGACTCTGTCGTGAAGGCTCTGGATGCACGCGATGGAGTGGGCCCCAACTTGCTGAGCAATGCGTCGATGATGGATGCGATGAAGACCGTGGACTCCGCGCCGCTATGGAGCATCCTCGACGAGAAGGGCACCCGGACCATGATGAAGCAGGTGCTGGGCGAGGCCGGTTCGGTGACCGACTTCGAGACCGTGCAGAAGCGCTTGCTGGCCTCCTGGTACGGGATGAACTTTCAGCACGGCGTCAAGTTCGACCTCACCATCTCCACCGGCGACAGCTTTGCCGCGGCCACCATCTCTTCGCTCCTGACCGCGGCGGTGACGCTGCGCAAGATGAGCGGCACGAACGCGGAAAAACAGGCGTTGAGCGCCACCACGGTGGCCTCCAATGCCGGACTGATGTCGATCCACTTTGCAGCCTCCGACTCCCAGTTCAACGAGTTGTTGCACTCGCCGCTCTTCCACAGCATGGTGCACTGAGGCTTTTTACCTTCATGCTGAGGCGGGCTGGCGAACGATTCCCGTTCGCCAGCCCGCTTGACATAGCTAGGGTTGCGGAGTCAGCTCGGGATGAAACTCCGCCTTGCCTCCGGGCAGGCAGCCGGCAGAACGATTGCGGCTACCATCCCTCTGCGATTCCCGGTTCGACGCATCATTCCAGGCTCCCATTCCGGTCCCGCGCGGTTTCCGGGGATTGCTGGGCCGCAATCTTCTTTTCCACGCGGTCCAGGCGCTTGAGCAGTTCCGGCAGCCGCTGAAAGATGGTGACTGCCCGCAGCCAGACGCGGTTGTCGAAGCCCGGCGAGCCGGAGATCGTCTTTCCCGGCGGCACATCGTGCGAGACGGCCGATTGCGCGGTCAGAATCACGCCGTCGCCCACGGTGCAGTGGCCGGCTATGCCGGTCTGGCCAGCGAGAATTACGTTGTTACCGACCACCGAGGAGCCGGCGAGACCCGTCTGCGCGCACAGCAGCGTGTTTTCGCCCACCCGCGAACCGTGGCCGACCTGGACCAGATTATCGACCTTGGTCCCGTCGCCGATCTCCGTTGCGCCCACCGTGGCCCGGTCGATGCAGGCGTTGGCCTGGACATCTACCCGGTTGCCCAGCCGCACCGGCCCTGACTGCGGAATCTTCTCCCAGTGTCCGGCCTCGTTCTTGGCGAAACCGAAGCCATCGGCGCCCACGATTGCGCCATTCTCCAGCGTCACGTGGTCGCCCAGAATGCAGTTTTCGCGCACCACGGCATGAGCGTGTGCAAAGAGATGGCTGCCGGCCTGCACTCCGGGGTAGAGCACCACGTGGGGCAGCAGCGTGGCGTGGGCTCCCAGCCGGACCTGCGGGCCGATCACAACATACGCGCCGATGTGCGCCCCTTCGCCGATCTCGGCTGTGGGGTCGATGACCGCCGTGGGATGAATGCCGGGAGCGTATGCCGGCTGCTGGTAGAAAAGGCCCAAGGCGCGGGAAAAGGCCAGATAGGGGTTCTTGAGGCGGAGGGTGGCGGCGGCAATCTCCTGAAACTCGGGCTCGACCAGCACTGCGGCGGCCCGCGTCTTCCGCGCCAGTCCGGCGTACCGGGGGTTGGCCACAAAGGTGATCTCCGTGGGCCCAGCCTCCTCAATCCCTTTCACACCAGTGACTTCCAGCTCCGCGTCGCCGCGCAGCTCCGCGCCCAGCCGGGTTGCCAACTCGCCAAGCTTCATGGATGGAATTGTACTGGAAGGCCCGGCATTGCCCAATAATCACCAAATCTACTTTGTCTTTGGGCAACCGCCCATTCTGCCCAATAACCAATTTGATACCGCTCAAAGAAGAAACTCGAATTGCCCAGCTTGTACAAGAGCCCTCGGGTAGACTTCTCTACGGTTTTGGATATTCTTTGAATGACATGCGCAGAGACTTGGCGAGATCATGGCGAAGCCGTTGGTGGCTGAAAGCTGAGTATGTTGGCCTCTACCGCGGGCGGATTCCGCAAGAACAGTTCGCAGAAGCCAACGGGTACAAATCGTCCCAAAAACATCTCTGCACAACTCTCGTTTCACACCCTGCTTGGATAGAATAGCTGGCAGAGGGCGATGCCGATGCGGCAGGAAATACTGGCGTCACAGGAGGGTTTCGAGAAGTTTGCCCGGAAGAGCAAGCGGGAACTGTTTCTCGACCGGATGGAGCTGGTGGTGCCGTGGGGAGAGTTGTTGGCTCTGGTGGAGCCGCATGATCCGCAAGCAGGAAGCGGACAGCCTCCGGTAAGCCTGTCAATCCTGCTGCGAACCTACTTCGTACAGCAGTGGTTCAACCTCTCGCCCCCCGGCGCCGAGGAGGCGCTCTATGAGTCGTCCGTGCTGCGCAGATTCGCCGGAGTCGATCTTAACGCGGCTCCCGCGCCGGACGAGATGGCGATCCGCCAATTTCGCCAACTGTTGGAAGAGCACAATCTGGTCGGCGAAATACTTGCTAGAGTGAACGGTTGTCTGGACGAGCGGGGCATCCACATCACAATCGGGGCGAATGGGGATGCGACCATCAACGATGCGCTCTCTTTGACCGAGTACACCGTGGGCAAGCGCGATTCCCAGATACAGCAGTCCGGGGCCAAGGCGCATACTCTTGACACAGGCGCCTTGTCCGTTGCGGTCATCAGCCCAGACGAGCAACGCCGCCGCGCCGCATTACGCGCTCTCGGCGTGTGCCAGACTGGTCGAATCCAGGAGTTCGTTACCTATCCTTCCGACCTCAACGATGTGCCGCGGATGCTAGGACAAGACTTCGACGTTGTCCTCGTTGACCTGGACAGTAATCCGAAGCAGGCCCTGGATCTGGTGGAGACCATCAGTGTCAATGGCCTCGGAACCCCAATGGTCTATTCGGAACAGGCCGATTCGGACCTGTTGCTCAGATCCATGCATGCGGGCGCTCGCGAGTTTCTTGCTCTGCCCTTCGATACCGGCATCATGGCAGAGGCTCTGGTTCGGGCCTCAGCCCTTCGCAAGACAGTTCGGCCGCCGAAGAAGGAGGCTGGCAAGTTATTGGTATTCCTCAGCGCCAAAGGAGGTTCCGGAGTCACCACCCTGGCCTGCAATTATGCTGTCTCGCTCGCCGAGGAGTCCGGACAAAAAACACTCTTGATCGATCTCAATCTCCCGCTCGGAGATGCGGCGATCAACCTCGGCATCACGGCTCGATACTCGATCGTAGACGCGCTTCAGAATTCCAGCAGGCTCGACTCGAGTTTTCTCTCCACCATGTTGGTGCGGCATAGTTCCGGGCTATCGGTGCTTGCGGCGCCCAGTGAACTGGCCACCGCGCAATTCTCCGAGGACGCCATCAACAAGCTGCTGGAGGTCGCCCGCCAGGAGTTCGATTATGTGGTGGTCGACGCCGGATCGAGACTCGACCTGCAGCAAACACACCTCTTCGATGAAGCAGCCACCATGTATTTGGTCACGCAGATAGGCGTTCCCGAACTGCGCAACTCAAATCGCCTGATTTCACGGCTGTCCACAACCGGCGGCCCCAAACTCTCGATTGTGATCAACAGATACGACCCTCGCAACCGGGAAATAAGCGATGAGAATGTTACAAAAGCTCTCACAAGACCGGCTGAATGGAAGATTCCCAACAACTACGCCGCTGTGCGGCGGATGCAGAACACAGCGACCTCACTCATGGAAGATGACTCGGAGATTTCACGGGCGATCCGTCAGATGACCAGAGCCGTTTGCGGCCCGCCCGCCATCCCGGAAAAGAAGAAGGGGTTCAGCTTCTTCCGGTGAGGGATTTGTCCTGTGGATGGGAAGCTCGGTCCATAGACGGCTAAGGTAGACCACAGATTCTGGCGTTCACTGAAGCCAATAAGTGCAGAATCGTTTTTAGAACCTATGCTTGGGTACCGATTCACACCCTGCTCGGGTAGAATAGTTGGCAGAGGGCGAGGGCGATGGGGCAGGAAATCACGGCATCACAGGAGGGTTCCGAGAAGAGCGCGGGGGAGCGCGATTCCCAGATGCAGCAGTCAGGGGAGGGCGGCCAGCGGTACGTTGAGACCGGCGCGCCGATCGGCGTACGTGGCGCGGAGACGGCCGCGCCCATGGCTCAGGATATGAGTGGCCGTCCGACCAAGGCCAGAGTAATGGACATCATTGATCCTCACTTGCCTGGCGCAGGCGTCTTGTCCGTTGCGGTCATCAGCCCGGACGAGCAAGGCCGCCACGCCGTATTACGCGCTCTGGGCGAGTGCCAGACTAGCCAAATCCAGGAATTCGTTTCCTACCCTCCCAACCTCGACGATGCGCCGCAGACTCTGAATCGCGACTTTGACGTAGTCCTTGTTGACCTGGACAGTGACCCGAAGTACGCCCTTGATCTGGTAAAGAGCATCTGCATCAATGGCTTGGCAACCGTAATGGTTTATTCGGCGCAGGCCGATCCAGACCTGTTGCTCAGATCCATGCATGCGGGCGCTCGCGAGTTTCTCACCCTGCCCTTTAATCCCGGCACCATGGCCGAGGCTCTGGTTCGGGCCTCGGCTTTTCGTAAGGCAATTCGTCCGCCGAAGAAGGCGGACGGCAGGTTACTGGTATTCCTCAGTGCCAAAGGCGGTTCCGGAGTCACCACCCTGGCCTGTAATTTTGCTGTATCGCTGGCCCAGGAATCTGGACAAAAAACACTCTTGATCGATCTCAATCTCCCGCTTGGTGGCGCGACGATCAACCTCGGAATCAAGGCTGAACACTCGATTGTTAACGCTTTTCAGAATCTCATACGGCTCGACTCAAGTTTTCTATCCAGCTTGCTGGAGAAGCATGGCTCCGGGTTATTTGTGCTTGCGGCGCCCAGCGAACTGGCGGCCACTGCGCAATTCTCCGAGGGCGCCGTCGACAAGCTGCTGGAAGTCGCGCGCCGGGACTTTGATTATCTGGTGGTTGACGCCGGATCGAGACTCGACCTGCAACATACGCATCTGTTCGATGAATCCGCCACCATCTACCTGGTCACGCAGGTCGGCCTTGCAGAACTGCGCAACTCAAATCGCCTGATTTCAAGGCTCTCCGCCGCCGGCAGCCCCAAACTCGAAATCGTGATCAACCGATACGACCCTCTTAAACTGGAGATCGCCGAAGAGCATATTACCGAGGCTCTAACAAAGCCGGCTGAGTGGAAGATTCCCAATGACTACGCCGCTGTCCGGCGGATGCAGAGTACAGCAACACCGCTAGTGCAGGACGATTCGGTGATTTCACGTGCGATTCGGCAGATGACCAGAGCGGTTTGCGGCCAGCCAGCTACTACGGAAAAGAAATAGGGGCGCATCCTTTTGGCCACGGGCAAGATGGGGTTGCAGGGCTAAGCCTGAAATGAACGGAAGGGCCGATCTACGGCATCTTCGGTTCCCCGGAAAACAGACCCGGCTGCTCCGTCGCCGCTCCCGGCGCCGTCTGTCTGCGCCCGCCGACGCCAATCAGGCTCACCACCTCTAAAGTTTGGATGGCCTGCCGGGGGACGTAAATTCTCTGGGTATTGGAACGCGTGTCGGGCGGGGTCAGCAGCAGGCCGGCGCCCTCGATCAGCGAACGGTCATTGGCCGCCAGGCCCTCCAGCTCATCCCCGTCGGTCAGCGTCATCCGCAGCCAGAGCCCTGCGGTTCGGGGGCGGGTGGAGAAGCGCTTGCGCAGCAGCCGCTCGGGATTCGCCTGATCGCTTGAAGAGGCTGGGAAGTCGCGCACATAGCAGACCCACTTCACCTGGTCCCAGACGATGCGCAGCACTTTGCCGGTCAGATCCAGGATCTCCAGTTCCGCCGCGTCGTGGCCGAAACTGGCTCCCGCATAGCCCGCGCACCAGTCCCGCGAGAACTTGCGTACAATCACCGGTTTGCGCACGGAGGCCATCGCTCTGGATTGTCGCACAAACCCGGTGCAACTAGCTCTAGCCAAGCGGCTGGATTTGTGTTAATGTACTGCTTTGCTACCCTGCAGATTTTGGCCGTAAGAGGTTCAACATCAGGCACTTGGCAGGGATGAAACGGCGGAAGTGGGGAACGGAATGCCCGACTACATCTATCTCTTGGAAAAGCGGCTCTCTGCCGACCAGCAGTACGCACTGCGTCAGTTGCGCGAGGCAGCCCGTGAAGCCGGAACGATCCTCTTCCTGACCGGCGACGCCGTCCGCGACCTGACCAGTGGTCACGCCGTCCGCGATCTGGAGGTTGCGGTCCATGGAAATGCGCTGAAACTCAAGAAAGCGATTGCAAAACTGGGCGGCAAAGCCTGGGGCGAAGACGAAACCTCTCGCAGCCTTTACCTGTGCTTTCCGGGAACCGTTCGCGTAGATCTCATCAGCACCCACCGAACCGAATACCCCAAGCCAGGCAAACCCGTTTTTCACCCAGCTTCCATCCAGGAGGACCTGCGCCGGCGCGACTTCACGGTAAACTCCATGGCCATTTCGCTCAACGAAGGCTCGTTTGGGCTATTAATGGACCCCTTGAACGGGGCAGCGGATATAGAGGCCCGCACACTGCGCCTGGTCTCCAATTACGGGTTCCTTGAGAACCCCGCGCTGCTGATTCGCGCCACCCGGTACATGGCTCGGTTGGGATGGGAACTCGACCCCAAGACCCAGACTCGCTACGAGAATGCCAAGAGCGAGGGAGTGATCGAATACCTGACGGCTGAGGCGCGAAGCCAGGAGCTGGAGCAGATCGGTCACGAGGAAGACGGGCTGAAAGTGCTGCGGGCTCTGGAAGCTGAGGGCTGGATGAAGGTCCTGTTCCCGGCTTGGACCCAAGCCAAGGCAGACGAGGAGAAGCTGAAGGCCCTGCACGATCTGGCGGTCGAGCTGCTGCTGCAGGGAATCCGTCCCGATATGTCGGCGGCGCAGATGCAACTGCTGACCGCTGGGCTTGCCGCCAGGGAACTGAAAGCGCTGAAGAAATCGATGCTGCGTCCTGGTTTCGTTGAGGAGTGGAACAGCCTGGATTCGCTGGCGGCAGGATTCGCAAAAGCGCTGCTTGCCAAGGGAAATTCCACGCCATCCAAAAACTTCAAGCTTTTCACGAGCTACGACCCGGAAGCGATTCTCTGGCTTGGGTTTACAGGCAAGGATACGGCTGTCCGCGAACGTTATGAGCTGTTCCTAAAGGTCTGGCCGGAAGCCCGTCAGCGCATCCCGCACACCCTGATGCAGGAGATGCGCATCACGCCGGAACTGGCTGCGTACCGCGAGATCGTGCAAGCGGTTTTCCTGGAGCTGATCGACGGCCGGTTGACCACGCCGGAGGAGTTTCGCGCCTTCCTGGAGCCGCATTCGCCTCCGGCGCCGCCGCCGCGGGAGACCATCAAGAGGCCTCGCGCCAAGCGCGGCGCCGAGGCCAAACTGAAAGAGCGGACCTACGATGACGGCGGGGCCGAGGACGGTTTGGACGAGGAAGCGGATGTGGACGATCTTGGCGGCGATGAGGAGATAGATCTGGGCCTGAGCCTTCCCAAGGTTGAGCTGAACTCGGAGATCGCGGAGGAATCTGAACCCGCTGAGAATGAACTGGAGGCTGAGGAGTCCGAACGGGTTCCCGTCCCCGTGACGAGAGCCTCCAAAGAATCTAAAGAACCTGAACCGGCAAAGAAGACTCCTGCGCCGGCGCCCGTAAAGGTTGAAACGCCAGCGCCAGTAAAAGCTGAGAAGCCGGCCGCGAAGCCAATTGCGCCCAAACCGGAAAAGGCAGAGAAGCCCCAGCCGGTATCCAAGCCGGCGCCAGCACCCAAGGCGGAGTCGAAGCCCGTGCCTCAAGTGAAGTCAGCCGGGGCTGTAGCGAAGCCTCAAGCCTCTTCGGCGACGGCAAAGCCCGTGCACGCACCGGCGCCGGCCAAAGCCAAGCCTGCTCCCGCCGTGAAAAAGACTGCGCCTGCCCGGGTTGCGTCCAAGGGGAGCAAGGCAGCGAAGGTTGTCGCCGCCGTACCGCCCGCCACGAAGGCTGTGGCTCAAGTGCCGGTCAAGTCTCAGGCCAAAGCTCCGGTCAAGGTTGCAGTGAAAGTGCCTGCCAAGGCTCCGGTCAAGGCGCCGGCCAAGACTGCGGTCAAAGCTTCGGCGAAACCTCCAGTCAAGACCCCCGCCAAGCCTCCGGTGAAGGCGCCGCCCAAGCCTCATGTGAAGGTTGCTGCCAAGGCGCCGGCCAGGGCTCAGCGGAAGGTGACTACCAAGGCTCCGGCCAGGGCTCAGGGGAAGGTGACTGCCAAGGCTCCGGCCAAGGCTTCGGTGGTCAAGTCCGTGCCTGCAAAGGGAAAGCCGGCTCCCGCGGCGGCCTCCAAGGCAGGCAAGGTTTCGCATGCGGCCAAGCCCTCAAAACCGGCGGCGAAAAAGCCCGCACCCAAGCCGGCAAAGAAGCGCTAGTGTAGTCCGCCACACAGA
>PMYL01000036.1 GCA_003170825.1 Acidobacteriaceae bacterium
CCGCCGCCACCGCCATGGAAGCCGCCGCCACCCCCACCACCCGAGGAATGGCTGACCGATCCGCCTCCAAAAGAGTGGCTCGCCGTCGATCCATGTTGGCTGCCGCCGGAGCTCCTTGCCCCAGGCGAATTAGCCGAACCACCCGCCCGGCTGCCGCCAAAATTAGGCCCGCCGGCGCGTGCCGCCCCACCCGTCGTCCCCATTCCCGGAGAGGCCGTCCGATTCACAAACCCTGAAGCCGTGCGTGCATACTGCGGCCGCGGGCTCAGCGACCGCAGCGCCTGCACCGAACGCCCGGCAATCGAAACCACAGTCGTCCTGTCGCGCGCCGGCAGTGGGGTGGTCCCGCTCGGGAATCGCCGGTTCACGGCAATCATCGGGTTAGCCGGATGATTGCCGCCGCTGGTATATGGATGCGGCCGGCGAGGGCGCAACGGGGGCCGATAGCCGCCAAATCTTGAGCCGATATAGGGGCCGCCATAAAAGCCCATCCCCCACCATGTCCCGCACCCGTTCATTCCCGGCTCCCAACCCCAGCCGAATGTGTCGTACCAGTTCCAGTTTCCGCACTGGAACGGCATATAGCCCCACCCATAGCCCGATACCCAGATGTAGCCAAAACGCGGCGTCCACATCCAGTTCCCGTTCCCATACGGATCAAACCCCGTGTCGGCGGCCTCATACGGCGACCAGACATATCCCTGCCCCGGCACGTTGTACCAGTTCCCGTTCGCGTCCAGGTCGTTCCACGCAGGGTTGCCGTTGTCGGCAAAGCTGTTCGTCGCCCCGGTCTTTGCCGCGGCCTCGCCCGTCAGCATCTGGTCGCGGTCGGCGTTCCATGTGTCCCAGGAGTCCGGCTCGATGGATTCCGCCAGGTTGTATTGAGAATGGTCGGCGCCGTTCAGGGCCACGCTCTCGCCGCCGTGCAAATCCAGCGCCAGCGCATTGCCGCGCTCCAGGTGCGCATTGCCCGCGAAGACCGCCAACTCGCCCGAAGAGTTGTCCAGGTTGATGCGCAGCACGGCAAGACCGCCCGCCGTCACCACGCTGTCTCCGAACCGCACCCGAATCGTCCCGGTCTGCGTCCCGCCCTCCAGCTCAAAGTAGCCCAGCCCGGCATCCAGCACCACCTCCGCTTGGCCGCTCGCGCCCTGCCCGCGCAGCACCGTCAGCGTAAGCGAGCTGTTCGGCGAAAGCCGCGCCACGCTCCCGTCTTCAAACTGTATCTCCGCCCGGCCGTCGTCATCGGTCACCACCTGGGTCCCCTCAAACAGCGGCGTATTCCCCACCGCCGCATCGGCCAGCATCTGGCTGCCCTGCGAGATCCTCACCTTCCCGTCCACGCTGCTCAGCCGCACCGCCCGCGTTCCCGGCGCCGGCGCCGCATCCTCGCCCCGCATCGCAGATGCCAGCAAGACCGCGCCCACGGCAAATCCCGTCAACCCCAGCTTCCAGGCGCCCAAAAGACGTCCAACCAACACTCCGCGATTCGCAATGCTCTGCATGGAACCCGCCTCCCCTGCCCGCCCCGGCTCGCCTTTTCACCGTCCACCGGCCGCAATCCATACTGCCGCCGCAGGCCGACATATATAGGACACTTGTTTCCAGTGAAAGTTACGCCTGAATTTCTTTGCAGCCTGTTTATCCTTCCGCCCGAGCCTGCGCAGCCACGGCCAAAGCCAGCCACGCCGCTCTCATCGCCCCACGCCCTGCAAGCTCAGCGTCTGCGCCGTATGAATGTGGCAAATCGCAATCGCCAGCGCATCCGCCGCGTCCGCCGGTTCCGGTACTTCTTTCAACTCCAGCAGCCGCGCCACCATGAACTGTACCTGCTCCTTCTTCGCCAGCCCGTAGCCCACCACGCTCGACTTGATCTTCAGCGGCGCATACTCGGCCACCGGCAGCCCCTGCGTAGCCGCCGCCAGCAGCGCCACGCCCCGCACCTGCCCCAATTTCAGCGCCGACTTGGCGTTCACTGAGTAGAAAACCTCCTCGATCGCCACCGCGTCCGGCTTCCACCGTTCCAGCTCCGCCGACAACTCCCTGAACACCTGCTCCAGCCGCTCCGGCGTCGAAAGCGCCTTCTTCAGCCGGATTGCCCCCATCGCTTTGCACACCAGCTTGGGCTCCCGCCCGGAGTTCTCCGACTCCACGACCCCGAACCCCGTAATCTCCGTCCCGCAATCGATCCCAAACACCCGCATCGGGTCCAAGTCTACCGCACGCCCGCCCGCCACGCACCCCAAAAGCAACAGCGGCCTGAGCACTTACCGCTCAGGCCGCTGCCGGTGGGCTGTTGGGATTGGACTGGAGGCCTTCGCGCCTACCGCGAGTGCCAGAGCCGTGGACGGAAATACCCTCCGCCGGGTCTTATCTGGGGCTGGGGCGCTTGGGCCTCAGGCCTCAGTCACCTCACGTACCAAACAACTGGAATAATCTTTTTGCATCGGCTGGATCAACCTCCTTTCCCGTGTACGGTTAACCTATCCTGCCGGCCTCCGCCCGTCAAGAAAAGTTTTTGCCGCCATCAAGACCCAACCACCCCCTATTCCCTATTCCCTATTCTCTGTTCCCTCACCAGCTATGCAGCCACTCCTCATCCCGTCCAATCCTCACCGGCGCACGGAACAGCTCGCTCAGCCTCGCCTCCGTCAGCAATTCCTCCCTTGCCCCATCCCCCACAATCCGCCCGCCCCGCATCAGAATCACCCGCTCAATCTCCGGCAGAATATCGCCCAGATGATGTGTCACCAACACCAGCCCCGTTCCCTCCCGCGCCAGCCTCCGCAGCGTCTCGCGCAGCTCCCGTTGCGCCGCCAGGTCCAGCGCGTTCGAGGGCTCGTCCAGCAATAGTTGCCGTGGCCGGTGCACCAGCGCCCGCGCAATCAGGATCCGCCGCCTCTCCCCAGCCGACATTTCGCCCACCAGTTGCCCCGCCAAATGCAGCGCTTCCATCCGCTCCAGCGCCTCCACGGCCCGCTCCCGCATCTCGGCCGTCACATGCAGATTCGGCCATAGCGTCGACGCCGAGAAGAATCCCGCAATCACCGCATCCAAGCCCGTTGTCACCGCCGTCCGCTCTCCCGGTAATTCCCCTGCCGGCCCAGCCGCCACCACCCCAAAGTGCCTCCTCAACTCGGTCAGGTCCCATCGCTCGCGCCCAAAAATCCGCGCCACCATCCCCGGCCGCACCATCGGATAAACCTGGCACGTCATCGCCATGATCAGCGTCGACTTCCCGCACCCATTCGGCCCCAGAATCGCCACGTGCTCCCCCGCGCGAACCTGCAAGGTTACATCGTGCAGCACAACCCGCTCCCCGCGCGCAATATCCACCTGGCGCAGTTCAAGAAACTCGCTCTGCTCCACAGTCTCCGCGCCATCCATCCGGCTCTCCGTCATCCCACCCCCACCCACCTGCCCCAACCACCTGTTAGATTAAATGGATTAACCATCATGCCTGACGCCTCCCAATTCCTCCTTCCCCGCGGCTTCCGTTTTGCCGCTGCCAAAGCCGGCCTCAAAAAGAGTGGCCGCGCCGACTTCGCCCTCATCGTGGCCGACGTCCCCGCCAGCGCCGCTGCCGTCTTCACCGCTAACCGCGTCACCGCCGCGCCCTTGATCATCGACAAGGAACATCTCCGCGCCACCGGCAGCCGCGTCCGCGTAGCCGCCATCAACGCCGGCAACGCCAACTGCGCCGCCGGTGAAGCCGGCCTCGCCGCCGCCCGCGCCACCTGCGCCGCCGCCGCTCAGCTCTTCCACTGCCTCCCCGAAGAAGTTTTCCCATCTTCCACCGGCGTCATCGGCGTCCCCCTCCCTGCTGAAAAGCTCATCGCCGTCCTTCCCGCCCTCGCCGCCGCCCTCGGCTCCGACTTCGACCACTTCCAGCAAGTCGCCCAGGCCATCCTCACCACCGACACCGCCGAGAAAACCGCCTTCGCCCGCCTTAAAGTTCCAGACCCAGCCATCTCGGACCCGGCCATCGCCAGTCCGGCCATCCCCTGCCCGTCCGGCCCGAGTAAAGAAATCCGCATCGCCGCCCTGGCCAAAGGCTCCGGCATGATTCACCCTCAGCTCGTACCCCACGCCACCATGCTCGTCTACATCCTCACCGACGCCGCCGTCGAGCCCGCCGTCCTCGACGCCTACCTCCGCCAGGCCATCGAAATCAGCTTCAACCGCATCTCCGTTGACGGCGACACCTCCACCAACGACACCGTCCTGCTGCTCGCCTCCGGAGCCAGCGGCGCAACCATCGGCCCCGATAACGCCGAGTTCGCCGCCGCCCTCACCCAGGTCTGCGCCTCGCTCGCCCGACAGATCGTCGCCGACGGCGAAGGCGTCACTCACGTCGTCGAATTGCACATCGAAGGAGCGGCAACGGATGCCGATGCTCTTCGCATCGCCAAAGCCATCGCCCATTCGCCTCTCGTCAAAACCGCCTGGGCCGGCGCCGATCCCAACTGGGGCCGTCTCATCGCCGCCATCGGTTACTCCGGCGCCCAAATCGACCCCAACCGCATCGACATCTGGTTCGGCAGCCTGCCCATCTGCCGTGACGGCGGCCGCGCCCCCGGCTTCGACGAGTCCGCCGCCCACGCCTACATCGCCCAACGCGAGTTCTCCATCGCCATCCAGCTAAACCAGGGCCAAGGCTCCTGCACCTTCTGGACCACCGACCTCACCGTCCAATACATCCACATCAACGCCGACTACTCCTCCTAAGGAACCTCTGCGCAGGCGCCGGATTTCGCCCGGACTCTACCCGCCATGGCTGCATGAGGAGAAGAAATGCTCTATGCTGAGCCCAGCCGTGATGGAGAATCCAAGCCAACTAATTCCATTCAACGCCATCGACCCGGCAGGCGGACGCCGGACTCCGTTCTTTGGCCTGGATGCGGAGGCGCTGGCGGCGCGGATGGTGGAGGCGGGCGAACCAGCCTGGCGCGGCCGGCAGTTGGCTGAAGCGTTGTATCGTCAGCGGCTCGGTTCACTGGATGAAATCACGACGCTGCCCAAACCCCTGCGCCAGCGGCTGGCCGCCGAAGGCTGGGAGGTGGGCCGGCCACGGATTGCGCAGGTCTTCCAATCGGTGGATGGGACAGAGCGCTATCTGGTCCAGGGCCAGGGTCACGGTCAGGACGCTCAAACCGTGGAGACCGTCTGGATGCCGGAGGGCGACAACGGCGAAACCGGCGACGGGAGCGATCTGGATGTTCCAGAAATGCCCCGTGCCCCATCCTTTCGCCTTTTTTCTGGCGAAAGGGTGGGAGACCAAAAAAACCAACAAGAATCCGTCCGTGAGGAACTCGCTCAGGACGACCGGAAGGGGAAGACCTGGGACCGGGCCACCATCTGCGTCTCCAGCCAGGTGGGTTGCGCCGTCAACTGCCGGTTCTGCCTCACCGCCAAACTCGGCCTCCAGCGCAACCTGAGCGCGGGCGAGATTGCGGGGCAGGTGGTCGCGGTGTTCGACCGCCACGGAGTGGTGGTGGGCCGCGACCGCGTCAACCTGGTCTTCATGGGTATGGGCGAACCATTCCTCAACTACTCGAGCTTCATGGCCGCCGTGCGGCTGCTGGTGGAGGAAGTGGGGCTGAGCCCGCGGCGGATGACTGTCTCCACCTCTGGAATCGTACCCGGCATCGAGCGGTTTGCCCAGGAGCCTGCAGAGCTGCGGCCCAAGCTGGCCATCAGCCTGAACGCGCCCAACGATGCGATTCGTGACGAGATCATGCCCATCAACCGCAAGTGGCCCATCGACGCGGTGGTAAACGCGGTGCGCCAGATCCAACTCCGCCCCCGCGAGCGAATTACGTTTGAATATGTGCTGCTGGGCGGGGTGACCGACCTTCCGGAGCACGCCCAAGAAATCGTCCGCCTCATTCGCCGCACCGGCCTGCCCGCTAAGGTCAATCTGATTGCCTGGAATCCCGGTCCCGGCATCGATTACGCCACGCCGCAACCCGAAGTGGTGGAAGCCTTCCGCAGCACGCTGGCCGGTGAGGGCATTCCCACATACCTGCGCAAGCCGCGCGGCCGCGATATCTTCGCCGCCTGCGGGCAGTTGAAGCGAACAGTCGAAGGGTAGGACTCCCACATCTCAAAATCAAGATGCAGGAATCTGCCGAAATAGCTCCTTAAGTGCCACATCAAAATGATTCATTAGACAAATTAATGTTAATATGCCAGCAGTTCTCTCCGAAGGACTGCGGAGTGTCGTCATGAAACGATCAATCGTAATGGTCGACTGGGCGCGCGATAACACGCCTACGTCAGGAAACCGCGAGGAGTTTCTCTGGCATCAGATGTTGCTTTCTCTCCTGTATGATGAGGTGCTCGCGCAAGATGAAACGCTCCTGTTGAGCAAGCGAATGGCTACGTGGTTTTCAGATAACCACAGCTTTAGATTGCTGGAGCAGTTAGTCGATTGCGGTGGGCTAACGATTCTGAAGCGCCCGACAGCAAGATTTCCCGTGGATCTTCAGGAACGTGCCCTGCAACAACCGATCGCCGCGCGCAAAGCACACTTATTGAGAAACAGCGTCAATAACAAAGGGCAGTCCATTCGGTTTACTAAGGAGCAGGGTCAGTTTCACAATAGACTTGAAGTTCTCATGGGAGCTAACAAAAGTGCCCACCGTGAGGCGGGTTCCAAGAACATGCTAGGCGGCGACTTGATGCAGGAGTTTGCACGGCTACTAAAATTCGTACTGGAGGACGATGACTACAGAAAATGGTTGAAGACCAGATTTAGAGCCATAATACCAGAGATTGCGAAGAAGTTTGTCGGATTCATCGATGATCCAGAAAGTGCCAAAGCGTACTTGGAAAAAGTCAAATCGGGCAATCCACCGAGGTATACACCCCAGTCAGAACAGGTGGTTTTCAGCACGGCACTCGCCGTTCAGCTTGCGAAGACTTTCCATGATGATGGGGCAGCTACTCAGCTGCAAAGCTTGACCGAAATGGTCTTCGCCAGACCGTTCTGCCAGGATGAGGGATCTGAGGGAAGGTATGGCAAGAGCTTGCCTGACTTACCATACCTTTCGAGAGTCCCTTCGGGAATTAACCAAGACGTTTTCAAAGTTGAGGTCTCCTTGAAGCCCATTTCTTTGCCTCTACCTGGGCCGGGGGAAGATTTCGCTCATATAATCAATACTGTCAGAGAAAAAGAAAGCGTGGCGGCGATGAGAGCAGCAATGAGTAACCTTGACAACGAAGTGACTTTTGAAAAAGCAAGGGATACATGGGCTGCGGTAAGTGCTGATCTGGCCTCGGAGATCGTTTCATCGAAGAAGAAGAGGATAGATATAGCACTGCTTAAGTCAGCGGGAATAGGGCTTGTTTCGGGTGTGGTAGCCGGTTCGATGGTGACGTCTCCGAGTAATTCGGTGGATTGGATATCCCAACTAGCAACCGGGGGCCTTGGGACCCTTTTCGGGATTGCTGGGGAGTTAACCCGCCACAATCTTCCGCTAGGCATTCAAGAGCAAAAGATGAGGAACCAACTCAATGACAGCTTGACATTCACGTGCGTTCCACAACCAAAGGTCAGGAAAGAGGATGACCGCAAAGCTAAGTAACCGAATGCCATAGGTCTCGTTTCTGAAACTCAAGAATCGATGCTAGGCCGCCGCCCGCTCCACCACCTCAAGCACTGTTCCCTCGATCTTTTGCAGATAGGCGACGATCTCGAAGAGGTTCTTCGCCTGCGGATTGCCGGTCGTGCTGAACATCCGCATCAGCACCTTGGGCGAACGGTCAAGATCGGCTCCCAGCTTTACAAAGCCAATTGTCCCGTTAATGTACTTGCGAAGTACGGATTTTCCCGTCTCCACATCTCCGGCGATCATGCAGCCGACAGCCTCTTTGAGAAGCGCCCGGCGAAATCCTTCGCTTTGCTGGAGCCGGCTCTTGATTGTCTCGTTGAAGCTCTTTGTTAGCGCCATCATTCCTCCCGCCTTCGCTCTTTGTATTTCCGCCTGAGAGCGTGAGCAGCCTCGGGAATGGTAGCACAAAAGACACCAATAACTTAGTCCGCCCCAGTCAAAACCGAAAGCGGCCAATGCGAAGGGCAACCGCAGGCCCATCTCGGCTTCGCTCGTTGCGAAGTGAAGAACAACCGCAGGTCCTTCGACTCCCCTTCGCTGCGCTCCGGGTCGCTCAGGATGACAGGGCGCGGGGCAGGTCAACCGCCCGATTCAACAGCCGAAGTTTGCTTCCCCGCTAGTTGCCTGGCACGGGCGCGGGCTTCACGCTGCCGCAGTCGGGGCCTTTGTAGATAGAGGAGGACTCGATTGTGTACTCGACCGGCCTCGAATTCTGGCCGGACTGCATGACTCCGACAAAGTGCACCTTGCCCCTGGCGTGATTGGGATCGGCCCACGAGGACTCCAGAGTTCCTTTGCCAGCCATCCTGCCGCTGCATATCCAGTCCGCGCTCATGCTGTTGGGCTTGATCACCACGTTGGCGATCTGGCATTCGCCGTTGCGACTCTGCGGCATCGGGGCGCCGTACTTGTCGATCATGGCCTGGCTAAGGCAGACCTGCGCGGTTATGGGGCCGCCGCCAAAGGGTGAGTGGGCGCCGGGGGGCATCGTCATGCCCGGAGGCATGGGCGATTGTTGCCAGGTCATGTTGGTGGTCATCTCCCACAGGCCGGGCTTTCTGTTGGACTGCGCCCAGGCGAAGACGGCCAATGCGAACAGGCAACAGCCCATAGTGATCCAAACTCGAGTCTTGCGCATCGAACCTCCTGATGGATCGCGCAGGCTCCTGGCCGCGCGAGCTTTCACTCTATCGCAACGCGCTATCGGCAGGAAAGAGAAAACTCAAGCCCGGCCAGCAAGAGCCGTGCGTCCCAGCGCCAGCAGGGCGCCGGTCACGCGGCCGGCGGCGTGGCGGACGACGCTCTCCTCGCTGGCGAAGTCGCCGGCGATGCAGCGCACGCCGAGGGCCTCGATGCGTTCGATGTCGGGAACGATCGGCGAGGCCCCCTCGGCCGCATAGCGGGCCAGTGTTTCGGGCGAAAAGGGCGCGGTGTTCACCAGCGCATAGTCGAAGATGGGCGCGCGAGTGTGCTCGTAGATGCGCTCAATGTGTTCGGAAGCGGTCAGTCCCAGGCTCTCGTTGGCCTGGGTCATCAGGTTGCAGATGTAGACCCGCACGCCGCGTGCGTTGGTCAGAGCCGAAGGAATGCCCTGAACCAGCAGATTGGTGATCAGTGAGGTGTAGAGCGAGCCCGGCCCCACGGTGATGAGATCGGCGCGTTCGATGGCCTCCAGCGTCTCGGGCAGGGGAGCGGCGTCCACGGGATCGAGCATCAGCTCGACGATCCGGCGGCGGCTGGCGGTGATGCCGGTTTCGCCGCGCACCAGCGAGCCGTCGTCCATGCGCGCCACCAGGGTGACGTTTGCGGTGGTCACCGGGTAGATGCGTCCACGAGTGGCAAGAATCCTCGACGCCAGTTGAATGGCCTGGCCAAAGTCGCCTGTGATCTCAGTCAGCGCGGCAACGAAGAGGTTGCCGAAGTTGTGCCCCTGGAGCGCATCGCCGGCGCGGAAGCGATGGTTGAAAAGCCGGGCCAGCAGGTCCTCTTCCTCGCTGAGCGCCACCATGCAGTTGCGCAGGTCGCCGGGGGGGAGCATGTTGAAGCCTTTGCGCAAGCGGCCGGAGGACCCTCCGTCGTCGGTCACGGTGACCACGGCGGCCAGGTCGGAGATCGGCCCCGGCGCGGCGGCGGGATGCCCGGCCGCGGTTACGTGCCGGCGCAGTCCGCGCAGCAGCGTAGAGAGCCCCGTGCCGCCCCCGATGGCCACTACGCGCACGGGTTGGGCGAAGGCCGACTCTTCCGTGCCGGCAGACGGCTCCTCAGACAGTTCCTGGCTCGATCGTGGGGTGTTTGCAGGCGTCGCAGCGTTCAAAGCAGGCCTTAGGGAATCTCAGGATACAGCAACTCGGTAAAGCGAGGATCGTCCACCATGCTCTGGAAGTCGTTGTCTGCGCGGGCCTGGAGCCGATTCCTGGGGTTCAGTTCGATGGCCCGGGCCAGATTGCTGAGGCAATCCTGCGTGCGCCCGGTAATCGAGTCCAGCAGGGCCAGCCCGTAAAACGCGTAGTCTGCGCCGGGATGGGCGGCCAGAATGTTGCTGAACTGCTCGCGCGCCTCTTCGTAGTAGCCGGTGTTCAACTGCGAGATGGCGTAGTCGTAATGTTCCTCGGGCGTGGCGAAAGCCAGGCTTGGCCGCTCCAGTTGCCGCTGGCAGGTGCTGATATACATCTGGCAGCGTTCCTTGATCTCGGCCGGCGCCTCGGGAAGCAGTTTTTGAAAGGCGGCCAGCGCCTTCTCGTATTTCCCTTGCTGCAACAGATGCACGGCCGCCTGGTAGTGCTGGAAAGCGGGTCCCGTGCCCGTTGGGGTTGTTTTCTTGCGGCCGGGAGCCCCGGATCTGTCCTCGTGCGTCATGGGTTTGCCGTGAGAGCACATCCCCGGACGCTCGGTTGAGCCGCATTGCTGCCGGCTGAAAACCTGCGCTTGGGAATTGCGCTCCTCAGGCCCTCTTTATACGCACAACCCCGTGCTACGTCAAATGGGCAGCCCGGAAAGTGCGACTTATACGCCCGGTTCATTGGATTGTTTTCGGTAGATCGCCGGGTTCAGAGACGGGTCGTTGTACATCTTCAGTTGCCGGTAGAGCTTGAAGCGCCGCGTCCCCTTGAGGGTCTCCCGCCACAACGCATCCAGGCAGCCGGCCAGGTCGGCGCGCTGTTCCTCCAATATGGCCAGCCGCTCGCGGTTCCGCCCGGCGTGGCCTGGCGGTGCATCATTGCGTTCGGTCTCTTCGCGAGTGTGGTAGATCTTCAGCGCCAGGATGGACAGCCGGTCGATGATCAACCCCGGCGACTCGGAGTGCAGCGGGGCTTCCAGGTTGGGCAGGCCCTGGGTTGCAAGCCAGCCAAGCAGCGCGCGGTCCAGTTCCTCGGCCAGATCGTTGCGGCGCTGGTTGGTTTGGTCTACCTGGCGCTTCACGCCGGCCAGTTCCGCGTCCATCGCGCCCGGTGCGCGAGCCTCGTCTTCAATATGCCAGAGGTCGAAGTTGGCGCCATGCTGGCAGGCCACCAGGCCAAGCCAATCTAATTTCGTATTTGAGTTGATGCTGGACGGCGCGGGTTCGCCCAGGTTCTCTGGCGCCAGATGCCACGCGCGAGTCCGTTGGTCGTGCAGGTCGATGATTGCGTCTGCTGAAAGCATCCTGAATCCATCCTTGGCGCAGGGCCGCCGCTTGCGGTTGCAGCGTCTATGGTAGAACTATCCGCACCTGGGGTCCAAACGCACCATGCGGATGTCGATGCGGCGGTTTACTCGGCTCACGAATGCCTTCTCAAAGAAGCTGGAAAACCATGAGCACATGCTTGCTATCTATTTTTTTTACTACAACTTCTGCCGTGTGCATCAAACGTTGCGTGTTACCCCTGCGATGGAAGCGGGAATCTCAAAATCACGTTTGGTCAATTGAAGAAATGGTGAAGTTGCTGGATGGGCGGTCAATTCTGGATGGAATCTTCCAAGCGGCATAGCAAATCTAGGAGTAATATCAGAGCAGCATATTGAACTCCGAAACCCCACTTTCATTCTTGGCGGGATGCGTGGGTTTTCGTTGCGGCCCTTCCGGGTACAGAGGAAAAGTGTACATCGGGAACGCCTCAGTGTGCAACTATGCAACCCGAGACACTTCAATGCTTGACGACAAGACACTGAATGCGGCGTTTAAGGGATACGGCGGCGTATTTCGGTGGGGGAGTGGTCTCTTGGGAAAATCTGCCGTCGTGGTAGGGCCTTTGGTGGCTGGAATTCTGATCGTTGCATGGAGTCTTCACTCTGATTGGATGAAGTTGGCAGCGATGATTCTGGCTGTTGGAACCTTCTTTCTTTGGTATATGCCATTCCTAAAGTTCTGCGATAAACACCCGGCAGAAGCCCTCTTGGATGGGATGCAGTGGTCAGAACACCAGATGTTACTGGCAGCAAAAGGGCATACCTCCGTTCCGTCCGAGAATGCTATCCAAGTCTCACCTGGCACGGCATCAGCCTCAATGCCAATGCAACGAAACGGAGGGCCAACGCGTTGAATGGACAGTACCTCCATATCGGATTTATCTGGAGAGGCCCAGCTAAGCTGAAGGAGCTGACGCCGATTTTCGATCTTGCGGAAGATTGGATTATGTATGGAGGTAATAACTGGATCGTATATACAAGCAGGAGCTTCCTCGAATGGAACGGGTGGATTCGCGCTGTCCTCGGACCTGAGGACAGCGTCCTCATCCTTGAACTAACCGATCCCCTAATAGCTGTAGGGCTCATGCCTCAATGGGTTTGGGATTGGCTCAACAAGGAACGAACCATACCGGAATCGACAGCTCTTGGACTCAAGCCGCTTTTGCCACCTACTCTCAGGTGAATTTGGGCCTGTGGAAATCATCTGGCCCACTACCTGGAAGCCGGGTGCCCCATCCATGACCGCAGCCTCATCGCGGTCATGGGTGGGATAGCACGAACCCCAACCCGTCCCAAAACCTGAAAAAGCTAGAAGCTCGCGGCGGGCCTTTTGCAGAAAATTACCCTCCTTTGGCGCACAATCGTTCCATAGTGTCCTTCACAACCTATGCAGGCCGAAGCGAATTTGCGGGGGTAGGAGCTAGGAGCTAGAAGCTAAGAGTTAAAAGCTCCGTCAAAACGCCCCTAACCCCTTTGCCATCAAGAATCTGCAAACAACTCCAGCAGAATCAAGAATTTAGAACGAAGCCCTCCCTGCGTCCCATTGAAAACAAGGAACTTCCTTACAGAGACGGGGTGGGGGTAGGGAGGGTAATAAAATGTGCAACGAATGTCGCCACATCATGCCGAACGGCCGCAAATGCCTTGCGCCCGCCCTCCGCGGCAAGCCGTATTGCTACTTCCACACCCGCCTGCACCGCTTCGCCGCGGCTCCGCCCCGCGCCCCGGACGAGCCCCTCAAGCTCCCCATCATGGAAGACCGCAGCGCCATTCAGCTCGCCCTCGCCCAGATTCTCGACGCCCTGGGCTCCTCGCAGCTCGACCCGCGCCACGCCGGCCTGTTTCTCTACGCCCTCCAGATCGCCTCGCAGAATGTCGAACGCAACCAGGACATCGTCCCCATCACAGCGGTGCACTCCATGACCCACACCTCCGGCGGCGATGAGCTGGGTCCGAAAACCCCCACCTGCCCGTATCCGTTCGAATGCGCCACCTGTGACGTTGCTGACGGCTGCCCGGACTACGAGCCCGAAGAAGAAGATGAGGAGGAAGACTGATCATACCGAACGTCTTCATCTAAAATGGCCTCGGGAGCAAGCATGGGAACGCAAGCCCAGCCAGTTCATCGCCGGTGGAATCCGCTGCGGCGGTCGTGGGTGCTTGTGTCGCCGCATCGCACCCAGCGGCCATGGCAGGGCGAAGTGGGGCAGAAGGCAGCGCCCTCAGGGGTCTCGTACGATCCAGAGTGTTATCTGTGCCCTGGGAACCAGCGGGCAGGCGGGGCGGCGAACCCGGCGTACAACGGCATTTTCTCATTTGTAAACGATTATGCTGCGCTTCTGCCCGAGCCCCCCGCCGTCCTCGATGCGCAGGCTTCGCCGCTGCTGGTGGCCGAACCCGCCCGAGGCCTCTGTACGGTGCTTTGTTATCATCCCGACCACAGCCTCACTCTGGCCCGCATGACCCAAGACGAGATTCGCCGTGTGGTGGACGCCTGGACGCGGGAATACCAGGACCTGGGCAACCTGGATTGGATCGAGTACGTCCAGATCTTTGAGAATCGCGGCGCCATGATGGGCGCCAGCAACCCTCATCCGCACGGCCAGATCTGGTCCACCGGCTTTATCCCCGACGAACCCGCCGCCGAGACCGCGGCCCAGCGCGAGCACCTTGCCCACACCGGCCACTGCCTGCTGTGCGACTACCTTGAGGCCGAGCGGGCTGCCGGTGAGCGCGTGGTCTTCGAGAATGAGCATTTTGCAGCCCTGGTCCCGTGGTGGGCCGTCTGGCCCTTTGAGGTGCTGCTGGTCTCCCGCCGCCACGCCGGGGCGCTGCCGGAGTTCAACTCGGCGGAACGCGACGGGCTGGCCGACGCGCTCAAGCGCCTGACCACCCGCTTCGACAACCTGTTTAAAACCAGCTTTCCCTACACCATGGGCTTCCACCAGTCGCCGACTACAACTGAGGAGTACCCAGAGTGGCACTTCCACGCCCACTTCTATCCGCCGCTCCTGCGCTCGGCCACGGTCCGCAAGTTCATGGTGGGCTTTGAGATGCTGGGCATGCCGCAGCGGGATATCACCCCCGAGGACGCCGCCCAGCGGCTGCGCGCCTGCGCCGAAGAGCACTTCTGGCCCAGAGCCTGAGTGCGGGCTGGCCTGGAATCTAATCCAGAATCGAAAGAGTTTGCGGCCGGGAGGGGTGGTGAGCTCGCTGGGGCTCGAACCCAGGACCCACGCCTTAAAAGGGCGTTGCTCTACCTACTGAGCTACGAGCTCGTTCAAGGCCGCTCTTTCCAAACTATCACAAGGCTGGTTTTGCCGCTCCACCGCCGACCGTAGATCACACGCACAGGGTTCCAACCCAACGCCAACCAGTCATGGATCGTTATTCGCAAGCAGGGACAGCATCGATCACACACGCCGCACCGGCTTCTGCATCGGGACCACCTGCACCGTCACGTCGCGGACCTCGGAGAGAAAGCGGTTGAGCACCGAGCCGCGCAGTAGAATATCCCAGCGCGAGCGCACCGACTGGCCGAAGACCACGTGGGAGATGCTCTCCTGCTGGGCAAAGCGGATGAGGGCGTTGGAGACGTTGCGGTCGGTGAGCGTGACTACCTTGGCGCCCAGGTCGCGGGCCATGCGCTGGTACACTTCCAGCCGGTGGTAGGCCTCGGGGTCGCCGTGGCCTTTGTCATCTTCCGGGCGGGTCACGTACACCGCGTACCAGTTGCTGGCCAGGCGGCCGGCGATGCGAGAGCCCACGCGCAGCAGCCGCTCGGTGCCCGGCCGGGTGCTGAGGCACACCATCACCTTCTCCGGGATCGGCGCCTGTTCCAGCCCTTGCGTGCGGCGGTATTCGGCGGCACGGTTGCCCACCTGCTCGGCAGTGGTGCGCAGGGAGAGCTCGCGCAGCATGTTCAGGTTGCCCTTGCGGAAAAAGTTGGCCAGCGACTGCTCCACTTTTTCCGCGGCGTAGATCTTGCCCTGGCGCAGGCGCGACCGCAGCTCGTCGACGGTCACGTCCACGTTCACCACTTCGTCGGCGCGCTTGAGAAAGTTGTCGGGGATGGTCTCGCGGATGGTGGTGTTGGCCGAGCGGCTGACGGCGTCGTTCAGCGTTTCCAGGTGCTGGATGTTGACCGCCGTCATCACGTTGATGCCGGCGTCCAGCAGCTCCTGCACATCTTCGTAGCGCTTGCGGTTCTTGCTGCCCGGGACGTTGGTGTGAGCCAGCTCGTCCACCACCACGGTGTTGGGATGGCGGGCCAGAATGGCGTCCACGTCCATCTCTTTCAGATTCACGCCGCGGTAGGGAATCACGCGCAGGGGCACGATCTCGAGGTCGCGGATGCGGTCTTCGGTTTCTTTGCGGCCGTGGGGTTCCACCAGGCCGATCACCACGTCCACGCCCTGCTGGTGGAGCAAGTTGTAGGCGTCGTTGAGCATGTCGTAGGTTTTGCCCACGCCCGGCGCCGCCCCGATATAGATGCGCAGCCTGGCGGGTTCCTGCTGCTTCTCCAATTGGATCTCTGCCATGGCTCAGCCCACCTCGACGGGATGATGGACTTCACCCACCGCCGCCACGGGAAGAGTAAACCGGAAGGTGGTTCCGTGGCCCAGGCGGCTCTCCACGGCGATCTGCCCGCCCAGCGACTCGACCAGCCGCCGGACCAGCGCCAGTCCCAGGCCGGACCCGCTCTCTGAAAATGCATTGAAACGGTCGAAGACGGTGCTCAGCCGCTCCGCCTCGATCCCGCGGCCTGTGTCCCGCACGGTGAACTGGACAAAGTCCTTCACCTCCTCGGCCGCCAGCAGAATTTCGCCCTCTGCCTGCGTATAGCGAAGCGCATTCGACAGCAGGTTGTCCAGGATCGAGCGCAACGCCCGCCGGTCAGCCTGTACGAATGACAGGTCTGCATAGGCCTTCACTTCCACCCGGATGCGCTTCCGGGCGGCCTCGTCACAATACCGGTCGCGGGCCTCGCCCAGGGCCTGCAGAGGGCGCAGCCGTTCCAGTTTGAACTCGCGCTTGCCAGTGTCCAGTTCGGCCACTTCAATCAGGTCGCCCATAATATCGTCCAGCTTTTCCGACTCATGGCTGGCCTGGGCCACCAATTCAGTCTGCAGCGGCAGCAACTCCCCGCCAAAGCCCTGGCTCAGCGCATAAAGCCCACGCCGCAATTGCAGCAGAGGGTCGCGCAGCTTGCGGCTGGCCACGGTGATGAACTGCGTCTTGAAGCGGTCGGTATCCTGCAGGCTGGTCACGTCTTCCAGCGTGGTCACCGTGCCCAGCAGCCGCCCCTCGGAGTCGCGCATCGGCGTGGTGCGCAGGCGGAAGCTGCGCTCCTGCTTGCCGATCCGCATCGGCAGCATGGACGCTTCGTCCTCGGCGGCCACCGCCTTCTGCATGGATACGGCATCGCGGATGGCGCTCAGAATCTTGTCGCCGCCGGGGGTATTGGCGAGCGCCATTCGGTCGCCGGCGGCTTCGCCCAGCAGCTCCGCCGCGGCCTGGTTCACCTTGAGCACGTGGCCCTTGCCGTCGGTCACGATGATCGGCTCGAAGATGGATTGCAGCACGGCGTCGGAGAGTTGAAACTCCATCTGCCGCCGTCCGGCCTCGGAGTCGCGCAGATCCCTGAGCCTGAGAGCGATGCGGTTCAACTCGGTGGCAATGATGCCGAAGTCATCGCGGCTGCGCCACTCGACGCGATGCTCCAAGTTGCCCCCGGCAATCTTGCGGGTGTCCCTGGCCAGCATGTGGATTGGGCCCAGCACAAAGTAGATGGTTCCCAACTCGATCAGCAGCGCAGCCAGAACGAAAGCCCATGCCAATTTGGTCTGTCCCGCCGCCGCAAGGGCACGGTGAGCGGCCGCCACCAGCCCCACCATGAGGCCGGCAAGCAGCACACAGCCGAGAATCAGTCGCTGGGAAAGGTTGAGCATCAAGCGGTCTCCGTGCAGGTTAAGGGTAACTCACCCATTCTCGCGGAAATTGCCCCAACGCGCAAAGGAATGTGGAATTGCGGGCCTGCATCGGCGTTACGGAACCCGGCAGACCGTCAGAGCGTCATTGTGCCATGGGCAGGCCAGGCCAGCCGGTTGGGGATACGAAACCAGCACCCAGTCCACGCCGAACTCCGCCTTCAGCCGCTCGAAGTCCGCGAGCTGGAAGCGCGGCCAGCCTTCCTGCGCCTCCAACTGCCGCTTCCACGCCGGCCCCAACTCGGGAACCTTGGTGATTACGGCCGTGTCCTTGATGGCATCGGCCAACTGGCTCCGCTCGGCCAAAGCCCGGAAGCTGTGAAAGTCCTCGCCGGGGGCGGCCATGTATCGCGGGTCCAGAGCGAAGTACGCGTCTTCAGGCGTATGGTGCTTGATCCAATCAAAGGCTTGGAGCCAGGGACTGGCAGACGCCGTGAAGGGGAGTTCAAGGTGCTCGCTTGCTGGAAAGAGTTGCCGTTGCGCCAGGCACATTCCGCCGTTGGCCAGCAGCAGGAAGACCGCCCAGCGCCAGATTCGCGCCTTCAGAACATATCTGCCCAGGTAGGCTCCGCCCACCAGCGCCATGAAAACATAAACCAGGTGAAGGTAACGCATCGGTTCCAGGGCGCTGAAGACGATCAGCGCCCTGGGGCCGAGAAGGACCATCGCCACCGCCTGCTGGAAGACGCCATAGATGAAAATCGCCGCCGCGAAACGGGCCAAATTGATCTCTCCGCGTTTGCGCGCCACATGGGCCACAAGCCAGAACAGCGCCAGCGGTGCGATGGCGCCCACCCATTCGTACCACTTCCACTGGTAGAGGCGAAACCAGTGCCTGCTGCGCAATGCCTCCAGCCAGGCCGGTGTGGGCGGATCGAAGATCCATCCGAACGGAACGATCGCCGCAATCGGAGCGGCTCCCTCCGGAACCACGCGTGTCCGCAGGTGTCGAAGCTGCACGCGCAGAGGTTCAGAGAGCGTCAGCGTCAGCACGCCGCAGAATGAAATGCCGAAAACCCCCATCAGCGGGTGCAACATAACTGCGAGCCCTACAAGCGGCACGGCCTGCCATCGTCTCCCGGCCAGAATCCGCGAGACGCCAAACAGGATCAGTGCCGTGGCCAAATTGCGCGGGTGCAGATACTGGTCCATGAGGAACAGTGCGGTCCCAGCCACCGGCAGCGTCAACATCGCTGCCACCATGGCAACTCCCGCCCAGCGCGCCGCGGCTCCTTCAAAGAGCTGGCGGACAATGCTCCAACAGGCCCAGAGGACCAGGAAGATGGAGGTCAACTGCCACAGCAATTCCGCCCAGGCCACTGGAGTCCCGGTCAAACGCACAAAGTGCGCCATCCATGTGTCGAAGGCGCTGCTGTGCATCTGCAACTGAAAGAAGGCCGCATCGTGGGGGAAGAGATTCGGATTCAAATCCGCCTTGACCGCGGTCAAATAGACGCCGTCATCTTCCGCGCCGGGATGGTAGCCCATCACCGCAAAGCCAAGCACGGTAAAAACCAGGATCAGCAGAAAATCGGCCAGGAAATTGTGTCGCTTCAAGCGTAGGAACTCCGTATACTTACCTTCGGCTACAAAACTTCGTTCGCAGTGATAAAACGATCCTACATGTACGGGAACAGAGGGGCAACGCTGGCCACGCCGTCAGCATGCGAGCCGGAACGCGCGCGGGAAAAGCTGGCGCTCGTGATTCCCACGCTCTGCGAAGCCGGGAACATCGGTGGCTTGCTCGACCATGTCCGTTCCGTCCTCGATCCCCTCGAGATTCCCTACGAGATTCTGGTCGTCGATGATGACAGCCGCGACGGAACCGGCGAAGTGGTCTCCGCCATCGCTCTTGAAGACCCGCGCGTCCGCCTCCTGGTGCGCAAGGGGGAGAGGGGATTGTCCGGCGCCGTGCTCTATGGCTGGCAGCGCACGGATGCCGCGATTCTGGGCGTGATGGACGCCGATCTCCAGCATCCGCCGGAGCTCTTGCCGCAATTGCTATCGGCGATCCTGGCGGGCCGGGACCTTGTCATCGGCAGCCGCTACACTCCGGGCGGCGGACTGGGCGAATGGAATCCGGCCAGAAAGTTCATCTCTGCCGCCGCCGTATGGGTGACCTGGCCCATTCAAAGAGCGGGGATTCGCGCCAAAGATCCCATGTCCGGCTTCTTCCTGGTGCGCCGCCATTGCCTGGAGCAAGTCATGTTTCAGCCCACAGGCTTTAAGCTGTTGCTGGATGTTCTGGTGCGCGGACGCATCCAGTCGATCGAAGAGGTTCCGTTTATCTTCGGCCAGCGCTACCGGGGCGCAAGCAAAGCCAACTTCAAGGTTGCCTGGGAATATGCGCGGCTGCTGGCAAGGCTCTACGCCGGAAGATTCGGCTTCGCGCGCCGTGCCTCAATCTAGAGCGCCGGCAAAATCAAGCGCAGCAACAGAAATGCGCCCACGCCCGCAAAAAACACCAGCGCCATGCGAATGCCCGGCTCGCGGTTGACCTCCGGCACCAGGTCGGTGGCGGCCACGTAAAGAGCCACGCCGGCCGAGAGGGGAAGTCCGTAGAGCACCAGGCCGGGAGCCAGTCCAATCAACAGCACGCCGGCCAATGTAGCTGCCGCCAATGCCACGGCGGAATAAAAAGCCGCCACCCGGCTTCGTCCGCTGGCCAGCATCACCGAGGCCATGGTGAAGCCCTCCGGCGCCTTGTGCAGAAAAATGGCCAGAAAGATTAGCCAGCCCAACCAGTTGGAGAGCGCAAACCCCGAGCCGATAGCCACCCCGTCAAAGAGCGCATGGACGCTCAGCCCGGCCATCACCGCGTTGCCGGTGTGCCGGGAGACGAACTCGCCGGTGTGCGTCTCCTCTCCATAGTGGAAGTGCGCGTTGATGGTGTGTTCCAGCAGATGCATCACGCAGTAGCCGCCCATGATCAGCACCGGTCCCAGCCGCGGACTCAGCCGCAGCCCCTCGGGCATCATCTCCAGCAGCGCGGTGGCAATCAGAAACCCGGCGCCCAGGGCGACAAAGTAGCGCAGATAGCGTTCCACGCCGCGAGCCCGCACCAGCACCAGCCCGCCGGCCACGTCGGCCAGCGCGGCAATGGCGCCGAGGATGAGGGAAATCTTCAGCATTTGCTTTTACCCGCTGTGCCTGATGTGCATCACGTCCCCATCCTGCACCACATACTCCTTGCCTTCCAGGCGCAACGTGCCCTTGGCTCTCGCAGCCGCCTCCGAGCCTGCGGCCAGCAGGTTGTCCCACCGAATCGTCTCGGCGCGGATGAAGTGATGTTCCAGGTCGGAGTGGATCGCTCCCGCCCCCTGCGGCGCCTTCGAGCCAACAGGTATGGTCCAGGCGCGGCACTCGTCCTCGCCGGCGGTAAAGAAGCTGATCAATCCCAGCAGCTCGTAGCTCTTGCGGATCAGCCTGACCAGGCCGCTCTCGCGCAGCCCGTAGCTCTCAAGGAAATCCGCCGCCTCGGCTTCGTCCATCTCCGCCAGTTCGGCCTCCACCTTGCCGCAGATGGCCGTGGCTCCGGCGTTCGGCCGGTGCGCAACCTCATCCAGCTTGAAGCGGCTCACTGCCGCCTCCAGGTCGTCGCCTAGCGTAGTGCTCTCGCCAATGTTAAGTGCATATAAAATGGGCTTTTGCGACAGAAACATAAAGCCTTTGATGAGCTTCTTTTCCTCCGCCGTCATCTCCAGCTCGCGCAGCGGCTGCTCCTTTTCAAGCGCCTCTTTCGACCGTACCAGGAGCGCGTGTTCCCGCTCCAGCTCACTTGTGCGCATCTTCTTCAGGTCCTTTTCCACGCGCTCCAGACGCTTCTCAATCTGCGTCAGGTCGCTGACCATCAGGTCGAACTCGACGTTCCGGATGTCGCGCAGCGGATCGATGGGGCCCACGTGGGCAATCGACTCGTCCTCGAAGGCGCGCAGCACATGAATCAACGCGTCCACCTGGCGCAGGCTGGTCAGGAACGCGGTCTCCTTCAGCGCTTCCTGACCGATGGCCGCCACGTCGACGAATTCAACTGCCGCGTAGGTGGTCTTGCGTGGCGAGTAGAGGGCGGACAGCTTGTCCAGCCGCTCGTCCGGCACCCTGGCCACGCCTATGTGCTCCTCGCGCGAGTGGCCCCGCTCCTCGAGCCGCGCCTTGGTAAGAATCTTGAACAACGATGTCTTGCCCACCTGCGGCAGGCCGATAATGCCAGTCTTCATGCACTTCCCATGGGGTTCTTGGCAGAGTGAAATAAGCGCCCAAGAGCCTCTTCGATGATACAGGAGCAGGGAACAGGGAGGGTTGCATCTCGGGTGGGCGGCAGCGTAGAACTGATCTCTGATCCCTTACCTTTACGCCGTCTCTGCCTTCGCCACGAGCACCACCGTCGCCAGTCCCAGCAGCAAGATCGCTTCTTCCATGTGCTCACTGCGGTTGTGCAGCTTGTTGAAGTCGATGCGGCTGGGGTTGGCTGCATCCACCGCGTCGATCGCCCCGCCGGCAGCAATCCGATCGCGCTCCATGGCAGGAATGATCGCGAACTGCGAGTAGACGGTGAAGGCGATCATCAGCACCACGAGGCCCATCGGCGCCAACACCGTGCGCGGCTTGTAGATGGCCCACGCCGGAGCCAGAGCCAGCAAAGCCAGCGCCACCATCCCCGACACCAGCCCCATCCCGCGCAGAATCCGCAGCAATTCACCCACAATCGACCCAGCCGTGTGCGTGTCCGGCCGCAGTGCGGTGAACGTAATGGCGGCCACGACAGGAAAGAAGATTTCCGCGCCCAGCCATACGATGAGCGCGAGATAAAGAAGCGTGCGAAGTAGAGTCTTCATAAATCCAGTTCTCAGTTGTCAGTGGTCAGTTGTCAGTCTTTAGTCGTCCGAGGTCAATGGCCAGATGAGAAGATTGCGGACTTGGAAGCTTGTCAATTGCTCATTACGAACTCAGGGTAGCGCATCCACAGAGGTTGGTGCAGCATCCCGGCACGGAAAACTGACAACTGACCACTGAAAACTGACAACTAGCTTCTCTTCAATGCCCGCCTCAGCACCGTCTCCAACGCCGCCTTCACTTGCGTGTACTCCTCGGGTGCAATCGCGCCCGAGATCTTCTCGCTTTCCAGCGCGAACAGTTCTTCCTTCAGCGCATTGAGCAGGGTGGTATGCTTTGCCGCCGGTGAAGCAAAGGCCGGGTAAGCTCCAGTTCCGGCATCGGCCGCTGCTCCGGTTCCGGGTGAGACTGCCGGCTTGCGCAGCAGAAAAGCCGCCGCGACTACCAGCAGCAGCGCCAGCCCGCCCAGAATCCACCCCTTGTACTTGCTCAGCGGGTCGGGCGTGCCGATGGGGTTGCCGATGCCGCCGCCCGGCTGGTTGCCCGGTGCGCTTGCGCTTGCTCCAGGAGCACCGCTGTCCCCGGCCGACGCGCCTTGTTGCTCGCGCGGAATCGACCCGTTCCCTGAAATAGTGAACTCCACCGGCTTGCCCGGAATCGCGTTCTTGGCCACGAAGGTCTGTACGCCGGGGTCTTCCGGCACGGACTTGAAGGCTGTTCCCGACCCTGGCGTGAAGGTCATGCTCTTGGGCAGTAGAACGGCCAGGTTGTCCGCCGGCAGCGTCACCTGCGCCTTGAAGGTGAACTTGCCGCCGCTGTAGGGCACGTGATAGGCGAGTTGGAAGAGCGTGTCCTTGTCGCCGTCGTCGGGCTGGATGGGGAAGTTGAAGGAGTAGTGCCCCTTGGGGCCGTCCGGGTCCAGCTTGACGGAGGTGGGCAGGCCGTTGGGACGCTGTCCGCCCGCGCCGTTCACCACCGCTTCGGCGGGCAGCACAATCTCGAACGAGTGTTCGCTCCACTGGGTCAGCGGCGGCGAACTGGTGTTGTGGACAAAGTACCGCTCGGTCACCTTGAGCTGGCCGTTCTGGCTCTCCACCTCCAGCACGTCTGCCTCGATAAAGACGCCATGGACCTTGGCGACCACGTCATAGACCGTGAGGTCGCCCGGCGTGTTGCCCCCGGGCGCGCCGATAAAGTAGGTCGCGCCTTGGTGGGTCACCCGCACCAGGTAATTGCTGCTGCCGGGCTTGGTCAGCGAATAGTGCCCGCGGGCGTCGGTCGTCGCGTGGGCCACTTCGCCCATGCCGGCCTGCACGTCCACCAGCACTACTGTATCGCCCACCGCGGGCTTGTTGGTGGTCTTGTCGGTCACCGTGCCGGTGACGGTGGCGGCCTGCGCCAAAGCGCCCGTGAGAATCAGGCTCAAAGCAAAAGTGCGAAAAACAATCTGGGTCGATTTCATGGTCGTGAGGGAATCCTTCGGTCGTAAGGTGCATCGAATTCTGTGCGCAGCGTGCCGGTTCTTAAGCCTGTTGCAAATGCTCGATTTCGGCCATCAGCAGGGCCGTCTCGTTTTCAAGCTGCGCCCGCTGGGCTTGAAAATCCTCTTCAGGATACTTGCCGGCGCGGTACTCGAAGTTCAGATCGCGCAGGTTTTCGTAGAGCTGGTCCTTGCGCTCCAGCAAATAGTCCAGGCGGGTCTTCTCGCGCTGGCTGGCGAAGACGTTCTCCGGCCAGAAGGTGTAAACCAGCAGCGCCAGCGTCAACAGCGCGCCCACCACTTCGCCTTGCAAGGTTGTCATCGCTCAAAAACCTCCGTCGATGCCGGTCTCCCGGCGAATCTTTTCCCGCCGCGCCCGGTCGGCCGGGTCCTCATTCGCCGGGTCGGGGATGGCAGTCTGCGTCTTGCCCACTGACAAATTTGCCCACCGCCGCACCAGCAGAATGGTGCCCAGCAGCGCCGCCGCAAACACAGCGAAGGGAGCAATCCAGGCCACCAGGTCGAAACCATGGGTAGTGGGCGCGGCCAGCACGGTTGCTCCGTACTTGGCGGCGAACGACGCCAGAATCTCCTTGTCGCTGCTTCCAGCGGCGATGGCTGCGCTCAGTTCGTTGCGCTCCCGCCCGCTCTCCGGGCAGCCCACGTGGTTGCATTCGCCCAGCATCTGCGCGCAGCCGCAGGTGCACATCAGCCTGTGCCCCAGGTCGTTGAACCGCGAGCTCGCATCGGTCGCACCCAGCGAGAAGCAGACAGCGACGGCCAGCGCCGCCGCTTCCACTGCCCTAATCCAAAAAGTCAAAGGCGTGGAACGCCTCACAGATGGCCTCCCTTCAGCGCCGGCTCAGTGGGAGTAGATCGCGCCGCGGGCATGCGCAAAGCAGCAGTCGCCGGGCTCAAGCTGGGAACCAGCGCCACCAGCGTGCCGAAGACCAGCACCGCCAGCCCGGCCCAGATCCAGCCCACCAGCGGATTCAGAAACGCCTTGATAATCGGCTGCCCGCTGTCGGGATTTGTGCCTTCATACACCACATACAGGTCCCAGGCGGGAGTCGAATGGATCGCCACCATGGTCTGCGGCTGTTCGCTGGCCAGATAAACCCGCTTCTCCGGCGTCATCTGGAACTGCTTCTTGCCGCCCTTGAAGACGTCCAGCAAGGCGTACTCGGAGTTGTAGTTGGCGTTCGAATCCTGCGTAAAGCCGACGCACTCCAGCGTGTAAGGACCGATCGCCAGCTTGTCGTGCAACCCCAACTCGCTCTCCACATTGCGATTGAAGGCCGAGCCGGCCAGCCCCACTACGATAATCACCACGCCGATATGGATGATGTAGCCCCCATACCGCCGCGTGTTGCGGCGCGTCAGCAGCCACGTAGCCACAACCAGGTTGCGCCTGGTCTGGCGCGAAATGACCCCGGCCCCGCGCAGAAACTCGCTCAGAATGGCGGTAAGCACGCCCGCGCTCACCGCAAAGGCCACCAGCGCGTAGAAGTTGCCGGTGTCGAACGCGCCGTCTTTCCACGGCCGCACGCCCACGGCAAGGCAGACGAACACGGTAGCCCAAAGAGCGATCGTCGGCAGCACAAAGTTCCGCCGAATGCTCTTGAACGACGTCGCCCGCCACGGCAGCAGCGGTCCTACGCCGGTCAAAAACAGCAGAAACAGGCCGATCGGCACGGCCACGCGGTTATACCACGGAGCGCCCACCGTGACCTTGTTGCCCACTACGTATTCCGAGAGGATCGGGAAGAGCGTGCCCCACAGAATCACGAAGCAGGCCGTCAGCAGCACCAGATTGTTGAACAGAAAGCTCGACTCGCGGCTCACCAGCGACTCCAGATGGTGTTCGCTCTTCAGGTGGCTGCGCTGCAAGACGTACGTGAAGATGCACACCGCCAGCACAATCCCCATGAAGATCGCAAACCAGGTGCCGATGGGCGACTCCGCAAACGCGTGTACAGAACTCACCAGCCCCGCGCGGGTCAGCAGCGTTCCCAGCATCGTCAGCAGGAAGGTCGAGAAGATGAGCCACACGTCCCAGCTCTTCATCATGCCCTTCTTCTCCTGCATCATCACGGAGTGCAAAAACGCCGTTCCCGTCAGCCAGGGCATGAAGCTCGCATTCTCCACCGGGTCCCATCCCCAGTAGCCGCCCCAGCCCAGCACCGCGTAGGCCCAGTGCATGCCCAGGAAGATGCCGGCGGTCAGAAACAGCCAGGTCACCATGGTCCACACGCGCGTCACCTTGATCCATTTCTCGCCGGGGTAGCGCATCATCAGCGCTCCCAGGGCAAACGCGAAGGGAACCGAGAAGCCCACGTAACCCAAATAGAGCATCGGCGGATGAATCACCATCTCCGGGTACTGGAGCAGCGGATTCAGCCCATTGCCGTCGTCCGGAATGGCTACCTGCAGCAGCGCGAACGGCGGCGCGGCAAAGCACAGCACTGCCAGGAAAAACACCTGGATTCCGGCCAGAATCGTGCCCGCGTAGGCGTACAGCTTCACGTCGGTCTTGTGCGTCAGCCGCAGCACAAACCCATACATCGCCAGCAGCCACGCCCACAGCAGCAGCGAGCCTTCCTGGCCGCTCCACAGCGCGGAAAATTTATACGCTCCGGGCAGGGCGCGGTTCGAGTGCTCCGTGATGTAGGCGATGGAAAAATCGTTGGCAAAAACCGACCAGACCAAGGCGAAGGCGGCCGCCGTGACGGCCACAAACCCCGCGATCCCAGCCCGGCGCGCCGTATCGGCCAGCCGCTCAGGCGAGATTGCGGCCGGCTGTCCGGTCGCAATCAGCCGCAGCGCCAGAGCCCCAGCCAGCAGATTGTAGGCGGCCAGCGCCAAGGCGATAAGAAGAGCAAAACTGCCAAACGCTGCCATTCAGACTCCATGATGATTCTCGCACGCGGGCGGGGAGCCAGATGGCCTCCCAACGAGGGTATTCTCAATCCATCATAGGCTTTCGGCGTGTGATCTGGCTCACACCTTGGGTGGAGATTGAGACGGGAGCTTTGCGGAGAGGGGAAGATCTGCCCGTCAGACCGTCTGTTGTTCGCTTTGTGCAAGCAGTTGGCCGGCGAGTGCCAGCATCTCGTCGGTCGCGAAGGGCCTTGGCAGAAAGCACACGCCATCGCTGGAGTAATCGCCTGCCGCTTCGCTGCCGTTGCCCAGCACCAGGACCGGCACGTTGGGCAGCCGCTCATGCAGCTCGGCCACAAACACCGGTCCGCCAATCCCCGGCATGTGCAGCCCGGAGATCACCAGCCCGAGATTCCCGGCAAACAGGGGCTGCTCCACCAGGCAAAGAGCCTCGGCGGCATCGCCAACCCGCTGCACGTCGTGGAATCGCCGCTCCAGAACCGACTTGCGCAGGAACGCCTGGAGCGGATCGTTGTCCACCAATAAGATGATTGCCATGCGTCCCCGAATCCCCGCGCCCCGTGCGATGGACGGGCGCTATATTTACTAACTGAGCAACTAGGATGTTACGAAACCCGGTCCGGTTGCCCGCAAGGGCTGTTTTATAGCCCCCATGAACCGAGACCCCCTAAATCGAGGGATGCTGCCGGGGGATGCCGCGAGGGAGTGGTGCAACGGCGTTCTGGCAGCCGGATCGGGACCGGGCTCGCCGGGGCTCTTACCCGAACAGGAACTCCTTGTCGCGCAGCTCCTTGATGGTGTCGCGGAGGCGGGCGGCTTTCTCGAACTCGAACTTGCGGGCGGCGGCGCGCATGTCGGCTTCCAGGCGGACAATATGAGCGTCAAGGTCCGCCTGGGAGCGGAGTTCGGGCAGCCCCGCCGTCTCTTCCTCGGCCACGTCGCCGTACTCGGCCTTCAGAATCGAGGCCAGCCCCATATCCATTTTGTTGATAATCGACTGCGGCGTAATCCCATTTTCCTCGTTGTAGGCGCGCTGAATCCTCCGCCGGCGGTCGGTCTCGTCCATGGCCCGCCGCATCGAGTCGGTGATGCGGTCCGCATAGAGAATGGCGCGGCCCTCGATGTGCCGCGAGGCGCGGCCCATGGTCTGAATCAGCGAACCCGCCGAGCGCAGAAAACCCTCCTTGTCCGCGTCCAGAATGGCCACCAGCGAGACCTCGGGCAGGTCCAGGCCTTCTCGAAGTAAATTGATGCCGATCAGCACGTCGAACTCGCCCTTGCGCAGGCCGGCCAGCAGCTTCACCCGTTCCAGCGTTTCGATCTCCGAGTGAAGATAGCGGCAGCGGACTCCAACTTCCGAATAGTAGCCGGCCAGGTCCTCGGACATGCGCTTGGTCAGCGTGGTCACCAGCACGCGCTCGTTGCGCTTGGCCCGGTCGCGAATCTCCCCCAGCAGGTCGTCGATCTGCCCCTTCACCGGGCGAATCTCCACCTCCGGGTCAACCAGGCCCGTGGGGCGGATCACCTGCTCGACCACCACCCCGGCCGAGCGCGTCAGTTCATACGGCCCCGGCGTTGCCGAAACGTAAATCGCCTGCTGCACGCGGTTCTCAAACTCCTCGAACTTCAGCGGCCGGTTGTCCATCGCCGAGGGCAGCCGGAAGCCGTAGTCCACGAGGTTCTGCTTGCGGCTGCGGTCCCCGAACCACATCCCGTGCACCTGCGGAATGGTCGCGTGGCTCTCGTCCACAAAGAGCAGAAAATCGCGGGGAAAGTAATCCAGCAGCGTCGGCGGAGGCTCGCCCGGCAGGCGCCCCGAAAAGTGCCGCGAATAGTTCTCGATCCCGTGGCAATAGCCCATGGACTTGATCATCTCCAGGTCGAAGCGCGTCCGCTGGTGGATGCGCTGCGCCTCGACCATGCGGCCCTGCGACTCAAGCTCGGGCACCCAGGCGTTCAACTCCGCCACAATCGAGTCGATGGCCTCGGCGCGGCGCTCCGGCTGCACCACATAGTGGCTCTTGGGATAGATCGGCAGCCGCGAGTACTTCTGCTTGACCGTCCCGAAGAGCGGGTCAATTTGAGAGAGGCTCTCGATCTCGTCGCCGAAGAGCTCGATGCGGTAGGCCGTCTCGTCGTAAGTAGGGAAGACCTCGATCACGTCGCCGCGCACGCGGAAGGTCCCGCGCCGGAAGTCCGTGTCGTTGCGCTCGTAGAGGATTTCGACCAGCCGCCGCGTAATGTCCTGGCGGCTGATGCGCTGGCCCTTTTCCAGCAGCAGCAACATTCCAAAGTAAGCCTCCGGCGAGCCCAGGCCGTAGATGCAGCTCACCGAGCTGACAATGATCGAGTCCCGCCGCTCGAACAGGCTGCGCGTGGCCGAGAGGCGCAGCTTGTCCAGCTCCTCGTTGATCGTCGCTTCCTTCTCGATATACAGGTCGCCGGCCGGAATGTAGGCCTCCGGCTGGTAGTAGTCGTAGTAGCTGACAAAGTATTCGACCGCATTGCCGGGGAAGAACTGCTTGAACTCGTGATAAAGCTGGGCGGCGAGGGTTTTGTTGTGCGCCAGGATCAGCGCCGGCCGGTTGGACTGCTCGATGATCTTGGCCATGGTGAAGGTCTTGCCGGAGCCGGTGACGCCCAACAGCACCTGGTGCTTCTCGCCCGCCGCAAGGCCCGACATCAGCTCGGCAATGGCCCGCGGCTGATCCCCCCTCGGCTTATAGCTGGTCACCAGTTGAAAGTCCATGCAGAGATTATACGCGAAGAGCGAAAAGTTGGCGAAGATGGCAGGGAGTAGGGACTAGGGATTAGGGATTAGGGACTAGTGCTTTGGCTGTGTAATTTGGTAATTGCTCCTGGACAAGTGCGGGCGCGGACGCCCGCACGACAGCCGGTCTGGAGACCGGCGCTACATCCCTTGCATTACACAATCACGCGGCCTCGGTACTAGGGACTAGGGACTACGGGGCAGGGAAAGCTAAGTTGCGTATATAGACCTGCAGGTCGTCGCGTATTTGCGCAAACAGCCCGACAAAAGAGCGCGGTTCTGTAGGCCCGCAGTCCGGCTAAGGAGCGTATTGGTTTTCAAAGCGAGAAAACGGCGGGCCGCAGGTGGACGGAAAAAGGGGGAAATGTGGGGTTATGAGCCGGCCAAAAGTTGAAAAACAGGCGCAAAATGGGCTGTTTTTGGTCGTTTTTTGGCGTTTTTGCCGCATTTTTAGCGTGTTTTGAGGCCGGACCGGGAGGGATTGGGGTGGTTTTGACCTCAGAGGCTCACGCCATAGGCACGGTGAGGTTTGCCGGTCGCTCGGGACTTTGGTGGCCGCGAGGGTGTTCCTGATTACTAATCGGCCTTTCGGCGCATAAACTATTCTCAATGAGTGCTAAGGGCTGTTCCCGTCGATTGAGAGCTGGAAATGGCACCCGAAGGGTGGGCACCCAATTCAGTAGGACCCGAAGGGTGGGCCACCCGCCGCGATGAAACCGGCGCAAGGATGGGGCACCCGTAGCGTATCGCCAACAAAAAGGTGGGCCACCCGCCCCCTGGAGATCTCAACATGAAACCCAGCGTATGGATAAGCAGAATTACCTTCAGCGACGGAAGCGTCGTCGAGATGGACCGCAGCGATGTGGTAATAATCGTGGGTCCAAATAACGGTGGAAAGAGCGAAACGCTCCGCGCAATCGCGGGAAAGCTCGCCGATGCTGATAGGTCGAGCCCGGTCGTCCGAGCGATCTCATATCAGAAAGAGGGCTCGCACGAAGAGGTGGTGTCATGGCTACAGTCCATGACATGGGCAACGGCCACGATTCTAGGCGAAAAATTCCAGCTGCTGGGAAAATTCGTCGAACGAAGTCACATCGAGATGTGGTGGAAAAAAGAACGCGGAATGGGCAGCTCATTGTCCGGCTTCTTTTGCACCCTCCTCAACGCGGAGGAGAGGCTCGGAGCCGCCAATCCGCCCGACAACGTCGCCATAACCATTGATGGACCCAAGCATCCGATTCACTTCCTCCAGTGGAACGACTCGGTCGAGAAGCGAATCAGCGATTATTTCGAGAGAGCGTTTGGGACCGGAATAGTCGTCCACCGCAACGCCGGCAAAATCGTTCCGATTCTCGTTGGGAAGGCACCGCAAGTACAGCCCGGGAAAGACCGACAAAGTATCGAATACGTTCGAGATTTGGAGAAGCTGCCGCCAGTTCAAACCCAGGGCGATGGAATGCGAAGCTTTCTCGGAGTTTTGCTGTTCACAGCAGTAGGTTCTGAGCCAATCCTGCTTATTGATGAACCGGAGGCCTTCCTCCACCCGCCCCAAGCGAGACATCTTGGCGACTTTCTAGTCAATGAAACCGGTGCCGAGCGGCAACTCTTCGTCGCAACACACAGCGGCGATGTTCTGCGCGGCGCGCTCGACTCCGAAAATCACCGAGTCCGTGTCCTGAGGCTCCGACGCGAGGGCGATGTGAACATTGCGCGAGAGCTGAGCAATGCCCAGATATCCCAGTTATGGAGTGATTCGCTTCTTCGCTACTCGAACATTCTGGACGGCCTGTTTCACGAACGCGTAATCCTCTGCGAGAGCGATTCAGATTGCCGCTTCTACTCGGCAATTACGGATGCGATATTTGAATCCGGCGGCGACCGTCGACCAGACATTATGTTCACACACTGCGGAGGAAAGCAACGCTTGCCCTTGATCATCCGCTCCCTTAGGGGACTGGAGGTGCCAATCTCAATTGTCACAGATTTTGATGTACTCAATGCAGAGAGTCCGCTGATGGAGATCGTCGAGGCGGCGGGGGGACAATGGAAGGATGTCAAACCTGACTGGAAGGTCGTAAAGAAGGCGATTGATGACAAAAAGCCCGAACTCAGCACCGGAGAGGTCAGAAGGGAAATCGAATCGGCACTAAGTACCATCACGGGGCACGTAATCCCGGAAGCGACGAAAAAGACCATTCAAGATGCACTGAGAGCATCGTCACCTTGGTCCACCGCCAAATCGGTTGGAATCGCGTTTGTACCGAGCGGAGACGCAAGCCAAGCGGCCAAAAACCTAATGAACACGCTTGAGCGCCTAGGCATCTTCGTCGTACCGGTGGGCGAGCTCGAAGGCTTCCTTAGGACAGAGAGTGGCCATGGGCCAATGTGGGTCGCCAATGCGCTAAAGAGGAATCTGAGGACCGACCCCGAGCTAGACGACGCTAAACAATTCATTCGCAAGATAATCCGCTAGGCTGTTGCTGGGAAACCACAACCCTCATCTCCGCCCTGAGCCTGCCGAAGGCGTCTGCCCCACCGCAGGTGGTTGCCGAACATATCCCTCCGCCGGCGCACAATGGGAAGAGAGCGAGACCCCCTCCGACAGGCTCAGGGCAGGCTTTGAAACCCGGCCTCAGGGGCAGGCTTTGAAGCCGTGCCGCAGGGGCTAAAGCCCGGATTCATTTTGGAGCAATTTACGGCACGACTGAAGTCGTGCCCTGATACAACGCCGGCGTTTTTCAGCGCATGCCGGCAAAGGCCTTCCCTCCGGGGCTAAAGCCCGCGCCGATTTTGCTGGCGTTATGCGGGGGTTGAAACCCCCGCCTCCCTCCGGATCGTAATGCCTGGTCTGAGCGCGGTTGGGGTCCGTGGTTTCCCAGGCCCCGTCCGCTGCGGCGGACGAGACCTGGGGCACCCGGCATTTTGCCGGGGTTATTGGTTCAGGCCCACTTCTTTCCCAGCGCTCCCAGGTCCGCACGACCGAGATCTTCGGGCGTCATGGCAATGCGGAATTTGACTTTGGCATTGAATTGAAGGAACCAGGGCTCAGCCAGTCTGGCAACATCGGAAGGGCCATCAAGATTGACCACAAAGATGCCGCCGCGGTGGCCTTCCCGTTCCGTGAAGTATGCGGATTCGGGTTTGATGGCGTCGAGAATCTGGTGCATCTTCTCCCCCACCGTGCCGTTCCGGACCAAAGTGTTGAACGGTTCAATGGGGAATTGAACCAGCATGATCATGCGCATAAACGACCTCCAGGCGCCGAGGAATCGCGTTCTGGACGCGCCCGGCACAGCCCGAATTCTACCATGCGCATGGTGCCCCAGCTCCTCCGCTCCTTGCGGGAAATATCCCTCCGCCGGCGCGCAATGGGAACAGAGCGAGACCCCCTTCGACAGGCTCAACGGATAAGAGCAGACGCAGGTCCTTCGGCTTCGCTCAGGAGGCTTTCGACTCTGCTCAGGGGCCTTTGAAACCCGGCCGCAGGGGCTAAAGCCCACGTTTATTTGTTGCGTTTACGGCACGACTGAAGTCGTGCCCTGACACTAAGCGGCAGGTCGCGCCCTGAGACAAAGCCGGCGTTTTTCAGCGCATGCCGGCAAAGACCTTCCCTCCGGGGCTAAAGCCCGGGCTAATTATGTTGCATTTGCGGCACCCTTCGACTGCGCTCAGGGCAGGCTTTGAAGTCGTGCCCTTTCAAGGCAGGCTGGCCGGGGTTTGTGGTTTCCCACCCTTCCGTTCGCTGCGGCGGACGGTAAGGATGGGGCACCCTCAGCTTTGTGGCTGGTTCAAAGCTGGTCCAGCCGCCAATTGACTTGGAGGGCTCTCGATGAGGCGGACAACGCAAGGACGGCAGAAAATCGTCTGGCTTTTCTGCCGCAAACGACGACTTTTTCGGCACAAGCATTACTCTGGTGTTGCAATCTACATTACGAAAGATACAATTGCCTTGAACCGGCTCCGAAAAGGAGATTCCGGCTCATATCCCCAAGGAGGTACTATGTCGCAATGGGTAGCACGCATCGGTGATGTTCTGTACCACACGGTACGCATGGACAATGGCAGTGACAACGCACCTTGGCAGCACGGGTGGGGCAACGTCATGAGTCAGGTGGGCAACGCTCCGGCGCCGATCGCACAAATTGGTTGCGGAGCAGATACAGCAGGCAACTTGCAAATCGTAATCTGCACGGGCATCGGCAAGCTCTTTCATACCCTTCGGCATGCGGATGGGACCTGGCAGAATTTCTGGGGCGATGTATTTGCGCACTCAGGGACCCCTCCGCAGGCGATCATAGATATGGCCTGCGGGCCGGGAACCGATAACACTTTCCAGATCGCGATTCTGCTGGAGGACGGGAAGACGGTTCTGCACACTGTGCGGAACGGGGACGGCTCGTGGCAGAAGGCCTGGGGCAACGTGAACGGACACGTTGGCAATCTGCCTAGTGGTACTGTGGTGGAACTGGCCGGAGCTTAGGCCCGAACCAAGCCTGGGATGGTAAGTCTGCCCGGTCGCGGACAGACTTACATCCTCGCCCTTGACGCGACACCGGACCGGCATCGAATTATTCATTTGTGCCAGATCACCGCCGGGTGCCCCAGGTCCTCCGCCGCGGCGGACCGCAGCGTGGACCTGGGAAACCACAACCCTCATCTCCGCCCTGAGCCTGCCGAAGGCGTCTGCCCCACCGCAGGTGGTTGCCGAAAATATCCCTCCGCCGGCACCCAATGCCATGAGGCAGGTGGCTCCGGTGACGGGATGTTGATTCATTGAACTTGAAACAGTTCTCCTGAAACGGAGATTTCGTCCACTTTCCTGTCTTTCGCCGTGGCGGGCCCATTCGCTTTGTAGTAGGAATTCGCGATCATGCCCCCGTTGCCATCGACGAAGAAACCTCCCAGCCCGGCGCGCAGCGGATTGGCGCTCGCCACCCAACCGGTCCGAGTAATCGTGACCGAGTACTTATAATTCGAGTCGCGAGCGGGATCATACTTCAGCTTTCCGATTTTCCAATTGGGCGAATTCGGGCCAGCGACAAGTTCAGCAAGCGAACATTTCCTGTTAAGGTGAAGGTCGCAACCATCCTCCAATGAACCGATAGCCTCCATGAACATCAGCGCAATCTTCTCCTCCTGCTTGAGGTTGATCTCAACGCCCTGCATGTCCTTGATCATGACCTGAGCGTGGGTGGTGATGGGGCCTGAGCTTGAAGCACCGCGGGCCGGAGATGCCATCTCGCCGGCAGAGCCTGGGATGGGGCTGAAACTGATGTCGTCGAGTACGAAATCATTCCAGCTCGCATCTGTATTCTGATCGAAAATAGCCAGGTCCGCGGTATGGCTTGTGCCCGAGTTCCAGGTGAACGTGTAGTTTTGCCACTGTCCGCCGTTGTCAGGACTAAGCTCCGGAAGGGTGCTTTTTCCGATCACCCTGCCGTTGATCCTGACCAACAGCTGGGGCAAGGAGTTGCTGTCGTGATCCACCTCGGCTCCCCAGTAGGAAAAGGTGTAGTTCATAGACGGCGCGACGGATACAGTCTGCTCCCAGACGGGCCAAGTGGCGGAGGCAGCCCCATTCACGATCATCATGTTTCCTTTTCCCGTCGTATGGTCGCCGCAGTTGCACCAGTCGCCAAAGGCTCCCTGTGCGGTCGAGGGGTTCGGTCCGATGAAGTACGTACCCGGGACGGATACATCGCCGAAGGCGTATCCCGTCGTGAAGCCATGGTTGCCGCTTTTGAAGTCGCCGTTGATCACCAGATTTTGGCTGGTCTGCGCTTCCACGGCCACAGCCGCCGTCATTAACCCAAGCGCCCCAATGAGGCTGAACGCCGTCCATCCCAGATGAGATTTCATATCTACCCCCTCCTGATTGGAAAGTTCTTTCATGGCGCCTGCGGGGCGGGGGCTAATCGTGGCCCCCCCTCGCGGAATCCGCCGGACCCATCGGCGCACGTATTCGGCGGACCACCATGGCCAGCTGAATCTTTGCAATGCCGCAGTCTGTTTGCTCCTCAAACAACGAGCCTGCCGTGCGGAGAACTGAGTACAGCCTTGAATGACGCCGTGGAAGAGGAATGAATTGTTTGGGCGGGGACTTCTCCTATGAGCTTCCGTGATGGCAGCAACGGTAGCACTGCTGGCCAGTCGTGTCAATCGCAAATCTCACCACAAGTCGCGCTTGAAGTGGCCGATCAGGCAGGTTGCACCGCGTAGACGAGTCTTCAAATCTGGATGGATGGGTTGATGCCGGGGTTGAAACCCCGGCGACCCTCAGGGGCTCAAGCCCGCGTTGATTTTGAAGCTGTTTACGGCACGACTGAAGTCGTGCCCTGATACAAAGCCTGAAGTCGTGCCCTGACACAAAGCCTGCGTTTTTCCGCCCGCTTTTTGGGTAGGGAATCCGTATTGGCGACGAAGCCTCGGCATTAAGCCAACGCCGGATTGGGGCTACTCGTCTTTACTGGTCTGCGTGCTCAGATAGCGCTCGTAGCCAATCTCCGCGATCTGATGCAACTGGGCTTCGAGCTCGTCCAGGTGTTCTTCCTCGACCTTGAGCAGACCGATAAAAAGATCGCGCGAGCTGTTGTCCTTCTCCTCCGCTGCGATGCGGGCGGCCTCATTGTACTGGGCTATGGCTCTGATCTCAAGTTTCTGGTCGGACTCGGCCATCTCCTTGGCGTTTTTGCCGATCGACAGGGCCAGCGGTTCCATGGTTGGCGCGGCATCCAGAAACAGGATGCGCTCGATGAGCGACTCGGCGTGCTTCATCTCGGTGATGGACCGCTTCCTGATTTGCCTGGAAAGCCGGTCGTATCCCCAGTTCTCGCACATTTCGGAGTGCACAAAGTACTGGTTGACGGCGGTGAGCTCCTCGCGGAGCGCGCGATTCAGTTGCTCGATGACTTTCGGGTTACCCTTCATACGGACGATTCTACAAGAGGCCGGTGCGGCTTGTAAAAAGAATTGAAGGAGCGCGCGAACCGCGAAGACCTTCCCTCAGGGGCTAAAGCCCGCGCTGATTTTATTGCATTTACGGCACGACTGAAGTCGTGCCCTGATACAAAGCCGGCGTTTTTCAGGGTGCGCGGCTGCGACGCCATGGAGACCGGAATCATATTTTGAAAGAACGAACCGCGAGCGCCGCCAGGCGGCCGGAAACGCCTCCACGGTACAATGACCGCAATCGTTTGAATGGAGGTACTATGCGCAGGATTCTTCTCGCCGTTCTCGCCGTGGTCTTTGCCGCTTCGCTGGCCGCCCCTCTGAAGGCCCAGGGCGCGCCGCCGCAAGTTGGCGTCGACCAGCCCTACACCATCGAGTACTACTACAAGTGCCAGTGGGGCCATCAGGCCGAGTTCCTGCAACTCTTCCTCAAGAACCACTACCCGCTGCTCAAGAAGATCCAGGCCACCGGACGCATACTGTCCGTGAAAATCGAATCGCCGGCCTACCACACTTCGGAGGAGCTCCGCTGGGACTTTCGCGTGACCATCCGCTACAAGAACTCGACCGTAGCCACCACCGCCAACCCCGAAGAAGAGGCCTTCATCAAGGAGCTCTGGCCCGACCAGGAGACGTACAAGCGAGAAGAGCAGCGGCGGTTTGAGATTCTGCTCGGGCACATTGACCTGCCGGTCACCGACATCACGCCGGCAAGTAAGTAGCAGGGCTCAATCGTGCCTGTGCCGCCATTGGCGCACCAGGTCTTCGGCGGCCTCGGGCCAGCCGGGAAACTGGAACTCGAATCCGGCGCCGAGCAGCCGGCCGGGAACGACGCGACAGCTCTTGAGCACCAGCTCGGACTCGGTGCGCAGAAAAAATGCCCCGATCTCGACGGCCAGGCTGGGCGCGGGCAGGCCGTTGGGCACGTCCCACGCATCGCGCAGCGCCTCCATGAATGCGCGGTTGGGAAGGGGATTGGGCGCGGCGATATTGACGGGGCCGTCCAGCTCCTCGTGGTGGATGAGAAACTCGACGGCGCGGGCAAAGTCGTCCTCGTGAATCCAGGAGACGAACTGGCGGCCGTTGCCCTGGCGGCCGCCCAGTCCCAGCCGGACCAGATTGGATAGTACGGCAAAGGCGCTGCCCGGCGCGGGGCTGAAGATGATGGCGCTGCGCAGGGCCACCTTGCGGGTGCGCGGCGTCTCCGTCGAGAAAAACGCGGCTTCCCAGTCCCTGGCCACGCGCGCGGAAAAGCCCCGGCGCTGGACCGATCTTTTGACGGACGGCGCCGCGTTGGCGGACGGCCCCGTTTTGGCTGAAGGCTCAGGGCCGCCCAACTCGCCCGCCGCTTCATCCAGAGGCAGATCGATTCCGGTTTCGTCGAGGGCGCGCTTGTAGATGGTCGCCGCCGAAGCGTTCAGCCACACCCGCGGCGGATCGGCGAGTCCTGCAATCACATGGTTCAGCAGCCGCGTCGTCCGGATGCGCGAGTTGTAGATGGCCGCGCGGTTTTCCGCATGGTAGCGGCAGTTCACACTGCGCCCGGCCAGGTTAATGCAGACGTCGGCGCCTTCCAGGTACTCGGTCCACGGGCCGGCGTGCTCACCATCCCAGTGAACCGTCTGCCAGGGCGCCGTGTAGGGGCCGCGGGTCAGCACGGTCACGTGATGACCCCGCTCCTGAAAGTGGCGCGCCAGCACCTGGCCCAGCAGTCCGCTGCCGCCGGGCAAGGCGATGCGAAGCGGGGGGCTCAGGGGGCGCGGAGTCACGTCAGCAATCGTGTCCATGGATTCAGCTTACGGCTTCGGATTCAGCCTTGAGCGTCCGCGGCGATAGTTGCGGCGATTACTTCCGAAGATCGGCCTTTGCAGGATTGAGCGCCGCTATCCAGTCCGCCGGCGAATCCACCAGGACGTCCGGCGGGGTGTCCACCAGGCTCTGCGGAGCCAGCCCGAAGGTGCAGCCGATCGACCAGACTCCTGCGTTGCGCGCCGTCAGCACGTCCACTTCGCTGTCGCCGATCATCACCGTCTCTTCCGGCCCTGCGCCGGCCTCGTCCATCAGCGCGCGCAGCCCCAGCGGATCGGGCTTCTTCACGGGAAAGCTGTTGCCGCCGTAAACGTGCAGGAAGAAGGGCGCGAGATTCAGCGCCTCGCAGATCTCCTGCGCCGGGCGAACCGGCTTGTTGGTCAGCACCGACATCGACCTGGCCCTCCCATCGGGAAACTGGCGCAGTGCAGCCAGCGCCTCAAGCCCCCCGGCGTAGGCGTAGGTGAAGTCCAGCTTGTGCTCGCGATAGTAGTCCAGAAAGCAGGCGTAGGCCTGGGCCAGGAAATCCTCCTCCACAGGCGCGCCGTTCCCGTTCCCATGCTCCAAAGCCCTGCGCACCAGCATCTGCGCGCCGTCGCCAATGAAGCCGGCCACCACCGGGCCGGGCAGCGGCTCACGGCCGAAGTGGCTCAGCGTGGCGTTCACGCTGTTGCAAAGATCCCGGGCAGAGTCGATCAGCGTGCCGTCCAGATCGAATACCAGCAGTTTCAGCCGTTCGAGGGGAAGAGGGCGATGTACGCGAACCATGTTTCCAGTGTAACGGGCAGCCGCTGGCCGCTCTGGGCCGCCGGCCGAAAAGGGGTAATGGCGCAGTCTGGATTATGGAGGATTTACGAAAGCCCCCAATCGGGCTTGGCGATGGAATGTCCCGCCGGGCACTGCAAGCGCCCCCAGCGCCAGGTTTCGACATCGGCCTTGCGCTCCTCTGTGGTGGCACCGGGACTCCATTGCGCGAAGAGCGGCACAAGAGCATTGCAACCTTCCGCGCCGCATCCGAGCATTGGGCCGTCCATCGTATCGCGGATCGGGTCTGCGAATATCACCAGATCGCGAGGGTTGTGGCCAGGGTAATTTCTCTCAAAAAAATAGGTGTCCACACTCTTGCATAGACGGCATACAGCGGCTATCGCGTGAGAACGATTGGGCTGGACATCCGGATCGGCAAATAGCCATACAATCTTACCTGCCGGGAGCAGCATGGGCGAGCCGCAACCTTTGCAGTGAAGCTCATAATGAAGAATCGGGTCATTGCAGTGAAGCTCACATTGAAGAATCGGTTCATCCATAGTGTTCAAAATGATATACCTCAAGTGTTCAAAATTATACACTTTTGGACTCTCCAGAAGCAATATTGGCTTTTGGAAGGAGCGGAAGCAGGAGTAAAAACGCGCGTGAGCAACCCTGCGATCGATGCGCTCATGTTTGCGCGGGCCGAATCGACCAAACCTCACACGAGATCGAATACCAGCAGTTTCAGCTGTTCGACGGAAGAGAATGCTGAAAAAGGAAATACCTGTTCAAGAACATACTTCAGGCCTGCCCAAAGGTAACTTCTATCCCTGCGTAACAGTAACTCCCCGCTCAACACCTTAGTGTTAGTCCATAGTTACCGCTTCTCACCAGCCTAGATTTAAGTGGTATTTACATTTACTATGAATATGTTATCATTGATGCGAGAAAGCTCTCCCAAAAGCCGTACTAGCTCTCCCAAAAGCCGTACTAAGGAGGGCAAACAACGCAGGATGGAAGACCGGTCCTTGTCCTGCCTACCCACTGAAACAGGATCGGGCCGTTTCGAACTATTTCCGCGCCGAAATGATTGAGCGGCCGGAATTTGCCGATGAAAGCCGTGAGGGACTGAACGTGACAACGCCGGTATTTCGAGATTCAGCGGTCAGGGAAATCGGAAACCAGCAACCGGGCCTGGGGGCGCTCGCAGGGGGCGCAACGCATGTGGAACCAGGAAAACATTGCGCATACAACCAGACTCGGGAATGCTTTCTCGGCTCGGACGTCGAAGCCGGCGATTTCTCCGTCGCGAGCCTCAATGCCCGGCTGCCATCGCTCGAGCCCAAGTCCGGCGCGGGCCTTTGGCTGGTCCCATTCCGGGGAATCTCTCCGTTAGGCGTTCGAGTCCCCCTCGATCTGCTTTATCTGGACCGGAATTGCGCAGTCATTGAAGCAGTCGAGTCTTTCCCCTACTTCCAAGTTTCCCCTTTTAGCCCACCCGCAGCAAGCGTCCTCGTACTGTCAGCCCGCACGATCGAGTCGACGCAGACGCAACCGGGCGATCAGGTGGTAGTCTGCGAGCCCGAGGAGATGAAGCGCCGCCTGGAGCGGTTGCCCAGTTCAAAGGCCGATGCCGACGTTGCGCAACGTGCCGCTCCTTCGCAGGACGAGGCAAACCGCAGCGTCCCTGGCCGTGTGCTGCAATTTGAGGATCGCACCAGGCAAAAGCGTCCCAATCAGGACTCTCCGATTGAGGACCTTCCCAGTGAGGACCACACCCTGGTTCAGCAACCGCCTGAGAAGGGCCCTGTCGAACCGGAGATGAAGAACATCAAGCCCGCGAAGAGCTGGTTGCAGCGCTTGCTGTCTCCCGATCCTCCCGAACCGAGGAAAGCTTCACGGGAGTCGTTGCCTGGCCTCGCTGCCTATTTCTGGACCGGCGGCGTCTCAGAGGAGCACGGCATTCGAGATGTCAGTCCGACCGGATTGTACTTGTTCACCACTGAGCGCTGGTACCCGGGAACCGTGGTAAGGATGACACTCACAGATCGCAGGGAACCGACCGTCGAGCGTTCGATCACCGTAAATGCGTGTGTCGTCCGCTGGGGCAACGACGGCGTCGGCCTCCAGTTTGTCCTGCAAAACGGCAGGGATCGGCGCCAGGGGCAGGCTTCTATGGTTGACGGCATGGTTCACGGCGTGGACAAACAGCGAGTCGATGAATTCCTTCAGCGGCTCAGGAGTGGCAATAACTAGAGCCGGGCGCCCCAGGCTTTCCGCCGCGGCGGACCGCGGCGAAAGATCTGGCAGAGCGCGGACCCCAACATCATATTTTCACCCCATAGGGAAGGGAAGAAGAGGGCAAAAAAGACAGGCGAGGCCCTCCCATGGAGCAGTCAAGGCCTCGCCTGCGGAACAAACTTGTGCGTCCGGCCAACCATTGCCGGCCAATGCAATCTAGTGAACGCGAATGTCGCCCGAGCCGGTTTCGATCCGCACCGCGGGGCCGCCGCCGTTCAGCTTGCCGGTGACGTGGTGGTGGTCCTGCGAGCCCTGCGTCAGTATCTCCCGGTCGGTGTGAATACTGCCCGAACCGGTTTCGGCGTCCAGCGTGAGCGGCGCGTCGCCGGCCCAGAACTCCACGCTGCCCGAACCGGTCTCCAGATGCCAGGAGTTCGCCGGCGTCCCGCCCACTTTGATGTTGCCTGAGCCGGTCTCGGCGCGCAATCCGCCGCGCAGGTTGCGCAGTTCGATATTGCCCGATCCGGTCTCGGCCTTCACGTCGCCCTGGCCGGTCTGCTCGGCATAGATGTCTCCCGATCCGGTGTTGACCGTGAAGCCCCCGTGCAGCCCGGTGGCGTGAATGTTGCCCGAACCCGTGTTCAGCTTTGCGTTTTCGCCGATGCCGTCGTCCGTCACGTCGCCCGAACCGGAGCCGGCGTCCAGGTACGCGTCCGCGGGCGCCTCAATTTCATAGTCGATGCTGATGTTGCGCAGGCTCTCGTGGCGCGCGCCGATGCGGATGATGTTGCCCGTCTGCTCGATGGGCGGATTGGCCGCGATCTCCCGCACTTTCGCGTCGCTGCCGCCCCAACTGGACTTCACTTTGCCGAAGATATGCACCTGGTTGCCGGAGCCGTGCGTCAGGTGGATGTTGCCCGAGCCGGTCGAGACCGAAAGCTCCACTCTGCCGCTCACCGAAAGGTTGCGCTCGAAGGTGGCCTCCGAGCCCAGCGCCGGAACCGCCGCCAGCGCCAACGCCGCCGCTACTACAAAAAGTTGCTTCATCGTGCTCCTCGTTTCATGGAAGATAGCCTCTAGTGCTTTGGCTGTGTAATTTGGTAATTGCTCCTGGACAAGTGCGGGCGCGGACGCCCGCACGACAGCCGGTCTGGAGACCGGCGCTACATTCCAGAAATTACACAATCACGCGGCCTCGGTACTAGCTGCCTTTACTGTTGCAACACCACCTGGTCGCCTTCCTTCAACCCGCTGAGTATCTCAGTCACCGAGCCGTTGGAAAGTCCAACCTTCACTGGAACCTTGCGCTTGCCTTCCTTCTGCTTCTTGTCCGGAATCTCCACCGACGCATTCTTCTGGTTGTCGTAGATCACGGCATTTTCCGGCACGGTCAGCACGCCCTTGTGCTCGTCCAGCAGGATCTCGGCGTTGGCCGTCATGTTGGCCTTCAACTCCCCGCCGGGGTTGTTGATGGAAACCCGCACCTCAAACGTGGTCACATTGTCCTTCTCCACGCCCAGCGGGGCGATCTTGGTCACCTTGCCGTTAAACGCGCGGTCGCGAAAGCTCTCCACCTTGATGCGCGCCGGCTGGGCCATGTAGACGTGCGCAATATCGGCCTCGTCCACCTTGCCCTGCACATAAACCTCATTGATGTCGCCCTCGGTCATGATCAGCGTGGCCGTAGAGCCCAGCACCAGAATCGAACTGACCGCGTCTCCGATCTCAACGTCTCTGGAAAGAATCACCCCGTCCATCGGCGCCACGATCGTCGTGTAGCTGAGCTGCTCCTCCAGTTGTTTCAGGCTGGCCTGGCTCTGCATCACCTGTGCCCGCGCTTGCTTCAGCTTGGCCGTGTCCACGCCGATCTGCGCGTGTGACGAATCCCGCCGGGTCAGCGCCGCCAGGTAGTCTTTGTTGGCGTCGTCCAGCACCTGCCGGCTCACGATGCCTTCCTTTTGCATCTCCAGATTACGGTCCAGCGTGGCCTTGTACATGGGCAGGTCCGGCGCCGCCGCGTTCACCTTATCCTGCTCGATATTGGCCTGGTACGTGCCTACATTAGCCTCGGCCGACGCCAGTTGCGCCCGCTGCGCCTCCACCTGCGCCTGAATCTCCTGCTGGTCCAGTTGCGCTAGTTGCTGGCCCTTTTTCACCACGTTGTTGATGTCCACGTACAGCTTTTCCACGATTCCCGAGGCCTTGCTCTTCACTTCCACCTTAGTGATCGGCTGAATCTTTCCCGTGGCCACCACCGACCGCGCCACATCGCCGCGCGTCACTTTGGCCAGCTTGTTGGGGTCGATGGCCGTACCCTTCACCATCCGCGCCAGCGCAACCCCCGCCACCAGCACAAGCACCACCACCCCAATGCCCAGCCAAATCCAGAATCGTTTGCTCTTTCGCGATGCAGCCACCAGAACCCTCCTAAAGCGCGAGAAATGCCGCCGCTCTCCGCGGCCTGAAAAAATCGATGAAGCAGACCTATGTCAGACGGCGCCCACTCCCGGCCGTCAACCGCCTGCCCCTTCATACGCAACCTGCCGCCCCGTGGTTCCAGCCGCCGAAAGGAAGGCTGTGCTGAAGCGCGTTATACCCTGCAGAGCGTGTTCCAGAGAATTCACTCTAAGCGCTTGACGTGTGTGCAGTATTGCCGCGATGCCAACCGCCCTGTTCGGAGCGTTGCATCCGCGGTCTTCCCCTCTCAATTCAAGATTCGTCAACCCCCAACCCGAAGGAGCATTCCCCCATGACCAAGCACGAAAAACCTCGCGCACAATTGGCGCCCGATAAGGCGCCCCTAACCGCGTCCCAGGCAACCGCCCTGGCCTCTCTCACCGGAATCGACGCATCGAAGTTCAAAGGTCTTTCCGTAGCCGAGATTTCCTCGGAATTCCGCTGGCAGATCGACCCCAACCTGCTGTTGTTTACCCAAGTCTGCGGCCAGGTCGTCAAGCAGGATCCGGCCACCGGCAATCTGGATCCGGTTCCCTACGCGACAGTCAAAGTTGAGGAAACGGTCTGCTCCCTCTTCGGGTTCTTCCCCGTAGGCAATCCCTGGACCTGGTTCTTCCCCTTCCACTGCACGACCGAGGTGGTTGCTACGGTAACGACCGATCCGTGCGGCAACTTCTGCGTCTGGGTGCCTCGTTTTATGGTCGAGTGGATTCTGCGCTTCCGCCTCGAGCGCATCTGCTATCTCGAACTCTTCAACAAGCCTACCGTCGGCAGCGTCATCGCGTATCTGCAAGGCCATCCGATCGGCCCTGACCCTGGGCCCGAGGCGCAGGCCTATGTAACGCTGAAGCCCGGCACCCCTCTCTACCAAAAGGCTGAGCAGTTGCTCGGTACACAGGTTGTCCGACAACTGGCCGCCACCGCGCCCGGCAAGACCTTTGGCAGCTCCAATATCGGCCAGCAGGCGCTTCTGGCTCGCCCAGCCTTCCCCACCGCTCTGGCCCCTGCATTGCCCAAGGAGTTCAGAAAGCCCGTCAATAACGCCAACCGGGAACAACACCATGCCGCCGTCCGGAGCACTCTGGCCAACAACCTGGGCCTGGAGGTGAATCAGCTTGAGGGCCTCAACCTGGCCCACTACTACGGGCCTTTCCTGCGCTGCTACGACATCCTCGTGCCTGAGTGGGTACCCATCTTCGAGGTGCCGGATATCTCCTTCACCGCTACGCAGGTCGTAAACGGCCCCGGAACCCCCCCGGTGGTTATCTACTCAAGCGGACTGTTCGACGTGCCGTGGGGCACTGGCATTCCCTCCAACGTCACCCTGCTCGCCTCGCCCGTCGCCATCTCCACCACCAACTGCAATACCCCGAACGTGCCCTGCGGCGATGTGCCTTCGCTCGAATATGCCGGCCTGATGCCCCTGGTCAATCCGCCTGCACCGGCCGCGCCGTACATCAATGCCACGACGGGCTTTGCAACCCGCCCCAACCCGCCCCATCCTGGCGGTACCCTGGCCGAGGCCGGTGTGCCACCCTCCACCGCGCCGTATTGCGACACTCTCCAGATATACGGATGCACGATGGTGGATAGCGCCGCCTACTATCGCTTGCGCTACACCTACACGGCTCCGGGAAGCATCACTCCTTCTGCTCTCACGCCGTTCACCGGACTCACCTGGCCGCTCTATCTCGAGGTCGGAGGAAACCTCCAGGAACAGTGGCCCGTCTCCGATGCCAGTGGATGGTACCCCGTCATCAACCCAGCCGACGGCTGGTTCCCCAACTCCATGGTCCTCGAATGGGACACAGTAAACTCAGCAATCAATGCCAATGGCCTTTACACCATCCAACTGGAGGTTGCCGACGGCAGCAAGAGCCTGCTGGCTACCTCGACGCCGGTGGGGTTTGTCATCGATAACTCCGTCCCGGCGGTCACCTACAGCGCCATCTGGAGCTTCAACTCGGACCTTAGCGGTGCCCAACCGGTGCCCATCAACGACTGCGTGGTCATCGACCGTGGAGTTACGCCGCAGGACGTCTACATCCAGGTCACTTACTCCGTCACCGCCAATCACCTCCGGTCTGTCCAGTTGCGTGTCGGCGGCTGTGACGGCGGAGCCACGCCTTACCCCACTCCTGCAACTCCGGCAGAGGCTGTCGCTCAGTTGGCCACCGAGCAGCATTGGTACGAGGATGCCGGCGACAATACCTTCCCCAATGTCGCCACCTACATCATCTCCCACTCGCAGCTGCAAGGGGTTTACAGCTTCGACGTCTGGGCCATCAGCCGCGCATTCAACCCCGCGGGCAGCGACGCGGGGCCGTTGGACGATTGGAATTACAGCCCAATCTACAAGTGGACAGACCCGTCCTTTGCAATTGCGGTTGTGAACGCCTGATTGCCCCTAACTGCTAACTCGAAGCGGTCCATGGCGAACCTGCCGCGGGCCGCTTCCACATCCCCATGAGGAATCTGTCGATGGACCTGGAACGATGGTTCCGTCTTATCCTGGCCGTGCTGGCAACCTGGCGCCTGACTCATCTGCTGGCCATGGAGGACGGACCTGGAGACGCAATCGTAATCCTCCGGAAATGGCTCGGAGACGGCTTCTTCGGCAAACTCATGGACTGCTTCTATTGCCTGAGTCTGTGGATTGCCGCTCCGGTCGCCTGCCTGCTCATGAAGAAATGGAGCGAATGGCCGCTCGTCTGGCTCGCGCTTTCAGGAGCCGCATGTCTGCTGGAGAGACTGGGCAATCCTTCACTTACCACTCAACAAACCCCGCCGGGAGAGCAATGATATGAGCTGCTGCGGCAAGAAGCGCGAAGAGATCCGGCAACGGCGGACAATCTCCGTCCCGCCCGCTCCACCACCACCCGCACCTGCTCAGCCGCGCGCGCCCGTCGTCTTCAAGGGCGCCGGATCGTACCTCGTAACAGGCGAACATTCCCGCGATGTGTACCACTTTTCTCAGGAGCAGCCCGAGCAGTGGATCGACCCGGAGGATGTCCAGGGTCTGCTCAGTACAGGCTTTTTTCAGGCCAGGAGCTAAGAGCGGGCTTCTCCGTGCCGGGCGCCCAGGTTCGGCGCAAAGCCAGGACCTCCACGGACAGGTCTTCGTCCATGAGGTGGTTCATCGCGCCTGACCAGGGAAAGCACGAATCCCGGCAACCCCACCGGATGCTATCCTCCAGAGCGAGATGCAAGGTCTTTCGCTGCTCGAATTTGTCGCCGTGGCCATGCTCATCCTGGCCAACGCCTTCTTTGTGGCAGCCGAGTTCGCCCTGGTCTCTATCCGCGACACCCGCATCGAGCAGATGCTGGCCGCCGGCGTTCCCGGAGCCCGCGCCGTCCGCCGCCTGCAGCAGGACCTGGACGACTTCCTGCCCGCCGTGCAACTCGGCGTCACCCTCTGCTCCCTGGCCCTGGGCTGGATCGGCGAACCCCTCGCCGCCGGTGTTCTCATGGGCTGGCTCGGCGCTCTGAACGTCAATCAGGCATGGACCGGCATCTACGCCCACATCATCGCCGTCACCCTCGGCTTCGCCATCATCACTTACTTCCACGTGGTCGTCGGCGAGCTGGTGCCCAAGTCCCTCGCACTGCGCCGGGCCGAGGCTCTCGCCGTAGCCGTCGCCCCGCCCATGCTCTTCTTCATGGCCCTGGTCCGTCCCGCCGTCCGCTTCCTCAAGAGCTCGGCCGCCGTCATCCTCCGCGGCTTCGACATCCCCATGACCGAGCGCGCCCAGGTCCATTCGCCCGAGGAGCTCAAGCTCATCGCCACCTCCGCCCGCCGCATGGGCCTACTGCCCAAATTCCAGGAGACGCTCATTCACCGCGCCCTGGAGCTGGATGAAGTCTCCATCCGCGAGATCATGACCCCGCGCCAGAAAATCTTCTCCCTGCCCTCCAACATGCTGGTTGAAGAAGCCAGCGCCAAAGTCATTGACCGCAAGCACTCCCGCGTTCCCGTCTACGACGAAACCCGCGGCCCCGAGCACATCGTTGGCGTCGTCTACTCCAAGGACCTCGCCCGCCTTATGTACTTCCGCACCGCCGCTGAACGACTCCCATCCCAGCGCCTTCAATCGCTGCAAAGCCCGCCCGACCGGCCAGGTCCGCCTTTCGTCGAACTCAAACTCTCGCAGGTCATGCGAGACGTCCTCGTGGTCCCTGAAACCAAGTCCGTCCTTGACCTCATCCGCGACTTCCAGCAGCGCCGCCGCCACCTGGCCATCGTGGTGGATGAATACGGCTCCACCGTCGGCCTGGTCACGGCCGAAGACGCCATCGAGCAGCTTACTGGAGAATTGGAAGACGAGTTCGACTCGCCCGTCCTCCCCGTCCTCACCACCGCCTCGGGAGCGCTGCTGATGGACGGCGGCGTCAACCTCCGCGACCTGGAAACCCAGATGCAATGGCGCCTGCCCCGCGAAGGCGGCGTGGAAACCCTGGCCGGCTTCCTGCTGATGCGGTTGGGGCATATCCCGGAGGTCGGCGAGTTTGTGATTCACGAAGGGCGCCGGCTGACGGTGGTTGAGATGGAGGGGCGGCGGATCGCCAAGATACGCGTTGAGCCGGTGGAGGAAGAGCCGCCGGTTGCAGACTGAATTCCGAGACGCAGCGGGGCGCCGGGCGCCCCATACATCTACCCGCGGCCCAAATCGCCGGAATCTCCACGAAACCCGCTAACTCGCTAACCTCGCTTGAGCGGGGCTAACCTGTGGCATTTGGAGTAGCGAGGGCCCGCATCGTGCCGATAGAAAGAATAGCGGTCTGCGGGCCTGTGCGCGACCCGGCAAAATTCCAATGGGCGCTGACCCGTTGGCCGCCCGCGCAGTACACTGTCCACTGAGCCGGAGGAAGGCAAATGGCAGACAAGAGCAAGCGGAAGCATCAGCACGTGGACGGTAAGGGAAAACAATCGGGCGGCAAGGATCATGCCGGGGCGCTGTTGCCGCCAGTCAACGCCGGCGCATTGCATCTGGGCAAGGACTGCAACTACGACCGCGAGCTGCGCCGCCTACAGGTTGAGCTGGTCAAGCTCCAGGAATGGATTCGCCACGAAAACATGCGGGTCATCGTGCTCTTTGAAGGCCGGGACGCGGCCGGCAAGGGCGGCGCTATCAAGCGCATTACCGAATCGCTCAACCCCCGCGTCTGCCGGGTGGTGGCCCTCGGCACGCCCACCGAGCGCGAAAAAACACAGTGGTACTTCCAGCGCTACGTCGCGCATCTGCCCGCGGCCGGCGAAATGGTGCTCTTCGACCGCAGTTGGTACAACCGCGCCGGCGTGGAGCACGTGATGGGCTTCTGCACCGAGCAGCAGTATCAGGAGTTCATGCAGAGCTGCCCGGAGTTCGAGCGCATGTTGATCCGCTCCGGCATCGTCCTGCTCAAGTATTGGTTCTCGGTCAGCGACGCCGAGCAGGAGCGCCGCTTTCAGGACCGGATGAACAAGCCCACCAAGCGCTGGAAACTAAGCCCCATGGACCTCCAGTCCCGCAAGCATTGGGCCGATTACTCCCGCGCCAAGGACGAGATGTTCGCCGTCACCGACCTCAAGCAGACCCCCTGGCACGTGGTCAACGCCGAAGACAAGAAGGCCGCCCGGCTCAACGTCATCCGCCACCTGCTCTCCATGATCCCCTACCGCGACCTGACCCCCGAGCCGCTCACACTGCCAAAGCTCGAAAAGTCCAAGTACGTCCGTCCTCCCATGAGCGAGCAGAACTTCATTCCGGAGGTGTATCGCTGAGGAAATCTCCGATCAATTCCGAAGGCCGCGCCATCATTCTCTGGGGGGCTAGACAGGCTGCGGAAAAAGGGGGGAAAGGCAGACGAATATTCCAAGATACATCCCGCAGGGGCTGAAGCCCGCATTGATTTTATGGCACTTACGGCACGACTAAAGTCGTGCCCTGACACTTCTTGCAGCTCCGAATGCCTTTTTTCGCAGCCTATAAAGCCCCGAATTTCATTTGGCCAGGTAGCGGTGCGGCACCCCGACCGTAAAGGGTGCCCCGGCACCCGGCCGCGCCGTTTCAAAGCAATCTGATTTATGGTGGTAGGCGAGCCCATGAAGCAGACCCTCACCCGCCTCGTCCTCACCATTCCGGTTGTCTGGCTGGTGGTTTCTCTGGTCTTTCTGCTCATTCACCTGGTCCCCGGCGACCCCATCCTGCAGATGCTGGGCGAGGGCGCAACTCCAACAGATATGAGCGCGTTGCGCAACCAGTACGGCCTCGACCAGCCGCTCTGGGCACAGTATCTGCACTACTGGAACGGCGTCCTCCACGGCGACCTGGGCAGCTCCATCCGCCTGCACTCGACCGTTGCCAACCTGATCGCCGCCCGCTACCCCTATACGCTGGCGCTCACATTGACAGCATTGGGGTTAGGCCTCACCCTTGCCCTCCCCGCAGGCATTCTGGCCGCCGTGCGCCGGGGGCGCTGGCTCGATCAACTGCTTTCTGTCGTGAGCCTCTTCGGGCTTTCGGTTCCCGGCCTCGTCCTCGGTCCTATCCTGATCGTGGTCTTCTCCATCAGCCTCGGCTGGCTGCCGGTCTCCGGCGCAAATGCTGGCGGAGGCCGCTCGATCGATTGGCGTTACCTTGTCCTGCCTTCGATCGCCATGGGCGCTTCTTTGGCCGCCATCCTCACCCGCATGGTCCGCACCGCCATGCTTGAGGAACTGGGCCAGGACTACATCCGCACCGCCCGCGCCAAAGGACTGAGCGAGTTTGCGGTGGTCTGCCGCCACGCCCTGCCCAATGCGCTGGTACCCATCATTACCGTAGTGGGTTTGCAGTTCGGCGCGCTGCTGGCCGGGGCCATCGTTACTGAAACCATCTTCAGTTGGCCGGGGCTGGGCCGCCTGACGGTCAGCGCGATCTCCAATCGCGATTATGCTCTGGTGCAGGGCTGCCTGCTGTCGATTGGGTTGACCTATGTGCTGGTGAACCTGCTGACGGATGTGGTGTATCGGTGGGTGAATCCACGGATGCGGGGATGATCCGGGGGGCTGGCAGGCGTAACTTCCGGATTGGCGACGATCCACTCGGGAAGACAATATTCCGGGAGCCGGACTCTTCGGGCAGATGAACGGAGCGGCATCCAGAGGCCCAACTTCCGAGTAGCGCGTGATTCGGAAGCACTGACCTCGGACCATGTTTTCGACCTGCGTCGTTATGAGCCAGTCGGGACCCCGGCCAGAGAATATTCTTCACCGTATTAGGCTCCCTTTTTCTCCCCTTGGAAGAACCAAGGGACGCCGTATTTATCGGCAAGATGTCCATAGGTTCCAAACGGCAAATCCTGCAAATCGTCAAGTAGGTCACTGTCTGCTCCCGCCGCGAGGCGGTCAAAGATTGCTCTCAACTCTTTGTACTGCCCGCCGTTAAGATACATGCCGACTGTATTGCCCTGTTTCGGTGTTCGCTTGGCGTGCATCCAATCCGTAGCCGAAAACTCTATGACGCCGCTTTTCAGGTGGGCATGGGCCACCTTGTGATGCAGCTCGGGCGGCATCTGGCTCTTCATGGGCGTGTCACCCATTTTCGTGATCGTCAAGTCGCCGCCCAAACAAGATTGGTAAAACGCCATGGCTTCGGCACAATTGCCGTCAAATAATAGGAAGGGTGTGAGATGCATCATGTTCGCTCCTTTCTGGTTTAGCTCCTAAAGGTTGCGCGTCTGCGATTTGTCAGAGTATATCGCACATGGTACGCTCCGGCAGATCGCGAAGCATCGTCGGCAATCCGGGAACGTGGTCCCGGAGAACGGCGCGATCAGAATGCGTCCCGCCACTCGACCCGGATTTCAGCTGGTGAATGACCGTCAATCCGGAAGTTACCCCCTGCCTAAGCGGAGGTGAGTGGGACAATCTTCGCTTCGAATTTACCATCCTCGTTCACCGTCAGCAGCCCCACCGTCACCGGCAGCTCAAACCGCCGCGGCCCGCACGACCCCGGGTTGAAGTAGAGCACGCCCTTGCGGCGGTAAAAGTTGGGCACGTGCGTGTGGCCGAAGAGCACGGCGGCAAACTTCCCCGCCGCGGGGTCCAGGTGGAGCGTATTCAGGTCGTGGAGCATGTAGACGTAGCGGTCGGCGATGAGGAGAACCTCGGTCTCCGGCAGTTCACTGCATGGGCCTTCGCGATCCACATTGCCGCGAATCGCGGTGACCGGGGCGATCTTGCCCAACTCCTTGAGAATGGAAGCGTTGCCCACATCGCCCAGGTGCAGAATGCGCTCCACCCCGGCCAGAGCGGGCGCAACCTCGGGGCGGAGGAGGCCGTGGGTATCGCTGACGACGCCGATTCTCATGGGAGACTCCTGAAGGCCAGGTTCTTTGCTGAGCCCATAAAAAGTGCTGATTGAGGTTCGAGGTCTCCCACCCTTTCGCCAAAAAGAAGGCGAAAGGATGGGGCACGGAGCTTCAGTGAGCTTGTCATGAAAAGGGCTGCCCCGGGTTCGAGGTTTCCCACCCTAGTTGTGAAGTTTCAGGAG